>NZ_JBBGYU010000023.1:0-1028 GCF_037479555.1 Comamonas sp. MYb396 | reverse complement strand
GGTTGATGTCTTTTCCTCTGGGTACTTAGATGTTTCAGTTCTCCAGGTTCGCTTCACTGCGCTATGTATTCACGCAGTGATACCTATTGCTAGGTGGGTTCCCCCATTCAGAAATCTCCGGATCAAAGTTTATTTGCCAACTCCCCGAAGCTTATCGCAGGCTATCACGTCTTTCGTCGCCTATCATCGCCAAGGCATCCACCACATGCTCTTAGTCACTTGACCCTATAACTTTGACATCTATCTCTAGATCTCATCGCAAAAGAAGCAAGCAACTGCTTTGCGAGGTCTCTCACCTCGCGCGTTATGCCGTAATGTGAATATCTTTGCTGTAAACCTGGTCGCCCAGATCCACATTCTTGAAGAATATTCGTCATTACTGAATAAAAATTGCTTCCGCAAAGTTTCATTCGTTTTGACGCAATCAAATTGTTGCTGGTGGCACGGTGCAGTAAAACCTTTACGAATTTCTGCTTTCCACCAGCAACGCTGATTTTCGACTCTATGAATTTTTAAAGAACAGCCGTTTGATCCGGGAATCCGGAATCAACAACAAAACAGTCTCTTGCGAAACCGCTTTGGTGTTGAGTGATAAGTTATCAGTAAAAGTATTGGTGGAGGATGACGGGATCGAACCGACGACCCCCTGCTTGCAAAGCAGGTGCTCTCCCAGCTGAGCTAATCCCCCTTTGATCGTCTATAACCTGCGCACTGCGGCGTTGCTACTTCCTCACATACTTAAGTATGCTTCGTCATTCGCGCCTTGCACTGCTTGGTTCTAGCCAATCAATATGCCATCCGTCGGAACTGTAAATGGTGGGTCTAGTTGGGCTCGAACCAACGACCCCTGCGTTATCAACACAGTGCTCTAACCAGCTGAGCTACAGACCCATTCCAATTCTTTGCAAGTGCCGTGTCTTGTGCAGACCCAGCCTCTTAAAAGCTTTGGCTTGTTCCAACAACCGATAAGTGTGGGCGTTCAATCTTGATTGCTTTGTTTCCAGAAAGGAGGTGATCCAGCCGCACCT
>NZ_JBBGYU010000022.1:0-1678 GCF_037479555.1 Comamonas sp. MYb396 | reverse complement strand
CTCAGACTGCTGACAAACCCGCCCATAAAAACGGCGGGTTTTCTTCATAATGGGGGAATGCTTAAAGAGCCAAGCGCGTACCAGCATGAGCTGGAGATGGTGACACTCGAATCCTTGGTACCAGCCGATCACCTGGTGCGCAAGATAGAAGCGGCTATCGATCTGTCCTTCATCCGTGAGCGGGTTGCACATCTGTACTGCGCCAACAACGGGCGCCCTGCAATCGAGCCGGTAGTGCTGTTCAAGCTGCTGCTCCTCGGCTACCTGTTTGGCATTCGCAGCGAACGCCAGCTCATGCGCGAGGTACAAGTCAACGTGGCCTATCGTTGGTTTCTGGGGCTGCGCTTGACGGACAAAGTGCCTGATGCTTCGACCATCAGCCAAAACCGCAGGCGCCGCTTTGCTGGCAGCGGTATCTACCAAGAGATCTTCGACGAGATCGTGCTCCAGGCCATTGGTCGAGGAATGGTAGAGGGCCAGGTGCTCTACAGCGACAGCACCCACCTCAAGGCCAACGCCAACAAGAACAAACACGACGAGGTGGAGGTAGCGTGCAGCGCAAGCGCCTATTTGCAAGAGCTCGAAGAGGCCATAGATGCAGACCGCATAGCTGCAGGCAAGAAGCCATTCAAGCCCCGCACGCGGGCGCAGGGCGCAGAGGTAGATTCTGAAGACGATGACAGAGGCGGCAGCGCAGCGAGCGCCACAGACAGCGATGCGCCCGATGCCACCAGCACGGATGCAGCCAGCGGCGCCGTGCAAACTAAGCGTATCAAGCAAAGCCGCACCGACCCGGACAGCGGCTTCATGGTCAGAGACGACAAGCCCAGGGGATTCTTCTACCTGGACCACCGCACAGTCGACAGCAAGCACGCCATCATCACCGACACGCACGTCACCGCAGGCAATGTGCACGACAGCCAGCCGTACATAAAAAGACTGGAGCGCCAGTGCGAGCGCTTTGGCCTGGCGCCTTACGCCGTCGGGCTCGATGCGGGCTACTTCACCCCACAGGTCTGCTACGGCCTGGAGCAAAGAGGTATCGCTGCTGTAATGGGCTACCGCACTCCCACCCACAAGGCAGGCTACTTCTACAAACGCCAGTACAGCTACGACAGCGAGCAAGACATCTACCTGTGCCCGCAAGGCCAGCAGTTGCACTACCGCACCACCAACCGACAAGGCTACCGCCTCTACCACTCAGACCCGGCGCAGTGTGCCGGTTGTGATCAGCGCCAGCGCTGCACGCGAAGCGCCAACATGACCAAGGTGGTCACGCGCCATGTGTGGGAGTGGGCCAAAGCGGCGGTAGATGCCAGACGGCTGAGTGAGTGGGGAAAGAAGGTATACGCGCGCCGCAAAGAGACAGTAGAGCGCAGCTTTGCTGATGCCAAGCAGTTGCACGGCCACCGCTACGCGCGCATGCGGGGTCTGTCTAAGGTGACGGAGCAATGCCTGCTGGCAGCGTGCGCGCAGAACATGAAGAAGATCGCGTTGCTGCTGGCGCGGCTTTTACAGCTTTTTAAAGCAGCTAGGAGCGGCTGGGAGCAGCGCAAACAAGCCCAGTGCGCATCACAAAAGTTTTACCGGCGGTGGGTATCAAGGTCTGCACATCGGCTTGCAAACTGACAAGAAAAAACCCCCGTTTGAAAAAACGGGGGTTTATCAGCAACCTGAG
>NZ_JBBGYU010000020.1:0-2475 GCF_037479555.1 Comamonas sp. MYb396 | reverse complement strand
GGCGCTGGCACCGCAGAGTGCCAGCGCTTCGTGAACTAGCTTGCCGCGTCTGTCCGAACGGAGCGCCTTGGCGCGTAGAGAGTTTCGCGGCACACCCCAAAAACGCCACGACACAGGTTGCCCTTCGCAAAGCGAAGGGTCGCAAGCAGCAGGGGCGACCTTCTTTTGGGTACTTTTCTTGGTCGCCAAGAAAAGTACCTCGCCCGCCGGGCGAAATCCGGCCAGCTGCCCTACGCCAGTAGTAAACAGCGCCAATAAAGAAGCGCAATTCTCAACTACCACCAGTTGAGCCCTGACTACGCTAGCATGTGCATTCCGAATAGCGCATTAAATGTATCCAATAACAGTCCTTAAATAAATTTAAGACTGAAATTACGCGCATAAACCACATCTTCTTAGAAGACCAAGCACCCGATTTATTGTTGTTAAATTCAGTCTTAACTTACAATAGTGACTGTTATTAAAAACATTAAATGAGCAACTTCATGAAAGCTGCCCCTTGCAGCACTCAGAGGCGATGCCATGAAATACGACGAAACCACCCGGACCTCCAAAGACAGGCTCAGCGAAGCATCCATGCTCGGCAAAAAGCTGCACGCACTGCGTATGGCCATGCGCATCACCCAGGCGGAGGCAGCAGCACGGGCAGGTCTGTCTCGTTCCACGGCGGTGCTGATTGAAGCCGGGGACGAGAGTCGCACCTTGAGCCAGCTACTGCGCTATCTGGATGCGATTTCACCGCGCACTTCCTTGTTGGCGCTGCTCACCGACGACATCGCCGCGGTGAAGAACATGCAGGCGGACTTGCTCGGCAAGCGCGTACGCATGCCCAGACGCAACCAAGTCCATGAAGGGCAACCACCGCCGTCACCGACACCAGCAACGCCCAGAGGCAAAGGAGCCCCAAGCGCCCGTCGTGGAAAAACGGAGAAGCCCGATGCCTACGATTTCTAAGCGCAGCAAATACACGCATCCGCCTGAACAAGTCGCAGTGTTCGCGCATGTCGCAGGCGCGGGCGTTCGCCAACAGAATGCTTTCGTGCCCGCCGGCATGCTCGAGAACCTTGCGGAGGATCGCAGCCCCACCTTTGCCTATGGCAAGAAATATGTGAAGCGCAACAACGCGATCGAGGTGGACCCGGCTGCCTTGCCTTTGGCTGGCGAGCAAGGCGGTCAGCAGCGCCATGTGTTGCCTGGGCTGGCGGAGTTCGGTGGCATACGTGATGCTGCGCCCGATGCCTGGGGCCGCCGCGTTATTGAGAACAAGCTTCGCAGCGGTACGCTACCGGAAGTGGCTTATCTGCTGGAGGCTGGCAGCAACCGAGTTGGCGCGCTGGATGTACGGCTGGCGGTCAACTCCCCGGAGAGCGATGAGGCTTATGGGGTGGTGGACCTGGAGCGTCTGTTGGATGTCGCCGATCGCATAGAAAACGACGAGCCCGTGCCCGAGGCATTCTTTCATTATTTCAACGGGCTTGGGTCTGCCGGTGGTGCGCGCCCGAAAGCCACGATCCGCGATGAACAGGGTGTTCTCTGGTTGGCCAAGTTCCCCTCCAAGGGCGACAAGGCCTGCAATGCCGTGCTGGAAACCGGCGCCTTGGAGCTGGCGCGGGCCGCTGGCCTGCGCGTCCCTCCGGTCAAGCTGCTCGATATCGGCAGCCAACGTATCTTGTTGATCCGCCGCTTTGACCGCTACTGGGCAGAGCCGGGACAGGTGTTGGCCGAAGGGGAGGAAAGCTGGGCCTATGACCCCCAAACCCCAACGGCCGGAGGCAAGCGCGAAGAAGGCCGGATTGCCTATTGTTCTGCGTTGACGCTGATGGGGTTGCACGAGCACGATGCGCCCAACAGCTCGTATGCGGACATCTGCCAGGCCATCCGCAGGCAGGTGGCCATGCCATTCATCGACCGCGATGTGAAGGAAATTTTCCAGCGCATGGTGTTCAACATCATCGCCAACAACAACGATGACCATCTGCGCAATCAGGCCTTCATCTACGACGTGGCAGCCAAGGGCTGGCGGCTGAGCCCTTTGTACGATGTGCTGCCGATGAATACGGTGGCCCATACGCGCTATCTGCATCTGTCGGTGGGGGACGAAGGCCGGGTAGCGACCCTGGACAACGCCTTGTCGCAATGGTCGGCCTTCCATAACTCACGTGCTGAAGCCGTTGAGGCGATGCACCATGTGTGGGTGGCTACACGCGCTTCGTTGGAGAAGTTTGAGCAATTTGGCGCATCCGATCGTGATTTGGCGTATGTTCGGGCGGCTTTTCGGCGGTTGGACGATATGGCGAGTCCCGCGTTGCGGCGGGAGCTGCGTGCGCTTTAGGCTTTGCTCTGCCTAGTCGCACAGCGGCCTCTGGGATGTGGCGTTGTTACTACTGCGTAGGGCAGTTGGCCGGGTCTCGCCCCGGCGGGCGAGGTACTTTTCTTGCTCAGCCAAGAAAAGTACCCAAAAGAAGGCTGCCCCTG
>NZ_JBBGYU010000019.1:0-2741 GCF_037479555.1 Comamonas sp. MYb396 | reverse complement strand
ATCAAAGTTATAGGGTCAAGCCGCACGAGCAATTAGTATTGGTTAGCTTAACGCATTGCTGCGCTTCCACACCCAACCTATCAACGTCCTGGTCTAGAACGACTCTTCAGGGGGGTCAAGCCCCCGGCAGATCTCATCTTGGAACGAGTTTCCCGCTTAGATGCTTTCAGCGGTTATCTCTTCCACACATAGCTACTCGGCAATGCCACTGGCGTGACAACCGATACACCAGAGGTGTGTCCACTCCGGTCCTCTCGTACTAGGAGCAGGCTTCCTCAAATCTGCAGCGCCCACGGAAGATAGGGACCAAACTGTCTCACGACGTTTTAAACCCAGCTCACGTACCTCTTTAAATGGCGAACAGCCATACCCTTGGGACCGACTACAGCCCCAGGATGAGATGAGCCGACATCGAGGTGCCAAACACCGCCGTCGATATGAACTCTTGGGCGGTATCAGCCTGTTATCCCCAGAGTACCTTTTATCCGTTGAGCGATGGCCCTTCCATACAGAACCACCGGATCACTATGTCCTGCTTTCGCATCTGCTCGACTTGTCAGTCTCGCAGTTAAGCACGCTTATGCCATTGCACTATCGTCACGATGTCCGACCGTAACTAGCGTACCTTCGAACTCCTCCGTTACGCTTTGGGAGGAGACCGCCCCAGTCAAACTGCCTACCATGCACTGTCCCCGATCCAGATAATGGACCAAGGTTAGAACCTCAAACACACCAGGGTGGTATTTCAACGTTGGCTCCATGAGAACTAGCATCCTCACTTCAAAGCCTCCCACCTATCCTACACAGATCTGTTCAAAGTCCAATACAAAGCTACAGTAAAGGTTCATGGGGTCTTTCCGTCTTTCCGCGGGGAGATTGCATCATCACAAACATTTCAACTTCGCTGAGTCTCAGGAGGAGACAGTGTGGCCATCGTTACGCCATTCGTGCAGGTCGGAACTTACCCGACAAGGAATTTCGCTACCTTAGGACCGTTATAGTTACGGCCGCCGTTTACTGGGACTTCAATCAAGAGCTTGCACCCCATCATTTAATCTTCCAGCACCGGGCAGGCGTCACACCCTATACGTCCACTTTCGTGTTTGCAGAGTGCTGTGTTTTTATTAAACAGTCGCAGCCACCTATTCTTTGCAACCCCGTTTAGCTCCATTTGTACAACTTCACTTACTGAGGGCACACCTTCTCCCGAAGTTACGGTGTCAATTTGCCGAGTTCCTTCTCCTGAGTTCTCTCAAGCGCCTTAGAATACTCATCTCGCGCACCAGTGTCGGTTTGCGGTACGGTCGTGTGTAGCTGAAGCTTAGTGGCTTTTCCTGGAAGCTGGGTATCACTCACTTCGTCTGCAAGCAGACCCGTTATCACCCCTCATCTTAGCCCGGCGGATTTGCCTACCGAGCACGACTACAGGCTTGAACCAACATATCCAACAGTTGGCTGAGCTAACCTTCTTCGTCCCCACATCGCACTACACATCGGTACGGGAATATTGACCCGTTTCCCATCAGTTACGCATCTCTGCCTCACCTTAGGGGCCGACTTACTCTACGCCGATGAACGTTGCGTAGAAAACCTTGCGCTTACGGCGAGCGGGCTTTTCACCCGCTTTAACGCTACTCATGTCAGCATTCGCACTTCTGATACCTCCAGCATCCGTTACCAGACACCTTCACAGGCTTACAGAACGCTCTCCTACCACGCACAGTAAACTGTGCATCCGCAGCTTCGGTAACTGGCTTAGCCCCGTTACATCTTCCGCGCAGGACGACTCGATCAGTGAGCTATTACGCTTTCTTTAAATGATGGCTGCTTCTAAGCCAACATCCTGACTGTTTTAGCCTTCCCACTTCGTTTCCCACTTAGCCCGTTTTAGGGACCTTAGCTGGCGGTCTGGGTTGTTTCCCTCTTGAGTCCGGACGTTAGCACCCGGTGCTCTGTCTCCCAAGCTGTACTCTGCGGTATTCGGAGTTTGCATAGGTTTGGTAAGTCGCCATGACCCCCTAGCCTAAACAGTGCTCTACCCCCGCAGGTAATACTTGAGGCACTACCTAAATAGTTTTCGGAGAGAACCAGCTATTTCCAAGTTTGTTTAGCCTTTCACCCCTATCCACAGCTCATCCCCTAGTTTTGCAACACTAGTGGGTTCGGACCTCCAGTACCTGTTACGGCACCTTCATCCTGGCCATGGATAGATCACTTGGTTTCGGGTCTACACCCAGCGACTTGTCGCCCTATTCGGACTCGATTTCTCTACGCCTTCCCTATTCGGTTAAGCTTGCCACTGAATGTAAGTCGCTGACCCATTATACAAAAGGTACGCCGTCACCCCTAAGGGCTCCGACTTTTTGTAAGCATGCGGTTTCAGGATCTATTTCACTCCCCTCCCGGGGTTCTTTTCGCCTTTCCCTCACGGTACTTGTTCACTATCGGTCGATGATGAGTATTTAGCCTTGGAGGATGGTCCCCCCATATTCAGACAGGGTTTCTCGTGCCCCGCCCTACTTGTCTGCAGCCTAGTACCACCAATGCGTTTTCACATACGGGGCTATCACCCACTATGGCCGGACTTTCCATTCCGTTTTGTTAACACACTGACTATCACTGCAAGGCTCTTCCGAATTCGCTCGCCACTACTATCGGAATCTCGGTTGATGTCTTTTCCTCTGGGTACTTAGATGTTTCAGTTCTCCAGGTTCGCTTCACTGCGCTATGTATTCACGCAG
>NZ_JBBGYU010000018.1:0-3893 GCF_037479555.1 Comamonas sp. MYb396 | reverse complement strand
GTAAGCGCGCGGTGAACCCATCTTGAAGTGACTCTCTCCGTCTCGCAACATCGTGTGCACGCAACCCATCGTGCACACCATGCTCAAAGACTCAGACATTGCGAGATACACCGCTCGGCGCACCCACCGGACCTACACCCCAGCCTTCAAGGCGGAGCTGGTTGCCGCCTGCCTGGAACCGGGAACTTCCATCGCGGCCCTGGCCAACAGCCATGGCATGAACGCCAATGTGCTGCACCGCTGGCTCAAAGAGCATGCACGCACCGGATGCCACCAGCGCATCGAACCGCAACCGCCCTGCACACCAGCCCCATCAACCTCGATGCCAGAGTTCATCCCCCTGCGCCTGCCCAGTGTCACGTCGGAGGCCGTTGCGGCCGAGCTCAAGGTCGAGCTGCGCAAGGGGCCTCTGTCGATGAGCATCACGTGGCCCATGCACGCAGCGGCCGATTTTGCGCACTTTGCGCAGTGGGCGGCGGCGGTGCTCAAGTGATTCGCATCGACGCCGTTTGGCTGGCCATCACGCCCATGGACATGCGTGCAGGCACTGAGACGGCTTTGGCGCGGGTGGTGGCGGTGTTCGGTGCAGCACACCCGCACACGGCCTACCTATTTGCCAACAAGCGCGGCACGCGTTTGAAGGTGTTGGTACACGATGGCATGGGCATCTGGCTGGCCGCACGCCGGTTGCACCAAGGCCGCTTCCATTGGCCCTCACCGGGCGGCACGGCGCAGCAATCTCTTCAACGTGAGCAACTCGACGCCCTCGTGCTGGGCCTACCGTGGCAGCGTCTCGGTGAGGCTGGCGTCATCACCCTCATCTGACGCGTGACGTGGCGGTGACCATCAATCGGGAGATGTGCCGATAGCTGGGCAGGGCTTGGTTTGGCAGACTCTGCCTCATGGACGTTGCCACCGACACGCTCTCCCATCTGAACGCAGACGAACTGCGTGAGATGGTGCAGTCGCTGCGCCAAACGGTCTCCTTCAAACAAGCCACCATCGACAAGCTCACGCATGAGAACGCGCTGCTCAAGCGGCTGAAGTTTGCGGCGCAGTCCGAGCGCTTCAGCGCCGAGCAACGAAGCCTGCTGGAAGAAACGCTGGATGAGGACACGCAGGCCGTTCATGACGAGATGGCTGAACTCAACACAGAACCTATACCGGCGCGCGTCAAAGACCAGCCGAAGCGCCAACCCTTGCCAGCAAACTTGCCGCGCATCGACATTCGCCACGAGCCAGATTCGACCACCTGCCGTTGCGGCTGTCAGATGCAACGCATAGGAGAAGATGTGGCCGAGAAGCTGGACTACCAGCCGGGTGTCTTCAGTGTCGAGCGCCATCTGCGTGGGAAATGGGCCTGCGCCCAGTGCGAGACCCTGGTGCAGGCGCCCGTGGCGGCGCACGTCATCGACAAAGGCATCCCGACTACCGGGCTATTGGCGCAGGTGCTGGTGGCCAAGTTCGCCGACCACTTGCCGCTGTACCGCCAGGAGGCCATCTTTGGCCGTGCCGGATTGGCCATTCCTCGCTCGACGCTGGGCGCCTGGGTGGGCAGTTGTGGGGTGCAACTCCAGCCGCTGG
This sequence comes from Comamonas sp. MYb396, assembly GCF_037479555.1. Taxonomy (NCBI): domain Bacteria; kingdom Pseudomonadati; phylum Pseudomonadota; class Betaproteobacteria; order Burkholderiales; family Comamonadaceae; genus Comamonas; species Comamonas sp. MYb396. The sequence goes on along the minus strand of NZ_JBBGYU010000018.1, from coordinate 2,309 downwards.
TGGACGCCTTGAAAGCAGACATCCTGAAGCACCGCGTGGTGCACGCCGATGAGACACCGGTGCAGATGCTCCAACCAGGACACGGCAAGACCCACCGCGCCTACCTGTGGGCGTACGCCGCCGGTGCGTTCGACGACACCAAGGCGGTGGTGTATGACTTCTGTGCATCACGCGCCGGAGAAAACGCCAAAGCCTTCTTGGGCACTTGGCGCGGGAGCCTTGTATGTGACGACTTCAGTGGCTACAAACAGCTCATGGCGCAGGGTGTCACCGAGGTCGGTTGCCTGGCCCATGCCCGGCGCAAATTCTTTGACTTGCACACGGCGACCAAGAGCCCGGTGGCGCAACGGGCGTTGGAGCACATCGCGCAGGTCTATGAGATTGAGCGAGAACTCAAAGCCTGCAGCGCCGACGAGCGTCAACGGGCACGCCAAGAGCACTCAAAACCGCTGCTCGATACGTTGCACGCGTGGCTGCTGTCAACCCGGCAGAAGGTCACGGATGGCACGGCAACAGCCAAAGCGCTGGACTACAGCCTGCGGCGTTGGCAGGCGTTGACCCGCTTTGTCGACGACGGGCAACTGCCCGTCGACAACAACCACATCGAGAACCAAATCCGACCGATAGCCATAGGGCGTAACAACTGGCTGTTCGCCGGTTCGTTGCGGGCCGGTCAACGCGGCGCGGCTGTGATGAGCCTGATTCAAAGCGCCCGGCTCAATGGTCACGACCCGTACTCTTATATCAAAGATGTGCTGACGCGCCTGCCAACCCAACGGGCCAGCTTGATACATGAGCTGTTGCCGCATCGCTGGCAGCCGATAAGCTGCCCTCCTTAGCCAAGTACGGCTGTTCGTCTCACGGACCATGACGATGAAGCGCAGGCTTCAGGGCGTGATTGTCCAGCCGACAGCCGCCGCAAGCGCCACGACCAGCACAGGCGACTGACGCCCATAAACCAGCAAGCCGAAGGCGGCCAGGGCCAGCCCGAAATCGGCGCGAGAATGGATGGCACTCGGCCATACCGGGTCGTACAGCGCGGCTGCCAAAACGCCAACCACCGCCGCATTGACACCCGCCATCGCGCGCTGCACACCGTAGCGCTGGCGCAGCGGCTCCCAGAACGGCAGCGCGCCGGCCACCATCAGGAACGCGGGAACAAAGATAGCAACGAGGAGCGCCAGACCACCGACCCAACCTCCCAATGTTCCTGTCATCACTGCCCCGAGGTAAGCGGCGAAGGTGAACAAGGGACCGGGCACGGCTTGGGCGGCACCGTATCCGGCGAGGAAAGCATCGTTGGTGACCAGGCCAGCGGGGACGACACTCGCCTGCAGCAGCGGCAACACCACATGCCCGCCACCGAACACGAGTGCGCCCGCTTGGTAGAACGACGAGATGGCCGACAGTGCTGGTGACCGAACGGCAGCCGCCAAAACCGGCAACAGCACGAGCAAGAAGCCGAACATCAACAGCAGCGCCGCGCCTGTCCGTTTGCTGACGCCATAGTCGCGATGCTCTGCTCCAGACAGGTGTCCGAGTTGCACTGCCCATCGTCCTGCAATGCCGCCTGCGACGATGGCGCCGACCTGACCAATCGCCGACGGAACGGCCAGCACGAGCAGGGCGGCGCCGATGGCGACGCCAGCTCTCAGACGGTCCGGACAAAGAGTCTTGGCCATGCCCCATACGGCCTGTGCGACGATGGCAACTGCAACGACCTTGAGACCGTGGACCGCCCCTGATTGAGCTAGCGCGGTCCATTGGGTGACGCCCAGCGCGAACAGGATAAGGGCGACGGCGGACGGAAGAGTGAAACCGACCCACGCGCAAAACGCCCCCAACCACCCTGCGCGCCCAAGGCCCAGCGCGATGCCAACTTGGCTGCTGGCGGGACCCGGCAGAAACTGACAGAGCGCGACTAGGTCGGAGTAGTTCCTGTCGTCCAGCCACGCCCGACGCTCAACGAACTCTGTGCGGAAGTAGCCGAGGTGAGCGACGGGCCCGCCGAAGGAGGTCAGCCCGAGCTTCAAGAAGGCCAGGAAGACCTCGATGGCCGAGCCTTGTGGCGCAGTAGCGCCTGTCGGCAAAGCGTCGGCCAGTGCAGCATCCTGCTTGCCTTGTTCTTGACTCTGACTCATCGGATACCTAACTTGGTTGCTGATACGTCAGGCATCATAGCTACGCCACTTGACCACGCACGTGCAGGCACATGCCACATCTTGCGTTGGCGAGCAATTGCCGGAGCTTCCATCAAACGCCTTCGCCGCACGCTATTGCGAGTCAAGATGGGATGACCGGACGCTTAC
>NZ_JBBGYU010000017.1:0-27466 GCF_037479555.1 Comamonas sp. MYb396 | reverse complement strand
GCGGGGCGCCTGGCCCGTGCGGGCGGGGCGCTCGCTGCGCGCCTGGCGCTGCACCGGCGCGGCATCGGCCTCAACCGGGGCTGCTGGCGCAGCAGCCACTTCCAGCGCGTGGCCCTTGGTGGCCGCGCGCAGTGCATCGGCCATGGCCGAGTTCAGCACCGGCGCTTGGCCTGCAGGGCGCTCGCGGCGCTCCTGCTTGGGCTGGCGACGCGTATCACCGCCCGCTGCGGGCGCTGCCGCAGCTGGTGCCGGTGCGGAAGCATCAGAAGAGGTGGGGAGGGTCGGTTCGGTCATAAACAGAGGCTGGCGCAGAAAAAAGTGCAGACCCGCCAAGAGCAGCTGCACCGGTAAAAAGCAAAACGCCCTGGATCACCCAAGGCAAGACTGCAAGTATAACGAATCAAGCCCATCGCCCCGTAAGCAGCTGCACACCGCAGCAGGGCTTTAGAACGGACGCAGACAAGGCCAGCTGCGCGCTTGCATGGCAAAGCCAGGCCACCCAGCAGCCCCGGCTTTGTCCTTTGTCAATAAGTGCCCGGATACTCGCCCCCGTCGATCAGCCAGCTCTGCCCGGTCACATAGCCGGTGTGCTGCGATGCCAGGTAGGCGATCAGCGCGCCGACTTCTTCGGGCTGGCCAAAGCGGCCGGCGGGGTTGGCGGCCTCGCGGCTTTGGCGCACCTGGGCCGGCGAGCGGCCGCTTTGCTGGGCGAGCTTGTCGATGTGGCGGGCCTGGGCATCGGTGTCGAATGCGCCGGGCAGCACATTGTTGATGGTGACGTTGTGGCGCACCGTCTGGCGCGCCAGGCCTGCGACAAAACCGACCAGGCCCGAGCGCGCGCCATTGGACAGGCCCAGCTCCGCATGCGCCGCCTTGACGCTGCGCGAGACGATATTGATGATGCGCCCGTAGCCGCGCTGCTGCATGCCATCGACCACGCGGCGCATCATGTCGATGGGGCCGACCATCATCATGTCCAGCGCCGCGTGCCAGGTCTCGTCCGTCCATTCCCGGAAGTCGCCGGGCGGGTAGCCGTCCGAGTTGTTGACCAGAATGTCCGGCTGCGGGCAGGCAGCCAGTGCGGCTTCACGGCCCGCCTTCTGGGTGATATCGGCCACCACATAGCGCACAGGGCGGCCACATTCGGCCGACAAGGCCTGCGCCGCCGCCTGCAAGCTGCTTTCGGTGCGCGCGGCGATCACCACGTCCACCCCTTCCAGCGCCAGCTGGCGCGCGGCGGCATAGCCCATGCCCTTGCTGCCGCCCCAGACCAGCGCGGCCTTGCCCGTCAATCCCAGATCCATGGTGTGGTTCCTCAGCTTTGTTCGCTCAACTCGGCCACGGCGGCCGCTTCGTTCTGGAAGATGAAGCTGTCGCTGTAGATCTTGTCCAGCGCCGCGCCCGACAGCGCCATCAGCGCTTTCGCATCGGCAATCATAGAGGGCGATCCACACAGGTAGATCGAATACTCGGACAGGTCCTCGAAGTCCTCGGCAATGGCGTCCTGCACATAGCCGCGCCGGCCAGTCCAGAGGTCAGACGGGCGCGAGAGCACCGGCACAAAGCTGAACTCATACAGCTGCCCGGCCCAGGCCGCGATCTCATCGAGCAAATAAAGATCGGCCTCACTGCGCATGCCCCAGTAGAAGTGGATCGGCGGGCAGTCGGCATCGCCCAGCAGCGATTCGAGAATCGCCTTGATCGGCGCAAAGCCGGTGCCGGTGGCGGCAAACACCATTGGTTGGTAGTCCTGCGCGCGGTAGTAAAAGCTGCCATGGGGCAGTTCCAGCTCCAGCACATCACCCACTGTCGTCGTCGCCAGCAGGCCATCGGTAAAGCGCCCGCCGGCAATCCTGCGGATCTGCAGGCTGACGCGCCGGCCCTGCAGCGGTGTGGCCATCGAGAAGCTGCGGTGCGCACCACCGGGCAGGCAGATGTTCAGGTACTGGCCGGGCACATAGCGCAGGCCATGGTCCTCGGGCAGGTCGAGCGCCAGGTGGTAGATATCGGGCGTGTGCATGCGCAGCTCGGCCACCGTGGCCCGCACCCGGGTGGGTGCGGAGCTGTCCGGCCCGGTCGCGATGCTGATGACCAGGTCGGACTGCGCCCGGGCCTGGCAGGCCAGCGCATAGCCCTGGGCGTGCTCGTCTTCGCCCATGGCCAGCGGCAGCTCGCCATCGGCATAGGCAAACTGGCCCTCTTCGACCTTCATGCGGCAGCTGCCGCAGCCGCCAAAAGTGCAGTCATGGGGCAGCGCCACGCCCTGGCGCGTGGCGGCGTCGAGCACCGATTCATCGGCGCCCACGTCAAACGATTGCTGCGTCTGCAGCCACTGTACGCGGTAGTTCATCGCAGACCTCAGCTCGGTTGTCCCTGGCGCTTATTTCTTGATGTCGGCCTGCACCAGCACATCGGCGGTGGCGCCCAGGTGGTCTTTCAGCGCCTGCAAGGCGGCCACACCACAGGCGGTGTCCTGCTCGCCATTGCCGCCCGACAGGCCCACGCCACCAATCACCTCGCCGTTGACGACAATGGGGTAGCCGCCCACGAAGACGGCAAACTTGCCCTCAAAGCTCCACTGAATGCCAAAGGCCTCGTTGCCCGGCAGCGCCGGCCCATTGGGCAAGGTGTTGAACAGGTGCGTGGAGCGCTTGTGCCCTGCCGCCGTGAAGGCCTTGTTCCAGGCGATCTGCGGGCCGGTGACGCGGGCGCCATCCATGCGCTCGAGCACCAGCGGAAAGCCGCCTTCGTCGGTGATGCAGACCGTCTCGGTCACGCCAATTTCCTTGGCCTTGGCCAGTGCGGCCAGGGACATCACACGGGCTTCTGCCAGTTCCAGTTTCAGTGCGCTTTTCATCGTGTTTCCTCTTGCTGTCAGGTGTCAGATACCGCGGTAGACGGTCTTGATCTGGGTAAAAAATTCCAGGCCGGCGCGGCCGGACTCGCGGAAGGTGGAGGTGCTGGAGTTCTTCAGCCCGCCAAAGGGCGCATTGACCAGGTTGCCGGTGGTCGTGCGGTTGATCTTGACGGTGCCCGCCTGGATCTCGTTGGTGAACACATGCATGTAGCGCGGGTTCATCGTGACGATGCTGGCCGACAGGCCGTACTGCGAGTCGTTGGCCTGGCGCAGCGCGTCGTCAAAATCGGCCACCTCGATGATCGCCAGCACCGGGCCAAAGATCTCTTCCTGCGCAATGCGCATGCTGTTTTTCACATCGGTGAACACTGCGGGCGACAGGTAGTAGCCATGGTCGAACTCACCGCCGGTGAGCCGCTCGCCGCCGCAGAGCCAGCGGGCCTCGCTCTTGCCGATGTCGATGTAGCGCTGCACGGTCTGCAGCTGCTTTTCCGTCGCCAAGGGGCCCAGGTCCATGCCCGGTGCCATGCCGTTGCCGATCTTGAGCTGGGACACGCGCGTCAGCAGCTTGTCGGTAAAGGCCGCCTTCACGCTGGGCACCACCAGGATGCGACTGGTGCCGGTGCAGGCCTGTCCGGTCAGTGAGAAGCCGCCCTTGATCGCCAGGTCCACCGCCAGGTTGAGGTCGGCGTCCTCCATCACGATCAGCGGGTTCTTGCCGCCCAGCTCCATCTGCAAGCGGGTGGAGAGGTGCACGGTGCGGTGGATCTGGGTGCCCGCCGTCGTCGAGCCGGTGAACGAGATCGCGCGGATGGCCTGCGAATTGGTGATCACCGGCCCCACCTCGCCAGCGCGGCCGGTGACGCAGTTGACCACACCTGCGGGCACGCCCGCCTGCTCCAGCGCCTCGACCAGGCGCAGGCCCGAGAGCGGCGCATCTGACGAGGGCTTGAACACCACCGTGTTGCCGGTGATCAGCGCCGGCGCCAGCTTGCGCGCCGGGATGGACGCAGGGAAGTTCCAGGGCGAGATCACCGTCACCACGCCCAGCGGCTCGCGGTGGCTGAACACATGCATATTGGCATCGTCCTGCGGGTAGGTCTCGCCGCCCAGGGTCTGGCCTTCGGTGGCATAAAAACGAAAGGTTTGCGCGCTGCGCAGAAACTCGTCGCGCGCCTGGCTCAGCTGCTTGCCCTCCTCGCGGGTCAGCTCCTGGGCAAACTGCTCCACGTTCTTTTCCAGGTAGCTGGCCGCGTCGTTGAGGATCTTGGCGCGCTTGCCAATGGCCAGCTTGCGCCAGCCGTCAAAGGCCTTTTGCGCGGCCTGCACCGCGGCCTCGGCGTCAGCCGGGCCCGAGGCCTGAAAACGCCCCACCACATCGCGGGTATCGGCGGGGTTGAGGTTGTCAAAGGTGCTGCCCAGCAGGCAGGGCACCCAGGCGCCGTCGATATAGTTCAGAAACGTTTGCACGGTGTCGGCCATGGTCGGGAGGTCTTGGAGAGGTGAGGGGTCGGTCACAGCGGCGGCCGCAAGGGTGCGCCGCTGCGCGGGGCAAGGGGGTGCCGCCAGGCTCAGGCGGCCAGCAGCTCTTCCTGCGAGATCTGCAGGTCCTTGGCGACATAGTCGTGGTAGAGCGCCGTGGTGTAGAGCAGGCGCATCTGGGCGCCGATCTCGCAGATGCGCAGGCACTTGGCTTGCAGCTCGGGCGTGTTGGCGTGTTCCAGCACGATCTGGTAGCCACGCTCGCCATGGATTTCGTCCGAGACGATGTGCAGGTCAAAGAACTCGACCTCTTCATCGGTAAAGCCGTACTTGTCACGCAAGGTGGGCGTCTGCTTGCGGTAGATCGACGGCACCTGCGACTCCAGGCCCACGACCAGCCCGGCCACCGCAACCACCGGGTCTTCGCGCATCGCAATCGCATAGCACCAGGACTGCAGGCCGCGTGTGGTGGGCGACATGTTGTTGGGGTCGACCACGCGCTCACGCGTCGTGCCGCAGGCCTCGGCAAAGCGGATCAGCAGATCGGTGTGGCGGTCGCCACCAATCTCTTCCTCATACATATTGGCCAGCAAAAAGTCCTTGGCCTCCGTCATATGGTCTGGCGTGCGGGCATACAGATAGCCCAGGTAGTCGGCAAACGGGCCTACGTAGTGGTAGTGGTTCTCGGCCCAGCGCGCCAGGTGCTCACGGCTCAGGCGGCCAGTGGCCCAGGCCACGCTGAAAGGGGCCTTGTTGGCGCTCTTGCCCTTGATGGCATTTTCAAGCGCAGCGCGGAATTCGTCGCGGTTCATCAATGTGCTGGTCATGGCGGGTTCCTCTGAAATGTTGGGGTCGTCGCCAAGTCAAACCGATCCAAGCGACGAAGTTAGAATACTGTATACAGAAAACATGGTCAATGTTTTCACACCCTCTTCCGCCTCAGTGCTTACCCCTATCCCCAGCAAATCTCAGAGCTACGCACCGTCATCTCATAGCCACATCCCCTTGATATTCCATCGTTTTCAGGTGCACCCATGCAGCCCCAATTCCCTTTGCATCAGGTTATCCCTAATACAAGCACAACATCCAGTTGTATACAGTATACGTAATTGCAATGCGGAGGATGCCATGCCCCAGATCACCTTTCACAAGAACGGACAGACCTTCCAAGGCGAGGTCAAGACCGGCGCCAACCTGGTGGTGCGCGCGGGGATCAAGCAGTTCCCCTATCCCCACCTGGCCTACCAGTGCGGCATGGGCAAGTGCGCCACCTGCGCCTGCAAGGTGCTGGCGGGGGCTGAGCATTTGCCGGCGCCGAACTGGAAAGAAAAGAAGCAGTTGGGCGCGCATCTGGACGAGGGCTTCCGCCTGGTCTGCCAGCTCTGGCCCGAGCAGGACCTGGAGCTGGAACAAGTGCCGCTGCCGGCCACCAACGCCGGTACCGCCAGCGCCACCCAGCCCGCAGGCACAGCGCCCGCCACCCCTGCAGCCTGAGGACCGCCCATGTTTGTGATCTTGACCAGCAAGCCCGGCCAGTACCGCACGCAGCCCAATGCCGACATCACCCTGCTCGAAGCCTGGGACTACCACTTCTGCGGCCGCCTGCTGGCCCGCTTTGCCGTGGGCGAGTTGCTGCGCGAGACCAAGGTGCAGGTGATCGAGGATGGCCCCGGCGGCACCACCAACCAGGTGCCATCCAAGTTTCTGGAGCGCTTTGACTCGCTGGAGCAAGCGCGTAGCGAGCTGCAGCACCTGTGCCAGTTCGGCGCGCTCGATGCCAGCCTGACCCCGGCACCCCTTACCGCCCCGCCTGCCACCCCATCCGCTGCCTGATTGCCCCGTATGCCCACCATCACCTTTGTCAGCAACGACAACAAGACCGTCGAAGCCCCGGAAAACAGCAACCTGCTGCGCGTGTCGCTGCGCGAGAAAGGTGGCATCCCCTTCAAATGCGGCGGGGGCCTGTGCGGCACCTGCAAATGCCGCATCGAGGAAGGCCTGGCCCACACCGATGCCATCAAGGCCAAGGAGCGCAAGCATTTCAGCGACGAAGAGTTTGCCGCTGGCCACCGCCTAGCCTGCCAGACCTTTGTCAACGGCGACATCAAGGTCAGCTGGGTGCCCCGGCCATGAGCACCTGGACCGCCATGGCCGAGCACCTGAGTTGGGGCCGCTACCTGGCCATGGGGCTGATGGTGCTCGCCGGTGCCGCCATGCAGGGCGTGGGCGGCCTGGGTTATGCGATGTTCTGCGCGCCGCTGGCAGCGATCTTCTTCCCCGAGCTGGTGCCCGGCCCGCTGCTTGCCGTGGGCGCGCCGCTGGCCTTGCTGGCTTATCTGCGTGAGCGCGATGCGCTCAACCGCCAGGTCGCAGCAGCCACCTTGGTGGGCCGCGTTATCGGCACCTTTGCGGCTGCGGGGCTCTTGGTGCTGTTCAGCGCCCATGCGCTGTCGATTCTGTTTGCGGTGCTGATCCTGGCCGCCGTCAGCCTCAGCACCCTGGGCTGGCGCGTGCAGCCCAGCACCACCAACCTGTCGATTGCCGGTGTGGCCAGCGGCATCATGGGCACCATCACCGCCGCCGGCGGCCCGCCGTTTGCGATTGCGATGCAGCACCTGGCACCGGCGACGATGCGCTCCACGCTAGGCGTGGTCTTTTTTGCCGGCACCATCGTCTCGCTCAGCGCGCTCGCCTGGGTCGGGCGCATGGGCAGCGGCCAGTGGCTGCTCAGCCTGGTGCTGCTGCCCTGGATGCTGGGCGGTTTTCTCGCCTCCAACCGCCTGGCCCGCCATATCTCCAAAGCCACCATCCGCCGCTGGCTGCTGGGCACCGCCGCCATCAGCGCCTGCATCATCCTGCTGCGCGTCTGGCTCTGAGCGCATTCCCACGCCAACCCACCCACCCATCACCCCACCACACACCATGCTGCACATCACCGATGCCATGGTGGACACCCTGGTGTCCACCGACCAAGCCCTGCAGGCCATGCACCGCGCCTTTGCCGCCTTTGGCGCGGGCGAGGCAGCGATGCAGGCACGCGAGCGCACCGATGCCGGGGGCGTCAAGCTCTCTACCCTGGGGGCCGTCATCCCCGCGCAAGGGGTGACCGGCGCCAAGGTCTACACCACCATTGCCGGCCAGTTCAACTTTGTCATCCTGCTGTTCTCCACCGAGACCGGCGCGCCACTGGCCACCTTGGATGCCAATGCCATCACGCGCCTGCGCACCGCCGCCACCACGGTGCTGGTGGCCCAGCACCTGGCGCCCGCCAACGCGCGCCATCTGTTCTTGTGCGGCGCTGGCGTGCAGGGCCTCGCCCATGCGCAGCAGATGGTGCAGCACTTCGGCCTGCAGCACATCGATGTGTTTGACCCCTATGCGCCCAGCGGGCTGGAAGCACGCCTGGCGCAGCTGACCGGTTTGCCCGAGACGCAGATCCGCCGCGTGGCGCACACCCAGGGCGTGGGCGAGGCTGACATCATCGTCACCGCGTCCCGCGCCAAGGAGCCGCTGTTCAACGGGGAACATGTCGCCCCCCATGCGCTGGTCGCCGCCATTGGCTCCAGCCTGCCCCACACCCGCGAGCTCGACGATGCCTTGCTGGCGCGCGCGCAGCTGATTGCGGTGGAATGGAAAAAGCAGGCAACCAGCGAAGCCGGTGACCTGGTGCTGGCTGACCCCGGCCTCTCACTGGCGGACAAGCTGGTGGAGCTGGGCGATATCGTCAGCGGCCGCTATGCCGTCAGCGCGCAGCCGGGCATCCGGCTGTACAAGGCCGTGGGCGTGGGTTTGGAAGATATTGCGCTGGCGGGTGTGGCCTACCAGAACTACCTGGCCAGCAAGTCGTAACGGCGAACCTCAGGGCTCGATGCCGGCCGCGTTGTAGATATGGCGCGCGGCCAGCAGGCCGGCCAGTTCAGGATCGCCCTTGATGACGGCGCGCAGGATGGCCGCATGCTCTTCCCAGTTCTGCGGCGCACGCGCCTGGCTGCGGGGCGCAAACAGCACTTCGGTGCGGTCGCGCAAGGACAGCATCACCTCTTGCAGCACCGAGTTGGCGGCGATCTTGCCCAGCGCCAGGTGGAACTTCTGGTTCAGCACGGCCAGCACATCGCCATCGCCGGAATGGGCGTTCTTCGTGCCCTCGGCCAGCAAGGCCTCCAGCGCGGCAATCTGCTCGGGGTCATGGCGCTTGGCAGCCAGGCGCGCATTGAGCGCTTCCAGGGTGGCGCGCACCTCGACCAGCTCGCGCAGCAGATCGCCATGGAACTTGGCGACCGAGGCACCGCGCCGGGGCTCGATGATCACCAGGCCGCTGGCCGCCAGCTGGCGCAAGGCCTCGCGCACGGGCATGCGCGAGACGGAAAACTCCTCGGACAGACGCTCTTCCACCAGCCGCTCGCCCGAGGCCAGCTCGCCCGACATGATCTTCTCGCGCAAGGCCTCCACCAGCTGCTGGGTCAGCGGCGAGTGGTTGAGTCCAGGTTTTTTGTCTCCGTTGGCAATGGGCATGAAAGTCGGTCCGTTCGGTACGTTGCAAGCCCCGGGCCAGCGCATTGGCTGCAACGCGCCGCTCAGGGTCGCGCCCAGTTTACATGCCCAGCCAAGGTTTGCAGCGTCTTTGCCTTGCCTTGTATACAGAAATCTGCGCTCAGCGCCGGGCGCGGCGGATCTCGGCCAACGAGCGCGTATCTTGCAGTGCCTGGGCCCACAGGCGGCCCGGCTCCAGCTCGGCCAGGCGCTTGGCCTGCCAGCGCACAAAGGCGTTTTCCACCGCCGACAACCAGCCCAGCGATGCCGGCAGCAAGGCTTGGCGGGGCTCACGCAGTACCAGCAGATCGTCTTGCTGGGCAACCACCGCTGGGGAAGCAATGTTCTTCATGGGATAGCTCCTGGATAACCTAGTAGTAACCCTAGTGTATCCAGTGTACAAACCCATGTCCTTGATCTGGATCCATAACCCTGCACTATCCAAGCCTTTGATGCGCCTCGCAAATCCCTAAAAAAACATGATTCTGACACCACCATAGCGCCAGGCATGCAAACGCCTTCATCGCGCAGATCCACCCTGAAATCCCCATCTTTGTATACGAAAATGGCGTTTCTTCACATTTAGCCCGGGTTTATCGCATGTTGCAATGCAATATTTCTGGTATTCCCTGATGATTTTTTGCTTCATTGTATTTAGTATACAAATTGGCTGTTAATCATTCTAAGGAGTAGCCACGATGGATCCGTCAGTCTCTATAGGCCCTGCGCACTGGGCCTACCTCGCCGGGGTGCTGGTCATCATCTTGACCATGGCCTTCCGTGCCAATGTGGTGGTGCCATCGATACTGGCTACCGTCGTTGTCGCCTTCGCCTGGAGCGGCAGCGCCATCACCGGGATAGGAAGCATATTCAGTGCCAGCATGGTGGCGGCCAAGGAGCTGTTCAACATCTTCCTGATCATTGCGCTGATGACGGCCCTGCTCAATGCGCTCAAGGACCTGGGCTCGGACATCCGCATGGTCAAGCCCTTTCGTGCGGTGATGAAAAACGGCCATGCGGCCTATTTCATCCTGGCGCTGGTCACCTACCTGATCTCGCTGTTCTTCTGGCCCACCCCGGCCGTGCCGCTGGTCGCGGCGGTGCTGCTGCCGGCAGCGATTGCGGCGGGCCTGCCGCCCATTGCAGGGGCAATGGCGATTGCGATTGCCGGCCAAGGCATGGCGCTGTCGTCGGACTATGTGATTGGCGTGGCGCCGGGCATCAGCGCCAAGGCCGCTGGCGGCATCAGTGCGGTGGCGGTGGCCGACAAGGCGCTGCTGCTGTCCTGGGTGGTCGGCATGATTGCGCTGTTCCTGTCGTACTTCAAGGTGCGCAAGCTCATCGTGCCCAGCGACAACGCACTGCTGGAGCGCTGGGAGCTGAACCCCGTGGGCATCAACGCACAGATCGAGGGCGCAGGCGCCTTTGACAAGGCCGAGATCGCCAAGGGCACCGCCCATGAGGGCGACCTGGGCACCAATTCCGAGCTGGAAGCCGAGCTGCGCAAAACCCAGCCACTGGCCTCGGCCTCCAAGCTTTTTGCCGTCGTCACGCCGCTGGCCTTCCTGGTGGTGATTCTGGTGATGGTGGCGCCCAAGTTCACCAGCAGTGTGCCCGAGCTCAAGGGTGGCGATGCGGCCATGCTGATCGGCGGCGTCGCGGCACTGCTGATGGTCTGGGCCACCACCGCTGCCCGGGGCTTTCGCAAGATGCTCGACGGCGCGGCCGACCACATCACCGATGGCTTTGTCTTTGCGTTCAAGGCCATGGGTGCGGTGCTGCCGATTGCCGGCTTCTTCTTTATCGGCTCGCATGAGACGGCCGGCCCCATCCTGGGCATTGCCGCCGGCCAGCCGGTGCCCGATCTGCTGTTCGAGCTGGTCAAGGCCAGCCAGCACCTGATTCCCGACAGCCAGCTGCTGGTGTCCTTTGGGGTGCTGCTGATGGGCATGATCACCGGCATTGATGGTTCGGGCTTTGCCGGGCTGCCGCTGACCGGCACCTTGTCGGGCGCACTGGGCCCAGCCTCGGGCATGGATGTATCGGCGCTGGCCGCGCTGGGCCAAATGGGCGCGGTGTGGACCGGTGGCGGCACCTTGATCGCCTGGTCCTCGCTGATTGCGGTCGCAGGCTTTGCCCGGGTGAATGTGCTGGAGCTGGCCCGGGCACTGCTGATACCAGTGGTGCTGGGCCTGTTGGCCGCGGTCTTCACCGCTGTCGCACTCTGGGGCGGTTGAGATGACGCAATTGCACCGCCAAGACCTGCCAGGCGCAGCCGGCGTGCTGGGCCGGGGCGCGATGCTGGCCACCGGCCATCCGCTGGCCGCAGCGGCCGCGCAAGCCCAGCTGCAGCAAGGCGGCTCGGCCGTCGATGCCGCGATTGCCGCCGATGCGGTGCTGGGCGTTGTCGAGCCCATGGCCACCGGCGTGGGTGGCGACCTGCTGGCCATGCTGGTGCCGCCAGGCCAGGCACCGCTGGCCTACAACGGCACCGGGCGTGCGCCCCAGGCTTTGACGGCGGCCCTGGTCGAGGCCCTGCCCCAGCGCCGCATCCCCGAGCGCCATCCGCTGTCCGTCACCACACCCGGCGTGGTGCAAGGCTGGTGGGATCTGCACCAGCGCTTTGGCAAACGCCCCTGGGCGCAGCTGTTCGATGCCGCCGTGCAGGCCGCCGGCCAGGGCTTTGCGGTGGCCCCCGTTGCTGCGCGTGAATGGGCCCTGTTCCAGCCGGTGATTGCCCGCGACGCGGCCAGCGCCGCGCTGTACCGCGCCGATGCCCCGCCCCGCGCTGGCGAGCGCTTTGACAACCCGGCGCTGGCCCGCTTGCTGCAGGCCGTCGCTGCGCAGGGGCCACAGGCCTTTTATGCGGGTGCCATCCCCGCCGCCTGCGCCGCTGCGGTGCAGGCAGCAGGTGGTGTGTTGGCCGCTGCAGATTTCAGCGCCCACCAGGGCAACTTCTGCACGCCAGTGAGCACCTCGTTTCGCGGCGCCACCATCTACGAATGCCCGCCCAACACCCATGGCGTGGCCGTGCTCCATGCGCTCGCTGCGATGCAGGACCAGGCCATCGACATGGCCAGCGCTGCCACCCAGGTCGCGCTGGTGCAGGCGATGGAAGCCGCGATGGCCCATGCCCAGCAGACCGTGGCCGACCCGGCCGGTAACACCGTCTGCACCACCGTGGTCGATGGCGATGGCCTGGCCATCAGCCTGATGAGCAGCGTGTTCAAGCGCTTTGGCTCGGGCATTGGTGTGGCCGAAGGCGGCTTTGTGCTGCAAAACCGGGGCCATGGCTTTTCGCAACCCGGCCATATCAATGGGCCGGCGCCAGGCAAGCGGCCGTACCACACCGTGGTGCCGGGTGCAGCGACGCGTGATGGCCAATTCCTCGGCGTGTTTGGCGTGGTGGGCGGCGCGATGCAGCCCCAAGGCCAGGTGCAGCTGCTGTGCCGCCTGCTGGCAGGCGGCGAGGCACCGCAGCCGGCCATGAACCAGCCGCGCTGGCGCCTGGAAGGCGGCCGGGTGCTGGCGGTGGAAGCCGGCATGCCGCCCGCGATCACCGCCGCGCTGCGGGCCCAGGGCTACCGCGAGCCCAGCGGTGAAGGCGAGCTCGGCGGGCGCAGCGATTTTGGCGGCGCGCAGTGCATCTGGCGCCTGGCCGATGGCCAGCTCTGCGGCGCATCCGACCACCGCAAGGACGGCCTGGCGCTGGCCGTCTGAGCCGCTTCAGCGCTGGGCCTTGGCGGGCGCCAGCGCCTCGTCGATCACCTCGATCCAGTGGCGCACCGGCACATCGGTGCCCGACTGCAAATGCGAGATACAACCGATATTGGCCGACAGGATCGCGGCGGGCGGCGCATCGCTGCAGGCCTGGTTCAGGGTGCCGATCTTGCGGTCGCGCAGCTGGTGCGCAATCTCGGGTTGCAGCAACGAATAGGTTCCGGCCGAGCCGCAGCACAGGTGCGATTCCACCCGCGAGACGCGGATGTCAAAGCCCAGGCGGCGCAGGCTGGTCTCCACCCCGCCGCGCAGCTTTTGGCCATGCTGCAAGGTGCAGGGCGGGTGGTAGGCCAGCGGCGCCTCGGGCAGGTTCAGCTGGCCCTGCAGGCGCTGCTCCAGCTCGGGCAGCATGTCGGGCAGCAGCTCGCAAAGGTCACGCGCCAGCGCGCCAATCGCAGCGGCACGCGCGGCATAGGCGCTGTCATGGCGCAGCAGGTGGCCGTAGTCCTTGACCATCACGCCGCAGCCAGAAGCCGTGGTCACAATCGCTTCGACCTGCTGGCTCTCCACATGGGGCCACCAGGCATCGATATTGGCCCGCGCCTGCGCCAGCGCGCCCTGCGGGTCGCTCAGGTGCTGCTGCACCGCGCCGCAGCAGGCGGCGGCTGGCGTAACCAAGGTCTGGATGCCCACGGCATCGAGCACCCGGGCAGCGGCGGCATTGATATTGGGCAGCATCACTGGCTGCACGCAGCCGGCCAGCATCAGCACCTTGCGCGCATGCGTGCGCGTCGGCCACTTGCCGGCACGCGGTACGCGCGCCAGCTTGGCCTTGAGCGCGGCAGGCAGCACCGGGCGGGCCAGCCGCCCCAGCGCCAGCGCCGGGCCAAAGGCCTTGGAGACCATGCCCTTGCGCAGCGCCCAGCGCTGCAGGCGCTCGGCCGTCGGGCGTTCCACCTTCTGGTCAACGATGTGGCGGCCGATATCGAGCAGCTTGCCGTATTGCACGCCGCTGGGGCAGGTCGATTCGCAATTGCGGCAGGTCAGGCAGCGGTCCAGGTGGGTCTGGGTCTTGCGTGTGGGCTCCTGGCCCTCGAGCACCTGCTTGATCAGGTAGATGCGGCCGCGCGGGCCGTCGAGCTCGTCGCCCAGCAGCTGGTAGGTGGGGCAGGTGGCCGTGCAAAAGCCGCAATGCACGCACTTGCGCAAAATGGCCTCGGCCTCCTGGCCTTCGGGGGTGTCTTTGAATTCGGGGGCTAATTGGGTTTGCATGGTGCAGGGGTGCCTCGATTAGCTTAGTTCAGCGCCCAGTCGCCCAAGCGCCCGGGGTTGAAGATGCCATGGGGGTCAAACGCGTGCTTGAGCCGCTGCTGCACCTGGCGCAGTGCGGGCGAGGCAGGCGTAAAACCAAAATCATCGGATGCGACCAGGCCCACCTGGGGCCCGGGCCTGAAGCACACGGCGCTGCCGCCCACACTGGTGGCCAGCGCCTGCAAGGCCTGGGCATGCGGCATGGGGGCCTGCACCCAGCGCAGCGCGCCGCCCCATTCCATCAAGGGTTGCAGGCCTTCTTCGGTGCAGGGCAGCACCGGCGTGGTGGCCGGCAGCGACAGGCGCCACAGCGCATGGCTCGGGTCCATGGCACTGAACCAGGGCAGCTGCTGCTCACGGCAGGCCAGCCAGGCGGCATCGGCCTGGCCGTGGTCCAGCATGGTGCCGCCCATGCCATCCAGGGCCGACTGCACCGCCGCCACTGCGCCGCGCAGCCGCACCAGCAGATGGCCTTGATCACCGTCGCCCGATTGCTGCCACAGGCTGGCATTGATGGGCAGCGGCTTGGCGCGCCAGGCCGAGAGCTTGTCGAGTGCCTGCTGGGCCGTGCATTCGTAGTACAGGGTGGCCTGCGCGCGCTGCATCGGCAGCACCTTGAGGCTGATGTCGGTCAGCAGGCCCAGGGTGCCCCAGGCACCGGCCATCAGCCGCGACACGTCATAGCCCGCCACGTTCTTCATCACCTGGCCGCCAAAGCGCAGCAGCTCGCCCTGGCCATTGATCAGCTCCAGGCCCAGGATGTAGTCACGCACCGCACCCACCGCCGCCCGCGAGGGGCCCGACAAACCGGCAGCCACCATGCCGCCCACAGTAGCGTCCGGGCCAAAATGCGGCGGATCAAAGGCCAGGCATTGGCCGCATTCGGCCAGGCTCGCTTCCAGCGCCGCCAGCGCTGTGCCGGCCCGCACGGTCACGACCAACTCACTGGGCTCGTAGCTGATGATGCCGCTGTAGCTGCGGGTGTCGAACACCTCGCCGCCCAGGCGCGCACCATAAAAATCCTTGCTGCCACCGCCCCGGATGCGCAGCGGCGTCTTGTGGGCATGCGCCGATCGAACGCGCTCCTGCCAGTCGAGCACGGTGGGGGAAAGAGAGGCAGCCACAGCTTGGTCCATGGCCCCATGGTAGCGGCAGTTGCGTCTGGCGTGGTCCGCTCAAGTTAGATGGGAGACTGAGGCCCAGCCCCGCAAGGCCCATGCAGCCTGCGCCTGCGCTTAAAACCCATGCCCGATTTCCCGCCAAGGTTGGGTCGGCAGGCCCGCCACACCGACGCGCATTGCAAACACGCAGCCCGACAGCGGCAGCTGGGCCAGCTCGTCGCGGCTGCGGCCGTGGCGGGCAGAGGTGACGTACAAGGTGCGGCCATCGCTGCCGCCAAAGCAGGGCATCGTGGGGCAGAGCGCCGGCGTGTAGTGGCTGGCGAGGATGCGGCCCTGGGGGGAGATCTGCAGCACGCGGCCGCCCTCGTACATCGCGCACCAGTAGTTGCCCTCGACATCGACAGCGGCGCCATCGGGCCGGCCGCCATAGCCGGGCTCGCCCGGGGTCCAGCCCTCGGGCTTGCCGTCAAAGCGCATGAAGACTTCGCCCTCGCCCTGCGGGTAGCCGCTCACGTCGCAGGCGAATTTCTTGATCGTGTGGCTGGGGGTATCGGCCCAGTACATGGTGCGCCGGTCGGGCGACCAGGCCAGGCCATTGGCGTTGGAGACGCCAGCTTGCACCTTGCGCACCGTCGTGGTGCCCGTCAGCCCATCGATGCAGTAGAGCGCGGCCACCGGCTGGCGCGGGCCGCTGGCGGGCTCGTGGATGGTGCCCACCCAGAAGCGGCCCTGGGCATCGCAGCGGCCGTCGTTGCCGCGCTCGGTGGCCGGGTCGATCGGCAGGCGGGCGATGTCGTGCAGGGTGCCGCCCCAGTGGGTGGCGCGGCAGATGCGGTCGCGCAGCACGACGATCCAGCCGTCCAACGCGCCGCCGCTGCGGGCTGGCGCGATGCAGCCGGGCTCGGCGGGCATGTCCCAGCGGTCCATATAGCCCGATCCGGGCATCGTGCGCCACAGCTGTTTGCCAGCCACATCGACGCCATAGAGAACACCACCGCTGGCTTGCCAGAAAGGAGACTCCCCCAACGCAAAGGGCTGGCTGACCACGGTATGCCAGATCATGGCGTTCCTTTAGAAATAAATTGCATGGAAAACCCTAAGCATTATCTGTGCCACCTGGGTTGCAGCGAGGCGGGCTTATGGAATATAGGACAGCGGCAAGGCGGTGGTGAACTTCAGCTCTTCCATCGCAAAGCTGGACGACACATCGAGCAACTGGGTATCGGCAATCAGGCGTTTGTAGACCTTGTCGTAGGCGGCGATATCGGGCACCACCACGCGCAGCAGGTAGTCCACCTCGCCGCTCATGCGGTAGAACTCCACCACCTCGGCAATGGCCGCCACTGCCGCGCGAAAGCGCTCAAACCACTCCTGGCTGTGCGTGCTGGTGCGCACCGCCACAAACACCGTCACGCCCACATTGACCTTGTCGCGGTCCACCAGCGCCACCTGGCGCTTGATGACCCCGGCCTCCTTGAGCCGCTGGATACGGCGCCAACAGGGCGTGGCCGACAGCCCGACCTGGGCCGCCAGATCGGCCACCTGGGTCTCCGCATCGGCCTGCAGCAACTCCAGCAGTTTGCGGTCAATAGAATCCAATTTCATTTTTTCCCCATTTCTTGGAATGAAACTCCAATATTGTGCAGTAGCTGGCGAATTTTGCGACTTTATTCCCCGGCCCGGGCTGGACAATTTGGGCATGGAAATCTACCTCGACGCCAACGCCACCACCCCCGTCCTTCCCCAAGCCCGCGCCGCCGCCCTGGCGGTGATGGCCGATGCCTACGGCAACCCCAGCAGCATCCATGGCAGCGGCCTCAAGGCCCGCGCGCTGCTGGACGACGCACGTGCCGCCGCACGCCAGGTGCTGGGCGTGCCCAGCGGCCAGCTGCTGTTCACCAGCGGCGCGACCGAGGGCATCCAGACCGCCGTGCTGTCCGCGCTGAGCGCCCTGCGCCAGCGCCGCGAGGCCGGCGACAACACTGTGCTGCAGTTGCTCTACGGCGCCACCGAACACAAGGCCGTGCCCGAAGCCCTCAAGCACTGGAATGCCGTGCTCGGCCTGCAGCTGCCGATCGCCGCCATCCCCGTGGGCCGCGATGGCCGACATGACCTGGCCTGGCTGCGCGCGCAGGCGCCCTCGGCCGGCCTGGTCTGCACGATGGCGGCCAACAACGAAACCGGCGTCATCAGCGACCTGGACGGCATTGCCGATGCGCTGCGCGGCAGCCCGGCGCTGTGGCTGGTCGATGGCGTGCAGGCGCTGGGCAAGCTGGCGCTCAAGCCGGTAGAGCGCGGCATCGACTACGCGCCGTTCTCCGGCCACAAGCTCTATGCCCCCAAGGGCGTGGGCATGCTCTATGTGCGCGAGGGCGCGCCCTTTACCCCGCTGCTGGCCGGCGGCGGGCAGGAAGGCGCGCTGCGCGCCGGTACCGAAAACATGGCCGGCATTGCCGCGCTGGGCGCCGTGCTGCGCGCGCTGCAGGATGGCAGCAGCTTTGCCAGCGCCACCACGATGGCAGGCCACCGCAGCCAGCTCGAAGCCGCACTGCGCGAGGCCTTTGCCGGCCTGGTGTTCAATGCGCCCCCGGCGCTGTGCCTGCCCACCACGTTGAATTTTGCCGTGCCGGGCCTCAGCGCCAAGCTGCTGCTCGATCTGTTTGATGCTGCCGGCCTGCGGGTGAGCGGCGGCTCGGCCTGCAGCGCCAGCAAGGCCCAGCCCAGCTATGTGCTTGAAGCCATGGGCCTGCCCGCCTGGCAGACGGCTGCTGCAGTGCGCATGTCCTTTGGCGCGGCCGATTCGGCCGAGATGATTGCCGAGGCCTGCCAGCGCATCCGCGCCTGCGGCGCGGCACTGCGCGCGAACTGTCTGGTGGAAGCGCCCGAAGACACCGCCCATGGCACCGCCCCGCTGCTGACGCGCTTTGTCGTCGACGGCGCCTGCTGCTACCTGCTGGCCGATGCCGCCAGCCAGCGCTGCGTGGTGGTCGATCCGCTGCCCGAGCTGGTCGAGCGCCTGGCGCAATGGCTGCGCTGCCGGGGCTTTACCCTGGCCGCCGTGCTCGATACCCACAGCCATGGCGACCATGCCTCATCGGCGGCCGAGCTGCGCGCTGCCGTGCCCGCTGCGCTGCAGGCCACGGGCGCGGTCGATACGCTGGGCTGGCCCCAAGGCGCCACGCAGATCGCGCTGGGTGCCTACCGCTTGAGCCGCCTGGCGCTGCCCGGCCACACCGAAGATTCCACCGCCTACCTGCTGCACGAAGGTGCGCAGCTGCAGCTGGCCCTGGTGGGCGATACCGTGCTGCCCGGCGCGCTGGGCCGCAGCGATTTTGCGCAGAGCGCGCCGCTGGCCTATGCGGACAGCCTGCGCCTGTTGGCCCAGACCGTGGGCCCGCAGACCCTGCTGCTGCCCGGCCATGACTATGACAACCGCTTTGCCTGCACCTTGGCCGTTGAAGCTGCTGCCCAGCCGCTGCTGGCCGGCGTGCTGCAGGGCCAGCTCGATGCCGCGGCCTTTGCCGCTGCCAAGGCCGTGCTGGAGCAGAACCTGGCCCCCACCGCCTACCAGACGATGGCCTGCGGCGCCCGCGTCGATGCCGCCACGCCCGCCGTGTGTGTGGAGCTGCCGGTGGCCCGTGCCCAGGCGCTGCAGCAGGCCGGCAGCGCCGCGCTGCTGGTCGATGTGCGCGAGCCCTATGAGCAGCAGCTGGGCCAGGCACCTGGCATGGACGATGGCGCCAGCAGCCAGGCCGTGCCGCTGTCGGGCCTGCTCAATGCGCTGCCGCAGTGGCTGGCCTTGCCGGCCGATACCCCCGTAGTGTTTTACTGCCGCAGCGGCAACCGCAGCGCCCAGGCCGCCCATGCATTGCGCCGGCTGGGCCACCAGCAGGCCTTCAGCGTGGCCGGCGGCCTGGCGCTGTGGCCAGAGCGCGCCACGGCACCCGTCTAAGCTTTGTCTTCAGCGCCAGTTCGGCGCATAAAAAAAGGCCGGCCGGGTTGTGCACCCGTCCGGCCCCCCAAGGAGTATCCGCAAGAATCAACGTCCGTAGGCCGCTTCGCCGTGGGAGGTGATGTCCAGGCCTTCGCGTTCGGCTTCTTCCGTCACACGCAGACCACCGGTCAGCAAACCTGCCACCTTGTACGAGATCCAGGCCACCACACCCGACCACACGATGGTGATCAGCACGCCCTTGGTTTGCACCCAGATCTGGTGGGCCATGTTGTAGCCTTCTGGCTCGACACCGCCGAGGCTGGAGGCGCAGAACACACCGGTCAGGATGGCACCCAGGATACCGCCCACGCCGTGCACACCGAAGACGTCGCAGGTGTCATCGACCTTGAGCAGGCGCTTGAGACCGGACACACCCCACAGGCACAGAGCACCGGCGAGCAGACCCATCACGATGGCACCCATGGGGCCGACAAAACCAGCGGCTGGGGTGATGACCACCAGGCCACCAACGGCACCCGAAGCGGCACCCAGCATCGAGGGCTTGCCCTTGTGCAGCGTCTCGCAAACCAACCAGCTCACGCAGGCTGCGCCGGTGGCCACGATGGTGTTGATGAAGGCCAGACCGGCAAGACCGTTGGCAGCACCTGCCGAGCCGGCGTTGAAGCCGAACCAGCCCACCCACAGCAGCGATGCGCCCACCATAGTCAGAGTCAGGTTGTGCGGTGCCAGCGCTTCGCGGCCAAAGCCCAGGCGCTTGCCCAGCACATAGGAGCCCACCAGACCGGCCACACCGGCGTTGATGTGCACAACGGTGCCACCGGCAAAGTCCAGCGCGCCATCCTTGCCCAGCAGACCACCGCCCCAGACCATGTGGGCAATCGGCAGGTAGCTGAAGGTGAACCACAGCACGGCGAAGATCATCACGGCCGCAAACTTGATGCGCTCGGCAAAGGCACCGACGATCAGCGCCACGGTGATGGCGGCGAACGTGGCCTGGAACGAGACGAACACATACTCCGGCACGGTGGCCATCGCACCCGACAAGGTATCGGGCGTGATGCCCATCAGGAACACCTTGCCGAAGTCGCCAAAGAAGTTGCCTTCACCGGAGAAGGTCAGCGAGTAGCCGTAGATGGTCCACAGCACGGTGATCAGCGAGAAGATCGTGAACACCTGGGCCAGCACCGACAGCATGTTCTTGCTGCGCACCAGACCGCCATAGAACAGCGCCAGACCCGGGATGACCATCAGGATCACCAGCATGGTCGAGGTCATGATCCAGGCGGTATCGCCTGCATTCAGAACGGGAGCTGCCGCATCGGCCGCAGCCGCGTTGCCCGCAGTGGCCAGTGCCACTGCCGCCAGCCCTGCCAAGGAAAGAAGTCGTCTCATGTTGTTCACACCTTCAAGATAAATTGGCTTGTTGCGCGCGCCTTGCCAGCGCGGAGCGCTGTTTTTTAGATCGCGTTCGGGCCGGTTTCGCCGGTACGGATACGCACCACCTGCTCCAGCGGCGAGACAAAGATCTTGCCGTCGCCGATCTTGCCGGTGCGCGCTGCGTTCTCGATGGCCTCGATCACCCGGTCCACCAGGTCCTCGGCCACCGCAATCTCCAGCTTCACCTTGGGCAGGAAGTCCACCACGTACTCGGCGCCTCGGTACAGCTCGGTATGGCCCTTCTGACGGCCAAAGCCCTTGACCTCGCTCACCGTGATGCCTTGCACCCCAATATCGGACAGCGCCTCACGCACTTCATCGAGCTTGAAGGGCTTGATCACCGCCACTACCAGTTTCATGTTCATAGTCTCTCCTGTCGTCACTTATTGCAGCGGCGCTGCATCAAAAAGCCTTGGTCAGCGACACGATCGCGCGACCCTTGTTCACAAAGCCAAAGGCACCCGTCTTGTTGGCGCCCACCCAGGCGGCGCTCAGCGAGAAGCCGTCACCCAGGTCGTAGGCACCGCCCACGCTGTAGTCCAGGTAGTTGGGCACGCCCAGGTCCTTGATGTCGCTCGAAAAGCGCGTGTAGCCCACGGCCAGCTTCAAGGTCGTCTTGGGCGCCACTTCCTGGGCAAATGCCACATTCAGGTAACCGGTGTTGCGGCCCTTGTACGTGCTGTCGTACTTGGTGCCGGCCCAGCCAAAGTAATCCTTCGACACGGTGTGCGAGTACTTCACGGTCACGGGACCCAAGGTGCCCGAGCCATACAGTTCGGTGGTGTTGCCCAGCGTGTTGCCGGGGTAGACATAGGTCAGCAGACCCACATCCCAGTCCACATCAGCGGCCTTGAACTTGTAGCCACCGTAGAAATCCATCTCCAGCTTGTTGTTGTCGAGCCAGTCGACGGTGGAGTTCCAGTTCCCCACATAAAAGCCGCTGTCGCCAAAGGCGTAGTCGACCCCTCCCTGGAGTGCGGGCTTGACCCATTGGGCACTAGAGGACTTCTGGTCCTGACCGCGGAACTTGTAGTTCGTGGTCACGCTCACATTGGCGGTCAGCTGCGCGCTTGCCACCATTGGCAGCGCCAGGAACGCTGCACCCGCCACCACCATCCAGCCTCTGTTGCTCATTGCCATTGCCACACTCCTTGTTGATGAATTCGACCCATCCGTTTGTGGCAAGCACAATGCACAGAGCGTGCCAAACCCAGCGCTACCCGCTGCGTTGCGCGCACCAGACAAGCGCAGCGCGCTATATTTTTTTGCAAATGCTTACGTTCTGAGCCGCCACAGGGCGGGCGGGGGCGCGGGATGGCAGGCCGGCGCCGCCGCCACGCCGGCCCCGGGCTGTCGCCACTTGTTGCTGCCAGCGACTTTTGCGATGCTGGTGGCAGCCGTGCCTCCAAGAGGTGCTTCGCAATGCACCAAAAAGGTGCAAAACCACAAGGAAGCCCGCCCATGAGTCTCGCCGTGGTGCACAGCCGGGCCCTGGTCGGGCTCACCGGCCATCCCGTCAGTGTTGAAGTCCATCTGGCCAATGGCCTGCCCAGCTTTACCCTGGTCGGCCTGGCCGATCTGGAAGTGAAGGAAGCGCGCGAGCGCGTGCGCTCGGCGCTGCAAAACAGCGGGCTGGAGTTTCCGCACAACAAGCGCATCACCGTCAACCTGGCACCGGCCGATCTGCCCAAGGAGTCGGAACGATATAAGTTGCGTAACACTTGCTTAATAACATTAGCCCGCATGTGCACTGCACATTTGTAAAGCAAGTGATGCAGCCACTTGCTTCAATTTCGCAGAAATATTTTTGAAGGTAGCAACGACGATCGTTGAAGGCGCTACTTGCTACGCCGAACATACAAACAAAGCGCTTTCGAGTGGCCTTCAGAACGTATAGACACTCGTCATTAATTAGCTGCTGCACCACCTTCTCAGATATGAACACGTACAGCCTGTTCAGTGTGGCCAGCATCTCGCGGCCAAAGTTTCGCAAGGGGTTCCCACGCCGTTGGCAGAGGAAATGAACCCTGCGTTTGGCGTCATAACAACAGCCACAGCCAACGTGAGCACACGTGTTTCACTTCGCCCGCGTTTTCGACTAATATCGGGGCATGATCGGGCATGAGCCTCCTCGATCTTTAAACATACATTGAGGTCCGCGTAGCACTGCCCACGGTCGGCTTATAAAGAGCAAGTAGTGGGAAAGTTAGGTAGCGGCTAACTATTTGGACAACTTAGTTGTCGTCCATTTTTGAGATCGGCTCACGAGCACTTTAGCTCCTGTCCGTGATGTGTAAGCGCCAGGCGACTCTGTTTTCCTGAACGCGACTAGAAAGCCAGATCCGTTGATCTGGCTTTCGCCTTTAGATCCCTGCGTTTACTATGCAGATTAATTCGTTGATAGGATGGATGATCCCACTGACTAAGTGCATCAGCGAACCTAATGCTGCAGCAATGTGCATTTGCGGTCAACAAAAGGATGGATCACTATGGCAACGCACAGTCAATCCAAGACCTCGCGACTAGATCCATCTTCTACCCCAGAGCCAGTAGGCTACGAACTAGACGATGGACCTCTGAGCGAGGCCCAAATCCAAGCGATCCAGAAGTTGGCCGACCAGCAAGCGTTTACTGGAGCGTCTATCCGCGAAAGTAGCCTTTTGTCAGCCAAGCTTTCGGTAAGCAACTTCCGAGACGATCTCATGAACGGGTCATCGCGTTGATTGACGATCCCGTATGACCCTAGGCATATGCCTTTGTCAAGCGGCCCGTCTGAATGAAGAACTGAAGAATCTAGCACCCATTGCGACCTGAGAGGCAGTCTTTAACGCCTTAACCACGCCCAAAGAAAGAATTATCCCTAGTTTGAACTTTCCCCTAGGATCAAGCCGGTGCCCGCAGTCGGATCATGGCAGATAGGTCGAGACAGTTCTAGTCGTTGAAGGGTCGACAAAGTTTTTTGAGGTCGACTTTAAGCTGAAGGCAACCTCTCACACGGCTGCGCGCAAACAATTGTCCGATAATACTATCGACTCCGCTGCATCTATGACGTACGATCCAACCATGTTGGAATTTTCCCCAGCCACCACGCTGTCGCTACTGGACTTGGTTACGAATCAGGCTTTACCACTTGGGAAGCCAGAAGTTGTTGTCGAAATCCCCGACACCTACTTGACAGACGAGCGACTAGAGCGTCCGGGAGTGGAAGGCATTGCCATCCAACGTCTTTTGACGTTAGCGCAGCAACTTTCTTCCATCCGATTTTCTTGGGGGCAAGCAGCTGCACAGCGAGTGCTTGCTTCACCAGCGGTTCATCCTTTGGCAAGCATATGCCTTTGCCTCAACAATGCAACTCATGTTTGCGAGAACGGCGACGTCATTGGCAAGGATGCGTTTGAGCGTGCTCGTCAAAATTTAGTTTCGCACCGCCTCGGTGCAGACATGTTCTCTGAACGCCAAGTGCTCATTAGCTTGGACTATCAACGACCAAGCCTCCCTTTCGATCTTTATGAGCCCTCTTCACGGCGTCTTCGTCGTGAAGAGGAGTTTGAGGCTCTTGTCGATGATCTTCTTTTTGCACAGCGTGGTGCGGGCTTCCGCGCTGAAGTACTCCCAAAATTTCGACTCCCAATTGCCATTATCTTGCGTGAACTAATTGAGAACACCGATGATCATGCAAGGACAGATTTCGACGGAAGCATACTAAAACCAAATGCCGTGCGCTGTTTGCTCGTCAAACGAATAGAGCAGGAGCAGTTGTTCCCAGCGAAAATGGAAAATAAAAATCCACCAATGCCTTGTCTAGAATTCACCATAATAGATAGTGGCATAGGTTACTACAACTCCTATCGTCGTCAGTTGCTTAGAGGTCAAGCCAGGGGGATACCTGTGAAAGTCGGAGAAACACAGGCAGATACCATTCGGCAGTATGAACTTGGACCTAATGTGTCACTAGACATCGAGTATGCGATCTTGCTCAAGTGCTTGGAACGCCATTCCGATAATGCCGTCCCAGACACTAGGCCTGGGCATCGAGGAATGGGTCTGTATGAAGTGCTACGTGCGCTTAAGATGATGCACGGAATGTTCGAGGTGCGTACAGGACGTATCCATGGATATCGGAGCTTTCTGGAAGGCGAAGCACGCCTTCAACTGGAGTCTGAAGATTCAAAAACAAGGCCAGGAATGCCTAAGGCCAGCCTGCTTGATGTGTCCAGTAAGTTCTGGAAAAAGCCGACTCCCCACGAATTGGTGCGTGGCTCGGTTGTCCGCGTAGTGGTGCCTTTGGTATGAAATTTGGCAACGAAACGCGTGCATTGTGGCTGCGCACGCGATATAGAGAGCAGCAGTATGAAGGAGAAGCTTGCCTCCTAGTTTACGACGATGAATCGTTCAGTGATCTGATGGTGAGCGGAGATATTAAGGAAGTTTTCGAGCGACGCGCGAATACAGCCAACATATTCATAGCAGCCCCCTTTTTAAGTGGCGACAAATGCCGCACCGCATTAAAACCGGGAACTTCAGTTCAGCGCGCAGCTTCCTATCTCTCTGGCAGAAGCGGGAATGTCTATCTTGTCGAGTTGTGTGGAGAAACCGATTCCGAGAACCTTGTCGTGATGACCCGCCAAGTGAGCTGGGACTCAAAAGCGAATGAAGCGATATTTGGTAAGACAGAGGTGTTGAGTGCTGTACTGCAGGAAGGTTGGCTGTTTGACCTTTTTGACCGTAATGAAGGCTTGATTGTTGCGCCTGCAGGCGTTCACTTTCGTAAAAGCTCGCGCAAACACACTGGCACTTTTCTTCGGGCCGCAAACGCCCTGACTTGCTCGGCAGCATGCGGTCTACTCGCTCTCCTCTCTCTGCAGCAGCTAGGTCGCGTACTTGCCAAACGCATATTTGTAGACACTGCACCTTTGCTTTCATTGGCATTTGCACTCACCCGCGTTGCAAGGGTACACAACATCTGGACAGATGATGTTCCCGCGCGTTCTTTCAGCTCATACGGTGGATTAAAGCGGATTGGTCGACTCTCGACCAATGACATCGTCTTAGTTTCCGCTTCAACCTCAGGTTCACTTGCTAGAGAAGTTGTAGACCAAGGGGGCCGTAGCGGAGGTATCGTAACGCTCTATTTTTTGTCTAGCGACAATGCGGAAAGGCCTAAGGGAGTTCTTTGCGACCTGACTATCACGGCCGAAAAGAACGTCGGTTATCAACCCATTGCGAATTTTCCTGCCGATAATTGTAGGCTCTGTAAATCATACTATCTGCTTGCTGAACTTGAGGGCGATCAGTTTTTGCTGCAGCAGCGCCGACATCGACTTTTGAAAATTATAAAAAGCACTCAGTCTCAAGAGGCGCGTGCTGCCCTAACCGATCTTCACAAGAGTCAAGCAATTGAGGTTTTGCTTCGAGCAGAGACTGGACAAACAGTACCAATCACAGTCAATGAGACCTTACTTCTTTCGAGTACCTCCGTTAGACCTGCACTGATTCGGTTACTGCAGCGTTACACTCCTCAGCCTCTTGCTCTAATTGTTCGGGTAAATATTTCGGAGGGTGACGTTATCGCGCTCTTTGCCGACGCCACGATGTCCACATTTATACCTAACGCGAAAATAATCGACTGGACAGAGGTTACTGGATATCCGACCTTGGCCAAAGGTGCCGGCGTTCTCGTAATCTTTGGATGTCTCACAAGTCAAACACGAGCCCGATCCATAAACGCATCACTAAGATCTGTAGTCGACGAAGGGAACGTAGCCTATCTGTCAGCCCTCACATTGGCCAGTAGCCCAGAGCAGTACAGAGATTTGAAGACTTTTTTAGGATATGGTGAGCGAGGACCGGAAACTTTTACATACCGCGAAGTCAAGAGACTTGCATTGCCGGAAATGGGTGGCTCAGAAAACCCATGGGAAGTCGAACTTCAGTTACTAGACACGATTGCGGAGCACACTAACTCTCCAGAATTAAACAAACGTCGAAATTATCTCTCCGACAACTCCAGTGCCAGTGAAGATATCTTCTTGCCAGGCAAAGATTTTCCTTTGGCTATTCGGAGAGATTTTGTTTATCTAGATACGAGCGATGGAACTGCTAATGTTGCGCAAGCCACAGTGTTCACTGTGATTTCGAACTTATTATGCGTAGCTCGATCAAACAACCGAGAACTCGGCGCGAAGCCTGGGTCTTCGGAAGAGGTTTTGACTCTGGCTCAATCTGTGTATGGCCACGTATTGGTGGATCCCATTACTTTTCTCAACTACAACGACCCCATTCTAAAAGCTAGCATTTTACGCGCAGCGAAGCCGAGTGAACTCATGTACGAAGCGGATGAAATTTTCAGTTCGCAGGTTTCCGAAATCGTTCTCTCGGAACTCGGTAGTTGGCATACAGGTAGTGGTGACGCACTACCTGAAATGCTGTTAGCAATGGCTACTTCACGACTAAGACTACGCGAGATAGACCGACTGCATGTTCGCAATATGGCACTACAGTCACAACTACCTCCATTGCTTGAAGCTCTCGCGAAGTCCATTCCATCCTGATCTCGGCTCATAGATGAGTGCAAAGGGGTGATCTTCAATGCGAATGTGTGAGTCCGCAACTCATTCAATAAAAAGGAAACGCTCACCCGGAGAAAACCGGCGAAGCAGTCATAGAAAGCGAATTGCTTAGCGGCTACTCAATGGGTTAACGCAACGCTATTGTCTGAGTCTTTAAAATAATCGAGAGACCTATGTTTGATCGTGAGCATCTTTTCCAATTGCTTGTTGCCAAAGAATGGGATGCTCTGTCAGAGCAACTGTATGCTCACCGGAGCCTTTTAAATCAAGACCAAGTCTTGCAGCAGATTGCTAATCTGTTCGACAGAGAATTTCTTGAACACCTGCGAAGCCTCACAGCCATAGAACAGGTAAGGACTTCTCGCCACATCTCATTAGTGATCGCGTCTGAGCGTCGCGAGTTCAAAGTAAGCGTCCGGTCATCCCATCTTGACTCGCAATAGCGTGCGGCGAAGGCGTTTGATGGAAGCTCCGGCAATTGCTC
>NZ_JBBGYU010000016.1:13877-31045 GCF_037479555.1 Comamonas sp. MYb396 | reverse complement strand
CGCGCCGATGATAGTGCGGATTCCCGTGTGAAAGTAGGTCATCGTCAGGCTTTTATACTGATCAACCCCTCTGCTCTTCCCGAGTAGAGGGGTTTTTCTTTTGGCCGGCACCTGGCGGTGTAGAGCGGCGCATGCCGCATAATGGTCCATCCAGAACAACAAGGGCGTGCAAGGGGACCATGACACCGACTTATTCCATCGGGCAGCTGGCAGCAGAATTTGATCTGACCACCCGGGCCATCCGCTTCTATGAGGACATGGGCCTGCTGCACCCTGAACGCACCGGCGCCGGCGGCAAGCAGCGCGTGTACTCGGCCAAGGAGCGCACACGCCTGCGCCTGACCTTGCGGGCCAAGCGCCTGGGGCTGAGCTTGCAGGAAGCCAAGGAGATCATCGACCTCTACGAGTCACCGCGCGACACCGGTGTGCAGCTGAGCCGCTTTATCGAGGTGCTGACGGCGCATCGCCAGCGCCTGCAGACGCAGTTGGCAGATTTGCAGGCCAACTTGGCAGAAATTGATGGGCATATGCAAGAAGCCCATGCTTTGCTCGCAAAGCAGCCGTCAAAAAAATAATATATAGTTGACGTGAACGTAAACGTAATGATGCCGCTCTAGCGCCTTGGCGCGCGCCGGCGGCATCGGGTGCGCCATATAGATAGGAGACAAGACCATGTCCGGATTACCAGGCCTGAATTTCCAGTTGGGTGAGGATATCGACGCCCTGCGCGACGCCGTGCGCGAGTTCGCGCAGGCCGAAATCGCGCCGCGTGCCGCCGAGATCGACCGCAATGACCAGTTTCCAATGGACCTGTGGCGCAAGTTTGGCGACCTGGGCGTGCTGGGCATCACGGTGTCCGAGCAATACGGCGGCGCGGACATGGGCTACCTGGCCCATATGGTGGCGATGGAGGAGATCTCCCGCGCCAGCGCGTCGGTGGGCCTGTCCTATGGCGCCCACAGCAACCTCTGCGTGAACCAGATCAACCGCAATGGCAATGAAGCCCAGAAGGCCAAGTACCTGCCCAAGCTGATCAGCGGTGAGCATGTGGGCGCGTTGGCGATGAGCGAGCCGGGTGCCGGCTCCGATGTCATCAGCATGAAGCTCAAGGCCGAGGACAAGGGCGGCTACTACCTGCTCAACGGCAACAAGATGTGGATCACCAACGGCCCGGATGCCGACACCCTGGTGGTGTACGCCAAGACCGAGCCGGAGATGGGCGCGCGGGGCGTGACCGCCTTCCTGATCGAGAAGGGCATGCCCGGTTTTTCGATTGCGCAGAAGCTGGACAAGCTGGGCATGCGCGGCAGCCATACTGGCGAGCTGGTGTTCCAGAACGTTGAAGTACCGGCCGAGAATGTGTTGGGCCAGGTCAATGGCGGCGCCAAGGTGCTGATGAGCGGCCTGGACTACGAACGCGCTGTGCTGACCGGTGGCCCGCTGGGCATCATGCAGTCGGTGATGGACAACGTGGTGCCCTATATCCACGACCGCAAGCAGTTCGGCCAGAGCATTGGTGAGTTCCAGCTCATCCAGGGCAAGGTGGCCGATATGTACACCGTGCTGCAAGCAGGCCGCTCTTTTGCCTATACGGTTGCTAAAAACCTCGATCTGCTCGGAACCGACCATGTTCGCCAGGTGCGCAAGGACTGCGCCAGCGTCATCCTCTGGTGCGCCGAGAAGGCCACCTGGATGGCCGGCGAAGGCGTGCAAATCTATGGCGGCAATGGGTATATCAACGAGTATCCGCTCGGCCGCCTCTGGAGAGATGCGAAACTCTATGAAATTGGCGCCGGCACCAGCGAGATTCGCCGCATGTTGATTGGGCGTGAGCTGTTCGCAGAGACCTGCTGACCGGCTGCGCTGCGCCATCCTGATACCCACACAACAAAGGATAGCCTTATGACTACGACCTCCATCAAAGACCTGTTTGACCACAACCGTTTGTGGGCAGAGCAGATGGAGCGTGACCGCCCCGGGTTCTTCACGGGCCTGATGTCGCAGCAGCACCCCAAGTACATGTGGATCGGTTGTTCCGACAGCCGCGTGCCGGCCAACCAGATCACCGGTCTGGAACCCGGTGAAGTGTTTGTGCACCGCAATGTGGCCAATGTGGTGGTTCCGAGCGATCTGAACTGCCTGTCGACCATCCAGTACTCGGTCGACCAGCTCAAGATCCAGGACCTGATGGTCGTGGGCCACTACGGCTGCGGCGGTGTGCTGGCCGCGCTCGAAGGCCTGCGCCTGGGCCTGGTCGACAACTGGACACGCCACGTGCGCGATGTGCGCGACAAGCACCTGGACCTGCTGCAAAGCCTCTCGCCCCAGCACCGCCATGATGCGCTGTGCGAGCTCAACGCCATCGAGCAGGTGGTGAATGTGGCGCAGAGCACCATCTTGCAAGACGCCTGGACGCGCGGCCAGAAGGTGACCTTGCATGGCTGGTGCTACAGCCTCAAGAACGGCCTGATCACCGACCTGGAGATGACCGTACCAGGCATTGGCGGGCTGGCCGAAGTCCACCAACGCGCCGTGGCCTTGGTGGCCGAACGCAAGCGCGATTAAACCCGCAAGGCAGCCCTGGGCCCAGGGCTGCCTTTTTTACAGTGCGAGCGGGCCCTGAGATGCCTGCCGCAAGACCCGAATTCAATCAGGAGACACCCGATGCATGATCCAGTCGTTATCGTTGGCGCTGCCCGTACCCCCATGGGTGCTTTCATGGGCGATTTTGCCGAGCTCTCGGCCAATGACCTGGGTGGCGCGGCCATCAAGGCTGCGGTGGAGCGCGCGGGTGTCGCCCCTGAAAAAGTGGAAGAAGTGCTGTTTGGCAACTGCCTGATGGCCGGCCAGGGCCAGGCGCCAGCGCGCCAGGCCTTGTTCAAGGGCGGCTTGCCCAAGAGCACCGGCGCCGTGACCCTGTCGAAGATGTGCGGCGCCGGCATGGAAGCCACCATCCTGGCCCATGACCAGCTGGTGGCTGGCAGCCGCGATGTGATGGTGGCCGGTGGCATGGAAAGCATGACCAACGCCCCCTACCTGCTCAAAAAGGGCCGTGGTGGCTACCGCATGGGCCATGACAAGGTGTTCGACCACATGATGCTCGATGGCCTGGAAGACGCCTATGAACCCGGCCGCTCGATGGGCACCTTTGGCGAGGACTGTGCCGCCAAGTACCAGTTCAGCCGCGAGCAGCAGGACCAGTTCGCCATTGCCAGCGTGCAGCGCGCGCAGGCGGCCACCGCGTCCGGTGCTTTCAAGGCCGAGATCACGCCGGTGACCGTGTCCACCCGCAAGGGCGATGTGACCGTGACCGAAGACGAAGGCCCCGGCAAGGCGCGGCTGGACAAGATCGCTGCCCTCAAGCCCGCGTTCAAGAAGGATGGCACGATCACGGCGGCGTCGAGCTCCAGCATCAACGATGGTGCCGCAGCTCTGGTGCTGATGCGCGAATCCACCGCCAAGGAGCTGGGCTGCAAGCCGCTGGCCAAGATCGTGGCCCATGCCAGCTATGCGCAAGAGCCCGAGTGGTTCACCACCGCACCGATCGGCGCGACCGAGAAGGCGCTGAAAAAGGCCGGCTGGAAGGTCGAGGATGTGGACCTCTGGGAAATCAACGAGGCCTTTGCCGTAGTGCCGATGGCGCTGATGGCCGACATGAAGGTCTCGCACGACATCGTCAATGTCAACGGCGGCGCCTGCGCGCTAGGCCACCCCATTGGTGCCAGTGGTGCGCGCATTCTGGTGACCTTGCTGCACGCGCTGCAGGCCCGTGGCAAGCGCCGCGGCCTGGCCACCCTGTGCATCGGCGGAGGTGAGGCCACTGCGATGGCGATTGAAATCATGTAGTCTAGTCATCCTGAAAGAGGAGTAACTATGACGAACGAATCGGTGGGCCCCGGCCCGGGGCAGCTGCAAGCGCAGGACATCGAGTCCTTCTGGCAGGAGCTGGTCTACCAAGAGCGCCACCTGGCGCTGTTGCCCAACCAGGCCTTTGTGGCACAGGCCAATGAGATGCTGGCCCGCGTTGCCCCCGATTTGGCGCTGGAGCTGGAGCGCTCCGAAGGCAGTCTGTTTTCGCGCCTGGTGTTCAGCGCCCACGGCAATGTCGACCAGTTCGAGAACCTGATGGCCCTGGTGCGTGCCGCTCCCAGCCTGCCGGGCTACAAGGTGCAGGCCTTCCGCAACCGCAGCCCGATCCAGGATTTCAGCATGGCGATGGAGGGCCTGGAGCTCTCCTGCTCGGATGTGCTGGTGGCCCACTACGATGCCGGCGGCATCGTCGGCCTGGAGCTGGGCTTTGAGAAGATCATCGCCCCCGAGCAGCGCGAGCTGGCCCAGCACATGGCCTTTATCATGCTGGACCATGCGCTGGGTGAATGGGATTTCGCCGTGCGTGTGGGCCCGGTCGAGGTGGTCGATGGCTTTGCGCCCGAGGTCGCAGGTGTCGGCCCGCTGTCCGCTTTTCCTGCGCTGTTCGATGCCTTTTTGCGCGACAGCCTGGGGCGCAGCTACCGCTTCCCCACGGCAGACGACGACCGCTGGAAAATGCTCGAAGCACGCCGCCGCGATGCGGCAGCCGACGCCGTGCCCGATCTGCTGGGCCTGCGCCTGTCGGCCAATGCCGTGGCCACGCGCGCCGATCTGCCCTACTGCCTGCAATGGACCTTGGCGTTTGAAGACGGCGAGAGCCTGGACCAGGCGCGCGATGCGCAAGAGGGCCTGCAAGCAGCGCTCGAGCGCATGGAGACCGGCATTCTGGCCTACACCCGTATTGAAGGCATGCGCGAGCGCAGTGCCTGCTACTACGTCGATGATGCTGCGGCCGCCCAGCAGTTGCTGCAGCAGCAGGCGGTGGCCCTGCCCGGGCGCGTCGAGGTGTCATTCGATCCGTCCTGGGATGCCTACCTGGCCGTCTATGCGGCAGCCGGCGCTGCGGCGGCCGATGCGGACGGTGACGACCCGGAGGCCGCATGATCGAGACGACGGAGCAACTGCGCGCCCTCTACGCCCAGCCGGCCGAGCGCGCGCTGGCCAAGCAGCTTGGCCACCTCGATGCCCACTGCCAGCGCTTTATTGCGCTGTCGCCGCTGTGCGTGGTGGCCACGGCCGGGCAGGCGGACGAGATGCTCGATGCCTCGCCCCGGGGCGGGCCGCCGGGCTTTGTCAAATGCCAGGGCGCGCAGCATCTGCTGCTGCCCGATGCCGGTGGCAACAACCGGCTCGATTCGCTCACCAACCTGCTGACCGATGCGCGCATTGCGCTGCTGTTCCTGCTGCCGGGTGTGGATGAGACCCTGCGCGTCAACGGCACCGCAAAGCTGCGCGATGAGGCCCGCTTTGTCGATGTGTTTGACGGCGAGCGCCAACGGCCCAAGCTGGTGATCGAGATCGAGGTGCGCGAAGCCTATCTGCACTGCGCCAAGGCGCTGATGCGCTCGCGCCTGTGGCAGGCCGAGGCACAGATTGCGCGCAGCACCCTGCCGACGCTCAACCAGATGATCCATGACCAGATGGGCCTGACAGCGGCACCCGAGCCGCAGGCGGACATGGTGGCGCGCTACCAGCAGCAGATTCTGCAAGAACAGGGACAGTGACAACAACCGCCAAGGAGGGCGTGGGAATGGCTGTGATTTTGGTGATTGGCGCCTCGCGCGGCATCGGCCTGGAGCTGGTGCGTGAATATGCGCAGGCAGGCTGGACCGTGCTGGCCACGGTGCGGGATACCGAGGCCCAGGCGCGCCTGCAGGCGCTGGGCGCGCAGGCGTTCCTGGTCGATGTGCTCCAGCCGGACAGCGTGACCGCGCTGGCGACTGCGTTGGCCGGCCAGCAGATCGATGTGGCGATGTACGTGGCTGGGGTGATCCGCCGGCCCAATGCCCGCGAGGTACCGACGCAGGCCGATTTTGATGCGGTGATGCACACCAATGTGCTGGGCGCGATGCAGCTGCTGCCGCAGATCGGCCCGATCGTGGAGGCCAGCGGCGGCGTGTTTGCCTTTATCTCGTCGTCGATGTCGCAGATCGAAGGTGTGGACGACAGCTACTCCTGGCTGTACCGCGTCAGCAAGACGGCGCTGAACATGGCGGTGGCCTCGGCCCAGCATGACTACCCGGGCGCGCGCCTGATCACCTTGGACCCCGGCTGGGTGCAGACCGACATGGGTGGGCAAGAAGCGCCCCTGACCGTGCAGCAAAGCGTGAGCGACATGCGCAAGACCCTGGCCTCGGTCACGGATGCGGACAAGGGGCGCCTGCTGCACCACGATGGCCGCCGCGCCAAGCATTGGTAAGCCAGCCTGCCAGACCACGCCAGAACTAGAAAATCCGGAGACCAACCCATGCTTTTGAACGACGACCAGACGATGATCCGCGATGCGGTGCGTGAATTTGCCCAGGCCGAGCTGTGGCCGCACGCCGCGCAGTGGGACCGCGACCATGTGTTCCCCAAGGCGGCCCACCAGGGCCTGGCCCAGCTGGGTGCCTACGGCATCTGCGTGCCCGATGCGCTGGGCGGCGCAGGGCTGGACTACATCAGCCTGGCCTTGGTGCTGGAAGAAATTGCCGCTGGCGACGGCGGCACCAGCACCGCCATCAGCGTGACCAACTGCCCCGTCAATGCGATCTTGATGCGCTACGGCAGCGATGCGCAAAAGAAGCAATGGCTGGCCCCGCTGGCGCGAGGCGAGATGCTGGGCGCCTTCTGCCTGACCGAGCCCCATGTGGGCTCGGATGCCAGCGCGCTGCGCACCACGGCCACCAGGCAGGGCGATGCCTATGTGATCAACGGCGTCAAGCAGTTCATCACCAGCGGCAAGAACGGCCAGGTGGCGATTGTGATTGCGGTGACCGACAAGGGCGCCGGCAAAAAGGGCATGAGCGCCTTTATCGTGCCCACGGACAACCCGGGCTACCAGGTCGCACGGCTGGAAGACAAGCTCGGCCAGCACAGCAGCGATACCGCGCAGATCAATTTTGAGAACTGCGTGGTGCCAGCCGAAAACCTGATTGGCGCCGAGGGCGAGGGCTACAAGATTGCGCTGGGTGCGCTCGAAGGCGGGCGCATCGGCATTGCCGCCCAAAGCGTGGGTATGGCGCGCAGCGCCTTTGACGTGGCCGTGCAGTACGCCAAGGAGCGCGAGAGCTTTGGCACCGCCATCATCAACCACCAGGCCGTCGGCTTTCGCCTGGCCGAATGCGCCACGCAGATCGAGGCCGCGCGCCAGCTGATCTGGCATGCCGCCAGCCTGCGCGATGCCGGCCAGCCTTGCCTCAAGGAAGCGGCCATGGCCAAGCTGTTTGCCAGCGAAATGGCCGAGCGCGTCTGCAGCGCTGCCATCCAGACCCTGGGCGGCTATGGGGTCGTCAATGATTTTCCGGTCGAGCGCATCTACCGCGATGTGCGGGTCTGCCAGATCTATGAAGGTACCAGCGATGTGCAGAAGATTCTGATCACCCGCGCGCTGGCCTGAAGACTTTCGCGCAGACGTATCAGAAACAAACCCGGCGCTGCCGGGTTTGTTGATTTGAACAAGTTCTTAAAGCGCCAGGCGCCGGCCGTCGGCAAATACCATCAGCTCACCGGGCTGGAAGGGTGTCCACTGCTCATTGGTGGTCAGCGGCGCGGTCACCACCACGGCCACCCGGTCCTGCGGCGTGGTGCAGGTGGCAAAGTCAATGCTCAGGTCCTCATCGCTCAGCTGGGCCTGGGCAAAGGGATGCGCGCGCTCGGTGTAGCACAGGAAGGTATTGGCATGGGCCCAGAGCGCCTCGCCGTTGGAGAGCAGAAAGTTGAAGGTGCCCTGGGGCGCGATCTGCGCGGCCAGCTCGCGCAAGGTGTGGGTCAGCTCGGCAATGCTGGGCGTGCCGGCATGGGATTTCCACAGCTCCTGCATCAGCCAGCAAAACACATGCTCGCTGTCGGTGTCGCCCACCGGGTGAAAGTGGCTGTGCAGGCGGGGGCGGAAGTCCTTGAGGTCGCCATTGTGGGCAAACACCCAGTTCTTGCCCCAGAGCTCGCGCACAAAGGGGTGGCAGTTTTGCAGCAGCACCCGGCCCTGGGTGGCCTTGCGGATATGCGCAATCACATTGCGGCTGTGGATGGGGTAGCGCCGCACCAGCTCGGCCACCGGCGACTGGACAGCGGGCTGGTGGTCCACCAGCAGGCGCAGGCCCCCTTCTTCAAAGAAGGCGATGCCCCAGCCATCGCTGTGGTGGTCGGTATTGCCGGCCCGCTGCGAAAAGCCGCTGAAGCTGAAGTTGATGTCGGTGGGGGTGTTGCAGTTCATCCCCAGCAGTTGGCACATGGCAAAAACTCTTTGAAAACCGTTGGATGGCCCAGTGTAGACCATTCGCCAGCCGCTCAGGGCTTGGGGGCTGCAGGCGGCTGCAACTGGCGCGCGGCGATGCCGGCCAGCACGCAGACCACGGCCAGCATCAAAAAGGTGTCGCGAAAGCCCGCCACCCGCTCGGCCAGCGCAATGTCGATCGCGGGCGACTGGTTGGCATAGAAGGCCACGCGCCACTCCAGAAAGATGCCGCAGAGGCTGACCCCGGCGGCGCCGCCGAGCATGCGCAGAAAGCTGAAACTGCTCGAGCCCTGCGAGATCAGGCTTTTGTCCAGCGGCCGCATGCTGCCCAGGGTGAGCGAGGGCAGGATAAAGCCCA
Source organism: Comamonas sp. MYb396 (assembly GCF_037479555.1). Classification (NCBI taxonomy): domain Bacteria; kingdom Pseudomonadati; phylum Pseudomonadota; class Betaproteobacteria; order Burkholderiales; family Comamonadaceae; genus Comamonas; species Comamonas sp. MYb396. The sequence continues at coordinate 22,382 of NZ_JBBGYU010000016.1, read as the reverse complement.
GGCCGACGCGGCCCAGCACCGTGTAGCCGATCAGCAGCCACAGCGACGAGCCCGGCTGCAGCACACCCGTGAGCACAAAGGACAGCGCCAGCAGCGACAGGCCACCGATCACCAGCCAGTGCACGGGAGTGCGGTCGGCCATGCGGCCGGCCAGCGCGATGACACCGCCCAGCACCAGGCCGGCGGGCAGCATCGTGGTGCCGACCACGGAGGCCGAGTAGGACAGCCCCAGCTGCATGAACACCGGCAGCAGGTAGGTGGAGCCAAACAAGGCCACGCCATAGATAAAGGCCACAATGCAGCCGGCCGCAAAAGGCTTGCAGGCAAACAGGCGCAGGTCCATCAACGGCTTGCCGCCCTGGGCCAGCAGGCGCCGCTGCCAGGCGATGAAGGCGGGCAGGCAGACCAGTGCAATGGCCAGCAGCACGGCGCTTTGCTGCCAGCCCGTGCCATGCAGCGCCACCAGGCCATTGAGCAGGCAGACGGTGCCGGTGGTGGCAATGGCCAGACCCAGCCAGTCCAGGCTTTTGCCATGGCGGTCGGCGGCTGCGCCACCCGGCGCATTGACGGGCACAAACTTCAGCCCCAGCCAGACCGAGGCCAGGCACAGCGGCACCACCATGAAGAACACCGAACGCCAGCCCATCCAGTCGACCAGCAGGCCGCCCACGCTGGGGCCGATGGCCGGCGCCAGCACGATGCCCATGCCAAACAGGCCATTGGCGCGGCCCTGCTCATGGGCGGCAAAGGCATGCAGGATGATGATGGCCGGAATCGGCTGGATCACACCGGCCGCCAGGCCTTCGACCACGCGCGCCACCAGCACTAGGTTGTAGTCGCTGCTAAAACCCCCGCCAATGCCCCCCAGCATCAGCAGCAGCACGGCGCCCAGGTAGGTGTTGCGGTAGCCGTAGCGCGACAGCAGCCAGGGCGTGGTCAGCATCGCCACCGTCGTGGCCACCATGAAGGACGAGGTCACCCATTGCGCGCGCGACTGGCCCAGCTGGAAGTGCAGGCTCATCGCCGGGATGGCGACATTGAAGATGGTCGAGGAGATGATCGAGGCCATCGTGCCCACCATGACGCTGAACAGCAGGTACCAGCGAAAGCGGTCCCCATAGAGGCTGCGCAGATCCTGGGAGGTGTGGTGTCTTATCTGCATGGCGTGGGCTGGGCGGATGGGGCGCGTGTGGCGAGGGGCCTGGTGGGGCGGCTGCAGGCAGGCCGACCCCGGGCGTTTGATGATGATCGGTAGCGCTGGGGCTTGTCAGTCACCCCGGTGGGGGAGGGCGCCAGGATCGGGCGCTGCACGCCCACAGGCCGGGCAGATGCAGCGTTGGCCCCGCTCGGCAGGGGCCAGGCGCTGCAAGGCCTGGGGATCGATATCGGCGGTCATGCACCAGCACTGGGCAGCCGGCAGGCCCTGGGCGACGGCACAGCCGTTGCTCTGGCCGCACAGGGGGCATTGCTGCGCCCAAGTCTCGCTGCTCGTGCCGGTGCCCAGCATCATGGCGTGCCGGTAGGCGCTGCGGCTGGCGCGGGGCGTGGTGGTGGCAGCGCGTCTTCCGGGCGGGCGGTCAGCGTGCCTGCCAGCAGCTCGGGGATGCGGTCCACCCCCATGCGGAAACCGCAGGCCTGGGCATGGCCACCGCCGCCCATGCTTTCGGCCAGCGGGATGCAGTTGAAATCCGAGCGCGAGCGCAGGCCGCATTTGGCGCCCTTGGGGCTGGCGCTCCACATCAGCGCAAAGCTGCCGCTTTGCTTGGCGAGGATGTCGCCCACCTGGCTGTGGAACATGCCCGGGGCATTGACCATCAGACCGGCCACGCCGTTGAACACCAGCGGCTGCGCGCCTTCGGCGATATCGCTGCAGAGCTTGAGGTATTTCTCGTCCATCGCGCCGCCACGGGCCATGAAGGCGCTCAGCTGCTCGGGGCTGAAGGCCGCAATCTCGGCCCAGCGCTCAAAGCTGCGCGGCTCCATGTCCAGCGCGGCCAAAAAGGCACCGCTCTCGGGGTACTGCCAGCGCCAGATGTCGCGGTCTTCGATGTGCAGCACCAGCGCGGGGATCGGGTCTTTGGGGAAGAAGAACTCCCAGGCCAGGCGCGCGCCGGACTTGTTCATGTCGAAATGCACGACGCCGCAGGTGCATTGGTAGCCATTGAGCTTCTCGGCCGCGCTCTTGTGGTGGTCCAGCAGCACCAGCTTGTGCGCCTGGGCCTCGATGGCCGCCAGCAGCTCGGGGCCAAAGGCAAAGTCCAGGATGTAGATCGTGCGGCCCGCGAGCGGCCCCAGGTCGTCCACGGTCTGGATTTCGCCATGGTCCAGGCCGCGAAACTCTGCGTTGCCGGAGAAGAACAGCCAGGCCGCCAGCGCCGCGCCATAGCCATCGGGGCAGTTGCGGCCGTGGTAGAGGATCAGCGGCTGGGGATCGTTGATGTCGGCGGTTACCGGCAGCGAAAGGTCAGGCAGAAGTTTCATGCCGCCATTTTCCGCCAAGCGTATTACCTGAGAGCGACCAGGTACTGCGCGGGCATCGGGTGGAGGGCCACCGGATGCCCGCAAAGCGCCTGTTGCAGGCGCGGACGTTCAAGCCAGCGTATAGGCGGTCTTCACCGTGGTGTAGAACTCCTGCGCATAGCGGCCTTGCTCGCGCGGGCCGTAGCTCGATCCCTTGCGGCCGCCAAACGGCACATGGTAGTCCACGCCTGCGGTGGGCAGGTTGACCATCACCATGCCGGCCTGGGCATGGCGCTTGAAGTGGCTGGCGTACTTCAGGCTGGTGGTGGCAATGCCGGCGGACAGGCCAAAGGCGGTGTCGTTGGCGACGGCCAGCGCTTCTTCATAGTCCTGCACGCGGATCACGCTGGCGACGGGGCCAAACACCTCTTCGCGGTTGATGCGCATCTGCGGCGTGCTGTCCACCAGCAAGGCGGGCTGCATGAAAAAGCCTTCCTTGCCACTGCCGGTGTGGCAGGCAATGCGGCTGCCGCCGGTGGCCAGCACGGCACCTTCGGCCTTGGCGATTTCGACATAGCTCAGGTCCTGCTCCAGCTGGGCCTGGCTCACCACGGGGCCGATGTCGGTGCCGGCGGCGCGCGCATCGCCCACCTTGATCTTGGCCATGCGCTCTTGCAGCGCCTGCACAAAGGCCGGGTAGATCTTGTCGGTGACGATCAGGCGGCTCGATGCGGTGCAGCGCTGGCCGGTCGAGTAAAAGCAGCTCTGGGCCGACAGCTCCACGGCCTGGGCCAGGTCGGCATCGTCCAGCACCACCTGCGGGTTCTTGCCACCCATCTCCAGCTGCACCTTTTTGCCCGATTTGACGCAGGCCTCAGCAATGCCTCGGCCTACTCCGACCGAGCCGGTAAAGCTGATCGCCGCCACATCGGGGTGCTGCACCAGTGCATCGCCAATGATGCGGCCCCGGCCCATGACCAGGTTGAAGACACCGGCCGGGATGCCGCTGCGGTGGATGATGTCGGCCAGCGCCCAGGCGCTGCCGGGCACCAGATCAGCGGGCTTGATCACCACGCAGTTGCCAAAGGCGAGCGCCGGTGCAATCTTCCAGGCCGGAATCGCGATGGGGAAGTTCCACGGGGTGATCAGGCCCACCACACCGATGGGCTCGCGCGTGATTTCCACGCCAATGCCGGGGCGCACCGACGGCAGGCTCTCACCAGCCAGGCGCAGGCATTCACCGGCAAAGAACTTGAAGATCTGGCCGGCGCGGGCCACTTCGCCAATCGCCTCGGGCCGGGTCTTGCCTTCTTCGCGCGCCAGCAGGTCGCCCAGCTCTTCCTTGCGTGCCAGGATTTCGTTGCCGATCTTGTCGAGCGCATCGTGGCGCGCCTGGATGCCCGAGACGCTCCAGGCCGGGAAAGCCGCCGTGGCCGCCGCCACCGCCGCATCCACATCGCTGGCATCGCCTTGCGCGTACTGGCCGATCACGTCGGACAGGTCGCTGGGGTTGGTGTTGGGAGAGGTGGTCTTGCCGGGTGTCCAGCTGCCGTTGATCAGGTTGTTGTGTGTCGTCATAGGCTTGCCAGGCGGTTGGGCCTGTTCTCAAAAAAATGGGTGGATGGTTCGGTCGTCGTAAAAACGTTCTCAACCAGCGCGGGCCTGTGCCGCAGCTTGGGACCAAGGCACTTCCTGCAGCGGCTGGCCATCGGCAATCAAGCTGCGCAGGTTGGCCAGCACCAGATCGGCCATCGCGCGGCGCGTCTCCTGCGTGCCGCTGGCGATATGCGGTGCCAGCACCACGTTGTCTTGCTGCAGCAGGCCGGGCAGGGGGCGGGGTTCGTCCTCGAACACATCGAGGCCGGCGCCGGCAATGCGCTGGTGCTGCAGCGCGTCCAGCAAGGCCGCTTCATCGACCACGCTGCCGCGCGCCACATTGATCACAAAGCCCTGCGGGCCCAGCGCTTGCAGCACCTGGGCATTGACCAGGTGGCGGGTGTCGTCGCCACCGGCGGCGGTGATGACCAAAAAGTCGCACCACTGAGCAAGCTCCTGCAGCGATGCCATGTAACGGTGCGGCGAATCGCTGACCGGGCGGCGGTTGTGGTAGGCCACCTCCATGTCAAAACCGCTGGCGCGGCGCGCCACCTGGCGGCCAATGCGGCCCATGCCCAGGATGCCCAGACGCTTGCCCGAGGCACGGGTGTAGACGCCAAAGCGTTCGGTAGGCCACAGGCCCGCGCGCACAAAGCGGTCGGCCGCTGCCAGGCGGCGGGCGCTGTCCAGCAGCAGCGCAAAGGCCAGGTCGGCCACGCAGTCGTCCAGCACGCCGGGCGTGTAGCCCACGCGCGCGGACTGGGCGAGGATGGACTGCTGGTCCAGCGCATCAAAGCCCACACCAAAACTGCTGATGCCGCGCAGTGCCGGCAAGGCCTGGATCACCGAGGCCGATGCGCCCATGCTGGCCGAGGTGACCAGGTAGGCAAACTCCGAACCGTGGTCAGCCAGGAACTGCTGCGGGTCCGCTTGTGCGCTCAGCACGGTGGTATCGAATTCCTGGGCCAGATCGGCATCAAGCGCGGGCAGCGGCATCTTGCCCATTTGTAGCACGCGCGGGCGTTGGGTGGCAGTCATGTGTGGAGGGGGCTTTCAACGGAAAGAGCCCGGCACCATCCGCAGCATTGTGCTGCGGGTGGTTACCGGGCCAGGAGGTCAACGGAGATCAGGCTTCAACCTTCTTGATCAGTGCTGCCAGCATATCGACTTCCTCGGGCTTCAGGTCAGCCAGCGGTGCGCGCACCGGACCGGCATCGTGGCCCACCAGCTTGGCGCCGGCCTTGATGATCGAGACGGCGTAGCCAGCGCTGCGGTTGCGGATCTTCAGGTAGGGCATGAAGAAGTCCTTGAGCAGCTGGTGCTGGGTGGCGTGGTCATCGGTGCGCACGGCTTCGTAGAAGCGGATGGCGGTCTTGGGGATGAAGTTGAACACGGCAGATGAGTACACGGGCGTGCCCAGTGCCTTGTAGGCGGCGGCATAGACTTCGGCGGTCGGCAGGCCACCCAGGTAGGCCAGGCGGTCACCCATGGTCAGGTACATGGCCGACATGGCTTCGATGTCGCCCACGCCGTCCTTGAAGCCCACCAGGTTGGGGTTGCGCTCGCAGAGCTTGGCAACGGTTTCGGGGGTGAAGCGGCTCACGCCCCGGTTGTAGATGATGACGCCGAACTTCACGCTCTTGCAAACGGCTTCGACGTGGGCGGCCAGGCCTTCCTGGCTGGCTTCGGTCATGTAGTGGGGCATCAGCAAGATGCCGTGGGCGCCAGCGGCCTCCGCAGCCTGTGCGCACTGGATCGCAAAGCGGGTCGGGCCGCCTGCACCGGCGATGATCGGCACCTTGCCCTTGCAGGTGTCCACGGCGGTCTTGATGATGGCGGGGTACTCCTCAGCGGTCAGCGAGAAGAACTCACCGGTGCCGCCAGCGGCGAACAGGGCGCTGGCGCCGTAGGGGGCCAGCCATTCCAGGCGCTCGGCATAGCCTTTGGCATTGAAGTTGCCTTGTGCATCAAAGTCGGTAATGGGGAAGGACAGCAGTCCGGAACTCATCACGTTCTTCACATCCTGGGGGCTCATGGTGCTCATATCAAACTTTCAAAGAAAAGAGAGGGAATCGACAGTGCCAAATCTGAGCGGCTCAATCGAGCTGCAGATTGGCGGTTTGGACGACCGTGCGCCAGCGCTGGCGTTCGGCCTTGAAAAATTGGTCAGTCTCGGCCGGCGTCATCGTGACCACCTCGGCGCCCTGGCCGGTCAGGCGCGAGCGCACCTCGGGCGAGCGGATGGCAGTCAGCAGCGCCTGGTTCACCTTCTGGATCACCGCTTCTGGCGTTTTGGCCGGCAGTACCACGCCTTGCCAGGTGCCCGAGGCAAAGCCGGCTGCGCCTTGCTCGGCCAGGGTCGGTACATCGGCGATCAGCGGCATGCGGGTGTTCTTGGAGATACCCAGCAGCTTCAACTTGCCGCTTTGCACATGGGGGTAGGTGGCCAGCATGCCGTTCATCAGCACCTGGGTCTGGCCAGCCACCGTGTCCTGCACGGATTGCACGCCGCCCTTGTAGGGCACATAGACCCACTTGGCGCCCGTCAGCCGGGCCAGCTCGACACCGGCCAGGTGCGGCGCGCTGCCGGTGGCGGTGACGGCAAAGTTCAGGTCCTGCTTCTTGGACAGCGCCACCAGCTCCTGCAGATTGCTGGCCTGCACCGACGGGTGCACCACCAGCATGTGCGGCGAGTAGGCCAGCATGGCGGCGCCGCGCAGGTCCTTGCTCGGGTCAAAGCTGAGCTTGGTGTAGATCGATGGCGAGATCGCCAGTGCACCCAGGTCGCACAGCAGCCAGGTGTAGCCATCGGGCTGGGCGCGGGCGACAAACTCGGCCCCCAGGTTGCCGTTGGCACCGGGCTTGTTGTCGATCACCACCGTTTGCTTGAGCTCTTGCGAGATCAGCTGGCCAATCGAGCGGGCAATGATGTCCGAGCTGCCGCCGGGTGGGTAGGGAACGATCAGCCGGATCGGCTTGCTCGGCCAGGCATCGGCCGCCAACAACGGAGTCGATAACAAGCTACCGGCAGCCAGGGCCAGCGCTGAATAGATCAGGTGCGAACGGCGATGCATATGTCTCTGTCTCCTTTTTAGATATAAGACATCATACAACTCAAAATGCTGATCGCCAAGTATTGCTTGACTAGGGGAAACGCTTGGCTGGGAGTTGGGGCCGGGATTCAGGCTGTTTTTCGCGGCCTTGGCGCGGGTGCTTTGGCAGGCCCGGTGATGCGCCAGGGCGGCGTGGCTGGCGCTTTTGTGGGCGGTGTTGAGCGGGTGATGGCAGCAGCCCGGCGCGGGGCTGCTGCGCGGCTTAGCGCTTGCTGTCCGGCGTGCCGGCTGCTTGCTGCTCCTGGGCCAGGCGCTGGGCCAGGCGCAGTCGTTCGCGCGAGTTGGTCAGGTGGATGCGCATGGCGGCGCGGGCCGAGTCCGCATCCTGGCGCTCGATCGCAGAGAAGATTTCTTCATGCTCGCGGTTCACGCGCTTGAGGTAGTCCGGGTCGCGCGTGGGGATGTGGATCGAGGCAATCCGGTTGCGCGGAATCAGCATTGAGCCAAAGTGCTGCAGGATCTCCTGGAAGTAGCGGTTGCCCGTCGCCTTGGCAATGCTGAGGTGGAAGTCCAGGTCATGGCTCACGGTCTCGCGGCCCAGCGCAAAGTTCTGCTCAAAGGCCTGCAGCGCAGTGCGCATCGCGCGCAGATGCGGCTCCTGGCGCCGGGTCGCTGCCAGGCCCGCCGCCTCGGTCTCCAGGCTGATGCGCAGCTCCAGCACCGCCAACACGTCGACCGATTCACTCAGCTCATGGGCGCTCAGCACCATGCCCGGTGTGCTGCGCGCGGGCAGCACAAAGGTGCCGATGCCGTGCTTGGTCTCGACTAGGCCCGAGGCTTGCAGCTTGGACAGCGCCTCGCGCACCACCGTGCGGCTGACGTCATAGCTGCGCACCAGTTCTGTTTCGGTGGGTAGCTTGTCGCCCTCTTGCAACAGGCCTTGGCGGATCTTGTTTTCAAACTCTTCCGACAGCAAGTTGGCCAGGCTGCGGCTGCCCTTGGCGGCACGGCTGCCGCGCAGGCTGGCGGCGGAGTCGGCAGCCATCGATGGGGTGGCGGAGAGTTCCGAAGGGCTTTTAAGCATGGCTGTGATCCGGCTGAAGGTGGGTCAAGCAGCTGCCTTGCGGGGTGTGGCAACCGTGCAAAGTGGCATCCTGGCTGGATGCCATTGACGGGGATGCGGGTGATTCCGAGGGGCTTTTAAGCATGGCTGTGATCCGGCAGAACGTGGGCCTGGCCTTTGGCTTTTGCGGCACGGCAACCGTAGCAAATGGCATCTGGGGCGGATGCCATTGACGGGGATGCGGGTGATTCCGAGGGGCTTTTAAGCATGGCTGTGATCCGGCTGAAGGTGGGTCAAGCAGCTGCCTTGCGGGGTGTGGCAACCGTGCAAAGT
>NZ_JBBGYU010000016.1:0-13778 GCF_037479555.1 Comamonas sp. MYb396 | reverse complement strand
CCTGGCCTTTGGCTTTTGCGGCACGGCAACCGTAGCAAATGGCATCTGGGGCGGATGCCATTGACGGGGATGCGGGTAATTCCGAGGGGCTTTTAAGCATAGCTGTGATCATAATTCACACCTGTCGTCAGACAACACATGACTGATGCCTTGTTGTAACCTACTTTCCAATCATGCTCAAGCTTTTCTCGAAAACCACCGTATGTGCCGTCACTCTGCTGGCTGCTTCCCTGGCGCAAGCACAGACCTCCACGCTGGAGAAGATCAAGCAAAACGGCGCGATCACCATCGGTGCGCGCGACATGTCCGTGCCCTTCAGCTACAAGGTCAATGGCAATGCGGACCCCATCGGCATGATCAATGACATCTGCCTGAAGGTCGCAGAGGCGGCGCAAAAGGCGGCCGGCTTGCAGAAGATGGAAATCAAGTACCTGATCACCACGCCCACCAGCCGCATTCCGCTGATCCAGAACAACACTGTCGACCTGGACTGCACGCCGGTGACCAACACCATCGCGCGCCAGGAGCAGGTCTCCTTCTCGCCGAGCTACTTCTCGGCCAACGTGACCCTGGCCGTGCGCAAGGACTCGGCAGTCAAGGGCATTGCCGATCTGCAAAACCGCAATGTGGCCACGGTGACCGGCACCACCTCGATCCAGCTGCTGCGCGCCTACAAGAAGGCCCAGAACGTGAAGTTCAACGAGGTCTATGGCAAGGACCCGTCCGAAGCCTTTGTGATGTTTGAATCGGGCAAGGCCGACGCCTTTGTGCTCGATGACGTGCAACTGGCCAGCTTTATCGCCACCTCGCCCCAGCGCGACCAGTACGTGATCCTGAACGAGCCGCTGCGCACCGAGCCCTATGGCGTGATGCTGCGCAAGGATGACCCGACGTTCAAGAAGCTGGTCGATGACACCGTCTACGCGATGATCAAGTCCGGCGAGATGGAAGCGCTCTACCAGAAGTGGTTCATGACCACGATCCCACCGCGCAACGTGAACATCAACTTCCCGCTCAGCGATTCGACCAAGGCGCTCTACGCCAACCCCAATGACAAGGGCATCTAAGAGACACCGAGCGATTGCGAATTTATGTTGAAGCTAAGTCAAAAAGTCGAGAGCCTGCCATCGTCGCCGAGCATGGCGATTTCCTCGCAGGCCAAGAAGATGAAGTCCGAAGGAATCGATGTCATCGACCTGAGCATTGGTGAGCCCGATTTCAATACGCCCGAGCACATCATCGATGCAGCGATGGCGGCGGCCAAGGCCGGTGCCACCAAGTACACGGTGCCGGCCGGCACCGAGAGCCTGCGCAAGGCGATTGCGCAGAAGTTCAAGCAGGACAACGAACTCGACTACTCCGTGGCCGAGATCACCACCGGTGTCGGCGCCAAGCAGCTGATCTTCAATGCCTTCATGGCAACCCTGGAGAGCGGCGATGAGGTCGTGGTGCCCACGCCTTGCTGGGTGTCCTATGGCGACATCGTGGCGCTGCATGGCGGCGTGCCGGTCTATGTGCCTTGCTCCGAAGCGGTGGGCTTCAAGCTCACGCCCGACGCGCTGCGCCAGAGCATCACGGCCAAGACCCGCTGGTTGATCATCAACAGCCCTGGCAACCCCACCGGCGCGGTCTACAGCCGCGCCGAGCTGCAGGCGCTGGGCGAGGTGCTCAAGGACTTCCCCGATGTGCTGGTCATGTCCGACGAGATCTACGAGCACATCATCCTGACCGGTGTGCCCTTTGTCTCGTTCGCCCAGGCCTGTCCTTATCTGAAGGACCGCATGCTGATCATCAACGGCGTCTCCAAGTCGTACGCGATGACCGGCTGGCGCATTGGCTATGCGGCAGGCCCCGAGAAGTTGATTGGCGGCATGAACAAGCTCGAATCGCAAAGCTGCACCAGCGCAACCTCGGTGGCACAGGCCGCTGCGCAAGCAGCCTTGCTGGGCGACCAGGACTGCGTGCGCCAGGCGCGCCAGACCTTTGTGGACCGGCTCGAGACCATCCGCCGCGAGCTGGCCATCGTGCCTGAGCTGACCCTGTCGTCGGTGCCCGATGGCGCCTTCTACCTGTTCCTCGGCTGCCAGAGCCTGATCGGCCGCCGCACGGCCGAAGGCAAGGTGCTGGACAGCGATGCTGCGGTGTCGGGCTTTTTGCTCAACGCCGCCAAGGTGGCGACCGTGCCGGGCGCTGCCTTTGGCATGTCGCCTTATGTTCGTCTGTCGTTCGCCACCGACCCTGCGCTGGTGGTGAAGGCACTGAAGAACATCCGTTCTGCCATTGACGGCCTGGCACAAGGCTGAGCACCCAAGGCGCTTTTCATAAGCGCCTTTTTTTATGGAAAAGGAGCAGCAGATGCAGGCACAAAACCCCCCGCTGCAACGCTTGCTGTTGACTGGTGCTGCCGGCGGCCTGGGCCAGGTGCTGCGCCAGCGTCTGCGTGGCCTGGCGCCCGTCTTGCGCGTGTCCGACATCGCCGGCATGGGCGCGCCACGGGATGCACAAGAAGAAGTCAACACCTGCGACCTGGCCGACAAGCAGGCGGTCGATGCGATGGTGGCCGGCTGCGACGCCATCGTGCACCTGGGCGGTGTGTCGGTGGAGCGGCCTTTTGAAGAGGTGCTGGAGGCCAATATCAAAGGCATCTTCCACCTCTACGAGGCCGCGCGCCGCCACGGCGTGAAGCGCATTGTGTTTGCCAGCTCCAACCATGTGATCGGCTTTTACCAGCAAAGCGAGAAGATCGACGCCAACGCGCGCCGCCGACCCGATGGCTACTACGGCCTGTCCAAGTCCTTTGGCGAGGACATGGCGAGCTTTTACTTTGACCGCTATGGCATCGAGACGGTGAGCATACGCATTGGCTCGTCCTTCCCCGCGCCCAAGGACCGGCGCATGATGCACAGCTGGCTGAGCTATGACGACCTGGTGCAGCTGGTCGAGAAAAGCCTGTTCACGCCCAACGTCGGCCATACCGTCGTCTACGGCGCATCGGCCAACCGCGATCTCTGGTGGGACAACCATGCCGCCGCCCACCTGGGCTTTGTGCCCAAGGACAGCTCCGAGCCCTGGCGCGCCCAGGTGGAGGCACAACCCGCCCCTGCGGCCAATGACCCGGTCGCCGTTTTCCAGGGCGGCGCCTTCACCGCCCAAGGCCCCTTTGGCGATGCGCCGGAGCAGCCTGCATGACAGCCGCCGAGCTGGTGCTCGACGCCCGCAACGCCACCGGCGAAAGCCCTGTGTGGCGTGCGCAGGAGGTTGCGCTGTACTGGGCCGATATACCGCGCGGCCTGCTGCAGCGCTGGCAGCCGGGCCAAGGCAGCGCCACGCAGTGGCAGCTGCCGCAGATGCTGGCCTGCATGGCCGCCTGGCAGGGCGAGCCGCGCAGCTGGATTGCCGGCTTGGAAGACGGCATTTACCAGGTGACCTTGGGCGATGGTGAGGCGCACACCCAACCACTGGCTGCCGTCGACCACGCGATGCCGGGCATGCGCTTTAACGATGGCCGCTGCGACCGCCAGGGCCGCTTTGTGGCGGGCAGCATGCTGATGGACATGGCGGCTGCGCAGCCGGTGGGCAAGCTCTACCGCTTGGGGGCAGAGGACATGGCGGCAGGCGGCGCGCAGGACCTGCAGCTGGGCCCGCTGATCACGCCCAACGGCCTGGCCTTCAGCCCCGATGGCCGAACCATGTACCTGTCGGATTCGCACCCCAGCAGCCAGCAGATCTGGGCCTTTGACTACGACACGGGCAGCGGCACGCCCCACAACCGCCGCCTGTTTGTCGATATGAAAAATCTGCCGGGCCGGCCCGATGGCGCGGCCATCGATGTGGACGGCTGCTACTGGATCTGCGGCAATGACGCCGGCCTGGTGCACCGCTTCCGGCCCGATGGGCAGCTGGACCGCTCGCTGGCGCTGCCGGTCAAAAAGCCGGCCATGTGCGCCTTTGGCGGACCTGCGCTGGATGTGCTCTATGTCACATCGATTCGGCCCGACGGTATCGATCTGTCGGACCAACCGCTGGCCGGTGGCGTGTTTGCGCTGCGCCCAGGCGTTTCAGGAATGGAGGAGACGGAATTTCGGCCCCTGTAAACAGGCGAGGTGTGTGTGACCCAGAGACCCGGAAACCATCCGGGCATGTTCCCCAACCACAGAGATAACGAGGTAGACAAATGCGACTTTCCACTCTCAGTGCAGCGCTGGCTGCCGGTCTGCTGGCGCTCAGCGCGCAGGCCACTGAATTTCGTTCATCGGATATCCACCCGGACGACTACCCGACCGTGCAGGCGGTGAAGTTCATGGGCGAGCGCCTCAAGGCGCTATCAGGCGGCAAGCACAGCATCCGCGTCTACCCGAACGGGGCGCTGGGGGGCGAGAAGGAAACCATCGAGCAGGCCAAGATAGGTGCGCTGGCGATGGTGCGGGTCAATGTGGGCGCGATGAACAATGTCTGCAACGAGACCGTGGTGCCCACCATGCCTTTCCTGTTCCGCTCGGTGGAGCACATGCACAAGGTGCTCGATGGCCCCGTGGGCGAGGAGATCCTCAAAGCCTGCGAAAAACAGGGCTTCATCGGCCTGGGCTTTTACGACAGCGGTGCGCGCTCGATGTTCACTGCCAAGCGGCCGGTCAAGAGCCTGGCCGACATGAAGGGCATGAAGGTGCGCGTGCAGCAGTCCGATCTCTGGGTGAGCATGCTCGAAGCCATGGGCGCCAATGCGACGCCGATGCCGATGGGCGAGGTCTACACCGGGCTGAAGACCGGCCTCATCGATGCGGCCGAAAACAACTACCCGACCTTCGAGAGCTCGCGCTCGTTCGAAGTCGCCAAGTACTTCAGCAAGACCGAGCACTCGATGGCGCCGGAGATTTTGCTGTTCTCCAAACGGACCTTTGACAAGCTCTCGCCCGAGGAGCAGCGCTGGGTGCGCCAGGCTGCCAAGGAGTCGGTGCCCTATATGCGCAAGCAGTGGGCCGAGCGTGAGGCCAAGTCGCTCGAGGTCGTGAAGGCGGGCGGCGCCGAGATCATCGAGGTGGACAAGGCCCCGTTCCAGGCGGCGATGCGGCCGGTGTATGACAAGTTCATCACCGATGCCAAGCTGAAAGACCTGGTCAAGCGCGCGCAGGAAACGCCTTGATCCGCCGCTGATCCCACGCCAATGCCAGTGCCCGCCGGGTGCTGGCTCCTTGCAACTCTTTGCCCGGAGGCTGTACGCCCCGGGTCTGCACGGGCACCACGATGTTTACCAAGATTTGCAGCGCCTTGTCGCGCTTGTGCATGTGGCTGGGAATTGCCGGCCTGATGCTGCTGATTGCCGCCGTCAGCTGGCAGGTGTTTGGCCGCTATGTGCTCAACAACACGCCGACCTGGGCCGAGAGCCTGTCGCTGTTGCTGGTGCTCTATGTGACCATGTTCGGCGTGGCCGTCGGTGTGCGCGACAGCGGCCATATCGGGCTGGAGTCGCTGCTGGTGCTGGCGCCGGACTGGCTGCGCACCAAGATGGAGTTTCTGATCCATGCGCTGATCCTGCTGTTTGGCGCGGCCATGGCCTATGGCTGCACGTCGCTGGCCGAATCGGTCTGGGACTACCGCCTGCCGACCCTGGGCGTGTCCGAAGGCTGGAAATATGTGCCCGCCATCCTTGCCGGCAGCCTGATCGTGCTGTTTTCCATCGAACACCTGATCGCACTCGCGCAAGGCCGCGAAGTGCAGCCCAACTAGGAGCGCGGCGATGACCACAGCCTTGCTGATTCTGAGCCTGAGCTTTGCCGTCCTGCTGCTGCTGGGCGTGCCGGTGGCCTTCTCCATTGGTCTGTCTGCACTGGCCACGCTGGCCTATGAGGGGCTGCCGCTGGAGGTGGGTTTTCAGCAGATGACCGCCGGCATGGGGGTGTTCTCCTTTCTGGCGATTCCGTTCTTCATCTTTGCCGGTGAGCTGATGCTGCACGGCGGCATTGCCGACCGCATCGTCAACTTTGCGCGGGCGCTGATCGGCCATGTGCGCGGCGGCCTGGGCATGTCCAATGTGGTGGCCTGCACCTTGTTTGGCGGCGTCTCGGGCTCGCCGGTGGCCGATGTCTCGGCCATGGGTGCGGTGATGATCCCGATGATGAAGAAAGAGGGCTACCACGCCGACTACGCCGTCAATGTGACCACGCATGCGGCCCTGGTGGGCGCGCTGATGCCGACCAGCCACAACATCATCATCTATGCGCTGGCGGCCAGCGGCAAGGTGTCGATTGCGGCGCTGATTCTGGCGGCCATCATCCCGGCGCTGATCCTGACCCTGAGCAACCTGGGTGCGGCCTACTGGGTGGCACGGCGGCGCGGCTACCCGGCCGGCACCTTCCCCGGCTGGCAGGTCGTGGGCCGCAGCCTGGCCGCGGCGCTGCCGGGTCTGTTTGTCGTGGTGCTGATTCTGGGCGGCATTCTGTCGGGCGTGTTCACCGCCACCGAGTCGGCCGTGGTCGCCGTGCTCTATGCGCTGGCGCTGATGGTGTTTGTCTACCGGTCGCTGAGCTGGTCGCACTTTGTCAAGGCCGCCTCCAAGGCGGTGCGCAACACCGGCATCATCTTGCTGCTGATCGGTATCTCCAGCACCTTTGGCTACCTGATCAGCCTCTACGGTGTGGCCGAGCTCACCGGCCAGATGCTGGCCCAGGTCACCACCACGCCCTGGATGGTGTTTCTGCTGATCAACATCATCCTGTTCCTGCTGGGCACCTTCCTCGACATGGCCGCCACCATCTTGCTGTGCACGCCCATCTTCCTGCCGATTGCCCAGCACTACGGCATGAGCTCGGTGCAGTTCGGCATTGTGCTGCTGATCAACTGTGCGCTGGGCCTGAACACCCCGCCGGTGGGCACGACCCAGTTTGTTGGCTGTGCCATTGGCGGTGTGTCGGTGGGCACCGTCATGCGCACCATCTGGCCGTTCTATGGCGCGCTGATCTTTGCGCTGGGCCTGGTGACCTTTGTGCCGGCCTTCACCACCTGGTTGCCGCAGATCTTCATGACCGTGCGCTAAGCCTTCACTGTCTCCCAAGCCTTCACCCCTTCTGCTTTTTTCTGCGCTTTCACGATGAGTACCTCACACGCCATTCGCCAACTCCGCATCACGCCGATTGCCTTCCGCGATCCGCCGCTGCTCAACGCTGCCGGCATCCACGAGCCCTGGGCGCTGCGCTCCATCATCGAGATCGAGACCGCCTCGGGCCTGGTGGGCATCAACGAGAGCTATGGCGACCAGCCCATGCTCGATGCACTGGCCAAGGCGGCACCGGCCTTGGTGGGGCTGTCGCCCTGGGCGCTCAACGAGATGGAGCAGCGGGTGGCGGCGCTGGTGGCGCCACCGGTGCAGACGGCCTCGGAGTTTCTGGGCCAGCAGGTGTCGCTCGCGCCGGGCACCCATGTATCCAAAACGGTGGCCAAGGTGGTCAGTGCTTTTGAGGTGGCCATGCTCGATCTGCAAGGCCAGATGGCGAATGCGCCTGTCGTGGATCTGCTGGGGGGTGCGGCGCGCCCCAGTGTGCCGTTCTCGGCCTACCTGTTCTACAAGTACGCCGAGCATGCCGGCCAGCCCTATGCGCCCGATGCCTGGGGCGAGGCGCTGACACCGCAGCAGCTGGTGGCGCAGGCCCAGCGCATGATTGGCCAGTACGGCTTCCAGAGCATCAAGCTCAAGGCCGGGGCCTTGCCGCCTGACGAGGAGGCCGCCGGCATTCTCGCCCTGGCCGAGGCCTTTCCCGGCCTGCCTTTGCGCATCGATCCGAATGCCAACTGGACGGTGGAGACCAGCCTGCGCATTGTCGACAAGCTGCGTGGCGTGCTGGAGTACTACGAAGACCCGGCCCCCGGGCTGGACGGCATGGCCGCCGTGGCCCGCGCCTGCGAGGTGCCGCTGGCCACCAATATGGTGGTGACCGATTTTGCCGAGTTCCGGCGCAATGCCGAGATGGGCTGCCCGGTGAAGATTGTGCTGAGTGACCACCACTACTGGGGCGGTCTGCGCGCGACGCAGCGCCTGTCCACCCTGTGCCGTACCTTCGATTTGGGCCTGTCGATGCACAGCAACTCGCACCTGGGCATCAGCCTGGTGGCGATGACGCATCTCTGTGCCAGCGTGCCCTTGCTCACCTATGCCTGCGACACCCACTACCCCTGGCAGGACGAGGAGGTCATCGAAGGCGGGCGCCTGCAGTTTGAAGCGGGCAGCCTGCGCGTGCCGACAACGCCAGGCCTGGGCGTACGCCTGGACCGCAATGCGCTGGCGCGCCTGCATGACAACTACCTGCACTGCGGCATCCGCAACCGCGATGACCTGGGCCAGATGCGCAAGTACGACCCCAGCTTTGACGGCAAGCAGCCGCGTTTTTGATCCCCACCGAGTTCATTGCTTTCGACGATTACAAACCAAGGAGACATCCATGCAACGCAGAACCCTGATCCAAAGCTCGCTCGCAGCCAGCGCCCTGATGCTGGGCGCCGGCCTGGCCAGCACATCCGCGCTGGCACAAAGCAGCTGGCCCACCGGTAAATCCATCACCTACCTGGTGCCGTTTCCGCCCGGCGGCAATACCGATACCTTGGCACGTGTGATCGCCCAGCCGCTGGGCAAGGCGCTGGGCACGTCGATGATCATCGAGAACAAAGGCGGGGCCGGCGGCAGCGTGGGCTCGGCACTGGCCGCGCGCGCAGCGCCCGATGGCTACACCATCCTGGGCGGCACCATCAGCTCGCATGCGATCAATATCAGTCTGTATTCCAAGCTCGACTACGACCCGGTCAAATCCTTCACGCCGGTCGCGATGCTGGGCTCGGGCCCGCTGGTGCTGGTGGTGCCCGCCTCCAGCCCCTACAAGACCCTGGCCGATGTGATGGCCGGCAGCAAGGCCAAGTCCTCCAGCGGCGGGCTGACCTCGGCCTCGCCCGGCAGCGGCACCTCCAACCACATGGCGCTGGAGCTGCTGGCCTACCAGACGGGCGTCAAGTTCACCCATGTGCCCTACAAGGGCAGCGGCCCGGCGGTGCAGGATGTCATCGGCGGCCAGGTCGACATGATGTTTGACACGGCCCTGGTGGTCGGCCCGCATATCCAGGCCGGCAAGCTGCGCCCGATCGCGGTGACCAGCTCCAAGCGCCTGGAATCGCTGCCCGATGTGCCGACCATTGCCGAGGCTGGTGAAAAGGGCTTTGACATGGGTTCCTGGCAAGCGGTGTTTGCACCTGCGGGTACGCCCAAGCCGGTGGTGGACCGCCTGCATGCCGAGATCATGAAGATCGTCGCCACGCCCGAAGTGCAGACGCGTTTGAAGGCCTTTGGCATGCAGCCGTCGACGATGACGCCGGCCGAGCTGGCCGAGTTCCAGAAGGCCGAGGTGGCCAAATGGGCGCAGGTGATCCAGGCCGCGGGTATCAAGGCCGATTGAGCGTTTGCGTTCGGCCCTGTCGCGCGAAGCGACAGGTGCCAGGCGGGCCGGCAGCGCGCATGCGCTACGCTGAAGGAGCACCGCCGTAGAGAGTATTTGCCATGACACAAGCCAGAACGACCCCACTTTCGATTTCCATGCATGCGGCGGACAACGTCGCGATCATCGCCAATGACGGCGGGCTACCGGCCGGCACCGTGCTGCCCTCGGGCCTGCGCCTGGTCGAGCAGGTGCCGCAGGCCCACAAGGTGGCCTTGCTGGACATTGCACAAGGCGAGGCCGTGCGCCGCTACAACGTGGTGATCGGCTATGCGCGCCAGGCCATTGCCGCGGGCAGCTGGGTGCATGAGCGCCTGCTGCAGATGCCCGAGGCCCGCTCGCTCGAAGGCCTGCCGATCGCCACGGTGACCGCGCCCGATCTGCCGCCACTGGAGGGCTATACCTTTGAGGGCTACCGCAATGCCGATGGCACGGTGGGCACGCGCAATATCCTGGCCATCACCACCACGGTGCAGTGCGTGGCGGGCGTGCTGGATTTTGCGGTGCGCCGGATCAAGGCCGAGCTGCTGCCGCGCTACCCGCAGGTCGACGATGTCGTTGGGCTGGAGCACAGCTATGGCTGCGGCGTGGCCATTGATGCGGTGGGTGCAGACATTCCGCAGCGCACCTTGCGCAATATCAGCCACAACCCGAACTTTGGCGGCGAGGTGATGGTCGTCAGCCTGGGCTGCGAAAAGCTGCAGCCCGAGCGCCTGCTGCCACCGGGCTCTTTCCCCATCACCGATGAGCGCGCGCCCGAGCTCGATGTGGTCTGCCTGCAGGACGAGGCACATGTGGGCTTTATGTCGATGGTGCAGTCCATCATGACGCGGGCCGAGGCACACCTGGCACGGCTGAACCAGCGCCGGCGCGAGACCGTGCCAGCCAGTGCCTTGGTCGTGGGCGTGCAGTGCGGCGGCAGCGATGCCTTCAGCGGTGTGACGGCCAACCCGGCCGTTGGCTTTTGCACCGATCTGCTGGTGCGCGCAGGGGCAACCGTGATGTTCAGCGAAGTGACCGAGGTGCGCGATGGTATTGACCAGCTGACCTCGCGCGCCTCAACCCCCGAGGTGGCGCAGGCCATGATCGACGAGATGGCTTGGTACGACGCCTACCTGGACAAGGGCAAGGTGGACCGCAGCGCCAACACCACGCCGGGCAACAAGAAGGGCGGCCTGTCCAACATCGTGGAAAAGGCCATGGGCTCGATCATCAAGAGCGGCACGGCGCCCATCAACGGCGTGCTCTCGCCCGGCCAACGGCTGGCCGAACGCGGCATCGAGCGTGGCCTGGTCTATGCGGCCACGCCTGCGAGCGACTTCATCTGCGGCACCTTGCAGCTGGCCGCCGGCATGAACCTGCATGTGTTCACCACCGGGCGCGGCACGCCGTATGGGCTGGCGCAGGTGCCGGTGATCAAGGTGGCCACACGCAGCGATCTGGCGCGCCGCTGGCATGACCTGATGGATGTGAACGCCGGGCGCATTGCCGATGGCGAAGCGACCATCGAGGAGATGGGCTGGGAGATGTTCCGCCTGATGCTGGAGGTGGCCAGTGGCCGCAAGAAGACCTGGGCGGAAGAGTGGCAGCTGCACAATGCGCTGGTGCTGTTCAACCCGGCGCCCGTGACCTGAAGCCTTACTTTTTCCACTTCTCGCGCAGCGCGGCGCAGTGGTCCTGGGCCGGCAGCGCCGGGGTGCTGTGCACCCAGTCGCGGTCGGCCGCATCGGCCTGGGCCTGGCTGCCCGCCTGGCCAATGGCCACCACCGAGCGGGTGCCCGCAGGCAGCCAGGTGGGAATGCCGATGCTGCGCAGCACATGGCCGCGCCCGGCGATCAGCAGCACCGTCTTGCCGGGCTGCAGCTGGGCGGTAGCGGTCTGGGCCATGCTGTCGTCCTTGGCCAGCTGGATGCGCGCCATCGGGGCCAGTTGGGTGTCGGGCAGCAGGCCGCAGTGGCCGTCGGCAATCGCGTCGAGCTGGCGCTGCCATGCAGCAGCAGGCAGGTGGCTGTCCCAGCGGGTTTGCTGCATCACATCGCGCATCTGCGCACGCGGCAGGTTGCCGCCCAGCACGGGCACTCCCGCCTGCACCGCCGCCATCACCGCCGGGCCATAGTGGCGCCAGGGCCAGCCCTTGTCATTCCAGGCCAGCGCCTGCTGCACCTGGGCTTCGCTGGCGCTGGGGGCCAGGCCCTGGGTGCTGTGGCCGGCGTCGGCCATCTCCAGCACGACAGCGGCCAATTGCCGCCGTGCCGCCCAATGGGCCACCGTGGCCTGCTGCCAGGCTTGGTGCGCGGCGGCATCATGCTGCTCGCCCAGCAGCAGCACATCGGGCGCTTCGGCCAGTGACATGGTCGACCGGTCCAGCTCGGCGTTGGCCGAGGCGGAGTTTAGCGGCGCCTGGCTGGCGCAACCGGCCAGCAGCGCCAAGCCCAACAGGCCGGTCAGCCAGCCGCCAGTGCGAATGACATTTATTTGCATCATTCGCGCATGGTAATGGCTGGCCGGCGGCCTGGGGGCTTGAAGGGTTGCCGTGTTTTCTTAACGGCGCTGGCCGTTGGTCCAGATGGCGCCGGTGGTCAATGCGCCCTCCATCGACACATTGACCAGGGTCGCGCCCGTCAGGTTGGCGCCGGCCAGGTTGGAGTTGTCCAGGCTCACATTGACCAGCTCGGCACCCTGGAAGTTGGCGCCCTGCAGGTTGGAGTTGGACAGGTCTACATTCGTGAAGCTATGGCCGGCAAAGTTGGCCTGGGGCAGGTTGGAGCCCGACATATTGGCGTTCACATGGGCCTGGTTGCCGCCGCTGCTGCGCTTTTGGCTGCGCACGGTGGTGGCTGATTTACCCTGGCCTTCGACGACGACGGCTGCGCCACCTGCCCCACCGTGCACGGTGCTGCTGCGGCCGGGGATATGGGTCTCGGCCACGGCGCCACGGCCCGAGGCCGCATTGACGACGGCACCGTTGACGGTGACCGAGGCGCCTTGGCTGCCGCCGCGCACATCGACGCCGGGGGCCGAGATGACGGCGCCTTGTGCCCAGACGCCGCCAGCGGCCAGGCTCAGGGTCAGCACGGCCAGGGCCTGCTTGATTGTGGGTTGTTGCATGCTTGTCCTTTCTTGCGCTACTCGGTGAGCGGCGCGTTGTGACTCAGGTTGGAGGGTTGCATGCCTGGGGCATGCGCGGCAGAGGGGAGCCCCTCGGTTGGCACCGCCTGCTCCTGCGAGAGCGGTGGGGTGTTGGTATCTGCCGCCGCATCGCCATCGGCGGCAGGCGGCTCGGGCCAGGCAAAGGGCTGCTGGCTCAGCTGCGAGAGCGGGTCGGCCACGCGCTGGGGGCGATCGGGCGGCGCGCTGGGGTGTTTTTCTTCGACCTGCAAGGCCACGGCATTGATGCGCGCGGCCAGCTCCTGCATCCAGGCTTCGTCGATCACCGGTTGCTTGTCGTTGCTGCGGCTGAAGATCAGCGCCAGAAACTCACGCGCCTTGGGCGAGCCAGCATCGGCAGCGCGCCGGTAGTACTGGATGGCGGTGGCGAAATTGCGCTGCACGCCGCGCCCCAGGTGGTAGCGGTAGGCCAGCTCCAGCAGCGCATTGGCATTGCCCTCGTCGGCACGGGCGCGCAGGCGGCCCAGCTGCTCGGCGGTGCTGGCGCGCTGGTAGCTGGCGATGCGGCCCAGGTTTTGCGCCGCCGTCTGGCTGCCACCGGCCTGGGCCTGGGCGTACAGCTCCTTGGCCTCGTTCATGCGCCCTTCAAGCTCGCGCTCGACGGCCAGGTCATTGAGCGCCATCGCATCGCCATCGCGCGCGGCCTGTTCCAGCAGCAAGCGCGATTGCTGCATGGCCTTGGGGCCGGTCACCCGGCGCTCGACCAGGGACAGCAGGTAGGTGGCCTTGGCCAGGCGCGCATCGGCTGCGCGCTGCAGCCACTGGCGGCCGGTGGGCACATCCCGCACACCACCGGTGCCTGTTCCCAGCATGTAGCCCAGCGCCGCCATGGCCCGGGCATCGCCTTGTGCGGCGGCCTGGCCCAGCCACTGGCGGGCCTGCGCGCCCGCTTGTGGCAGGCCGGCGTTCTGGTAGTAGTACATGCCCAGCTCGAACTGGGAGCTGACATCGCCTTCCTGCGCCTGTCTGCGCAGCGCCTGCAGGCTGGCATCGCTGCGCTGGGCCGGCATGCGGATGGACGACGCGGCGCCCGGCGCGGCGGGCGCTGCCGGGGCCTGGCTGCTGCTGGCGGCCGTGCCGGCATCGCCAGCGCCGGCCGATGGCAGCACGATGGCGGCCCAGCTGGCGCAGGCCTGCAGC
>NZ_JBBGYU010000015.1:0-41642 GCF_037479555.1 Comamonas sp. MYb396 | reverse complement strand
AAGGTCTGCACATCGGCTTGCAAACTGACAAGAAAAAACCCCCGTTTGAAAAAACGGGGGTTTATCAGCAACCTGAGGACTGCCTTGGCAGTCCTTTTTTCATGGGCATGCCAGGCGGGCCCCTATTGGCAAAAGCTACACTGTAGGCCATGGCCGGCCGGGCCCGAGCCTGCCGGAAACTATAAAATATGTAGCTGATTGCGCAGAGATAGCTGGCGCTGGAGTGGATTGAATGCTGGACGAAAACGAAACCAAGCCCAAGGCCGCAGCGCATGCACTGCAGCCTGCGCAGCGCAAGTGGCGCAAGGGCATCTATGTGCTGCCCAACTCGTTTACCTTGGCCGCCTTGTTTGGCGGTTTTTACTCGATCGTGATGGCCATGAATGGCCGTTTCGAGGCTGCGGCCGTGGGCGTGTTCTGCGCGATGGTGCTCGATAGCCTGGACGGCCGCGTGGCGCGCATGACGCACACGCAAAGCGCCTTTGGCGAGCAGATGGATTCGCTGTCGGACATGGTGTCCTTTGGTGCGGCGCCGGCGCTCATTGCCTATGAGTGGGCGCTGCGCCCGCTGGGCCGCTGGGGCTGGATCGCAGCCTTTGTCTATTGCTCCTGCGCAGCGCTGCGCCTGGCGCGCTTCAATGTGAACACCGGGGTGGTGGACAAGCGCTACTTCCAGGGCATGCCATCGCCCGCTGCTGCAGCCTTGGTGGCGGGCTTTATTTGGCTCACCAGCGCGCTCCTGGTATCGCACCGCGATGTGCCGATTTTCGGCCAGGTGATTGCGCTGTTTGGCGGTTATCCGGCCAGCCGCGATGACCTGTCCTGGATCATGTTTGCCATCACCTTGCTGGCGGGCCTGACCATGGTCACCAATATCCCGTACTACAGCTTCAAGGATGCGGGCGCTGCCAAGAGCGTGCCCTTCATCTCGCTGGTGGTAGTGGTGCTGTTGCTGGCGGTGGTCAGCATCGAGCCGGCCACGATGCTGTTCCTGATCTTTGTGGCCTATTCGCTCTCGGGCTATGTGATCTATGCCTGGCGCCGCTTCAAGGGCCAGCATGTCTCGATCGTGGCGACCTCGACCGACGAGCCCGAAGAGCGCGGCTTGCACCACGATTGAGTTTTTTGCAGACACCGGGCAAAACCTGTGTTAGAGTAAACGCCATGCAAAACCTGTCCCTAGCTCTACTACTAGCATGTCCAACGGGCAGGTAGAGTAGCGCGCAGTTTTTCACCCCTACACCTCGGCCCGTTTGCACCAGCAACGGGCCGATTCTGTTTTAGCAGGTTGCTGGTTTCCAACCCCGAACTTTTTGTTCCGATGAGAAAGACCAGACAACCATGTTGACCCAACCTTCCAGCAAGTACCGCGCTTTTCCAGCCATTGCGTTGCGTGACCGCACCTGGCCTGATGCCCAGATCACCCAGGCGCCCATCTGGCTGTCCACCGATCTGCGCGATGGCAACCAGGCGCTGATCGAGCCCATGGACCTGGCGCGCAAGCTGCGCATGTTCGACATGCTGGTCAAGATTGGTTTCAAGGAAATCGAAGTCGGCTTTCCCGCGTCCTCGCAGATCGAGTTCGACTTTGTGCGCCAATTGATCGAGGAAAAGCGCATTCCCGCTGACGTCACCATCCAGGTGATGACCCCCGCCCGCCCTGAGCTGATCACGCGCACGGTCGAGGCCCTGCAAGGCGCGCCGCGCGCCATCGTCCACATCTACAACGCGGTGGCCCCGGTCTGGCGCAAGGTGGTGTTCGGCATGAGCGTGCCCGAGGTGATGGCCCTGGTCAAAGACCAGGTCAGCCACCTCAAGACCTTGACCGATGCCCAGCCCGGCACCGAATGGGTCTTGCAGTACTCGCCCGAGACCTTCTCGCTCGCCGAGCTTGAGGTCTCCTTGCAGGCCTGCGAGACCGCGATTGCCGCCTGGGGCGCGGGCCGTGACATCATCCTGAACCTGCCCACCACGGTAGAGAACGCCACCCCCAATGTGTTTGCCGACCAGATCGAGTGGATGGTGCGCAAGTTCGCCAGCCGCCCTGAGGTGGTGGTGTCCGTGCACCCGCACAATGACCGTGGCACCGGCACGGCCAGCGCCGAGTTGGCCTTGATGGCCGGCGCCCACCGCGTCGAAGGCTGCCTGTTTGGCAATGGCGAGCGCACCGGCAACCTCGACATCGTCAACGTGGCCTTGAACATGTATGTGCAGGGCGTATCGCCCCAGCTCGATTTCTCGGACATCGATGCCATCCGCGCTGAAGTCGAGTACTGCAACCAGTTGCCCGTGCCCGCGCGCCACCCCTATGCCGGCGACCTGGTCTACACCTCGTTCTCGGGCTCGCACCAGGACGCCATCAAGAAGGCCTTTGCGGCCCGCCAGGATGCCGATATCTGGGAAATTCCTTACCTGCCGATCGACCCCAAGGACCTGGGCCGCAGCTACGAGGCTGTGATCCGCGTCAACAGCCAGTCGGGCAAGGGCGGCATCTCCTACCTGCTCGAAGAAGCCTATGGCCTGGCGATGCCACGCCGCTTGCAGATCGAGTTCAGCCAGGTGGTGCAGCGCGCGATGGACACGGCCGGCACCGAGTTCACCGCCAAGGACCTCTGGCAGATCTTCGAGCGCGAGTACCAACTCAGCGCCAACCATGCACTGGCCCAGTACCGCGTGGAATCGAACGACAGCGATGATGTGCGCATCAGCGGCAAGGTGCAGTGGGCCGGTCAGGCCGTCAGCATTGCCGGCCACGGCAATGGCCCGATCGATGCCTTTGTGCAAGCGGTCAGCAGCGCCATCGGTATTCCTGTGCGTCTGCTCGATTACAGCGAACATGCCGTTGCCGCCAGCGATGCCCGTGGCGACAAGGGCGCCAATGCCACGGCCGCTGCCTATATCGAGCTGCGCGTGGGCGACAGCCAGAGCCTGTACGGCGTGGGCATGGACAGCAACAGCACCCAGGCGGCTTTCCGCGCGGTGATGAGCGCGGTAGCACGTAGCGGTGCTGTCGCCAGCGTGCAAACGGCAGCGCCACAAGCGGCTGCACAAGTAGCTACCGCCTAACCACAGGCGGAGCAAAGCACGTAAACTGTAGCGCGGTTGAAGCAGGCTGCAGGAGGGCGAGCAGATCGCTTTCCTGCAGCCTGTTTTAGAGATTCCACTCACCCACGGTGGTAGCACGGCGGCAGCGCAAGACCAATGCAATGGAGAACACACGATGAGCGACCAACTGATTATTTTTGATACCACCTTGCGCGATGGCGAGCAATCGCCCGGCGCCTCGATGACCAAGGACGAAAAGCTGCGCATTGCGCGCCAACTCGAACGCCTCAAGGTGGACGTCATCGAGGCCGGTTTTGCCGCCAGCTCCAACGGTGATTTCGATTGTGTCCAGAGCATCGCCTCCATCATCAAGGACTCGACCATCTGCTCGCTGGCCCGCGCCAACGACCGCGACATCGCCCGCGCGGCCGAGGCCTTGAAGCCCGCCAACCGTGCGCGTATCCACACCTTCATTGCGACCAGCCCGCTGCACATGGAGAAAAAGCTGCGCATGTCGCCCGATGAGGTGTTCGAACAGGCCAAGATGTCGGTGCGCTTTGCCCGCAACCTGGTGGGCGATATCGAGTTCAGCCCGGAAGACGGCTACCGCAGCGACCCTGATTTCCTCTGCCGCGTGATCGAGGCCGTGATTGCCGAAGGCGCCACGACCATCAACGTGCCCGACACCGTCGGCTACGCGATCCCCGAGCTCTATGGCCAGTTCATTCTGAACCTGCGCGAGCGCATTCCCAACAGCGACAAGGCCATCTGGTCGGTGCACTGCCACAACGACCTGGGCATGGCCGTCGCCAACTCGCTCGCCGGCGTCAAGATCGGTGGTGCACGCCAGGTGGAATGCACGATCAACGGCCTGGGCGAGCGCGCGGGTAACTGCTCACTCGAAGAGGTGGTCATGGCCGTCAAGACGCGCCGTGACTATTTTGGCCTCGATGTCAACATCGATGCCCAGCACATCGTGGCTGCCAGCCGCCTGGTGAGCCAGACCACCGGCTTTGTGGTGCAGCCCAACAAGGCCGTGGTGGGTGCCAATGCCTTTGCCCATGCCTCCGGCATCCACCAAGATGGCGTGCTCAAGGCGCGCGACACCTACGAGATCATGCGCGCCGAAGATGTGGGCTGGAGCGCCAACAAGATCGTGCTGGGCAAGCTCTCGGGCCGCAACGCCTTCAAGCAGCGCCTGCAGGAGCTGGGCGTGGTGATGGACAGCGAAAGCGAGATCAATGCCGCATTCGCCCGCTTCAAGGACTTGGCCGACCGCAAGAGCGAGATTTTTGACGAAGACATCCTGGCGCTGGTGCACATGGAAGGCGCCGAGGCGCAGGCCGAAACCTACCGCTTTGTCTCGCTGTCGCAATCGAGCGAAACGGGCGAGCAGCCCAAGGCTAGCGTGGTGCTGATTGCCCACGGCCAGGAGGTGCGCGGCGAGTCCACTGGCAACGGCCCGGTCGATGCCTCGATGAAGGCGATTGAGTCGCAGGCGCGCAGCGGCGCCGAGATGGTGCTGTATGCCGTCAATGCGATCAGCGGCTCGACCGAGAGCCAGGGCGAGGTGACCGTGCGCTTGCAGATGGGCGGCCGTGTTGTGAACGGTGTAGGCGCAGACCCTGATATTGTGGTGGCGTCAGCGAAGGCTTACATCGCTGCGCTAAACAAGTTACAAAATCCTACGGAGCGAGTAGCTGCACAAGGTTGAGACTTCGGAATATAATTTCACTTAAATAATTGAAGAATCGCGTAAGTTAATGAATTTGCGCGATTTTTTAAATCCAAATTTCCGCTGTCAGCTATCGTATTTGTAGGGAGCAGAATAATGGCGCTACGTCATCGCAGTGTTTTGCGTCGTTTTTCACATTTGTTTGCAATTTGTACCTTGGCCTTTGGTTTGTCCGCTCCCAGCGTGCAGGCCAGCACCAAGAACAAGCCCGCTCCCAAGGCCCATGTGCAGGCCAAGGCCGGCAAAAAGCAGGCGGCCGTGGCCTCCAAGGGTGAGCGCAATGGCCGCCACAAGCAGGCCGCTGCTGCCCCCGCTTCTAAAAAGGTCGCCGGCAAAGCCAGCAAGGGCAAGACCACACTGGCCAAGGCAGGGCG
Source organism: Comamonas sp. MYb396 (assembly GCF_037479555.1). Classification (NCBI taxonomy): domain Bacteria; kingdom Pseudomonadati; phylum Pseudomonadota; class Betaproteobacteria; order Burkholderiales; family Comamonadaceae; genus Comamonas; species Comamonas sp. MYb396. The sequence continues at coordinate 36,488 of NZ_JBBGYU010000015.1, read as the reverse complement.
CCACGCAGGGCGCGCTGCCGTTGCCGCTGCCGTCATCATCCCCGAGCGCCAGTCCTTTGGCCAGATGGCCGGTCTGCATGATGTGACCGATCCACTGGCGCTCAAATCCAGCGTGGCCCTGGTGCTGGACCAGGACACCCATGAAGTGCTGCTGTCCAAGAACGACCATGCCGTGCTGCCGATCGCCTCGCTCACCAAGCTGATGACCGGCCTGATCATCTCCCAGGCCCAGCTGCCGATGGACGAGATGATCACCATCACCCAGGACGATGTGGATACCGAAAAGCACAGCAGCTCGCGTCTGCGCGTGGGCACCACCTTGATGCGTGGCGAATTGCTGCACTTGGCGCTGATGTCCAGCGAGAACCGCGCAGCCCATGCGCTGGGCCGCACCTACCCCGGTGGCCTGCAGACCTTTGTGGGCATGATGAACATGAAGGCCAAGATGCTGGGCATGGCCGATACCCGCTATGTCGAGCCCACCGGTCTGTCGAGCTCCAACCAGTCCAGCGCCTTTGACCTGGCCACCTTGGTCAATGTCGCGCACTCCGATCCGCTGATGCGCGATCTGACCACCTCGCCGTCCTACCAGGTGGAAGTGGGTGAGCGCACCCTCCAGTTCAACAACACCAACCGCCTGGTGCACAACCCGGACTGGAATATCGGCCTGCAAAAGACTGGCTACATTTCCGAAGCAGGACGCTGCCTGGTGATGCAGACCCAGGTCGCCGGCCGCAAGCTCATCATGGTGTTCTTGGATTCGGCCGGCAAGTTCGGTCGTCTGGCAGATGCCGAGCGCGTGCGCCACTGGGTCGAAGGCTCGGGCGCGCAGCTGCTGGCCAAGCACTGAGCGCGCTGCGCCCACAAAAAAACCTGCCGAGGCAGGTTTTTTTGCGCGGGGGTGAGGGCCTGCCCGGGCTCAGCGTGCGTTGGGCTGGCGGTGCTCGTCAAAGCCCAGGGCGGACGAGATCTCGCTGGCCGTGGCCTGCAGGCGGGTGGTCCAGGCGTCTTCGAGCCGGTCGGCGGGGGCCGACACCGACAGGCCGGCGACCAGGCGCCCCTGGTCGTCATAGATGCCCGCTGCCATGCAGCGCACGCCCAGCTCCAGCTCCTCGTTGTCGCGCGCCACGCCGTACTGGCGGGTCTTGGACAGCTCGCGCTCGAGCACCGCCAAATTGGTGATGCTGTTCTTGGTGTTGCCGGCCAGGCCCGTGCGCATCGCATAGGCGCGCACGCGCTCGGGCTCGTCATTGGCCAAAAAGAGCTTGCCCGTCGATGTCAGGTGCAGCGGCGCATGGCCGCCGATGGCGCGCACCACCTGCATGCCCGAGCGCTCGCTGAAGCTGCGCTCCACATAGACGATCTCATCGCCCTGGCGCATGCTCAGGTTGATGGCCTGCTGGGTCGCCAGGTGCAGCCGGCGCATCGGCAGCAGGGCCACTTCGCGTACATTGATGCGCGCCTTGACCAGGTTGCCCAGCTCCAGAAGGCGCATGCCCAGGCGGTAGCTGCCCGATTCGGGGCGGTCCACAAAGCGGCCAATGGTCAGGTCGTTCAAGATGCGGTGCGTCGTCGACGGGTGCAGGCCCGTGATCTCGCTCAGCTCCTTGAGTGACACCGCTTCCTCGCGCGTGGCCAGGACGTCCAGCAGCGTGAACATGCGCTCTAGCACTTGCACGCTGGGCTTGGTGACGGTGTCATGTGTGGTTTTGGTCATGCGTAGACTGGCGCTCAAATAACAAAGATAGGGGTGGGCCGCTTGATCGGAGCGATCAAGGGGCGCAATGGTTGGCGAGCTGGCCCGGTTGCCAGCGCTGGTCGATATAGACCTCATAGGGCTGGTAATCGGCCTTGTATTGCATCTTGGGGCTGGCGGCAATCCAGTAGCCCAGGTAGAGGTAGGGCAGGCCCATCGCGCGGCACTGTTCAATCTGCCACAGCACGTTGTAGGTGCCGTAGCTGGTGTGGGCCTCGGGCTCGTAAAAGGTGTAGACGGCCGACAGGCCGTCATTGAGGATGTCGATGATCGAGACCATCTTCAAAGCGCCGGGCTGCTGGCCTTGCGCGGGCTCGCGAAACTCCACCAGGCGGCTGTTGACCCGGCTTTGCAGCATGAACTGCGAATACTGCTCGACGCTGTCCTCATCCATGCCGCCACCGGTGTGGCGCGCCGACTGGTAGCGCAGGTAGAGCGCGTAGTGCTCGCGCAGAAAACCCAGCGGCAGCACGCGCACCTCCAGCGCCTGGTGCTGCTTGCGCGCGCGGCGCTGGTGGCGCTTGGGTTTGAAGTCCTGCACCTGCACGCGCAAGGGCACGCAGGCCTGGCAGCCGTCGCAATAGGGGCGGTAGGTGAACAGGCCGCTGCGGCGAAAACCCTGCTGGATCAGCTCGGAGTAGACATCGTTCTGGATGGCGTGGCTGGGCGTGGCTACCTGAGAGCGCGCCATGCGCGCTTCGAGATAGCTGCATGGGTAGGGCGCTGTCGCATAAAACTGCAAGCTGTGCAGCGGTAGTTCGTTCAGCCTACTCATCCGGATGCGGAGATGTCATTTCAGATAGTGGGATTATGTCAGTCCCATCGCGAGATGCAAACTCCCAGCGCATAGGGGGCAGCGCTATTTGCGTGCGCACATTCTCTAAAAACCGGCTGCGCGGCACTTCGGCAGCGCCCATGAAGGCCAGATGCCCGGTGTTTTGCTGGCAGTCGATCATTGGCACCTGCTCGCGCCGGCAGATCTGCACCAGCGCGGCCAGTGCGATCTTGGAGCCATTGGGTACCGTGGTGAACATCGATTCGCCAAACACCGCGCGGCCCATGGCCACGCAATACAGGCCGGCCACCAGCTGGCCGCCTTGCCACAGCTCCACGCTGTGGGCAAAGCCATCCCGGTGCAGCTGGGTGTAGGCCGCCTGGATGTCGTCGACGATCCAGGTGCCATCCTGGCCCGGGCGGTCCTGCTGGCTGCAGGCGGCAATCACGGCGGCAAAGTCGCTGTCGATGCGCAGCTCGCTGTTTGGATCCTGCTCGAACTTGCGGATCGCCTGCTTGAGTGAGCGGTGCAGCCGGAAGTTGGCAGGTTGCAGCACCATGCGCGGATCGGTGGACCACCACAGAATGGGGGAGCCTTCGCTGAACCAGGGGAAGATGCCCTGGCGATAGGCCTGCTGCAGGTGGGCGCTGTCAAGCACGCCGCCGGCGGCCAGCAGGCCGGGGTGCGGGGTGTGGGACCCCCAGGCCATGTCCACGGGTGGAAAGTCGTCATCGGCTTGCAGCCAGGCAAGCGGGGGCGTGTGGTGGTTGGCGCTCATGGTGTTGCCTGCCATGGTAGCGGCCAAATGGCGCGCTGCTGGCCCCCAAAGCTACGCGGGGGTGACAAATACTGCAGTTCTGCCGCCGCTGCAGGCCGGAGGCGGCAAAAACAAAAAAGCCTGCACGGCAGTGCAGGCTTCTTGAATGGCTCCTCAACCTGGGCTCGAACCAGGGACCTACGGATTAACAGTCCGGCGCTCTACCAACTGAGCTATTGAGGAATAAACAGTGAACAGGCTTTGTGCGATTGCAAAGCCAAAAAAGCTTTGGCTCCTCAACCTGGGCTCGAACCAGGGACCTACGGATTAACAGTCCGGCGCTCTACCAACTGAGCTATTGAGGAACAAGACTGCGATTATAGAACGAATTTTTGCCCTGAAAAACGGGCGAGGTCATTTTTTGCCGCGCAGCGCTGGGCTCATTGCGGCGCCGGGGGCTCGGGCCGGCACCACAGCCAGGCCAGCACGCAGGCCATGCAGCCAATCGACAACAGCTTGGCCCAGCCAGGCGCTGGCACCAGCAGCATGATGACTGCGCACAGCGCCATCGTGATGCTGGCGCTCCATTTGGCCTTGCGGCTGACAAAACCGCCGGCCGCCCAGTTGCGCAGCATGCCGCCAAACAGGCGGTGGCGCCACAGCCAGGCATGCAGGCGCGGCGAGCTGCGCGCTGCGCAAGCCCCGGCCATCAGGATGAAGACCGTGGTCGGCAGCCCCGGCACAAAAATGCCGATGATGCCCATCGCCAGGCAGGCCACGGCCGCCAACAGCAGCAGCCAGCGCAAGACCGGACTGCGGATGGGGCAGTAGGCCGGTGTCTGCAGGTCTGGCAGCGCGGTGGAAGAGGCTCCGGGCTCGTTCATGGTCCAGCATTGTGCATCGCGCCGCATAACAGTGTCTTGATGCTGGGCAAGGGGGGTGGGCATCTTGCTGCGCTGCGGCGCCGGTGTTTTGGGTGGCAAAAGGCGCCAGACGGGCTTGCGCGCTGCGCTACCATGCCGGCATGGCGATCTATCCAATCTTGAAAATGGGCGATGCCCGTTTGCTGCGCACCGCGCAGCCCGTGACCGAATTTGACACCGATGCGCTGCACCAGTTGGTGCAGGACCTGCTCGACACCATGCGCGACGCCAACGGCGCGGGCCTGGCGGCGCCGCAGATCGGGGTGGACCTGCAGGTGGTGTTCTTCGGCTCGCCCGATCGCAACCCGCGCTACCCGGACCGCCCGCTGGTGCCGCCCACGGTGCTGATCAACCCGGTGATCACGCCCTTGTCGGACGAGGAAGAAGACGACTGGGAGGGTTGCCTGTCGGTGCCCGGGCTGCGCGGCATGGTGCCGCGCTGGCGCAAGATCCGCTACACCGGCTTTGACCAGTACGGCGACCCGATTGACCGCGTGGCCGAAGGCTTCCATGCCCGGGTGGTGCAGCATGAGTGCGACCACCTCTGGGGCAAGCTCTACCCAATGCGGGTGCGCGATTTCAGCCAGTTCGGCTTTACCGAGGTGCTGTTTCCCGGTATCAGCGCGGCCGAGGACGACTGAGCCGGGTCCGCCTTAACGGTCAACCGGCCGCGCCGCTGCCCGTCGCGGCCAGTGCCCAGAGCAGCTCGGTCTCGATCGCGATCTGGCTCACATTGTTCTGCAGCTCCGGGCCCTGCAGCAAAAAGCTGTCTTCCACGCGCTCGCCCAAGGTGCTGATCTTGGCCAGCTCCACACTCAGCTGGTGGCGCGCCAGGATGCGTGCCACGGTGTAGAGCAGGCCTGCGCGGTCTGCCGCCGAGATGGACAGCAGCCAGCGCTGGCCTTTGTCATCGGGGCGCAGCAGCACGCGCGGCGCCACCGGAAAGCTCTTGACCCGGCGCGATACGCGGCGCTGCGCGGGCTCGGGCAGCGGCTGGGCGGCCACCAGCACGCGCGTGAGCTCGCTCTCGACCAGGTTGATCAGCTCGCGATAGCTTTGCGGTGCATCGGTCGCCACCACCTGGAAGGTGTCGAGCGCATAGCGGTTAAGGGCGGTGTGCACGCGCGCGTCCAGAATCGAGAAACCCGCCTGGTCGAAATAGCTGCAGATGCGGGCAAACAGATCGGGCTGGTCGGGCGCATACACCATCACCTGCAGGCCTTCGCCGGCCAGCGACTGGCGCGCACGCACCAAGGTGGCCTTGCTGCCCACGGCGCGTGACAGGTGGCGCGTATGCCAGGCGATATCGGCGGCCTCGTGGCGCAGAAAATAATCGAGGCCCAGCGTGTCCCACAGCGCTTTTTGCGATTCATGGGGCTGGGCCGACAGCGCCAGCAGCACCAGCGCTTCGCGCTTGCGGATTTCCACCTGCGCGGCCACATCGGGTGCCCGCCCGCCCAGTACGCGCAGCGTCGAGCGGTACAGGTCTTCGAGCAGCTTGCCTTTCCAGGCATTCCAGACCTTGGGGCTGGTGCCACGGATGTCGGCGACGGTCAGCAGGTAGAGCGCGGTGAGCCGGCGCTCATTGCCCATGCGCTGGGCAAAGGCGGTGATCACCTCGGGGTCGGACGTATCCTGCTTTTGCGCGACCTGGCTCATCGTCAGGTGCTCGCGCACCAGGAACTCGACCAGCTGCCGGTCCTCCTTGGCAATCTGGTGGTCGCGGCAAAAACGCTTGACTTCGAGCGCACCGATCTCCGAATGGTCACCACCCCGGCCCTTGCCGATATCGTGGAACAGGGCGGCCAGGTACAGAATCCAGGGCTTGTCCCAGCCAGCGGCCAGCTGGGAGCAGAACGGGTACTCATGCGCATGCTCGGCCATGAAAAAGCGCCGCACATTGCGCAACACCATCAGGATGTGCTGGTCCACCGTGTAGACATGGAACAGGTCGTGCTGCATCTGGCCCACGATGCGGCGGAACGGCCAGAGGTAGCGCCCCAGCACCGAGGTCTGGTTGAGCAGCCGCATCGCATGGGTGATGCCATGGGGCTGCTGCAGGATCTGCATGAAGGTGGCGCGGTTGACCGGGTCACGCCGGAACTGCGCATCCATCAGCTGGCGCGCATGGTAGAGCGCGCGGAAGGTACGGGCCGACAGGTCCTTCAAGCCCGGCTCGGTCTCGTAGAGCAAGAAGGTGCGCAAGATCGCATGCGGGTTGCGCTGGTAGACCTCGTCGTCGGCGACCTCGATGAGGCCGGCCTTGTCGTAGAACTCGTCATCGATGCGGCGCAAGGTGTGGTTGCCCGGGTGCAGGCGCTCGTCCATGTTCAGCATCAGGATCTGCGTGAGCTGGGCCACGGCCTTGGCAGCCCAGTAGTAGCGCTTCATCAGCTCCTCGCTGGCGCGCTTGGGAAAGCGCTGGCCGGCCGGGGTGATGGTCTTGAAGCCAAAGGATTCGGCCACCGGCGTTTGCAGGTCGAACACCAGCCGGTCCTCGCGGCGCCGCGCCACAATGTGCAGCCGCGCGCGGATGAGGCAGATCAGGTCCTCGTTGCGCTGCAGGTTGCGCACCTCGTAGACGGTCGCCAGCCCCTTGTCGGCCAACTCCTTCCAGCGGCTGCCCAGGCCCGTGGCGCGGCCCAGCCAGAGGATCAGCTGCAGATCGCGCAGGCCACCGGGCGATTCCTTGCAGTTGGGCTCGAGCGCATAGACGGTGTTCTCGTACTTGTTGTGGCGCTGCTGCATCTCCAGCACCTTGGCCACGACAAAGGCATCGGGCTTGATGGACTGGGCCAGCGCCGCCTGGAACAGGTGGTAGAGGCGGGGCGAGCCAATGATGCGGCGCGACTCCAGCAGCGCTGTCTGCACCGTCACATCAGCCTGGGCTTCGCTGATGCACTGGCTGATGGTGCGCACGCTCGAGCCAATTTCCAGCCCGGCATCCCAGCACGAGCCGATGAACTGCTCGATCGCGGTGCGCAATTCGCTGTCCTGCTCCGGATCGGTGCCTTCGGGCAGCAGCAGCAGCACATCGATATCGGAATAGGGAAACAGCTTGCCCCGGCCAAAGCCGCCCACCCCCACCAGGTTCAGGCGGCCGGGCAGGCCGGCCAGGTGCCAGAGATCGCGCAGCAGCCCATCGGCCAGCTGCGAGAGCTTGCGCAGCTGGGTCTGTATGCCCCGGGTGCTGCTGCCCCCGGCCATGATGTCATCAAACAGGGCGCTGCGTTGCGCCTGGTACTGCTCGCGCAGCTGCGGAATGCGAGGATCGTTCATGGTGCCTAACTATGCTGTCGTTGGCAGTGTGCCATAGCAATCAACAGCAGCAGCGAGTAAGCACATTTCATGCCACTACGCACCAAATGGGGGCATGGAGGAGGCGGGAGTGCCAGAAACGACCAAGGCGGCATGCTGGTTGCAGTGCCGCCTTGGTGTGGGCTGGTGCCGGGCAGGCCCGGCACGCGCGCAGCGATTTATCGGTGCAGTATCAGCGCCCGATCAGCACTTGGTGCTGGTCACAAAGCTGGGTGGCGTGGGCGAGCCTTCCGACCAGGTCAGCACTTCGTAGCCGGTGTCGGTCACCAGCACTTCGACTTCCCACTGGGCCGAGAGGCTGTGGTCCTTGGTGATGACGGTCCAGCCGTCATTGCCCAGGTCCTTGATGTCCTTCTTGCCCAGGTTGAGCATGGGCTCGATCGTGAAGATCATGCCGGTCTTGAGCTCGACGCCGGTGCCAGGGCGGCCGTAGTGCAGCACCTGCGGCTCGTCGTGGAACACCTTGCCGATGCCGTGGCCGCAGTACTCGCGCACGACCGACAGGCCCTGGCCTTCGGCAAACTTCTGGATCGCATGGCCGATATCGCCCAGGTGTGCGCCATTCTTGACCTGCACGATGCCATGCCACATGGCTTCAAAGGTCAGCTGGCACAGGCGCTTGCCGGCAATCGTGCCTTCGCCGATCACGAACATGCGGCTGTTGTCGCCAAAATAGCCTTCGGGCGTGATGATGGTCACATCCACATTGACGATGTCGCCCTTCTTGAGCGGCTTGTCATTGGGGATGCCATGGCAGACCACGTGGTTCACCGAGGTGCAGACATAGGCAGGGTAGGGCGTCATGCCTGGCGGCTGGTAGCCCAGGCAGGCCGATTTGGTGCCTTGCTTTTCCATCGCCTCGGCGCACAGCAGATCGATTTGCTTGGTGGTGATACCCGGTTGGATGTGGGGGGTGATGTAGTCCAAGACCTCCGAGGCCAGGCGGCCTGCGATGCGCATCTGCGCAATATCGTCTTCGGTATTGATTTTGATCGTCATAGCCCATGATTATCCCACTGCTGCCATTGGCCTGTTGTCCATGCGGCTACGTGTCCTGGCGGGGCACAGTAGAATCCCGGGTTATCCCGCCCTTGTCATGGTGCTGCCACGGTCCGCCCGTAGCAGTGGGCAAGGCGCATGCGTGCTTTCTTCCCATCCTCCTAGTCCACATAGGCTGCCACGTGACACTGCACCTGACTCAGCTACCAGGCGGTAACGCCCTCAGCTCCTTCCGCGCCCAACAACTGCAGACCGCATTGACGGCGATCCATCCAAAGATAACGGGCATTGCTGCCCGTTTTGTGCATCTGGTGGCCACCGAGCAGCCCCTGGCCGGCGCCCAGGCCGAGCGCGTAGCGGCCCTGCTGACCTATGGCGACCCCTATGAAGGCGTCAGCGACGGCCAGGCCTTCATCGTCACGCCCCGCATGGGCACCATCTCGCCCTGGGCCTCCAAGGCCACCGATATTGCCCGCAACTGCGGCCTGGCGCTGTTCCGCATCGAGCGCCTGACCGAATACCGGATCGAGCTCAAGGCCGGCCTGCTGGGCGGCAAGCCCGAGCTGAGCGCCGAGCAGACCGCACAGATCGCCGCGCTGCTGCACGACCGCATGACCGAGTCGGTCTTCGCCACCCGCGCCGAAGCCGAGCAGCTGTTCTCTGCACTGCAAGCCCAGCCGATGGAGTTTGTCGATGTGCTGGGCGGCGGCCGCAGCGCGCTGGAAAAAGCCAACAAGCAATGGGGCCTGGCGCTGGCCGACGACGAGATCGAGTACCTGGAAAACGCCTTCAAGGGCCTGGCACGCAACCCCAGCGATGTCGAGCTGATGATGTTTGCCCAGGCGAACTCCGAGCACTGCCGCCACAAGATCTTCAACGCCAAGTTCACCATCGACGGTGTGGCGCAGGACAAGAGCCTGTTTGGCATGATCCGCCACACCGAGGCGGTATCGCCCCAGCACACCGTCGTCGCCTATTCGGACAATGCCTCCATCATGGAAGGCCACCAGGTCGAGCGCTTTGTCGCGCCGTTCAACACCCAGGCCGATGCCGTGACGGCGCCCAGCTACCAAAAGCAGGCGGCCACCAGCCATGTGCTGATGAAGGTCGAGACCCATAACCACCCGACGGCCATCTCGCCCTTCCCTGGTGCCTCCACCGGCGCGGGCGGTGAGATCCGTGACGAAGGCGCGACCGGCCGGGGCTCCAAGCCCAAGGCGGGCCTCACCGGCTTCACCGTCTCCAAGCTCTGGGGCAGCGAGGTCGGCAAGCCCGAGCACATCGCCAGCCCGCTGCAGATCATGATCGAAGGCCCGCTGGGCGGTGCCGCGTTCAACAACGAATTCGGCCGTCCCAACCTGACCGGCTACTTCCGCGAGTACGAGCAGCAAGTCGGTGACATCACCCGTGGCTACCACAAGCCCATCATGATTGCCGGTGGCCTGGGCGTGATCGATGCCGAGCAGACCCAGAAGATCCTGTTCCCGGCCGGCACCTTGCTGATCCAGCTGGGCGGCCCAGGCATGCGCATTGGCATGGGCGGCGGCGCGGCCAGCTCGATGGCCAGCGGCACCAACGCGGCCGAGCTGGACTTTGACTCGGTGCAGCGCGGCAACCCCGAGATCGAGCGCCGTGCGCAAGAGGTCATCAACCACTGCTGGCAGCAGGGCGCAGCCAACCCCATCCTGGCGATCCACGATGTGGGCGCCGGCGGCCTGTCCAACGCCTTCCCCGAGCTGACCAATGACGCCGGCCGTGGCGCCCGCTTTGACCTGCGCAAGGTCAACCTGGAAGAATCGGGCCTGGCGCCCAAGGAAATCTGGTCCAACGAAAGCCAGGAACGCTATGTGATGGCGATTGCGCCTGAGTCGCTGGCGCAGTTCACGGCGTTTTGCGAGCGCGAGCGCTGCCCGTTTGCCGTCATCGGCACGGCGACCGAAGAGCGCCAGCTGGTGCTGCAGGACCCGGCGGCCACCGCAGACGACCAGAAATTCCCGGTCGATATGCCGATGGATGTGCTGCTGGGCAAGCCGCCCAAGATGCACAAGGATGTGCAGACCGTGGCACGCAGCCTGCCGGCCATCGACCTGACCGGCGTGCCGCTGGAAAAGGCCGTGATCGATGTGCTGGCCCACCCCACGGTGGCCTCCAAGCGCTTCCTGGTCACCATCGGTGACCGCGCTGTGGGCGGCCTGACCCACCGCGACCAGATGGTCGGCCCCTGGCAGGTGCCGGTGGCCGACGTCGCCGTGACCCTGGCCGATTTCCAGGGCTTCAAGGGCGAAGCCATGGCGATGGGCGAGCGCACGCCGCTGGCCGCGATCAATGCACCCGCATCGGGCCGTATGGCAGTGGCCGAGGCCATCACCAATATGCTGGCAGCGCCCATTGCGCTGTCCAAGGTCAAGATGTCGGCCAACTGGATGGCCGCCTGCGGCGAGCCCGGTGAAGACGCCGATCTGTACGCCACCGTCAAGGCCGTGGGCATGGAGCTGTGCCCGCAGCTGAACATCTCCATCCCCGTGGGCAAGGACAGCCTGTCGATGCGCACGCAGTGGAGCGAGGGCGGCCAGACCAAGAAGGTCACCTCGCCCGTCAGCCTGATCATCACCGGCTTTGCGTCCATCGATGATGTGCGCAGCACCTTGACGCCCCAGCTGGACGCCAACGAGGCCGACACCACCTTGGTGCTGGTCGATCTCTCGCGCGGCAAGATGCGCATGGGTGGCTCCATCCTGGGCCAGGTGCTGGGCCAAAGCGGCAATGAAACGCCGGACCTGGACGAGGCCAAGGACCTGATCGCCCTGGTTGACGCCGTCAACGCGCTGCGCGCCCAGGGCAAGATCCTGGCCTACCACGACAAGGGCGACGGCGGCCTGCTGGCCACCGTGGCAGAAATGGCCTTTGCCGGCCATGTCGGCGTGGCACTGAATGTGGACATGCTGATCACCGAAGGCGATGGCATCTCCGACAGCCGCATGGACAGTGGCGAAGGCAAGAACTGGGGCGCCCAGGTATCGGGCCGCCGCGAAGACCTGACCCTGCGCGCGCTGTTCAACGAAGAGCTGGGCGTGGTGCTGCAGGTCAAGACCAGCGACAGCGCCGAGGTGCTGCAGACCCTGCGTGAGCATGGCCTGTCCACCTGCAGCCACATCGTGGGCAAGACGCGTCCGGCCTCGTCCAGCATGGACATGGGCAAGGGCGAGCTGCAGGTCTGGCGCGATGCCAAGAAGGTGTTTGGCGCCAGCCTGAGCGATCTGCACCAGGTCTGGGATGCCGTCAGCTGGAAGATTGCCCAGCAGCGCGACAACCCCGCCTGCGCCGACAGCGAGCACGCCTCGGTCGGTGTGCCGTCTGACCCCGGCATGCATGTGCACCTCAGCTTCGACCCGCAAGAGGTGGTGGCGGCCCCCTATTTGAATGTGGCGGCCAAGCCCCGCGTGGCGGTGCTGCGCGAGCAGGGTGTGAACTCCCACGTGGAGATGGCCTACGCCTTTGGCGAAGCCGGCTTTGAAGCGGTGGACGTGCACATGACCGATCTGCAGACGGGCCGTGCCCAGCTGCGTGACTTTGCCGGCATCGTCGCCTGCGGCGGCTTCAGCTACGGTGACACCCTGGGCGCAGGCATCGGCTGGGCCCGCTCCATCACCTTCAACGAGCCGCTGTCCGAGCAGTTCCAGGCCTTCTTCAGCCGCAAGGACACCTTCGGCCTGGGCGTCTGCAATGGCTGCCAGATGTTTGCCGAACTGGCCGACATCATCCCCGGTGCGCAAGACTGGCCGCGCTTCACGCAAAACCAGAGCAACCGCTTTGAGGCGCGCCTGTCGATGGTTGAAGTGCTGGACTCGCCCAGCCTGTTCCTGCAAGGCATGGCCGGCTCGCGCCTGCCGATCGCCGTGGCGCACGGTGAGGGCTATGCCAACTTCCGCTTCCGTGGCAACGCCGATGCGGTGATCGCCGCGATGCGCTATGTGGACAACCACGGCCAGGCGACCGAGCAGTACCCGTTCAACCCGAACGGTTCGGCCGGCGGCCTGACCGCTGTGACCACCGCCGATGGCCGCTTTACCGCGATGATGCCGCACCCCGAGCGCGTGTTCCGCAATGTGCAGATGAGCTGGACCGACGGCGACCGCTCGGCCCACAGCCCCTGGATGCGCGTCTGGCGCAATGCCCGCCACTGGCTGGGCTGATCTGCGCAACGCCCCATGACCCAAGGCCCTGCACTGCAGGGCCTTTTTTCATGCGCCGGGGTTCAGTGGCTCAGAGCTTCATCACCACCGGCCCGCCCTTGGCAATCGCCCGCTGGTAAGCTTCGCGCGCCTGCATGCGCTGGCGGTAGGCATGCAGGTGTGGCCAGTCGGCGGGGTTGGCGCAGCGCGCCAGCGCGGCCTCCACCGCAAAGCCCATCTGAAAATCGGCCATCGTCAGGTGCTCGCCGGCAAACCAGGGCTGGTGGGCGAGGTGGTGGTTCATATAGGCCATCGCCGCCTCCATGTGCGGGGCGATCAGCTGTTTGTGCACCTGCTGGCGCAGGCCGCGCAGCACCGGGCGCACGACGGGGCGCAGCAGCAGCGGCAAGGGCTTGGCCGCGATGCTGTCAAACACCAGCTGCAGCAGCAGCCAGTTCATCAGCGAGCCTTCGGCAAAATGCATCCAGTAGCGGCACTGCAGATGCTCGGGGCTGCTGCGCGGCGGATCGAGGTGGGCCATGTCGGGCGGCGCCCAGGCGCCATAGCGCTCGGCCAGGTACTCGATGATGGCGCCAGACTCGGCAATCACCAGGCCCCGGTCGCAGAGGATGGGTGAGAGGCCCAGCGGGTGAATGCGCTTGAGCGCTGGCGGCGCCAGGCGCGTCTTGGCATCGCGCGGGTAGGTCTCCAGCGCATAGGGCAGGTTCAGCTCTTCGAGCAGCCACAGCACGCGCTGCGAGCGCGAGGTTTCCAGGTGGTGAAGGGTCAGCATGCTTTAGTTCCCTTGCAAGCGGCGCACCCAGGCCACCAGGCCGGATGCCGTCGATTTGTAGCCCGGGCGCCAGCTCAGCCGGGAGCGCCAGGGCACACCCAGCAGAAAGTGGCCCCGGGCCCAGCCCTTGAGCATCGCGCTGGCCGCCTGCTCTGGCTGCGGCCAGACCGGCAGGCTGGCGGGGTGAGGCTCGGTGAAAAAGGCCTCGCTCAGGCCGGGCTTGACCACGGCCAGGCTGACGCCCACGCCCTGGGGTACCAACTCCAGTTGCAAGGTCTCAGCCAGGTTGATGAGTGCCGCCTGGCTGGGCCCATAGGCCAGGTTGCCCGGCAGGCCACGCAGGCCAGCCACGCTGGCCACCAGGCTCAGATGCGGTTGGCGCCCGGCGCGCGCCGCTGCGAGCAGGTGGGGCGTGACGGCCGCGATCACATGCAAGGCGCCGGTCAGATTGACCTCGCGGTGCTGCAGCAAGCTATTGAGGTCCAGGTCATCGGCGCGCATGGTCTGCCGCTCGCCCGCGCAGTAGCAGACCAGGTCCAGCGGCCCGTCCTCCAGCAGCTGGTGCACGGCGCTGACGACCGCGTCGCGGTCGGTGACATCCAGCGGCAGCGGCAGGCAGCCGGGGTGTTGTTCGGCGAAGCTGTCCAGCGCTTCCTGCCGGCGCGCCGACACGATCACGCGCGCGCCTGCGGCATGCAGCTGCTCGGCCAGCGCCAGACCGATGCCCGCGCTGGCGCCGACCAGCCAGACACGCAAGCCGTACCAGCGCGCAATGGGGGTGTTCAGTGGCATGGCAGCCTCCTGGCGCTGGCGCATGGGCCCAATGGCTGGTAGGCGATGGTGGCGGTGGTGGCGGCGGTTGTCATAGGGTGTTCCGGTTGTCCGACCCTGTCTGTGCAAGGTCTACCCTTAGCACTACGCACAACGAGGCGGTTTGGATTCAGCGCCAGCGATTATTTTTTTGCATCGCTTCTGCATCGTTTTGCATCCAATCGGCGGCTTGCTGCGTATAGCGGCCAGATGCATGAAAGTTTGGGGGGCGTGGGCCCTGGCTGACCTGGCCCGGCCAAGGCGGCTTTCCCCCGGGCGCTTGCTGCTTGGCAGCAATACAACGGATACACCCGTCAGCGGGCCTTCGCCCCACAATGCTTGCATGCGCACACCGACCACTGACACTGAACTGATGCTTTTGTTAGACCGCATAGCCGCCCGCGAGGACAAGGCGCTCCGGCTTTTGTACGACGAGACGGCGTCCCGGCTGTATGGCCTGGCGCTGCGCATTCTGGGCAACAAGGCCTGGGCCGAGGACGTGCTGCAGGACAGCTTTGTCGCCATCTGGCGTAACGCGGGCAGTTACCGCGATTCGCTCAGCCCGCCGCTGGCCTGGATGGGCATGCTGGTGCGCAGCAGGGCGCTGGATTTTCTGCGCCGGCGCAAGGCCGAGCGGCTGGACCAGCATGCGGTGGTCGATGACATGGATGACCTGCCGCAGGGCGACGAGGCACAAGGCCCCATGCAATCGGTGGAGGCCAGTGAGCAGGCGACCGTGTTGCAGCAGTGCATGGAGCGGCTGCAGCAGGCCCAGCGCCAGGTCGTGAGCCTGGCCTATTTGCGAGATTTGAGCCACAGCGAGCTGGCCAGCCACTTCCAGCTGCCGCTGGGCACCGTTAAAACCTGGATGCGCCGCAGTCTGGAGCAGCTGCGCAAGTGCATGGCCCGCCACGTGTAGGCGCAAAGGAGTGCTCTGATGAATCTGGTACAACACCCCGAACTGCTCGACCGCCTGGCCGCCGCCTACGCGCTGGGCACCTTGCGCGCCGGTGCCCGCCGCCGCTTTGAGCAGCTGGCCCGCGCCCACCCGCAGGTGCGCTCGGCCGCACTGCTGTGGCAGGGCCGCTGGTCGGCGCTGTCCGAGCTGCAATCGCCCGTGCAACCCGATGCCGCCGTCTGGACCCGCATCCAGAACCTGGTCGATGCCGACCAGGCGGGCCTGGCGATGGAGCAGCAGCGCGCTGCTGCCAACGCCCGCAGCCCCAAGGCGCTGGCCTGGTGGCGCTCGCTGGCGCTGACCGGTGCCGTGGCTACTGTCGCCGCCATCGGCATTGGCCTCTATGCGCAGCAAAATCTGCAACGCAGCGCAGGCCAGCAGCTCGCTGCCTTGCAGACGGAGCTGCAAAAGACCCAGACTGCCTTGCAGGCCAGCCCCCAGCTGCAGTATGTCGCCGTGCTGGCCGATGGCAAGGCGCAGGCCTCCATGCTGGTGACCTTTGATGCCCGCCAGGGCCAGCTGGTACTGCAGCGCGTGGGCGGCTACCAGGAGGCCGCCGACCGGTCGCTGCAGCTCTGGGCCTTGCCCGCGCAGGGCGCGCCGCAGTCGCTGGGCGTCATGGGCGAGGGGCGCCTGGCGCAACTGCAGGCCCAGCTGGCCCAGGTGCAGGCCGTCCCTGCGTTGGCGGTCAGTCTCGAGCCCAAGGGCGGCGTGCCCAGCGAGACGGGCCCGACCGGGCCGGTCTTGTTCAGCGGGGCTTTGATCAAGCGCGATCTGTAAGCAGTTTTTGCCCGCCCAATGCCCTGTAGCTGACACTACAGGGCGTTTTTATGGCGTCATCCATAGCGGGAAAATGGTTGCGCTGGCAGCAGTAACCGCCTCCACGGGCGGGCGATTTAACACCCTGTTTTCAAAGAGAATTTATATAACAAATGAGATCTATTCTCATTCGTAATATACTAGCGCGCCTTGTCATTTTTAGCGCCCGCTCGTCCCCGCCATGTCCGCCCTCCCGTTGGAAGCCTTTCGCGATAGCTATCGCGAGCTGATCGCCTTTGTGGCACGCCGTACCGGCAGCCGCCAATCGGCGCAGGACATCGTGCATGACGCCTGGCTGCGCGTGGTGGAAGCGGGGCCGATGGCGCAGAGCCAGCACCCAGCGCCACGCGCCTATCTGTACACGGTGGCCGAGCATCTGGTGATCGACCACCTGCGCCGGGCTGCGCGCAGCTCCGAGCGCTTTGACAGCAGCTTCCATGACAGCAGCGCCGGTGTGCAGGCGCTGGGCCAGGATGTGGCCGAGGCCAGCCTGCGGCGTGAGGCGTTGGTAGCGGTCGATGCCGCGATTGCCGCCCTGCCAGAACGCTGCCGCCGCATGTTCCTGGCCGACCGGCTCGATGGCGAATCGCAGGCGGCGATTGCCGCTGCGCACGGCGTCTCCGTCAAGACGGTGGAGCGCGAGATCATGCGCGCCATGGATGCGATCGAGGCGGCCCTGCACGAATGGCGTGGCGATGGCGTCGTGCAGGCGCTGCCGCGCAAGGGACGGCGCCGCGCACTGTCGGCCTTGCTCGGTGTGGCAGGGCTGGGCGCTAGCGGCAGCCTGGCCTGGCGCCTGTACCAAAGCCAGGTGGTGACCTGGCAAATCCAGCTGGGCACCGCTACCGGCCGCCAGCTCAACCAGGCCTTGCCCGATGGCAGCAGCATTGCGCTGGATGCGCAGACTCGCCTGGATGTGCGCTACTACGGCAGCCGCCGCTATGTGCAGATGCACCATGGCGCAGCCTTCTTCAAGGTGGCGCGCAATGCCGATGCGCCTTTTATCGTCGATGCCGGCCCGGCCCGCATCACCGTGCTGGGCACCCGGTTTGAAGTGGCACTCGATAACCAGGGCGGGCTGCGTGTGGCCGTGGAAGAGGGCCGGGTGCGCGTGCAAGAGCGCGGCAGCGATGGCGATCTGGCCGATGCCGGCGATGGCTGGGAGCTGACCGGCAGCCAGAGCCTGGACTGGCAGCCAGGCCAGTCGCCCCGGCGCGACAGCAGCGCGGAAGAGGTGGCGGCCTGGCGCAATGGCTGGCTGGACTTCCGCCACGAGCCGCTGGGCCTGGCGGTGCAGCGCCTGGCCCGTTACTGCCCCGTGCCCCTGCAGGTGGCACCCGATGCCGAGCATTTGACGATTTTTGGCCGGGTGCGCATTGCCGATGCCCGGGCCTGGCTGCAGCTGCTGCCGCGCAGTGTGCCGGTGGTGGTGCGCGAAGAAGGCCAGGGCGCTGCGCGCCGCATCACGATTGCACGGCGCAAGGCGCAGAGTTGAGCGATGGCGCGCATGCACTATGGGCCGCTGACCGGCCATTTAAAAATACTTGCGCTGGCGTTGAGGGAAAACTGCGTCTCGTTCGTATTACCTCTTGTGAACCACATGAGGAAAGTACCCTACGCTATGTCGCACCCCTGCAAACGCCACCTGATTGCCCTGGCCATTGCCGCCTTGGCTGGCACGGCCTCGGCCGCTGATTTTGATATTTCCGCCCAGCCGCTTGACAGCGCGCTGGCCCAACTGGCCCGCCAGGCCGGCCTGCAACTGATGGCGCCACCGGCGCTGGTGCAAGGGCGCCCGGGCGCCGCGGTCAAGGGCAGCATGAGCGCCCAGGATGCCGTGCGCCAGCTGCTGCGCAACACCAACCTGGTGGCCCGCATCGAAGGCACAACCCTGGTCATCGACAACGGCCAGACCGCAGGCGAAGTGGCTTTGAACCCGGTGGTGGTGACGGCCCCCGCCACCCGCGCCGGCGACCGCCCTGAGGCCTATGCCGGTGGCAAGCAGGCACGCGGCAGCCGCATTGGCATGCTGGGCGACCAGGATGTGATGGACACACCTTTCTCCACCGTGGCCTACACCGCAGAAGCGGTGGCCGACCAGCAGGCACGCACCTTGGGTGAAGTGCTGGCCAACGACGCCTCGGTGCGCCTGACCACCGCCTCGCAGGGCTTTAGCGAAGACATCCAGGTGCGCGGCTTTGGCATCAGCGGTGGCGATGTGGGCCTCAACGGCCTCTATGGCCTGACCTCGGCGAGCCGCGTGCCGGCCGAGATTCTGGAGCGTGCCGAGCTGCTCAAGGGCCCGGGCGCGATGGTGGGCGGCATGCCGCCGGGCGGCAGCATTGGCGGCGCCATCAATGTGCAGACCAAGCGTGCGGGCGATGATCCGCTCAACCGCGTGGGCCTGCAGTACCTGGGCCGCGCGCAGTTTGGCACCAGCGTCGATATCTCGCGCCGCTTTGGCGAGAACAAGGAGTGGGGCGTGCGCGTCAATGGCGCAGCGCGCGGCGGCGAGGCCAGCATCCGTGGTGGCGACCAGAAGCTGGGCGTTGGCGCAATCGCTGTTGACTACCGGGGCAGCAATCTGCGCTGGTCGCTCGACGCCTATGCGCAGCGCGAAGAGATGGAAGATTTCCGCCCGCAGATCGGCTTCAACCCGGCGCTCACGTCCTTGCCCAAGCCGCCCAACTCGCGCAGCAACTGGTTCCCCGATACCGATCTGTCGCTGGACGACAAGGTCATCGCCTCGCGCCTGGAAGTCGATCTGAACGACCAGGTCACGGCCTTTGCCGGCATCGGCTACCGCAAGGGCAAGGCCCAGCAGATTTTCCCGACCACGACCACGTCGATGAATGCGGCTGGCGACTTCACGGTGCGCAGCAGCTTCTATGACTCCTACAGCGAGACCAGCAGCGCCGATCTGGGCCTGCGTGCCAAGTTCGCCACCGCCGGTATCAAGCACTCGCTGGTGGTCAGCGCCTCCGACCTGCGCCAGGAATCCGGCAACGCCTATGTGGCCGGCCTGACCACGTCGCCATCGAACATCTACAACCCCGCGCCGCTGCCGCCGGTCGAAGGCGCGCGCACCGAGCCCAACAAGGCCTCCAAGGCGCACAACTACGGCATTGCGGTGACGGACACCTTGGCCCTGGCCGATGACCGCCTGCTGCTAACGCTGGGCCTGCGCCGCCAGACCGTGGACCTGCGCAACTTCAGCACTGCCACCGGCGCGCAGACCAGCAGCTACGCCAAGAGCGCAACCACGCCGCTGGTCGGCCTGGTGGTCAAGGCCAATGACCAGGTCTCGCTCTACGGCAACTACACGGCCGGCCTCTCGCGCGGTGCCACGGCGCCCAACACGGCGGTCAATGCCGGCGAGGTGTTTCCGCCGTTCAAGTCCAAGCAGTACGAAGCGGGGGTGAAGGTGGATTGGGGCAGCTTCATGACGACGGCCAGTCTGTTCCAGATCAGCCGCCCCAACAGCATGACCGACCCGACCACCAACATCTACAGCTTTGATGGTGAGCAGCGCAACCGGGGCCTGGAGCTGGCCGCCTATGGCGAGCTGCAGCGTGGTCTGCGCTTGATGGGTGGCCTCACCTTCAACCGCGCCAAGGTCACCAAGGCGGCGCAGTACCAGGGTAACGATGCCTATGGCGTGCCCAAGATCAATGCCAACCTGGGCGCCGACTGGGATGTGCCCGGCGTGCAGGGCCTGTCGGTCAACGGCCGCATGATCCACACCGGCTCGGCCTGG
Source organism: Comamonas sp. MYb396 (assembly GCF_037479555.1). NCBI lineage: Bacteria > Pseudomonadati > Pseudomonadota > Betaproteobacteria > Burkholderiales > Comamonadaceae > Comamonas > Comamonas sp. MYb396. The sequence continues at coordinate 16,651 of NZ_JBBGYU010000015.1, read as the reverse complement.
GCCAGCAATGCCAACACCCTCAAGCTCTCGGGCTGGACCCGCTTTGACGTGGGCGCGCGCTACCGCACCCAGGTCAGCGGCAAGGCGGTGGTGCTGCGTGCCAATGTCGAAAACCTGACGGGCAAGAACGTCTGGTTGATCAGCGGCAACAACTACCTGACCTTGAGCGCACCGCGTACCGTGGTGCTGTCGGCAACGGTTGATTTTTGAGAACCTGCGGGTGGTCTCCGCGCAGCTGCGTAGAGACCGCCCACCGGTTCTGGGGAGTGGGCTGCGGGAGCGCACAAGGCGCCTGCAGCATGTTTATCAAAATAGGAGAGAGAGCATATGTTGAAGAAATCCCTGTCTGCCCTGAGCCTGGCCGTGCTGGCCATGTCCGCCCAAGCCCACCAGGTCTGGCTCGAGCCCGCCGGTGCAGACCATGCCGTGGTGCTGCGCTTTGGCGAGTTTGGCGACAACCTGCGCGAAGCATCCCCCGGCCTGCTGGACCACTTTGGCAAGCCCCAGGGCGTGCTGATCAACGCCAAGGGCGAGGAAAAGGCCGCTGCCGGCAACAAGACCGCCAATGGCTTTGCACTGCCTTTCAGCGTTCAGGCGGGCGAGTCCATCGTGGCCGAGGACGCGAACTACCCGCTGTCCAAGTTCAAGCGTGATGGCAAGGATGTCACCAACTGGTACCACCCCGCTGCACGCCTGGTCACCGGCTTTGCTGCGCAAAAGCCCAAGCTGGCACTGGACCTGACCCCGACCGGCAAGGACGGTGAGTTCAAGGCCACGTTCAAGGGCCAGCCGCTGGCCAAGACCCAGGTCGCGCTGGTCACCCAATCGGGCTGGATGAAAGAGGGCCACACCGATGCCCAAGGCCTGGTGCATTTCGACCTGCCATGGCAAGGCCAGTATGTGGCCGAGATCAAGCACAACGACCGCACGCCCGGCGAACGCGCTGGCGAGAAGTACGACGGCGTGAGCTATGTGACCTCGGTCACCTATGTGAAGCCTGAGGGCGTGGCCCCTGTGGCGGCTGGCCCTGTGGCAACGCCCAACCCGGCCAAATAAATGACCAGCCAAGTGCTGAGCGGCGCCTTGCGCGCCGCGCTGGCCAAGGCCTGCCGGGTCGGCCCGCTGCTGTCGCGCATCGTCGCCGCCATTGGCGGCGGCTATGCGTTGGCGGCCGTGGCCAGCGTGGCCGTGCTGGCCTTGCCCATGGCCAAACCCCAGGCCGTGCTGGCCGGCACCATGGCCAGCTTTCTGGTCTACACCGGCGCGGTGATCTGGGTGTTTGCCGTGCGTTCGGCCACCCGTGCCTGGGTGGGGCTGCTGCTGGCCGCAATACCGCTGCTGCTGGCCGCCTGGCCGGTATGGAATGGAGTGACTCCGGCATGACTGCCATTGATAAAAAAGATAGCAAACCGAGCAAGCCAGCGGTACGCGGCATTCGCCAGACCATGTCCGACCTGCATATCTGGGCCGGGCTGCTGGTGGGCTGGATTCTGTATGCGATGTTTCTCACCGGCACGGTGAGCTACTTCAAGGAAGAGATTTCGCAGTGGATGCGGCCCGAGCTGGCCCACCAGGCCGTGGTGCCCGATGCCTCCGAGGTGGCACCGCGCGTGGCGCAGGTGCTGGAGCAAGTGGCCCCTGGCAGCAACCAGTGGAGCCTGGGCATGCCCGATGCGCGCAACAATGTCGTGAGCGCGTTCTGGCGCATTGCCAAGCCCGAGAAGGGCGAGCGCGGCTTTGGCAGCGCGGTGTTCGATCCGCAGACCGGCCAGAAGGTGGCCGGCCGCGAGACCGTGGGCGGTGAGTTCTTCTACCGTTTCCACTTCCAGTTCCATTACATGCCCGTGCTCTGGGCCCGCTGGCTGGCGAGTTTTTGCGCCATGTTCATGCTGGTGGCCATTGTCAGCGGCGTGATCACGCACAAGAAGATCTTTGTCGACTTCTTCACCTTCCGCTGGGGCAAGGGCCAGCGCTCCTGGCTCGATGCGCACAATGCGCTGTCGGTCTTCGGGCTGCCTTTCCACGCGATGATTACCTATACCGGTCTGGTCACCTTGATGGCCATGACCATGCCCTGGGCCAGCAGCGCTGCGTTCAAGACCCAGGCCGAGCGCCAGGCCATGCAAAGCGAGCTGAGCGCCTTTATTCCCGCTGGCAAACCCAGTGGGGAGGCCGCGCCGCTGGCGCCCCTGGGCGATATGGTGCGCCAGGCCCAGCAGCGCTGGGGCGAAGACCGCATTGGCCGCGTCACCGTCAACAACGCCGGCGATGCCTCGGCGCGCGTGATCGTCACCTATGGCGATTTCGAGCGCGTGTCGATCAGCCCCAAATACATGCTGTTCGAGGGCAGCACGGGCAAGCTGCTCGAGGTCAAGGACCAGGTCGGCGCAGCGGCTGAAACGCGGGGCGTGCTGTACGCCCTGCACCTGGGCCGCTTTGGCGACAGCACCGTGCGCTGGCTCTACTTCCTCACCAGCCTGGCGGGCACGGCCATGGTCGGCACCGGTCTGGTGATGTGGACCGTCAAGCGCCGCACCAAGCTGCCCCATCCGGACAAGCCATACTTTGGCTTCTGGCTGGTGGAGCGGCTGAACATTGCCGCGATTGCGGGCCTGAGCATCGGCATGGCCGCCATGCTTTGGGCCAACCGCCTGCTGCCGCTGGGCATGGAAAAACGCAGCGACTGGGAGATCCACTGGTTCTTCATCCTCTGGGGGGCCAGCCTAGTCTGGGCCATGCTGCGGCCTGCCAAGCGCGCCTGGGTGGAGCTGCTCTGGGCCGGTTGCGCGGCACTGGCCTTGCTGCCGGTCCTCAATGTGCTGACCACCGACCGCCCGCTGTGGCGCAGCCTGATCGAGGGTGACTGGGTGTTCAGCGGGCTGGAGCTGACCTTGCTGGCGCTGGCCGCGCTGCATGCCTGGCTGGCGGTGCGCACCTGGCGCCACCAACCCAAGCTCAAGCCGCAGCGCCAGGCGGCGCCACGGCAAGCGCCTGCCGCACGTGCTGCCGATACCGGCGCCGTGGCCGTCACCAACGCTGTGGCAGCCACCGCTGCCATCGCCACTGATCTGCAGGAGGCCCGGCCATGAACCACCTCGCTATCCAATTGGTGTCGCTGCCGGCATTTGCACTGCTGGCGCTGGCCATGGACCGCCACCAGCTCGACCTGTTTGGCCGTGAACTACCAGCCGGCCAAACCCGGGGCCTGCGCCTGGCCGGCTGGCTGGCGTTGCTGGCCTCGCTGGCGATTGCCGTGGCGCTCAAGGGCTGGTCGCTGGGCCTGGTCACCTGGTGCGGCCATATCTCGCTCAGCGCCGCCATCGTCATCCTCACGATGGTGGCCTGGGAACGCCGCAAATCTGTAAAAAAGTGAGACGCCAGGCGGGTCGGAGGCCCGTCTTGCATCATTTCGTCTTGCACCCTGCCTACAATCGTGCGATGCCGCTAGCAATAAATCTATAAAGCGGATTACTAACAGATTGAACGGAAGGGGAGGCGGTTTGTCACGTGTCTTAGCAACCGAAGCCGAGGTGGTGGCGCTGTCACCGGATGCCTCTTCCACCAAGGCGGCACAAGGGTTGAAGAACCCCAGCAAATGGCCGACTCTGGGCTGCAACGAAACGGCAGCCTGGGGCGAATGCCAGGGCAGCGGCTCCAAGCCCTACCAGACCCAGGTCGATCTGAGCGGGCCCTCCTTCAAGTGCTCTTGCCCGAGCCGCAAATTCCCCTGCAAACATGGCCTGGCGCTGATGCTGCTGCGCGCTGCCGGCCAGGTGGCCGACAACGCCGAGCCGCCCGCCTGGGTCAGCGCCTGGCTGGACAGCCGCGCTGAAAAAGCCGAGAAAAAAGAAGCCAAGGCCGCTGCCATTGCCGCAGCCCCCCCGCCCGATCCCGAGACGCTGGCCAAGCAGCAGGCCAAGCGCGATGACAAGCACTGGGACAAGGTGGCTGCCGGCATGCATGAGCTGCAACTGTGGATGCAGGACATGCTGCGCAACGGCCTGGCCAACCTCTCGGGCGACCAGCAGGCGCGCCAGCACTGGAACACCATGGCCGCGCGCATGGTCGATGCGCAGGCCAGCGGCATGGCCGCCCGCATCAAGGAGGCCTGGGAGCTGGTGGACAGCCACCCGCAATGGTCGCGTGACCTGCTGGTGCAGCTGGGCCACTGGCAGTTGCTGGCCGACGCGGTGGCACGCCGCGATGCCCTCGGCGCCGAGACCCGGGCCGATGTCATGGCCGCGCTGGGCTGGCCCCTGGACAAGGCCGAGGTGCAGGCGCGGGGCCAGGCGCTGGCCGATGACTGGCGGGTGGTGGGCCTGCGCCAGATTGAGCGCGAAGGCCGCTTGCTGGAGCGCCGCGTATGGCTGCAAGGCCAGCACAGCGGGCGCATTGCCTGGCTGCTCGATTATGCGCAAGGCGGCCGGGGTTTTGAGACCGCGTGGTTGCTGGCGCAAAGCTACCGGGGCAGCCTGCATTTCTACCCCGGCCAGGCGCCGCTGCGCGCCATCGCAGGTTCCGATATCGAACTGCTGGCGCCCGGCGTCGGCGCCCCCTTGGACGAGGCCGCATGGCGCGATGCCTTGGCGCAGTTGAGCCAGCGCATTGCCGCCAACCCTCTGCAACCGGTGCAGCCGCTGTGGTGCGGCCAGGCGCGTTTGCAGGTCAGCGCGGGCCAGTGGTATGCCGTCTGGCCGCAAGGGGCCGAGGCCGCCGCGCTGGTGCCGCTGGCCGTAGCCGATGACCAGGCCTGGCAACTGCAGGCGCTCGGTGGCGGCGCGCCGATGGCGCTGTTTGGCGAATGGGAGGGCGGCCAGCAGCAAGGGCGCTGGCGCCTGCTCAGTGCCTGGCAGGCCGGCGATGGCCAGGCGCCATGGACCAACATCTGGCAGAACCGGGGTGACGTGCTGTGAGCCATGCAAATCTTTGGGCTGCGTTGCAGCAATCGGCGCTGGGGGGCGCCGAGCGGCTGGCGCTGCCAGCCCTCTTTACCCAGGGCATCGACCGCACGGCGCCGGCCAGCCAGCAGGCCCTGCAGGCGGCCTTGATGCAGCCGGCAGGCAGCCAGGCCGAGCAAGTGCTGCGCGCCACCGCCGTTGCTGCCGTGCTGGAGCGCGTGGGCTGGCAGCCCGGTGCATCGCAGCCGCAGCTGGCTGCGGCGGCCGGCGCCGCAGCCTTGCCGCCACCGGCCCAAGAATCGCGCCCGGCGCCGCAGGGCGAGCCACTGTTGCGGCTGCTCGGCGAGGTGCTGCAGGGCAATGCGCCCGAGCTGCTGGCGCTGGCCTTGGCCAGCCTCGATGAAGCCGGCCAGCGCCTGCCCTATGCGCTGCTGGTGGATGCGCTGCACCAGGGCCGCCAATCGGTGGAGCTGCGCCAGTGGCTCACGCCGGTGCTGGGCGAGCGCGGCCGCTGGCTGGCCGCCCAGAACCCGCAGTGGGCCTATGCGCATGGCGTGCAGGAGACGGCCGATGCCGAGCAGATCTGGCAGGAAGGCTCGCTCGAGCAGCGTGTGGCCTTGCTGCAGCAGCAGCGCGCCACCGATCCGGCAGGCGCCCGCGCGCGGCTGGAGGCCAGCCTCAAGGAGCTGAGCGCCCGCGAGCGTGCACCGATGGTGCAGAGCCTGGCGCGCGGCCTGTCGGCCCACGACGAGGCCTTGCTGGAAAAGCTGCTGGGCGACCGAAGCAAGGAGGTGCGCGAATCAGCCGCCAGCCTGCTCGCACGCCTGCCGCACAGCCCGCACAGCCAGCGCATGGGCGCAGCGCTCCAGGCCATGCTGAGCCAGGATGCCCAGGGCGAGTGGCAGATTGAGCCGCCCCAAGAAGGCCACAAGGACTGGGAGCGCGACGGCGTCACCTTGCAGCCGCCTGCCTATATCAAGGGCCATCGCGCCTGGTGGCTGCAGCAGCTGGTGGAGCTCACGCCCCTCGATTTCTGGCAGCACCATCTGGGCAAGACGCCCGAGCAGCTCTGGGAATGGAGCCGGCGCAGCGACTGGAAGGGCGCGCTGCGCCAGGGCTGGATTGCGGCTTTGCGTGCGCAGCGCGATGTGCGCTGGCTGCCGCTGATCCAGAGCATGGAGAGCGATTCGCGCAGCAGCGATGTGCTGCCGCTGCTGATGGCCGAGCTCAGCGCCGCAGAGCGCGAAACCCAGTGGCTGGTGCAGTTGCAGGCCAAGCTGGGCAAGAGCGCCTTTATCGAGGCCATCCACCGCATCGACGAAGGCATGGGGCGCGCAGAGCTGCTCTCGCCTGCCATGTCGCGCTGGTTGCTCGAGGCCTTGCTCAGCACCTTGCAGGCGCGCCAGCCTGCAGGCAACTGGCACAGCTGGCAGGCCGACCATGCCGTTCTGGCCTGCGCACGCCGCCTGCAGGTGGCTGACCTGGAGCGCTTTGCGCGGCTGTGGCGCGCGCCACGGGCGCCAGCGCCTGCCGAGCCCACGGCTACCGACGACGCCGCTGCGTTGGTGGTGCCCGAAGGCAGTACCGAGGCCGACATCGCCAAGCTCAAGCAGGAGCAGCAAGCGCGCCTGGAGCGCTCGCGCCTGCGCCCCTGGGATGACGAGCAGGTGCTCGCCCAACTCAACCGCATTGTCGATCTGCGCCTGGCGCTGCAAGCGGCCCAGCCCGCCTGATGGCGCCCACCCCGAACCTTTTGATCTCTACCGGAAGCACACCATGAGCCAAGTACTACGCCAGCACGCCGAGCAGCAATTTGCCGAAGAACTAGATGCCCTGCAAAAGGCCGATGACCGCCCGCGCCCACCCAACTGGAAGCTCTCGCCCTGGGCCGTGCTGCAGTACCTGATGGGCGGCACGCTGAGCAATGGTTTTGAAGTGAGCGCCAAGTACATCGGCAGCCCACGCCTGATGGAGATCGCGGTATCGACCCTGGCCACCGACCGCGCACTGCTGCTGTACGGTGTGCCCGGCACGGCCAAGTCCTGGGTGTCCGAGCACCTGGCAGCGGCAGTGAGTGGCGACTCGACCATGCTGATCCAGGGCACGGCCGGCACCAGCGAAGAGCAGCTGCGCTACGGCTGGAACTATGCCCAGCTGCTCGCCCATGGCCCCTCGGAAAAGGCGCTGGTCCCCAGCCCGCTGGTGCATGCGATGAAGCTCGGCAAGATCGCCCGCATCGAAGAGCTGACCCGCATCCCCGCCGATGTGCAGGACACCTTGATCACCGTACTGTCCGAAAAGACCTTGCCGGTGCCCGAGCTCTCGACCGAGTTCCAGGCCGTTGCCGGCTTCTCGGTGATCGCCACGGCCAACAACCGCGACAAGGGCGTCAACGAGCTCTCCAGCGCCTTGAAGCGCCGCTTCAACACCGTCGTGCTGCCCGTGCCTGCCTCGCAGGATGAGGAAGTGAAGATCGTCACCAAGCGCGTGGGCGAGCAAAGCCGCGCGCTGCAGCTGCCTGCCGAGGCCCCGGCGCTCGAAGAAGTGCGCCGCGTGGTGCAGATCTTCCGCGAGCTGCGCAATGGCCAGACCGAAGACGGCAAGACCGTGCGCATCAAGTCGCCCAGCTCCACCTTGTCGACCGCGGAGGCGATCTCGGTGATCAACAGCGGCATGGCGCTGGCCGGCCATTTTGGCGATGGCGTGCTGCGTGCGCACGATGTCGCCTCGGGCCTCTTGGGCGCCGTCATCAAGGACCCGGTGCAGGACAGCGTGGTCTGGAAGGAATACCTGGAGACGGTGGTGAAGGAGCGCGCGGAGTGGAAAGACCTGTACCGCGCCTGCCGCGAGCAAATCTAAGCCGCTGACACCGTTCTTCTTCTGCCCCCGACAACGCTGACCGAGCCCATGGCCACTTCTGCTGACAACGTCCATTTCTTTGGCATTCGCCACCACGGCCCGGGCTGTGCGCGCAGCCTGGTGCAAGCGCTGGCGCAACTGCAGCCCGACTGCCTGCTGGTGGAAGGCCCGCCCGAGGGCGAGGCGCTGCTGCCGATGCTGCGCAGTGCCGAGCTGCGCCCGCCTGTCGCCATGCTGGTGTACATGCAAGACGAGCCCAGCCAGGCCGCGTTCTACCCCTTTGCCGAGTTCTCGCCCGAATGGCAGGCGCTGCAATGGGCGAGCGAGCAGGGGGTGGCCACGCGCTTTATCGATCTGCCCCAAACCCATGCGATGGCCCAGGACTGGGCGCGGCGCCAGGCGTTGAAAAAGCCGGAGCCTGCGCAGGATGTGGATGGAGAAGAAGGCGAGGACGATGCGCTGGAGGCAGCGGAAGAGGCGCCAGGCGATGCCGCTGAGGCCAGCGCTGACACAGCCCCGGTGGCAGATATGGACAGCGACGTCGGCGAACCGATCGAGAGCAAGCAGCCGCCGATGCGCGACCCGCTCGACTGGCTCGCCCATGCGGCCGGCTTTGAGGATGGCGAGAGCTGGTGGAACCGCCTGGTGGAAGAACGCGGCAACAGCGAAGCGCTGTTTAGCAGTATCAACGAGGCCATGACGGCGGTGCGCAGCGAACTGGGCGACGAGGGTGAGGCCTGGCGCGGCCCGCACTATGTGCTGCGCGAGGCCCAGCGGGAGGCGCATATGCGCCAGTGCATCCGTGAAGCAGTCAAGGCCGGCTACCAGCGCATTGCGGTGGTCTGCGGCGCCTGGCATGTGCCCGCACTGCAGCAAAGCACCACCGCCAAGGCCGACAGCGCCGTGCTCAAGGGCCTGCCCAAGGCCAAGGTGCTGGCAACCTGGGCGCCCTGGACCTACCGCAACCTGGCCAGCCGCAGCGGCTATGGCGCAGGCGTCACCTCGCCGGGTTGGTACGCGCATCTCTGGCAGTGCTACCGGGCCGATGCGGCCCTGGCACAGCAAGCGGCAGAAGGCCTGGCCGTACCTGCCCGCAGCGCGCGTGATGCCGCCACCTTGCGCACCGCCGGCTGGCTGACCCGCGTGGCACGCCTGCTGCGCGACAAGGACCTAGACTGCTCCAGCGCCCACATCATCGAGGCCACCCGTTTGGCCGAAGGCCTGGCTGCCATGCGTGGCCAGCCGATACCCGGGCTGCAGGAGATCAACGAGGCCATCGTCACGGTGGTCTGCATGGGCGAGACCGCGCCGCTGAACCTGATCGATGACGAGCTCACCGTCGGCCATGTGCTGGGCACGGTGCCCGCCGATGTGCCGCAGGTGCCCTTGCAACGCGATATCGAGCAGCAGCAGAAATCGCTGCGCATGAAGCCCGAGGCGGCCAGCAAGCTGCTGGCCTTGGATCTGCGCAAGGAGACCGACCTGGCGCGCAGCCATTTTCTGCACCGCCTGCGCTTGTTGGGCATTGGCTGGGGCACGCGCGCGGCCGATGCACAGCGCAACCGTGGCACCTTCCGCGAGAGCTGGCAGATGCAGTGGGAGCCCGAGCTGGCCGTGCGCATCATCGAGGCCAGCGTGCATGGCGCCACCGTGGCGCAGGCCGCCACTGCGCGCCTGCGCGCGAGCCTCTCGCCCGATACGCCCTTGCCCGAGATTGCGCAGGCGATTGACGACGCGTTGCTGGCGAACTTGCCGCAGCTGGTCGAATCGCTGATTGCCACCCTGGCCGAGCGCGCGGCCACCACCGGTGATGTGGCCCAGCTGCTGCAGGCGCTGCCGCCACTGGCCAATGTGTACCGCTATGGCAGCGTGCGCCAGACCGATACGGCCTTGCTGGCAACGGTCATCGATTCGCTGGTGCTGCGCGCCGCCATTGGCCTGCCAGTGGCCTGCATGGCGATGGACGAAGAGGCCGCTGCTGCGATGAAGGGCAAGGTGCTGGCCGCGCACGAGGCGCTGCGCCTGCGTGGCAATGATGCGCAAGCCCAGGCCGCAGTCGACGCCTGGCGCGCTGCGCTGCGCAGCCTGGCGATGGGCGATGCGGCTGCGGCCTTGCTGCGCGGCATGGGCTGCCGGCTATTGCTGGACGAGCATTTGCTGGACAGCGCCGAGGTGGTGCTGCAGTTCAACCGCAACCTCTCGCTGGGCGCGGCGCCGCTGGATGTCGCCGCCTGGCTGGATGGCTTTTTGAACCAGCAGGCGCTGGTGCTGCTGCACGACGAGGCCATCTGGGGTGCCGTCGATGCCTGGCTGGCCGGGTTGGGTGAAGTGCAGTTTGCGCAGATTTTGCCGCTGGTGCGGCGCAGTTTTGCCAACTTCAGCAAGCATGAGCGGCAGAGCCTGGGAGACAAGGCCCGGCGCGCGCCGGTGGCTGGTGCGGCTGTGCCTGCTGCCGCCTTGGCGGCGGGCGATGAGGATGCGCCCTGGGACGAGGCGCGCGCCGTGCTGGCGCTGCCGCTGCTCAACACCCTGCTGGGGCTGGAGCTGCCGCTCGAGTTGCTGGCGCAGATTCCGCCTGCCGCGATGCCTGCCAAACAAGCCCTGGAGTGATGACGATGACTAATGCCACCCATCCCGCGCCCGGCCGGGCGCAAGACGATAGCCAAACCCTGCCGCCCGACGAGGCAGAAGCGCTGCAGCCCACCACCCGCTTGCAGCGCTGGCGCATGGTGCTGGGCAGCCCGGCCGATGCCAGCTGCGGAACCGTGGGCGGACGCCTGCAGGAGATGGACCAGGCGCTGGCCGCGCTCTACGAAGGCGACAGCCAGCTCGGTTCGCGCAAAGGCGGCCGGGGCAATTCTTCGCCCTCGGTGTCGCGCTGGCTCGGCGATATCCGCAAGTACTTTCCCAGCCAGGTGGTGCAGGTGATGCAGCGCGACGCGATGGAGCGCCTGCAGCTGCGCGAGTTGCTGCTGCAGCCCGAGATGCTGGAGAACGTGCAGCCCGATGTGCACCTGGTGGCCAACCTGATTTCGCTGGGCTCGGTCATCCCGCAAAACACCAAGGCCACCGCGCGCCTGGTGGTGCGCAAGGTGGTGGACGAGCTGATGAAAAAGCTCGAAGAGCCGATGCGCAGCGCCGTGGCCGGCGCGCTGGACCGCAGCCAGCGCAACCGCCGCCCGCGCCATGCCGAGATCGACTGGAACCGAACGATCCGCGCCAACCTGCGCCACTGGCAGCCCGAGTACCAAACCATCGTGCCCGAGACCTTGATCGGCTACGGCCGCAAGGCGCGCCGCCCGCAGCGCGAGGTGATTCTGTGCATCGACCAAAGTGGTTCGATGGCCAACTCGGTGGTCTACTCCAGCATCTTTGGCGCGGTGATGGCCAGCCTGCCTGCCGTCGCCACCAAGCTGGTGGTGTTTGACACGGCGGTGGTGGACCTGACCGACAAGCTCGACGACCCGGTCGATGTGCTGTTTGGCGTGCAGTTGGGCGGCGGCACCGACATCAATGGCGCCGTGGGCTACTGCCAGAGCCTGATCAGCGAACCGCGCAACACCATCCTGGTGCTGATCTCGGACCTGTACGAGGGGGGCGTGGAATCCGGCCTGCTGCGCCGTGCCAACGAGCTGGTGGAATCCGGCGTGCAGTTCATCACCTTGCTGGCGCTGAGCGACGAAGGCGCGCCCGCCTATGATGCCGCACTGGCCGCCAAGCTAGCGGCCTTGGGCGTGCCTTCCTTTGCCTGCACGCCGGATGCCTTCCCGCAGCTGATGGCAGCCGCCATTCGCCGCGATGATGTGGCGGCCTGGGCGGCAACCCAAGGCTTCAAGACCAGTCAATGACGCTGCCTGGCACTCACCCAGCCAGAAAAAAGCCCTGCGGAGCAGGGCGGTTGGAGTAAACAGAGGCTGGGAGACGGAGCCGTTTAGCGGCCCAGCGAATCGGGCAGCGGAAAACCGGTAATGCGCTTGGCGCGCGGCGGCGCATAGGTGCGCACCTTGGAGGTCTTGAGGCCCAGGCGCACCAGCGATTCGGCAATGGTCACCGCGGCAGCCACGCCATCGACCACGGGCACGCCGGTGCGGCTGCGCACCTTGTCTTCGAGCTCGGCCATGCCGCCGCAGCCCAGGCAGATGACCTCGGCATGGTCTTCTTCAACGGCCTTGGCGGCCTGCTGCACGATGGCATCGACCGCGCGCTCGGGCTGGCTCTCGAGCTCCAGCACGGCCATGCCGCTGGCGCGCACCGAGGCGCAGCGCGCATCCAGCCCGGCCAGCTTGAGCCGGTCTTCGATCAAGGGCACAGCGCGGTCCAAGGTGGTGACGACGGCGTATTTGTGGCCCAGGAACATGGCCGTCGATGCCGCAGCCTCGGTGATGTCGACGACGGGCACTTCCAGCAGCTCTTGCAGGCCTTCGCGGCCATGCTCGCCGTAGCCGGCCTGGATGACGGCATCAAAGGGCTGGTCATAGCGCATGACGGCATCCATCACGCCGACAGCGCAGAGGTAGCTCTCAAAATTGCCTTCCACCGATTCAGCACCAAAGCGCGGGGTGAGGGCGACGATCTCGGTGCCCGGTGCGGCTGCCCGGCGCGCCTGGGCGCCGATGGCCTCGGTCATGCTCTCGGTGGTGTTGACGTTCACGATCAGAATGCGCATGCAAAAAACTCCGTCTCAATGTTGGGCATGGTTCACGGCAATGGCCTCGCCGTCCTGGTCTTCATAGTGCTGGCCCTTGGGCGTCAGCAGCCAGTAGAACAGGCCGCCGAGCCCGGCCGCAATGAACCAGGAAAAGTGCGATACCGATTCGAGCGCCGGCAAAAAGGCGAACAGCAGCGCAATCAGGGCCGAGGGCACCAGGGCCTGGATGGCGCGGCGGTTGACGCCGTTTTCGTAATGGTAAGGGCCGTTGCGGTCATCGCTGTAGAGCGCTGGCACATGCACGCGCTGCTTGCGGATCAGCCAGTAGTCGGCCATCACGATGCCAAACAGTGGGCCCAGGAACGAGCCCAGACCGCCCAGGAAATACAGGATCACCAGCGGTGAGTCATAGAGGTTCCAGGGCAGGATCACAAAGCCGAGGATGGCGCTGACGAGGGCGGCGCGGCGGAAGTTGAGCTGGCGCGGCAGCAGGTTGGCCAGGGCCAGCGCGGGGGCGACAAAGTTGGCCATCAGGTTGACGGCGATGGTCAGGATCAGCAGCGACAGGCTGGCGAGCACCAGCAAGGGCTTGTTGGGGATCTTCTCGACGATGTCGGTCGGGCTCAGGATCAGCGTGCCATCGATCGCCAGCTGGCCGCCGGTCAGCACGACGACGATCAGGCCGAAGATCAGCATGTTGATGGGGATGCCCCAGAAGTTGCCCTTGACCACGGCGCTGCGCGAGGTGGCACCCCGGGTGAAGTCACAGAAATTGAGCACAAAGGTGCCATAGATGGCGACCCACAGCGAGGCGGCACCCATGATCTGCACCCACATCGCCGCACCGGTGCTGGGCTTGGACGCCGTCCACTGGATCTTGCCGCCCGAGCTGTAGAGCACCCAGCCGGCCAGCGCGATAAAGGTCACCAGAATCACCGGGCCGGCAAAGGCCTCGTACTTGCGGATGCTCTCCATGCCCCAGCAGGCAATCATCGTCTGCACCACCCACAGCAGGCTGAAGCTGATCCAGCCGAGCACCGGCAGGCCCAGCACCTGGTGCGCCAGCAGCGCCTGCAGGCTGGGGAAGAGGGTGATTAACAGCACATCGAGCACCTTGGAGGCCAGGTAGGTCTGGATGCCGAACCAGGCAATCGCGACACCGCCCCGGATCAAGGCCGGGATCTGCGCGCCCCGGGTGCCAAAGCTGATGCGGCTCATCACCGGAAAAGGCACGCCCGTCTTGGGGCCCATGAAGCCCGACAAGGTCAGCAGCACAAACAGCAAGGCGGCGCCCATCATCAGCGCCGTCAGAATCTGCCAGCCGCCCAGGCCCAGCGCAAACAGGCCGATGGCAAAGGCGTAGTTGCCCAGGCTGTGCACATCATTGGCCCAGAGCGTGAACAGGCTGTAGGCACCCCAGGAGCGGCTGTCTTTCTTGGTGGGCGCGAGGTCTTTGTTGTAGAGCGAGGGGCATACGCCGGCGGGCAAGGCACCGGCCGCTGCGGGGCGCTGCTGTGCGGGATTGAAGGCAAAGCCTGCGTTCTGGTCTGCTGCAAGATCGGTCATTGACATCCTTGGATCGGGCGCATCCAGCTGCGCCTTATTTGCGGCCTGGCGGCCGGGTTTGTCTCGTCATGTGCGCGGGTCCATGCATGGCATGTGCAGCACAAAACAGGCCTCAATGGCTATGCGTTGTGTGCACATATGCATACATTAAGTGTATACAAAACACCTGAAAATGAACTAGGGGCAACCCTGGGTGAAGTGCCACACTGTTACTTGGGAGACGCCTTGGCTGCCTCTGTCAGAGGGTGCCAAGGGAGAGCTGCAGTACATGAGCTTGCTCATGTTTCGGCTTGTAGCGGCTGGCGTTTTGCTGGGTCCAGGCCGCAACAGCAAGACAGAAATGCGATCCATTCCTAAAGAACTTGGCGCGTTTGGGGCCATGTGCTCCGAAGCGCTGCGCAGCGTTTAGACTGCGGGCTCCCTTGGGGAGTAGCCTGCTTCCGCGCTGGAAGCGTCTGCGTCAACATACTCGGCATTTCGCATGCTGTGGCGCAGACATCCGTTCTTCGGTTGGCGAGACCATCGGCATGCCAGCACGACCTCGGTCGGGCAGTGGTGGCATGCCGTTGTGCTCATGCCCGACTGTCCTAGAAGAACCTCCGATGAACGCTGCTTCCATTTCCCTGTTGGCGCTTGCCATGTCTACCGATGCCTTTGCCGCCGCGATTGGCAAAGGCTCTGCCCTTGTCAAACCCCGTTGGTCCGAGGCACTGCGCACCGGCCTGATCTTTGGTGTTATCGAGGCCATCACGCCGCTGGTGGGCTGGGCGCTGGGCTATGCCGCGGCCGATTATGTGAAGGCCTGGGACCACTGGATTGCTTTTGTGCTGCTCTTGGTGCTGGGCGGCCGCATGGTGCTGGGTGCCTTTCAAAGCGCCGATGAGCCCGAGATGAGCCGGCCCGCGCGCCATGGCTTCTGGCTGCTGGTGGCCACCGGCTTTGCCACCAGCATCGATGCGATGGCGGTAGGCGTGGGCCTGGCATTTCTGGATGTGAACATCACCGTCGTTGCGCTCAGCATCGGCTTTGCCACCTTTGCGATGGTGACCCTGGGCGTGATGGTCGGCCGCGTGCTGGGCAATATCACCGGCCGCTGGGCAGAGGCGGTGGGTGGTGTGGTGCTGATTGCGATTGGCTCGCTGATCCTGTACGAGCACATGGTGGCGGTGTAAAAGCCAAAGCCCTCTGCTGGCATGGCGGAGGGCTTGGCTGCGTTTTGCGCTGTAGGAGCGTTGCTACAGGCAAAACAAAGCCCCGCAGAGCGGGGCTTAAGTGAGAGAGATCAGTGGGCTTGCAATCGCTGCGGGTGCCGGGCTTTTAGGTCTGGCTCAACCGCTTGCAGGCTGCGCTGGTATCAGAAGCGGGCAGGAGCACGCTTACGGTCACGTTCGTCTTCAGGCCAAATAGCAAACACTTCAGTCATTTCAGTCCTTTCACCTTTCTGGTGTAGATGGGTGTACAACGGGCCGCAGGCTGAAGTTGTTGACAAGGCCTGCATAAAGTTTTGTGAACAAGCTCCAACAAAACGTAGAAATCACCGTTTTACGGGGCCTGACACGGCATTGCTTTGTGAAATCGCTATGATTTGCCACCGAATTTAGACAGGGAGTGCGTAATGGCAGGTGCTGGTTTGTTGATGTTGCTCGATGATATTGCGACCTTGCTTGACGATGTGGCGCTGATGACCAAGACGGCTGCGGGCAAGAGCACGGCCATCCTGGACGATGTGGCCACGCAGACCAAGGTGGCGGTGCAAAAGACGGCGGGGGTGCTGGGTGATGACCTGGCGCTGAACGCCGAGCAGGTGACTGGGGTCAAGGCCAACCGGGAGTTGCCGGTGGTCTGGGCGGTGGCCAAGGGATCGCTCAAAAACAAAGTCATCTTGGTGCCGGCAGCGCTTTTGATCAGTGCTTTTGCACCTTGGTTGATCACGCCGCTGTTGATGCTTGGCGGCGCTTTTCTGTGTTTTGAAGGGGTGGAGAAGGTGCTGAGCCTGTTCCACAAGCCCGGCAAACAGGCGCCCCATGATGCCGTCAAGGAGTCCGAGCAGGCTGCGCAGATGGGCGTGGCGCCATCATCCGTGAAGGCTGCCAGCGAGAAAAACATGGACCCTGTGGCCTATGAAAAAGCCAAGGTGGCGGGTGCGGTGCGTACCGATTTCATTCTGTCTGCAGAAATCATCGCCATCGCGCTGGGCACTGTGGCCAGCAAGCCGCTGTGGGAGCAGTTTGCAGTGCTGGTGGCCGTGGCGCTGGCGATCACCGTGTTTGTCTATGGCCTGGTCGCCGGTATTGTGCGCATGGACGATGTGGGCATGTGGCTGATGCGCAAGACCAGTGCCGCTGCCAAGGCTTTTGGCCGGGGCCTGATTGCGTTTACGCCCTGGCTGATGCGTGGCCTGTCGATTGTCGGAACGGCTGCGATGTTCATGGTGGGTGGCAGCCTGCTGGTGCATGGCATTGGGCCGATCGAGCACTGGCTGGAGAGTACCGTAGCCCCGATGGGTGGCGTGGTGGCACTGCTGGCCCCAACGCTGGTGCATGTGGCCGTTGGTGCAGCCATTGGTGGCCTGGTGGTGCTGGCGGTGGAGGCCTGGCACAAGCTGCGCGGGCACTGATCGCAAGCAGCAGCGCATGGCTGCAGTGGGGGCGGGGGCCCGCGCGGGCGGGCCCAGGACCGC
>NZ_JBBGYU010000014.1:0-57017 GCF_037479555.1 Comamonas sp. MYb396 | reverse complement strand
CGCCTGCACCGCCGCGCTGGCAGCGCCACGGGCTGCGCCCAGCAGGGCCGGCTCAGCGGCCAAGGCCCCCAGGCTGGCGGTCGAAGAAGTGCTTGCAGACATGGTCAAACTCCCAAACGGTTGCGCAAACGCGGGTCGAACAGCGGGTAGAGCAAGTCCACCACCAGATTGATCAAAACAAAGGCGGTGGCCGAGATGACCACGACCGCCTGCAGCACGGCGCTGTCCTGGTTGCCGACGGCCTGCTGCGTGAGGCTCCCCAGGCCATTGAGGCCAAAGACGGCCTCGGTCACGACGGCGCCGCCTAGCAGCTCGCCAAACAGCACGCCGGCCATCGTCAGCATCGGCAGCGCGGCGTTGCCCGCCACATGGCGCAGCAGCAGCCACAGGCGCGGAGCGCCCTTGGCACGGGCCACGGCCACAAAGGGCTGGGTCAGCACCTCGTCCACATTGCGCAGCAGGATCTGCGCCAGCGGCGCGGCAATGGGGATCGCCAAGGTCAGGGTCGGCAGCACCAGGCCCTGCCATTTGCCGGGGTTGATCACGGGGATCCAGCCCAGGCGGAACGAGACCAGCTGAATCAGCACAATGCCCAGCCAGAACACGGGCACCGAGACAAACACCGAAGGCAGCGCATAGAGCGCGCCGCGCAGCCAGCGCCAAGGTGCCAGCTGGGCGAGCAGCGCCAGCACCAGGGCCAGCACCAACGCCAGTGCAAAGCCCAGCCCCGCCAGCCGCAAGGTGGGCGGCAGGCTGGTGGCCAGCCCCTGGCTGACCGGCACGCCGGCCTGCACCGAGTAACCAAAGTTGCCGCTGACAAAGCCCGTCAGGCTGTGCCAGTACTGCTGCCACACCGGCTGGTCCGCGCCATAGGCGGCGCGGATATCGGCCACCTCCTGCGGGCCTAGGCCCAGCTCGGGGCTCAAGAACTTGATCAGCAGCGCATCGCCCGGCAGCAGCTGCAGCAGCACAAAGGACGCGGTGAACGCCGCCCACAGCACCAAGAGCGCCTGGGCACTGCGCCGGGCCAGATAGGGATAGAAGGACATCGGGATGCTCCTTGCCGCTCAGCGGGGCTGCGCCTTAGCGCTTGGCCAGCCAGGTGCTGTAAAAGCTCGGGCGCCCCACCGCTTCAAAGCCCACCTCACGCACCCAGGGGGCTGCGGCAAAGGCCTGCGGCTCTTCAAAAATGGGGATCACATAGGCCTGGTCGATCAGGTAGTTCTGCACCTCGGCCGTCAGCGCCAGGCGCTTTTGGGCATCGGTCTGCGCGGCAATCGCCTCCAGCAAGCCATTGAGCTGCGGATCGACAAAGCCCTTGACCTTCTGGCTCACGCCGCCTTGCTGCAGCAGCACATTGCGGTTGGTCGGGTAGTAGTTGCTCTTGATCACATCGGGATCGGCGCGGCCCACCATGCCGGGCGCGACGGGGGTTTTTTCCGGGTCCAGGTTGTCGACGACGCGCACGCCGGCATCGCCGCTCAGCACCTGCAGCTTGACCCCCAGCTTGCCCCACTGCTGGGCCACCAGTTGCAGGGTTTCCTTGTTCTGCGGCTGGGGCAGCGAGTCATAGGCGGCCAGCACCAGCGCGCGGCCGTCCTTTTGGCGGATGCCATCGGGTCCGGGCGTCCAGCCGGCGCTGTCGAGCAGCTGCTGCGCCTTTTGCGGGTCATAGGCCAGCTTGCCCGCCAGGTTGACATAGCCCTGCGCGCTGGCGGCAATCACCGAGGTGGCCTGCGGGTAGTTGTGCGAGAACAGCGTTTGCACGACCTCCTGGGTATTGGTGGCATGCAGCAGCGCCTGGCGCACCTTCAGATCGGCGACCAGCGCGTTGTCGGGGCGGAAGACAATGCTGTTGTTCACGCCCCTTGTGGACGGCGCGTAGATGACAAACTTCTGCTCTTCCACCCGCTTTTCGTCATAGGCCTGCACCTGGCGGATCACACCGGCCTGGCCCGACAGCAGCGCGCCAATGCGCACGCTGTCCTCCGGCGTCACGATAAAGCGCACTTCATCCAGGCGCGCGCGGCCCTGGTGCGCCAGCTTCGCCGGGCCCCAGTTGTAGTCCTTGCGGGCCGACAGCAGCAGCTCCTTGCCCAGCGTTTCGCTTGCCACCACAAAGGGGCCCGAGCCAATGATCTTGGTGGCGTCACCCAGCTCGTCAAACGGGCGCTCCAGCGTCTGCAAAGCAACCAGGCCCGAGCCGATCACCGAGGTGCCTTGCAGGAAGCCCGGCGAGGGCTTGCTGAAATAGAACTTCACCGTCAGCGGGCCCAGCACCTCGCTGCGCTCGTAGTTGTTGATGACCTCGGACACCGGCAGCTTGAGCGCCTTGTTGCCGCGCCCATAGGTGTCAAAGTTCTTGGCCACCGCTGCTGCATCGAGCGGCGTGCCGTCGGAGAAGGTCACGCCCGGGCGCAGCTCGAACGTGAACTCGGTGGCCGTGTCGTTGATGGTCCAGCTCTTGGCAATCCAGGGCTGGATCTCCAGCGTCTTGGGGTCCTGGTAGGTGAGCTTGTCTGTTATCTGGTTAAGCACGCCGCCATTGGGGTAGAAGCCACCGGCTGGCGGGTAGAGGTTGGTATGCGCCTGCTGCTCCAGGTACACCAGCGCGCCACCGCTGGCGGGGCCGTTATCGGTTTTGGCGTCCGCCACACTCTCGGTCTTGGAGCAGGCCGACAGCAGCCCACCCAGCGCCAACCATGCCGCAGTCCATACCGCCAGTTTCTTGAATTTATTTGCTTTCACCACCACACACCACCCTCGCTAACCATCGGGCAACCTTGCCTGCACCGGCGCGCCAACCGCGGCCACCGGCCAGCAGCACCTTTGTTGAAAATGCCGCCATCTGGGTTTGTCATGCTAGGCATTTGGCGCGTGGCGAGAAGGTATTTTTCGGAGCATCGATATGCGCAAACCAAGGAAGCGCGCGGCCACCAGGCCCGCCGCCGCATAGAGGGTTTGCGCATAAGCACATGCGCAGCGGCTGCATATGCACATGCGATCTGCGCAGTTCACGCGCAGGCTCTCAACACCAACAATGGTCTTCGGCATGCATCACCTCCCGCCGATGCAGCACATTTCCAAGAGACTCCATGAGTGCAAGCCCTGCTACCTTGAATGACTACCTGGCTGAAAAGCGCGGCGCCGTGTTGGCCCGCGATGCCCAGATCGATGCCGGCACGGCCCAGGCCACGGCCCTGCGCGCCAGCGTGAGCGCCGAAGGGCGCAGCGGCGTGCGCCGCATCCGCATCCGCGAGCACCAGGTCATCAGCGACAGCCCGCCGAGCTTTGCCGGCTACAACCTGGGCCCCAGCTCGCCCGAGCTGCAGCTGGGCGTGCTGGGCAGCTGCGTCACCCATATCTTTCTGATCCAGGCATCGGCGCAGCAGGTACCGCTGACCAGCCTGGAGGTGGAGGTAAGCGGCGTGATCGACCCGCGCGCCGGCAAGCCCGGCCACGAGGCCACGCCGGTCTGGCCCCATGACATTGCCTACACCGTGCATATCGATTCGCCCGCGCCGCGCGCCGACATCGATGCGCTGTTTGCCGCCGTCGAGCGGACCTGCCCGATCCTGAACCTGCTGCGCCAGCCGCAGACCATCCGCGCTCGCGTTGAGCACAGCGACTCGCTGGCCCAGACGCAGAAGCAAGCGGCTTGACCCCTTCCCTCCCCTTTATCGGATCTATCCCATGGCACTGACACTTGACCACATCGTGATCGCGGTCCACGACCTCGACAAAACCATTGACGACTACGCCGCACTCGGCTTTACCGTTGTGCGCGGCGGTGAGCACCCCGGCCGCCCGACCCACAATGCGCTGGTGGTGTTTGAGGACGGCGCCTATTTCGAGCTGATCGCCTGGCGCAGCCCTGCGCCGCAAGACCGCTGGTGGCAGCTGCTGGACCAGCATGGCGAAGGCATCATCGACTTTGCGCTGCTGCCCCCCAGCACCGCCGAGGTGATTGCTGCGGCCAAAGCGCGCGGCCTGGAGCTGCAAGGCCCGCTGGATGGCGGCCGCCTGCGCCCCGATGGCGAAAAACTGCAATGGCAGACCGGCCGCCCGCACACGCATGACCTGCCCTTCCTCTGCGGCGATATCACCCCGCGCAAGCTGCGCGTGCCGGAGGGCGAAGTGCGCCAGCATGCCAACGGTGCCACCGGTGTGGCGCGCCTGACCGTCGCCGTCAGCGACCTGCTGCAAAGCCTGGAGCGCTACCGCGCGCTGCTGGGCGACAAGGCCCATATCCACGCGGCCGATGGCGGCAGCAGTGCCACCATCGCGCTGGGCAACAGCGTGCTGGAGCTGACGCAAACTGCACCGCAACTGCAAAGCAAGGGCGAAGGTCCGTTCGCGATTGCACTCAAGGGTGGCACGGGCAGCTGGGACCAGGCTGCTGCCCAGCTCGCGCATGGGGCAACCATTGCGTTTGCGAAAACGGAGCTGGCGAGCAAGGCCGACAGCAGCCTGGCCACCGCCTAGGCTTTCTGGGCGGGCCCGGCCTCAATACACATCTCGCCGGTAGCGCCCGGCCAGCGCCAGCGCATCCACCTCCGCGCCGCCCAGCACCTGGCGCAGCACGGCATCCACGCCCTGCGCCATGCCCTGCTGGCTGCCGCAGACATAGATCGCAGCGCCACGCGCCACCCAGTCGCGCAGGCGCTGCGCCTGGCGCTGCAGCAGCTGCTGCACATAGCAAGGGTCGGTGGCATCGCGGGACCAGGCGCGGTCCAAGCGCTCCAGCTGGCCAGCGGCCAGCCACTGCTGCAGTTGCGCGTCCAGCAGCGCATCCTCACCGGACTTGCGTTCACCAAACAGCAACCACTGGTCTGAGCGACCCTTAGTAATGCGTGCGCGGATATGGCTGCACAGGCCCGCCAGGCCGGTGCCATTGCCGATCAGCAGCAAGGGGCGCTCGGCGTTGTCTCCCAACCTGAATCCACTGTGCGCACGCAGCTGCATCGGCAGCACATCGCCCACAGCCATGCCCTCGCACAGCCAGCCCGATGCCAGGCCGGACGTGCCATCGGCACGTGTGCTTTGGCGCACCAGCAATTGCAGGCAGCCATCTTCGGGCACCGAGGCGATGGAGTAATCTCGGCTGCGCTGCGGATCGGCCGGCACCGCCAGCGATACCAGGTCGCCCGATTCCCACAGCGGCAAGGCGCCGGACTGCGGCTGCCAGTCAAGCAGGTACACCGGGCCGCCCTGGCTGCCGGGGTTGAGCAACTGGCGGCGGCGCAGCACCCAGGGCTGGGCGGCTTCCGGCTGGCTCCAGCCAGCGCCGGCCTGGCCGGTCAGCGATTGCAGCAGCTCGGCCGTCTGGCCCTGCCAGGCCAGCAAAGTCGCTTCATCGCCGTTGTCCATGCACAGCACATCGGCCTTGGCGCCCTGCTGCTGCAGCCACTGCTGCACGCGCAGGCCAAAGGCGCAGAAGGCCGCATATTCGCTGTCGCCCAGCGCCAGCACCTGGGCGCTATGCCCGGGCAGCGGCTGCGCCTGCTCCAGCACCTGGCGCACAAAAGGCAGGGCATCATCGGGCGCATCGCCCTCGCCGGTGGTGGACAGCAGCCAGAGGCTTTGCGCGCAGGCCTGCAAGTCGGCCAGGCGCAGCGCCTGCACCGGCCGCAGTTGGACCGCGCAGCCCCCGGCATGCAGCACCCTAGCGGTCTCATGCGCCAGGGCCTCGGCCCGGCCGGTCTGGCTGGCATAGGCCACCAGCACCGGCGCGCCCTGCTGCGTACCCGCTTGCAGCGCCAGCTGCTCCTGGCGCTCGGCCCGGCGCTGGCGCCACAAGCGCCCGGCCACAGCGGCGCACAAGAGCGCATATCCAGCCACCAAGGCGGCGGCACCTGCCACCCGCACAGGGCTTGCTATCCAATCGATCATCACTGCATGCTGCCTGCAAAACGCTGCTGCCAGGCCGGCGTCATACGGCGCAGGCCTTGCGGCTGCCCGGCATCGGGATGGCTGTGAAAGACGGCCGCCAGCTGCTGCTGCAGCGCAAAGCGCCAACCCGCCTCAGGGCCCAGCACCGTGAGCACGGTGGCCAGCGCATCGGCATGCATGCATTCGTCGTGGTAGACGGTGACGCTGGTCAGCGCATGGGCCACGGGCCGGCCAGTGCGCGGGTCCAGGCTATGTGAAAAGCGTTGGCCACCCTGCATGAACACATGCCAGTGGTCGCCCGAGCTGGCCAGCGCGCCATCGCCCAGCGGAACCACCAGCGGTTCATCACCGGCAACGCCCGCCACGGCTACACGCCAAGGCTGGCCGCCGGGTTTCTGGCCCCACGCCCTAATCTCTCCGCCAATCTCCAGCAGCGCATGCTGCCAGCCGGCCGCGCGCAAGCGCTCGGCCACCCAGTCGACGGCATAGCCCTTGGCGATGCCGCTCAAATCCAGCTGCAGGCCACCGGGCTGCAGCAATCGCCGCAGCTGCGGCTGCCACTGCAGGCGCTGGTGGCCGCAAGCCTGCAGCGCGCGGTCAATAGCGGCCTGCGCAGGCGGCTGTCCGCTGTGCGGCGCTTGCGGGTCTGCACGCGGGCCAAAGCCCCAGAGCGACACCAGCGCGCCGATGGTCGGGTCATAGGCGCCATCGCAGGCGCGAGCCCAGTAGAGGGCCGCATCCAGCACCTGTGCCAGCTCGGGTGGCAGCACGTGCCAGCTACCCGCATCGGCGGCATTGAAGCGCGAGAGGCAGGAGTCCGCCTCCCAGTTGCTCATCTGCGCGATGACGGCATCGAGCGTTTGCTGCACCAGCGCCTGGACCGGCGCCAGCGGGGCGTAGTCGGGGTTGACCAGGCGCAGCGACCAGGTGGTGCCCATCGTCGCGCCCTGCAGGCTGTGCAGGCTGCCATCCTGCGCGTGCTGCATTGCAGGCGCCCTCCAGGCTGGGGACGCAAAGGAGCGGCCGGCCGGCGCAGGGCTTGCCGGGGCAGCTTGGCCTTCCCCCCCGGCCTGGGCCTGGGGGATCTGCCAGATGCCGGCGCCATAGTGGATGCGCGGTGCCGTGCTCACAGCGGCTCCGCGTTCAGCCTGGCGCATGTCCGTTTTGCAGTCACCGGCCACTGCGCCTTAAGGCAGCACTTCCAAGGTGGCGACATAGGCCAGGCGGCGTTCCTTGGCGATGGGGGTGGAGGTCTTGTCGTCCTTGACGTCGGCATCCAGCCAGTACATGCCCGCCGTCGGGAACTTGACCTTGACCTGGCCCTGCGCATCGGTCTTGAGCTTGATCTCGTTGACGGCATCGCGGTAGCGCTTGCCATCGGGCACCAGCACCACTTCAACATCGGCAGCCGGCTTGCCATCGACGTGGAAGGCAAAGGTGGCTTCCTCACCGGCGACCAGATCGTTGGGGTGGGTGACAGGCACCAGCTCCAGGCCCTTGCCGCTCAAACGCAGGGGGCTGGGCTTGCCCATGGTCACAAAGGTTTCGATGCGGCTGATGCTTTCTGCCACGCGCACTTCCTTGGCATCGGCGGGGATCTGCTTGGCGATCTCGTCGGCGCTGCCGCGCAGCCGCTTCATCTGGCCGGCTGCATCCTTGTAGGAGCCCATGACGCCGCTGTTGACGATGGCCAGCTGGTAGGTGCCCGCTTGCTCGGGCTTGAGGTCAAACACGCTGCGCAGCTCACCCTTGTGGGCGTTCTTGGGCTCCACCGTGCTGCCATCGGGCGCGGTGATCACCAGCTTGTCCAGGCCCAGCGGGCGGTGGTTGAAGAAGAACATGTCATTGGACACGGCGGCATCGACCGTGACCCAGTCCGCCTTGGACAGCACGGTGCTCGAAGGCTTCATCCAGACGCTGTGGGCCTGGGCACCGAGGGCGGCACAGCTGAGCGCCAGCGCGGCGGCAATACGGGTGGCAGAAAACATGGGGACTCTCCTCAAAAATAGGGGTGTGTTGGATCAGGGCTTGAGTTCGAGCTTGATCTCGCCCAGCTCCGTCTTGCCCTGGGCCGACAGGCTGGTGGCCTGCTTGGCGGGCCACTCAAACGGAATGCTCAGCAGCTCGCGGCCACCGACTTCGCGTGCGGCCTCGATCTGCAGCTTGTACTGGCCCGGCTCCAGCTTGGGCAGCGGGTTGCTGCCTTCGGAGAAGGACAGCGCATGCTTGCCTGCCGGCTTGGTCGGCTGGGTCACGCCATCGATAGGCACGCTCAGCTCGCGGCCTGTGCGGCGCCACCACTGGCGCATGTCCTTGAGCCATTTGGCGCCTTCGGCATCGCGCTTTTTCACCTCGTACCAGACCGACAGGTTGGCGGCCACTGTTCCATCGGCACGCTCCAGCCAGACGGCCACATAGGGGCGGTGGTATTCGGCCACCTCCAGGCGTGGCAGCTCAACGCCGACATTCAGCCCACCGGCAACGGCCGGCAGCCCGGCCACCGCCGTCAAGGCCACGGTGAAACGCGAAACAGTGCTTGTCATGTGCTCTCCTCAGAAAAAGTCGGTGCGGGTGTCGTCAGTGCACCAGCAGCAGCGCCAGCAGCGCCGGGACCAGCAGCCCCAGGCCCACCATGGGCCAGGTCATCGGGCGGCGGCCTGCATGCATCTGCAAAATGAACAGACCGGTGATGCAGAACACCAGGCAGGCGCCCGCAAAAATGTCGATGAACCAGGTCCAGGCCAGGCCCGCATGGCGGCCCTTGTGCAAATCGTTGAAGTAGGAGATCCAGCCCCGGTCGGTGGATTCATGCTCGGCCTGCCCATCGCCCAACGCAATGCGCACCCAGGCATCACCGCCTGGCCGGGGCAAGGCCACATAGACCTCGTCCTCACTCCACTCCACCGCACGCTGGCGGGTGTCGGCGCCCAGCTCTGCGCGCAGCCAGCCTTGCACATCGGCGGGCAGCGCCTGTGCCGTGTCTGCGGCCTCTTTATGGCTTGCGGCCGCCTTTTGCAGGCCCTGCAGCAGCGGCGCGGGCAAGGTCCCCTCGCGCAGTACCACGCTGGGCTTGGCCTCTATCTGCCCGGCATGGTTGAGCGTAAAGCCCGTCACCGCAAACAGCAGCATGCCCACCAGGCAGATGGCGGAGCTGACCCAGTGCCATTCATGCAAGGTCTTGAGCCAGTAGGCCCGCTGCGAGGAGGAAGACGCGTTGGCTTTCATGCGGAGAGAGGCAGGTTTCGGGCCCAGCAGCGGGGAATGCCTACGCCGGGCAAAAGCAGGGATTTTAAGGAAAATAAATGCTAATGACTCTCATTTTCAAATACTTTACCCAGTGGAGACATGGGCAGGGCTCAGGTCTCCGCCCACATGCGCAGCAGGTTGTGGTAGTGGCCCGTCAGGGCGACGGTGTCTTGCGTCTCGCCCAATTGGTTGCGCAGCCGCTGGATGCTCTGGTCCAGTTCAAACAGCATCGTGCGCCGCGCATCATCGCGCACCAGGCTCTGGGTCCAGAAGAACGAGCTGACCCGCTCACCTCGCGTGACCGGCTCAACCCGGTGCAGGCTGGATGAGGGGTAGAGGATCAGGTCGCCCGCGGGCAGCTTTACCTCGTGCATGCCATAGGTATCGACCACCACCAGCTCGCCGCCGTCATAGTCCTCGGGGTCGGAGAGGAACAAGGTCGATGACACATCGGTGCGCAGCCACTGCGCCTGTCCGGCCTCGCGGCGCGCCGCGCCGTCCACATGCAGGCCATAGGTCTCGGCTTGCGCATAGCGGTTGAACAGCGGCGCCATCGTGCGCGCGGGCAGCGCGGCCTGGAAGAACAGCGTATTGGCCGCCAGCGCGCGTTGGATGATGCGGCCCTGCTCCAGCGCCACGGGCGAGGTCTCGGGCAGTTGCCGGTTGCGCTTGACCTGCGCGCCCTGGCAGCCAACCGTGACACGGCCGTCTATCCAGTCGGCAGCGTCGATGGCCGCGCGCATGGCGGCCACCTCGTCGCGCGTGAGTACATGGGGAATGTGCAGCATCATGGTGAGAGCTCCTCCATGAAAAAAAGCCCCGGCAGACGCGGGGCTGGTACCCAAAAAGACGAATTAGAAACTAAAGTTCGCCGTCACGCGCGCCGAGCGTGGAATACCGGGGAAGTAGCGGTAGCCGCTCTTGTTGATGGCCGCCACATAGCGCTTGTCAAACAGGTTGTAGACGTTCAACTGGATATCCACGTTCTTGTTGATGCGGTAGCTGGCCAGTGCGTCAAACACCCAGTAGGACTCGGTAAAGTTGGGCGTGCCCACGGCACCATCGGTGCCGCGCTTGAGGCCGCTGGAATAGCGTGCACCACCGCCGATGGTCAGGCCCGAGGAGAACTGGTAGCTGCTCCACAGCGACAGCGCATTCTTGGGCGTGTAGGTCAGGCCGCTGGATCCGTCCTGCGCCACGTTGGCGCCCGTGGCCACCTTGGTGTTCTGGATGGTGTAGCCCGCAGTCACACCCCAGGCGGGGGTGATCTGGCCGGTGGCACCCAGCTCCAGGCCTTGCACCGTCTTCTTGCCGGTCTGGTTCACCGAGCCATCGGAGTCGGTCACGATCTCGTTGGTGATCTCGGTACGGAACAGTGCGCCGGTCAGCAGCACCCGCTTGTCAAGCAGCTCCCACTTGGTGCCCACTTCGGCCGTCTTGGCCTTTTGCGGGGCCAGGTTGGGATTGCCGGCATTGTTGCCCACCGCAGACAGCGTAAAGTTGCTGCCGCCCGGTGGTTGCTGCGACAGCGCATAGTTCACATACACGCTGCCGTTGGGTGCGGGCTTGTACAGCAGGCCGGCCTTCCAGCTCAGCAGATTGCCCGAGGCCTGCAGGCCATCCGACGTGGTGGGCACCACGGTGCCAGCCGGGTTGGCGCCGCAAGGCTGGGTGGTGGAGGTGGCCGTGCAGACGGCCATCGCGTTGTACTTGGTCTTGTAATGGTCCCAGCGCAGGCCCATGTTGGCCTGCCACTGGTCATTGAACTGCAAGGTGTCAAAGGCATACAGCGCGACGGTGTCGGTCGTGCCCTTGCTGTCCGCACCGTTGCGCGAATAGGAAGGCAGCGACACGCTGGAATCCGGGTTGTAGATGCTGACCGTGGGCACCGTGCCCGTCGTCGCCAGGCCGTAGTTGGTTTGCTCCTCGCGCGTCAGCTCCAGGCCGGTGCTCAGGCTGTGCTTGATCGAGCCGGTCGCAAAAGCCGTGGTCAGGTTGGTCTGGTTGGTCAGGATGCGGTTGACCTGGTCCTTGGTATTGATGTTGCGCGACATCGTCCAGGTGGCGGGATCAGCCGGATTGGGCGTCAGCAAGGAGCCTGGCGTCCAGGCGCCAGTGGTGGCGTTCTGCGAATAGCCGGTGGCCATGAAGGCCGACAGCAGGTAGTTCTGCTTGGTCTGGCCCCAGCGCGTGGTGTTGCGCAAGGTGGTGCCGGGCGCAATGTCATGCTCCAGGCGCAAGGTAGCCATGTCGGCAGTCACATCGTCGTGGTCCGAGGCCGTGCCGTAGAAATTGCTCGAATCCACGCGCGATGCGCTGTTCAAGAAGTTGCGGTAGCCGGGGTAGTTGCTGCGGTCGGGCGCACTGTAGCCGGGCAGGCCCATGGTCAGTACACCGCCATCGGGCACATTGCTTTGCTTGACGTGCAGCAGGTTCAGGAAGACGCGCGTATCGGTGTTCAGACCAAAGGCGAACGATGGCGCCAGGCCCCAGCGGTCGTTCTTGACCTGGTCACGGCCAGCAACCCCGGCATCCTGCACCATCGCATTGAGGCGGAATGCCGTGCCGTTCTCGTGGCTCAGGCTGCGGTTCAGATCGATGGTGCTGCGCTTGTAGCTGCCGCTGCCAAAGCCCAGCGAGCCGCCAAAGCTGTCGGTCATGTTGGGCTGCTTGGTGACCATATTGATCGCGCCGGTGGGCGCGCTGCGGCCGTAATCGGTGCCGGCGGGGCCCTTGGTCACTTCGACCTGGTCAGTGTTGAACACATCGCGCGACAGCGCGCCGACGTCGCGCACACCGTCCACATAGATGCTGCTGGACGTGTCAAAACCGCGCATGTAGATGGCATCGCCCGTGCTGGTGTTGCCGTTCTCGCCCGCGTAGAAAGTGCCCACGCCGGGCACATTGCGCAGTGCCTCGGTCAGGGTGGTGGCGCCCTGCTCCTTCATCACCTGCTCCTTGACCACCGAGATCGTCTGCGTGGTGTTCACCAGGGGCTGGGTGAACTTGGGCGAGGACAGCTGGCTGGGCTCATAGCCGGTCTCACGCGGCGCCTCCACCGTCACTTCTTTCAACGTCACGGTTGGTGCGGGCGCGGACGCGGGTGCGTTCTGCGCCAAAGCCGGCATACCCAGTACCGCGATGGCAGTCGCAGCCACCAGTCCTGCCGTAGGGGCAGGAACAGCAGCTCCATGTTTGCGACTTTTGATATATGTATTTGGTTTTGTCATAAACGAGGAAAGCAAAGTAAAGAAAACGCTTGCAGATCCATCGGCTTGGAGGAAGAAACCCGTCCAGACCGCAGAACATGAGCAAGCGCTAACTCGCAATGATAACGATTCTCGTTATTAATTTCACTTAGCTTTCGCCAAACCCCGCCTTCTGTCGCGATGGGGCAACAGACCGATGACCTGGCATCGCTGCTGACGACGCCAGTCGTTCCATCGCACGGGGGCAGCAGGCGCTGCGGTCGCCGAGGTGCGGCCATGCGAGAATCCCCGGCTGGCTCAGCCCAGACCCTGTCAAAGCCATTGCATGTCCTCCACAATGCCAGTCATTCATCCGGCCCAGGCGTTCTGGCGCGACCCGGCCCTGCCCTTTCTTTGTGGAAAGCCGCCGCGCCAGCCAGAGCCGGGCCTGCTACAAGCCGCACCACCACCCGAGCTTTTCCATCGGCGCGGTCGATGGCGGCCACAGCGTCTTCACCGGCGCGGAGGCCGGCCCCGTCCGGCTGTCGCCAGGCGCCCTGGTCTTTGTGCCGGCCGAGCGTGTGCATGCCTGCAACCCTGCGCCCGATGCCGCCTGGAGCTACCAGATGCTGCACCTCGATGCCGCCTGGCTGCAGGCGCTGCGTGCGGAATACGCCGACCCGGCCAGCATGGCCAATGAGCCAGTGCGCATCGTCAATGACCCGGCCCGCTACCAGCGCTTCTGCCAGCTCAATGCCCAGTTGTTCTCCCAGGCCGACGTGGCCGACAAGGAAGCCAGCCTGGTCGAGTTCATCGGCGACCTCGACAGCCAGCAAGGCCTGCACCTCCACGCCCTAGCGGTACCAACGCAATTGGCGCGGCAGATCCGCCCGGCGCTGGACTGCCTGCGCGCCAGCCCCTGCGCCAGCGTGCCACTGCACCACTTGGCAGCCCTGACAGGCATGAGCCGCTACCAGACCATCCGCGCCTTTCGCAAGGCAACGGGCATGGCGCCCCATGCCTGGCAGCTCAACCAGCGCATCAATCTGGCCAAGCAGCAGCTGCGCGGGCCCGATGGCATTGCGGCAGTCGCGCAACAGCTGGGCTTTGCCGACCAGGCGCATTTTCAGCGGGTGTTCAAGGCGCATACCGGCGTCACGCCAGGCTGCTTTCGCAAGACGCATTAGAGCCGCTAACACAACCCTTGATACGTCGTTGCCTCGCCGGCCGCGCCAAGCCTTGTCGTACTCCTGTACTGCCTGCGGCTTGACGCCTAGTCTCAACCGCAAACCTTCGGTTTGCTGGGTCGTGTTAGCGGCTCTTAGTAGTAGCCCATAGCAAGCGCTGCAATTTCGTTCAATACAAGGCATGCGGCAGCCGCCACCATGCAAGGCCATTCCCCGCCTGGTCCTTTTGCATGCAAGAGTTTTTGCTGATCGCCGCCGCCCATTTTCTGGCGCTGCTCTCCCCTGGTCCTGATTTCTTTCTGATCGCCCGAACCTCGCTGGCCAGCGGTTGGCGCAGCGCCGGCGCCGCCTGCCTTGGTATCGCGCTGGCCAATGGCGTGTTTATCGTCATGGCCTTTGCCGGTGTCGCCGCGCTCCAGCCGGGCAGCCAGTTGTTCACCCTGCTGCAGCTGGCCGGCTGCGGTTACCTGCTCTACCTGGGCCTGCTGTTTATCCGCCATGCGGGTAAATGTGCGCTGGGTGTTGCGGCCAGCCCGGGCCAGGCTGCGCCTGCCCGCACCAGCTGGCGCCGCGCCGCCGGCATGGGTTTTCTCTCCGGCATCCTCAACCCCAAGAATGCGCTGTTCTACGCCAGCCTGGCCGCCATGCTGACGGGCCCGCATGCCAGTGTGGGCTGGAAGCTGGTGTACGGCAGCTGGATGTTCAGCATCGTGCTGCTCTGGGATCTGCTGATTGCCGCGCTGATCGGCAACCCCGCCGTGCTGCGGCACTTTGCGCAGGCACTGCCGTGGCTGGAGCGCATCTCTGGTGGGGTGTTGATCGTGCTGGCTTTGGGGGTGATCGCGGCGCTGGGGCTGGGTTGATGGCAGCACAGCCATTCCAGCTCCCACATTGTTCCGGCCACCGAACATTGAATTCGCGCCTGGCGCGTTGATCGCGCAGAGCGGCGTTCCTAGAATTTCTCCATCGACGGACATCGCCGCCGCAACGAATCTGGGCCTGCATGCAAGCCCACACATTTGGGGCTGGGGTGATGGCCTTTTCCTCACCTTGACCGGTGGTCGCCAGCGGTCCCCGCAACGGACAGCTGCGCGCCGCCCAGGAGCACGCGATGGCGAACGCCCTTCTTGACAACCAACCGGCCGGCTATGTGCCGGACAAAGTCTGGACGCCAAAAAACCAGTACGGCGGCACCTTTGGCAGCATCAACCAGCCGGTATCCGGCGCCCGCTTTGAGCGGGCCCTGCCGGTGGGCAAACACCCGCTGCAGCTGTATTCACAGGGAACGCCCAACGGCCAGAAGATCACCATCCTGCTTGAAGAGCTGCTAGCCGCCGGCCACAGCGGCGCCGAGTACGACGCCTGGCTGATCGACATCTTCAAGGGCGAGCAGTTTGGGAGCGGCTTTGTCAGCCTCAACCCCAATGGCAAGATCCCGGCGCTGGTGGACCAGAGCACCGACCCGGTCACCGAGGTGTTCGAGAGCGGCTCCATCCTCGTCTACCTGGCCGAACGCTTTGGCGCCTTTTTTCCCACCGAGGGCCGGGCACGCACTGCCACCTTCAACTGGCTGATGTGGCAAATGGGATCGGCCCCGTTTGCCGGTGGCGGTCTGGGCCATTTCTATGCCTATGCGCCGCTCAAGATCGAGTATGCGATCGACCGCTATGCGATGGAGGTCAAGCGCCAGCTGCATGTGCTCGATACCCATCTGGCCACGCACGAATACCTGGCCGGCGACCAGTACACCATCGCCGACATGGCCGTGCTGCCCTGGTACCCGGGCAGCCTCTACGGCGTCTACAACACGCATGAGTTCCTCGCGGTGCAGGATTACCAGCACCTGCTGCGCTGGTACCAGAAGCTGTGCGAACGGCCCGCCGTAGCACGCGGCCGTCGCGTCAACCGCCTGTCGGACAAGCCCGGCGAGTTTTTGCGCGAGCGCCATGCCTCCAGCGACTTTGAAGCGCTGAGTCCCAACCCCTAAGCCCGTCGCGGCCTCCCGCTGGATGCAGCCGGTTCGGCACGGGCCATCACCCTCCTCACCCACCCACAGGGTCCATCAGGCCCTGAGGCCGCCGCATGCGCGGGGCTCAGGCCCGGACACCGCTCTCTTCTTTCACGCTACACCACCAAGACATTTATGAAACTGTATTACGCACCCGGCTCCTGCGGCCTGGCCTCGCAAATCGCGATGCAAGAGGTTGGCCAGGCCTATACGCTGGTCAAGGTCGATTTCAAGACCAAGACCACTGCCGAAGGCGACTACCTGAAGGTGTCACCCAAAGGCTTTATCCCCGTGCTGCAGATGGACGACGGCGACCAACTGACGGAGGGCGCCGTCATCCTGCAGTGGATTGCGGACCAGCACCCCGACAGCCAGCTGCTGCCCGCCTTTGGCAGCCGTGCCCGCTACACGGCACTGGAGTGGCTCAACTTTGTGGCCAGCGATCTGCACAAGGGCATGGCGGTGATGTTCTCGCCCTTTCTGGACGAGGCGACCAAGCAGCGTTTTGCCGAGGGCAATTTGCGCAGCAAGTTCCAGTACATCGACGAGCACCTGCGCCAGAACGACTATGTGCTGGGCGAGCGCTTCTCGGTGGCCGATGCCTATCTGTACAACGTTCTGTCCTGGCCGCACCGCGTGAACATCGACATGGCCGGCTACCGCCATATCGCCCGGTTCATGCAGCGCATGGCGCAGCGCCCCAGTGTGCAAGCGGCGCTGAAGGCCGAAGCCCTGGCAGCTCAGGGTTGACACACCGCCACGACGATCCCGAGCAAGCGCAGCAGCGCTTGCTTTTCAACCCTTGGAAAGAGCTACACCATGATGCAAGACTGGAACCACTACCGCGCCTCCCTGCTGGAGCGCGTGGGCGACTTTGCCCAACACAGCCCCGATGTGCTGCGCGGCCTGGCGACCATGGACCATGCGGCCACCAAGACCGGCCAGCTGGCGCCCAAGATCCACGAACTGATCTCGCTGGCCGTGGCCGTTACCAGCCGCTGCGATGGCTGCATTGCCGTGCACACGCAAAAGGCGGCCGAGGCGGGCGCCAGCGTGCAGGAGATTAGCGAAGCGCTCGGCGTAGCCATTGCGATGAATGCCGGCGCCGCGCTGACCTATTCGGCGCGGGTGATCGAGGCCTTCCAGCAGCTGCCGCAAAAATAGCGCTGGGCCATTCAGCGCAAAGTGGCACCGCAGGCAGCACGCCCCAAGGCGCCTGCTGGCTCAGCGCAAGGTGGCATGGTTGGCAAACAGCTGCGCCACCCAGTCGACAAACACACGCACCTTGGCCGACAGGTGGCGGTTCTGCGGGTAGACCACGTGGATGGGCAGCGGCTCATTGGTCCAGTCTTCGAGGATGGACTGGATGCGGCCATCCTGGAGCATGGGTGCGAGCAGAAAGTCGGCCATCTGCACAATACCCAGCCCGGCCAGGCCGGCGGCGGTGTAGGCATAGCTGTCGCTCAGCGCGATATGGCTGGACAGGGCGACCTGGATCTTTTCGCCATCGCGCTTGAAATACCAGTCAAACACCTTGCCGGTGCGCGCCGAGAAGTAGTTGACGCAGCGGTGCTGCGCCAGGTCATTGGGGTGCTGGGGCCGGCCATGGCGCTGGAGGTAGTCCGGCGATGCGCAGGTCAGGTAGTGCATGGTGCCCACGCGGCGCGCAATCAGGCTGGAGTCGCTCAGCTTGCGGCCACCGCGAATGGCGCAGTCCACGCCCTCTTCCATCAAATCCACCTGGCGGTCACTGCAGCCCAGCTCGACCTGGATATCGGGGTAGAGCGCCATGAAGTCCGGCAGCGCCGGGATGATCAGCTCGATCGCCAGGCCGGTCGGTGCATCGATGCGCAGCCGCCCGGAGGGGCTGACCCGCGTTTGCACCAAGCAGTCTTCGGCATCGCGTACATCGGCCAGAATGCGCATGCAGCGCTCGTAGTAGGCGGCGCCTTCGGCCGTCACGCTGACATGCCGGGTCGTGCGGTTGAGCAGTTTGACCGACAGCGAGGTCTCCAGCCCCTGGATCAAGGTGGACACCGTGGCCTTGGGCAGCTTCATGTTCTCTGCAGCGCGCGTGAAGCCGCCGCAGTCGACCACCTGCACAAAGACCTCCATCGCCTGAAACTTGTTCATCTTGCACTCTCCAAAGATCCGCCCTTGGCAGGGCCCTTGTATACGCCAGATGCGATGTTTACCGCGTTGGTGCCAATGATAAATATCTGAACAATGAATTGACTGTTCAACACCGCGAACAATCTGCTCCGCTGTGCAGCAGCGCTGTGCATCTCTGCCCTCTGAATCAGGCTCGATCGGCAGCGCGGTTGCTGCGGGGCCAACCCAGCTGCTCCTGGCTGACCAGTTCGCTGACCCAGTCCACAAAGGCCCGCACCGTGGGCGAGAGGTGGCGGTTTTGCGGGTACAGCACCGACAGCGGGGCCGCCGGCGCCGCATAGTCGGTCAGCACCTGGCGCAGGCGCCCGCTGATCAAATGCTCCCGCACCATATAGCTGCCCGGCCGGATGAGGCCCAGGCCATCAAGGCCGCAGGCCACATAGGCATCGGTGTCGTTGACGATCAGGCTCTCCGCCATGCGGATGAAGCGCAGCTCCCCATCGACCAGAAAGTCCCACTCCAGCGAGCGCGCGGTGCGGGCCGACAGGTAGCCTACCGCATGGTGCCGGGCCAGGTCCTCCAGGGTCTGCGGTGTGCCGTGCTGCTCCAGATATTCCGGTGAGGCGCAGGTCACCCAGTCAAAGGCCGCAATGCGCCTGGCCACCAGCGTGGGCGAGTCTTCCGGCGTGCCAGCGCGGATCACGCAGTCGATGCCCTCCTGCACCAGCTCGACGGTGCGGTCGGATACGGTCAGGGTCAGCTCGATATCGGGGAAGCGCTCCAGAAAATCCTTGATCGCGGGCAGCACCACCAGCCGGGCCAGCGACAAGGTCATGTCTACCCGCAAGCGGCCGCGCGGCCGGGCCGCACCACCGGCAAAGCTGGCTTCGACCGCTTCGATGTCGGCCAGCAGCCGGCGGCAGTGGTCAAAGTAAAGCGTGCCATCGGGCGTGAGGCTGATGTGGCGCGTGGTCCGCTGCAGCAGGCGCACGCCCAGAAAAGCCTCCAGCTCCTTCACAGCCCGTGTCACGCGCGAGGGCGGCAGCGACAGGCTGTCGGCCGCCCGCGTGAAGCTGTGCATCTCGACGACACGGGCAAAGATCTGCATCGATTGAAGGCGGTCCATGGCGCTTGTCCCGGCTGGGGTTTTATTGCATTAAACGCAATAAGTATAAGTTTGCAGGCGAATTAATGGCATGGGCAGTGGGTTTTCAAATCCATGCAGGAACTATTATTCCAAATTAGGCAATAAACTAAACCAGATTTTGGGCTAGATGTTTGGGGGTGCGCAGCCCACACTGCAGGCCGTTCAACTACGGCGAGAAGTCGCATGAAACCCCTGAAAAAGCACCCCTTGGCAGCGCTGGCGTTGGCGGCCATTTCGGTCGCCAGCGCCGGCCTGGTTCTGACCAGACACGGCACACACGCCCACGCCGAAGCGGCGGCCGCGCCACCGCCCACCGTCACCTACAAGCCGGCGCTGCAACGCCCGGTATCGGATGCCCAGGACTACACCGGCCGCCTGGAGGCGGTGGACGTGGTCGATGTCCGCCCCAAGGTGCCGGGCACCTTGATGAAGGTCCACTTCAAGGACGGCCAGCATGTCCGCCAGGGCGATCTGCTGTTCAGCATCGACCCGGCACCGCTGCAGGCCCAGTTGCAGCAGGCACAGGCCAACCTGGCGGGCGCGCAGGAGCGCCAGCGCCTTGCCAACAGCGAGCTGGCCCGGGGCCAACGGCTGATGGAATCGGCCTCGATCGCGCGCCGCGAATTCGATGCCCTCGACAATGCTGCGCGTGAAGCCGCCGCCGCACTCAAGGGCGTGCAGGCCGCCGTGGCCCAGGCGCAGTTGCAGCTGGGCTATACGCAGCTGCGGGCACCGATCACGGGCCGCATCTCGCGTGCGGAAATCACCGCCGGCAATGTGGTGGTGGCGGGCGGCGACGCAACCCCGCTCACCCGTATCGTCTCGGACGGCAAGCTCTATGCCGCCTTCCATGTGGACGAGCAAAGCTATCTGCGCATCATTGCGCCCTCGCTGCGCAGCGGCGCGCAGCCAGCAGTCAGCGTCGGGCTGGCCAACGATGCAGGTTTTCCGCATGCCGCCACCATCGAGGCGCTGGACAACCAGATGGACACCCGCTCGGGCACCGTGCGGGTGCGCGCCCGCATCGCCCAGGCCAGTGCCGAGATGCTGCCCGGACTGCAGGCCCGTGTGCGCCTGCAAGGCGGCGCGGCCTACAACGCCATCATGGTGGACGAGGCCGCCGTCAGCACCGACCAGGACCGCAAGTACGTGCTGATCGTCAATGCAGAGAACAAGGTGGAGCGCCGCTTTGTCGAGCTGGGCGCGCTGCAGGGTAAGGAGCGTGTGCTGCGCAGCGGTGTGCCCGCCGATGCCAAGGTCATCGTTGATGGCGCCTACCGCGCCCCGCCCGGCACCACGGTGACCGCGGTTGCCGCTGATGCCGCTGACGGCCCGCAGGCCGCATCCAGCCCAGCAGCGACGGGAGAGCGGTCGTGAACATCTCCAAGTTCTTCATCGACAGGCCGATCTTTGCCTGTGTGCTGTCTGCGCTGATCTTGCTGGCCGGCATCGTGGCCGGCTTCAACATGCCGGTGTCGGAATACCCGCAGGTCATTCCGCCGTCGGTCGTCATCCATGCGCAGTATCCCGGCGCCAATGCCAAGACCATCGCCGAGACGGTGGCAGCGCCGCTGGAGCAGTCCGTCAATGGCGTGGAAGACATGCTCTACATGGAATCCAAGGCCAGCGGCGATGGCCATCTCTACCTCACGGTGACCTTCAAGCTAGGCACCAACCCGGACCGGGCCCAGCAGCTGGTGCAGACCCGCGTGTCGCAGGCGCAGGCCCGGCTGCCCGAGGATGTGCAGCGCCTGGGCGTGACCGCCGTCAAGAACTCGCCCATCATCACCGTGTCGGTGCACATGGTCTCGCCCAAAGGCACCTATGACAACAACTACATCAGCAACTACGCGATTTTGCATGTCAAGGATCGGCTGGCGCGCATTGCCGGTGTGGGCGAGGTGGCGATCTGGGGACCGGGCGGCTATGCGATGCGCGTCTGGCTCGACCCGGCGGCCCTGGCCGAGCGCGGCCTGAGTGCCAATGATGTCGCCAGCGCGATCCGGCGCCAGAACATCCAGGCAGCGGTGGGCACCATCGGCAGTGCCCCTGCTGCAGCCGACACCGCGTTCCAGCTCAACGTCAACGCGGACGGGCGCCTCAAGTCGCCCGAAGAGTTCAAGAACATCATCATCAAATCCGATGCGCGCGGCGCCATCACCCGCCTGGGCGATGTGGCCCGGGTGGAGCTGGGCGCTGAAGACTATGGCATCCGCGCCACCCTGGACAATGCGCCGGCCGTGGCGGTGACCGTGCAGGAGGCGCCCGGCGCCAACTCGCTGCGCATATCGCGCGAGGTGCACCAAGCCATGGAAGAGCTGGCCAAGGACTTTCCGGAGGATGTGGTCTACCGCATCGTCTATGAACCCAGCCGCGCCGTCCAATCCGGCATCGATGCCGTGGTCAAGACCTTGTTGGAGTCGGTGGCACTGGTGGTGCTGGTGGTGTTTCTCTTTCTGCAGACCTGGCGCGCCTCGGTCATCCCGCTGCTGGCCGTGCCGATCTCCATCGTGGGCACCTTCAGCTTCCTGCTGCTGGCCGGCTACTCCATCAATACGCTGTCGCTGTTTGGTCTGGTGGTGGCTATCGGCATTGTGGTGGATGACGCCATCGTCGTCGTCGAGAACGTGGAGCGCAATATTGCACGCGGCTTGGGCCCGCGCGAGGCCACCTACCAAGCGATGCGCGAGGTGAGCGGCCCCATCATCGCCATTGCGCTGACCCTGTCTGCGGTGTTTCTGCCGCTGGCCTTTCTCAGCGGGTTGACGGGCGAGTTCTACAAGCAGTTCGCGGTGACCATTGCGATCTCGACCTTGATCTCGGCGGTCAACTCGATGACCTTGTCGCCCGCACTGTCGGCGCTGCTGCTCCAGCCCCATGGTGCCGCGCCGGATGCCGTCACCCGCATCACGCAGCGGCTGTTTGGCCGCTTCTTTGCCAGCTTCAACCGCCACTTTGAGCGCGCATCGGAGCGCTATGGCCAAGGCGTGGGCGGCGTGCTCAAGCGCAAGGGCGCCATGCTGCTCGTGTATGCAGCGCTGCTGGCTGCCACCTGGTGGCTCACCGGCCATGTGCCCGGCGGCTTTGTGCCCCCACAGGACAAGGAATACCTGGTCAGCCTGGCGCAGTTGCCCGAGGGCTCGACCCTGGACCGCACCGAGGCCACGATGACGGCGATGAACGAGGTGGCCCTCAAGCACCCGGCCGTGCTGGGCACCTCCAGCTACAGCGGGCTGTCGATCAATGGCGTGACCAAGAGCTCCAGCACCGCGCTGAGCTTTGTGCTGCTCAAGCCCTTCAACGAGCGCCAAGGCTATAGCGCCAACCAGGTCGCCGCCGATCTGGGCCAGGAGTACCGCAAGATCGGCCATGCCTTTACCGGCATCTTCCCGCCGCCTCCCGTCTATGGACTGGGCACGCTGGGCGGCTTCAAGCTGCAGATTGAGGACCGCGCCGACCTGGGCTATGAGGCGCTGTACACGGCCACCCAGGCCTTCATCAAGAAGGCGGCTGAGGCGCCCGAGCTGGGGCCGTTGTTCTCGACCTACACGGTCAATGTACCGCAGCTGAAGATCGACATCGACCGGGCCAAGGCGCAGCAACTGGGCGTCGATACCCCGGCGGTGTTCAGCACCTTGCAGGCCTTCCTGGGTTCCTACTACGTCAATGATTTCAACTTTCTGGGCCGCGTCTACCAGGTGCGCATGCAGGCGGACAGCCCCTTCCGCTCCAAGCCCGATGACATCGGCCAGCTGCATGTGCGCAGCGAGTCGGGGCAGATGGTGCCACTGGCCTCGGTGGCCACAGTCAGCCAGACCTATGGGCCCGACCAGGTCGTGCGCTACAACGGCTTCACCGCGGCCGACATTGGCGGCAGCCCCGCGCCCGGCTATTCGTCCGACCAGGCCATGGCGGCCATCCAACGGATTGCGTCCGAAACCTTGCCACCCGGCATGGGCTTTGAGTGGACCGACCTGACCTACCAGCAGATCATTGCCGGCAACAGCGCGGTCTGGATCCTGCCACTGTGCGTGCTGCTGGTCTTCTTTGTGCTGGCTGCCCAGTACGAAAGCCTGAGCCTGCCTCTGGCCATCATCCTGATCATCCCGATGGGCATTTTCTCAGCGCTGCTGGGCGTCTGGTTGACGGGCGGCGACAACAACATCTTTACCCAGATAGGGCTCATCGTGCTGGTGGGGCTGTCCGCCAAGAACGCGATCCTGATCGTGGAGTTTGCGCGTGAGCTGGAGATGGCAGGCCGATCCACGCTCCAGGCTGTCATCGACGCCTGCCGCCTGCGGCTGCGCCCCATCCTGATGACCTCGCTGGCGTTCATCATGGGCGTGATACCGCTGGTGCTGTCCTCCGGCGCCGGTGCCGAAATGCGTCAGGCCATGGGCATCTCGGTGTTCTTCGGCATGCTGGGCGTGACGCTGTTCGGCCTGTTCCTCACCCCCTTGTTCTATGTGCTCGCCCGGGCACTGGGCAGAGGCCGGCCCCTGCATTCGGCTACGCCCCACTCTGCACCAACACTGGTGCACCACACCGCTGAACTGAAACCTGCGGAGGGCCAGCCATGAGCCGCCTTTTTGCCACCATCCAACACACCGCGCAGCTTGGCACACGCGCCGTGGCCACAGCCATCAGCCTGTTGCTGCTGGCAGCCTGTTCACCGTTGCCCACTGAACATCGCCCGGCACTGGCGATCCCTGCGAACTACCGGGAGGCCAGCGACACATCCGCAGCGGCACTGCCGCCCCCGACCAGCTTGGGCCGCTGGAAGCCGGCCGAGCCCGCCGACCAGCAAGCGCCCTCGTCCTGGTGGGAGGTCTTTGAGGACCCGGTGCTGCTGGCGCTGGAGCAGCAGGCCCTGCAAGCCAACCCCGATGTCAGCATCGCCATGGCCCGGCTGCAGCAGGCCCGCGCGCTGGCATCGCGCAGCGAAGCGGCGCGGACGCCGGAGATCAACGCCAGCGCCAGCTACAGCCGCCAGCGCACACCGGGCGCTGCGGCAGGCCGCGAAGACGGAGCACCCGGCACCAGCCAGTCGCTGTGGCAGGCACAGGCCTCGGTGGCCTATGAACTGGATGTCTTTGGTCGCGTGTCCTCCAGCATTGCGGCCGCGCAGGCGGACAGCGCCCAACAGCAGGCCCTGGCGCACCAGATGCTGCTGCTGGTGCAGGCCGATGTGGCGACGACCTACTTCCGGCTGCGCCAGCTGGAGGCGGAACTGCGCCTGCTGCGCGACACCGTCCAGCTGCGCGAAGACGCCGCAGGCTTGCTAGACCGCCGGCTGAGTGCTGGGGCGGTAGCGCCCTTTGTCGCCGACCAGGCCCGCACCGAAGTGCTGACGGCCCGCGCCGAGCAACTGGCGCTGGAGCAACAGCAAGCGCTGGCACTGCATGCGCTGGCCATCTTGCTGGGCCAGGCGCCGGCCAGCTTTGCGCTGGCGCCACTGCCCCTGGCGCCTTTCAGCGTACAACTGCCGGCGGGCCTGCCATCGGCCTTGCTGGAACGCCGCCCCGATATCGCCGCGGCCGAACGGGCCATGGCGGCCGAGAACGCCCGCATCGGTATTGCCCAGGCCGCGTTCTTTCCGTCGTTCTCGCTGACCGGTGCGCTGGGCTATGCGTCGTCGGACCTGGGCAACCTGCTGCAGTGGTCGCAACGCAGCTTTCTGCTGGGGCCGCTGCTGAGCCTGCCGATTTTTGACGGCGGACGGCGCGAGGCCGAGCTGGCCCGCAGCCATGCGCTGTACGACGAGCGGGTGGCCCAGTACCGCAAGACCGTGCTGCATGCCTTTGGCGAAGTCGAGGATGCGCTGGCCGCGATGCGAACCCTGGACCAGCGTATCGTGCACCAGCACGGCGCCGAGCAGGCCTCGTCGCGCGTCGCCCGATCGGCGCAGTCCCGCTTCAACGAAGGGGATGTTGACTACCTCGTCGTGGTCGATGCCGAACGCACGCGCCTGCGCAGCCGCCAGGCGCTGATCCAGTCCCAAGGCGAACGCGCCCGCGCCACCGTGGCGCTGGTGCGCGCGCTGGGCGGCGGCTGGCAGGCCTCATCGCTGGCCGCCGACGCCAGCGATTGATCCCGCACAGGGGCAGTGCCCGCACAGCCCCTTGCATACGCTACCGCAGCGCAGTGCCTTGTGCTTTGAAGCTTTCACAACCTGGCGCCCCGCACTCTGCGCGGGCGCTCCCCCTTCCCTTACTTTGGAGAATTTCATGTCTATTGCAGAGCTTTTCAAGCCGCTCACGCTGCGGCATGGCCCGGCGATGAAGAACCGCTTCATGCTCGCCCCACTCACCAACCAGCAAAGCGAACCCGATGGCCGCGCCAGCGCCGATGACCTGGAGTGGATACGGCAACTGTCCGAAGGCGGCTATGCCTTGGTACAGACCTGTGCGACCACGGTCGAAGCCGGCGGCATCGCCTTTGCGCGCCAGCTGGGCATT
Source organism: Comamonas sp. MYb396 (assembly GCF_037479555.1). Classification (NCBI taxonomy): domain Bacteria; kingdom Pseudomonadati; phylum Pseudomonadota; class Betaproteobacteria; order Burkholderiales; family Comamonadaceae; genus Comamonas; species Comamonas sp. MYb396. Next base: position 31,779 of record NZ_JBBGYU010000014.1, on the reverse strand, counting down.
CATGGCAAGGCGCATCTGCCCGGCCTGGCCCAGATGGCAGCCCGCTTGCGGGCGGGCGGCGCCTTGTCTGCGGTGCAGCTGCACCATGCCGGGCACCGCGCCAACCCTTTGCTCGGCGGCATTCCGGCGCCGGCATCGGGCCACACCCTGCCGGGCGTGCGCGCCTTGACCACCGAGGCGGTGCAACGCATCCGCGACAGCTTTATCGCCAGTGCCCAGCGGGCCGAGCAGGCCGGGTTCGACGGCATCGCTGTGCATGGCGCCTTTGGCTGGATCCTGTCGGAGTTCATGTCCCCGCTGCTCAACGACCGCCAGGACCAGTACGGCGGCAGCTTGGACAACCGGGCACGCCTGACGATCGAGGTGATCGAAGGCATTCGCAAGGCCTGCGGCCCGGATTTTCAGATCGGCTGGCGCCTGTCGATCGAGCGCTATGGCCTGCGCCTGGAGGAGCTGCGCGACATCACCGCCGAGATCCTCGACCGAGAACTGATCGACTACCTCGATCTGGCGCTCTGGGATTCAGCCCAGACCGTGCAGGACGGTGCATGGAAAGGCAGGACCCTGCTCAGCTTGTTTACCGAGCTGCCACGCAAAGGCGTGCGGCTGGGCGCTGCCGGCAAGATCATGAGCGCCGAGCGCGCCGGCCAGCTGCTGGATGAGGGCTGCGACTTTGTCTTGGTCGGCCGCGCCAGCATTTTGCAGCGCGACTTTCCAAAGCAAGTGCAGGCCAACCCGCATTATGAAAGCCCGCGCATGCCAGTAACCGCGCAGTACCTGCGGGATCGGGGTCTGAGCGAGCGCTTTATCGACCACATGCGCGGCTGGCAGACCTTTGTGGTGCATGGGTCTCCGTAGTGCTTGGCCTGGGTCCGCTGGTCAGCAGGTTACGTCAGCCAGCACACGGATGCGGACCAGGCCTGTGGCGCGACGGAGCGCTGGGGCGCTCGGGGATCGGTAGCTTCGCAATCTGTGCCAGCAAGACCTCGGCCAGCGCCGTCAACATAAAGCCTGGTCGCAACGCCCACTTGTGGCGCCTATACCCATCAGGCAGCCAAAGACCGCGACCGCAGCGTATCGCAGTAAGCCAGGCATAGAGAGATCCAGCAAGCCGATACGATGCAGGATGCCACGATGTCCGAGAAATAGTGCGCGCCCAGGTAGATGCGACTGAGGCCCACCAGTGCCACGATGCCCATCAGTGCAAAGCCCAGGCATAGACGCGAACTCCAAGCTAAAGAGCTTCTCAGGGTCATGCACAGGGCCCAGCCCACGACAATGCCTGCAGACAGGGTATGGCCGCTCGGGAAACCAAATCCGTGGGCGGAGACCAGCGGCTCCAAAGCTGGGCGCGTGCGGTGGAATGCCGCTTTCAGGATGAAATTCAGCGGCGCAGCGCCAATCAAGAGTGCAGCCGACTCGCCCACCAATCGCCACTGGCGACGGATGATGGGGAAAGCAAGGGCTACCAGCGCCACCAGGACCAGGAGTGGCGTCTGGATCCGATGCATGGCCAGCATGAGCCCATGCAGTTGCGCATTACCGATGCTTCTGAGCTTCTTGATCAGGACCAGTTCTTGCGCCTCTACACCCGGATTGATAACGAATGCGGCCAGGATCAACAGGCTGAGCCCCAAGAGCCCGGACAGGAGCAAGAAACGCTTGGAGGTGGATAAAGCCCCAGGCCACGGAGTCGTGGCGTGGAGGCTTCTATCGGCAGCAGGGAGCTCAAGCTGCATGAGAGGTCCTTTCAGGCCGGAATGTGCAAGGAGCCGGTTCATCCCGGCTGGGTGCCTTGCGCGGCCCGCCCGCCATTCTCTGGACCATCCGAGACGGCCTGATGACTGTCTCGCTCATTTTCGTTGCCAACGACAGCGACAGCTGATCGGCGGTGCCTGATGTGCCTGAGCTTGGTCGCTGAATAGGCCTCAGGTGAAGGTGGCGTCGTGACGCGACGTCGCTCCCGGCTTCGCGTGACGACATTGATGGAAGCGGGAAAAGCCCGAAAAACGAAAAAGCCTCAGAGTATTTCTACTCTGAGGCTTGACGTTTTGGTGCGGCTGGCAGGAATCGAACCCACGACCCCTTGGTTCGTAGCCAAGTACTCTATCCAGCTGAGCTACAGCCGCTAATTATCGATGCTATGGCGGAGAGGGAGGGATTCGAACCCTCGGTACGTTTGCACGTACGCCTGATTTCGAGTCAGGTACATTCGACCACTCTGCCACCTCTCCGCAGCGCCGAAGCTGAAATTATAGCAGGCAATTTGCGGGTCTCGGGAAGAAACGCAGATTTCTTGGAAATTGTGATGTACAAGAGGGTGCCCATCACCAGCACGGGGACCATGGCGGCTGGTGACGGGCACGCACTGCGAAGATGCTCTCCGGTGCCTGGGTCTCTGTAGCTACTACCCTGGCTAGACCAGGGATGGGTGAGTTGGAGGGGTGGAGCTGACGAGTACCACCTGGGACAACGAGCAGTCTCCACCCTCAACAGGTCAGCGCATTCTGGAGCGGCGCAAGCCCATCGCGGTGAAGCCGGCCATAACCAAGGACAGCAGTGCAAGTGCCCATTGGCTGAGCGAAGGCACTGGTGTGGGGATCGCAGTCGGGGTGTTCTGCTTGACGAGCGTGTTTGTGATGGCCAGCGTCAAGTTGCCTCCCAATGGCACAGGCCCAGTCGCTGCGGGCAGCGTGGCAGCTCCCCACCCATAACCACTGGGCGCAGCAGGCAACGCACCCTCTGCTACTGAGCAGGTGCTGCCAGCAGTAACCGTGATCGGATCGGCTGCGCCTGCATTGTTCACGACGGCGATGCTGCCTTGCTGGCTGAGGTCGGGCGAGACACAGGTGAGCGTGAACGGAATGCTGCCACTAAATGCCGGAGCACCCTCAGGGCCCACGACCGTCTTGGACACCTGTACCGTGCCCGTATTAGCCTGGGATTGCAGGTACCAGTTGTTGCCCACCTTCCGCAGTTGATACGCATACTGGCCCGCTACCACCGAGCCTCCTGCCAGTGCAAATGTCCCATCCGAGTTTCCATCAACTTGCACAACCAGTATTCCGTCACCCGTGGTTGCGGCGCCCGTACCGGCTAGGTTGCGCACATCCAGCAGGGCACTACCACTGGTGTCGCCAGTAATGTGTATCTGGTCTGTTGGAGAGCTGGAGTCGCCGAGGGCGGTGTCGAGACGCACAGTGCCGCCGCTGCCCGCGTGCCCGCCATCTACGGTGAAGGTGTCACCGGTTTGCGGCGTAGTGCCGCTGAGGTCCACCAAACCTGAGATATTGTTCACATTACCAATCACGGTACGCGAGGCGCTGGCTGCAGCAAGAGTGCCATTGCCTTCCAAATTCAGGGAGGCTAGTGAGGCGTCTGCAGTCAGGTTCCAAACGGCAGCGTCGGCTAGCGTTACTGTCAGAGCGCTGGCAGAGTCCTGCGCGCTGGTGCCAGTGTAGTTACCACCACTGGCTCGGAAGCTGGGCTGCGCGCCCGTCGCGGCACTCCATAAGGTGGTGGCAGTGACGGTGGCATTTGTCAAATTGGTAGTAGGACTTATGGCGCCTGAATAAGCGAATCCTGTCACCGCCGTCATCGCCAAGCCATTTCCTGCCACCAGTGGCGAAATATGGGCACTGGAGATGCTGACCGCAGTACCTGTCGGATGATTAAGTGCAGAATCCGGACCCATACTAAGGGTCGCGTTGCCTTGGATGTTAGCGGCTGAAGCGCCCCCGCTGCCTACGTCTATACGCAGCCAGCCATTGATCGTAGATTGTGCATTTGCATTGGTGAGAAAGCCCACCGATCCTGCACCATCCACACGAATCTGAGTGTTGCCGGAGCCTAGCAGCCGGGCATCTCCTGTCAGCACGCGGATGCCAGTGGCCCCTGGGTCACTCGGCGCACCTGGATCGGGAGGTGCTGCCGGGCGGGCGCCAAAGTCGATGTTGGCGCTGTTGTATCGAATGGTGCCACCGCCCTCGGCACTCAGGCCCCGATGTGTACCTGCGCCAGTATGGCGAAGCACAGTGTGACCACCAATGACCACGAGCCCGGTTGACCCATTGGCCATGATGGCACGGCGTGTTGCGCCATTGGCTGCCATGGTGACGTTCACATCACCGGCTATGTTGATGGTGCCTCCGGTGCCAGATTGCCCACCTGCCGAGATGCCATAGGAATTGGCTGCTCCCCGCTGCACAACGGTCACTGCGCCCTGCGCCACAATTTGTCCATTGGCTATAGCCGTTACAACTCCTTGCCCGCCACTCGATGCAACGTTGTTTGCATTGGCGACTACGTTGTTGGGGATTGTAAGAATGCTACCTGCATCGTTGGCCAACAAAGTGTTATTGGCGTTGCTGGCACCGGTGTAGCTGCTGCCTGTGGCGATGCAACTGTCGCCCCCCGTGGCTTGCGCCCGATCTGCGTTATCAATGCAAGCAGCTTGCGCCAAGGGCGTAATGAGAACCGTACTTGTAACAATGCTTGCGACACATGAGATAGACCGAAGATGAGAGCGTAGAACAGCGGGCTGAGAAGGCATCGTGCTAAATCCTCTGGAAGTTTATGGACGCAGCACAGTTTAAGATGATGAGAAGAAATTCGAAATCTTATATCGATATACGACTGTTAAATATTCACAATTATTTAGATAAATCTCGTTCTATTTATCCTGCCTCATTCGTTAGCAGCCTTCCAATGAAAAAGTCTTGACCGCAACCAATTAGTAAAAATCGAGTTTCTTGCGAACAGACGCATTGGTCAAGCCATCATCCCGAAGACAGCGTAGGCCTGCGCCTCTCCCGTTTCCCCAGACGATTTTTTGCCCCTCAAGACTGCCGTGACTATGTCCTGCACATTGGCGCGTTCACGAACAACAGCGCGCTTGGGCGTTGTGTTCGGCCTCCCTCAGGCCGCACCAACCTGGTTCTTGTAACACCTGCTCCAGTTAGCTGCCACCCGCACGCCCCTCGCTCCAAACCGAAAAGTACACCTGCCACCTGCGCCACCTGGGGCCCCTACCTCAGCATCGGCTACCAGCCATCGCTTCAAAACAGCTAAAGCACACCTCATGCAAAGCGCTTTGGGCGGAGCCATTCTCCTGGGTACCCATTTGCAATGGTTTGAGCTCGAATTGTTCGAGACGGGTGTTGCTCAGATAGCACTTTCTTGCTTCCCCTCAGATGCTGACGCTGTGGGAGGAAGACTTTAAACAGACCTGAAGACGCGACAAGCATTGACGAGGACCTGGTCATGCCAGATCGCTTGTCCCAGCCGTGACCGCGTTGGCGGAGCTCCGTTCTTATGCTTGCATCCGTCACATGACAATCCCGTGACGCTTTCAAGAGGCTCAGCCCCCACCCCATGACTACGATGAAAAAAACCTTGTTGGCCGTTGCCGCTGCTGCGGCCCTTTCCCTGTCCGTATCGGGCTGCTCCGACAGCAGCGCCTCCTCGCTGCGCTACAACGCCACGCTCGACCAGGCTTCGCAGGCCGAGAAAGCAGCAGTGCTGCAGACGCTGCAGGAGCTGGTCAATATCGAGACGGGTACCAATGACGCCATCGGCATTCCGCAGATGGGCAACTACCTGGAAGCGCGCCTGCAGGCGCTGGGCGCCAATGTGGTGCGCCACAAGGCAGAAGCGGGTGTCGTGGGCGACAACATTGTCGGCACCTTCCAGGGCAGCGGCACCAAGAGCCTGTTGCTGATGGCGCACATGGATACCGTCTACACCCGAGGCATTCTGGCCACGGCCCCCTTCAAGGTGGAAGGCGACAAGGCCTATGGCGCGGGCATTGCCGATGCCAAGGGCGGCATCGCCGTGATTCTGCACAGCCTGGGTTTACTGAAGGCGCAGAACTTCAGCAAGTTCAAGACCATCACGGTGATGTTCAACACCGATGAGGAAAAAGGCTCCTTCGGCTCGCGCGACCTGATCCAGCAGTTGGCCGCGTCACATGACTATGTGCTGTCCTACGAGCCTTCGGGCCTGGAAGAAGGCTTTGGCACCGCTACCTCGGGCATTGCCTATGTGCAGGCGGTGGTGCATGGCAAGGCATCGCATGCAGGCGTGGCGCCAGAGGCGGGCATCAATGCGCTGACCGAGGCCTCGGCCCTGGTGCTGCGCACGCAGGACATCCAGGACAAGGCCAAGGAACGCGGCTTCAACTGGACCACGATGACCGCTGGCGGCAGCGCCACCAACATCATCCCGGACAAGGCCGTGGTCAACGCCGACGTTCGCTATGGCAAGAATGAAGATCTGGATCTGATGAAGGGCATGCTGGACAAGGCCGCATCGGTGCCGCATGTGCATGGTGCCACCATCGATATCAACCTGACCCGGGGCCGGCCCGCCTTCAACGCCACCGACGACGGCGTCAAGCTGATCCAGAAGGCCATCACCATCTATGCCGATGTGGGCGGCAAATCCGAGATGTACACCACGCGCGGTGGTGGTGGATCGGATGCCGCCTATGCCGCACTGTCGGGCAAGCCGGTGATTGAAGGCCTGGGCCTGCCTGGCGCCAACTACCACTCCAACCTGGCCGAGTATGTGCTGACCGAGCCGATCGCGCGGCGTCTCTACCTGTCGGCACAGCTGATCTCCGATCTGGGCCAGGGCATGTAAGCAGCCCAGCCCGCCTCTGCTCTCCAGGCGCCAGCCAACACTGGCGCCTTTTTATTTGTGGCATCCATCGCGAGCAACCACCCTTTGGATGCAGCGCCAGCACTGGCGAAAAAAGACGACGCCGCCGGTGCCTGCCCGCGTACGCGGTAACAGCGTGCCAGGCAGCCACTGCGGACTATCATTGCCAAGTCAGCGGGCAGCCTCGGCATGCATGCAGGCGCTGCCCGCCCCGAGCTTCAGAGGAGTCATGCCATGTTCTCGATGAGTGTTCCGTGGTGGGAGTTTGTGGTGCGCGGCTTTGTCGTTTACGCGTTCCTGCTGGTGTTCTTGCGGCTGACCGGGCGGCGCCAGATTGGCCAATACGATCCCTTCGATCTGATCTTGCTGCTGATCCTGTCGAACGCGGTGCAGAACTCGATGAACGCGGGCGATAACTCGCTGATCGGCGGGCTGATATCGGCCACGACCCTGATCGCCTGCCACTCCATCGTCGCGCAGCTGAGCTACCGCAGCAGGCGGGTGTCGCGCTGGGTCGATGGGATCCCCAAGCGCTTGATCTCCAACGGCCAGGTCAACCGCCAGGTGATGGATGCCGAGCTCATCACCAGCGATGACCTGAAAGCGGCGCTGCGCGGCGCAGGCTGCCTGCACACCTACGAGGTGGAGCAGGCGACGATTGAGACCAATGGGCAGATAACGATTGTGCTGCGCAACCGCGACAGCTCCTCGGGAGCGTCGGATGCAGTCTAGGCCTTGAGCTGTTCGCGCAGTTTGAACTTCTGGATCTTGCCCGAGGGCGTGGCCGGCATTTCTGCAAGCACCACCAGGCGTTCGGGCAGGTAGTGGGGCGCCAGCTTCTGCGTCCGCAAGAAGTCGGTCAGGTCAGCCAGCGCCGGCTCGACTGCGCCAGGCTTGGGCACAATCACCACGCAAGCCCGCTCGCCCAGGCGCTCGTCCGCATAGGCCACCACCGCGGCCTGTGCTACGGCCGAGTGCTTGTAGAGCAGTGCCTCCACCTCCACCACCGGAATGTTCTCACCGCCGCGGATGATCACATCCTTGCTGCGGCCGGTGATGCGGATATAGCCCTGCGCATCCATGCGCGCCTGGTCGCCGGTGTCGAACCAGCCATCAGCAGTGGTGGCGTTGAGATGCGGGCGTTTGAGATAGCCGCCAAAGTTGGAATTGGCCCGCACCCACAACTGGCCGATCTCGCCGCGTGGGCGCTCCTGGCCCAGGTCGTCCAGCACCTTGACCTCGGCGCCGGGCAAGGGCAGGCCATCGGTCTCCACCGCGCGCTGCGCGCCATCGCCGGGCAAGGTGGTGGTGACGGCGCCATTCTCCGACATGCCCCAGGCCGAGATGATCTGCGCGCCCAAGGCGGCTTGCGCCTGCTCCACCAAGGGGCCGGGGATGGGCGCGCCGGCACACAAGAATGTGCGCAGGCTGGGCACCGCCCCGCTGGCAGCCACTTCGCGTGACAGATCGGCCAGAAACGGCGTCGATGCCATCGTGAACGTACAGCGCCATTGCCGGATCAGCTGGGCGGCGGTGGCGGCGTTCCACACGTCCAGCAGCACCGCCGTGGCGCCCAGCATCACCGGCATCATCAGCCCGTACATGAAGCCGGTCTGGTGTGCCATGGGCGATGCCATCAGCACCACATCGTCACGCCCCAGCGCCAGGCGCTCGGCATAGGCATGGATATTGGCCATCAAGGTATTGGACGAATGCATCACCCCCTTGGGCTCACCCGTGGTGCCACTGGTGTAGATGAGCTGGGTGATGGCATCGGGCAAGGCCCGGTGTGAGCCCAGGATCTGCGCGGCATCGGCATCGCGCTCCCACGCAGGCTGGGTCAGCAACGCCTCAAAACTGTCTGCGCCGGCACCACCGATGGCGACCACGTGCTGGAGCTGGGGTAATTGGGGCTGAATGCCTTTGAGCATCGCCTCGTAATCGACATGGCGAAAGTCCTTGAGCACCACGACCAGCTTGGCTTCCCCGTGGCCCAGCATGAACAGCAACTCGCGCTCCCGAAAAATGGGCATCAAGGGATTGAGCACCGCGCCGATGCGTGCGCATGCCAGGTACAGCACCGTGAACTGCCAGACATTGGGCAACTGGCAGGCCACCAAATCGGCAGGCCGCACACCCAGCCGCCACAAGCCGATGGCCACCCGGTCGGCCATGCGCGCCAGCTGCGCGTAGTTGAAGGACTGCGCAGCGCCCTCGCCCGTGCGCTGCGCCACCAGCGCGAGCCGGTCGGGCCACTGCTGCGCCGCCTGGTCCAGCGCATCGTTGATGGTGGTGTCACGCCACCAGCCCTGGCTGCGCATCTGCGCACGGCGCGGCGCCAGCAATACGGCATCAAATTGCATGCTTGTCTCCTGTGGGTTGGGGCTCCGCGCTTGTTGGCTGCGCTTGGGAGCGAATCACGAGGCTATGCCGGCACGGCCTGCCTGCCCGCCCGGTCGCGGGCAATGATGGTCTTCATGATCTGGGCCGTGCCATCACCGATCTGAAAGCCCAGCACATCGCGCAGGCGCTGCTCCATCACGCCCCGGTCGTAGCCGCCATGGCCCAACATTAGGAGGCACTGGTGGATGCAGTCATAGGCCAGCTTGGGGGCCCACCATTTGCACATGGCCGCCTCGGCGCTGTGGGGCCTGCCCTGGTCCTTGAGCCACAGCGCCTGCAGGCACAAAAGGCGCGCGGCGCTGACCTGCGTATCAAAATCCGCCAGCGGGTGCGACACCCCCTGAAACGCCGACAGGGGCTTGCCAAAGGCCTGGCGCTGGGTGACGTGCTGCCAGGCATCGTCGAGCGCCGCACGCGCCACGGCCAGCACCTGCAGGCCGATCAGCGCGCGCGAATAGTCAAAGCCCTGCATCACCTGCACAAAGCCCTGGTTCTCATCACCCAGGCGGTGCGAGAGCGGTACACGCACGTTGTCGAAGAACAGCGAGCCTCGGCCAATGGCGCGCTGGCCATGGCAATCAAAGCGGCTGCGCGTGATGCCAGGTGCATCCATGGGCACCAGCAACGCTGTCACGCCATGCGCGCCCGATTCCACCGTGCCGGTGCGGCCAAATACCACGGCGATATCGCACTGGTCTGCGGCAGAGATCGAGGTTTTCTCACCATTGAGCACATAGCCCTCCGCATCCCGCTCGATGCGCAGGCGCAGGCTGGCGGCGTCGGAGCCGCCCCGGGGCTCGGTCAGCGCAATCGCGCACAGCGCCTCGCCCGCCACCATTTTTTGCAACCAGGGCCCCGCCACATCCGGCTGGCCATGGGCGGCCAGGATCTGCGCATTGAGCGATGCCAGCAGTGGCACATAGGACATGCTCAGATCGGCACGTGCCAGCTCCTCATGCACCACGCCAGCGGCCAGGCAGCCCAGGCCCTGGCCGCCCAGCTGCTCGGGCAGCTCAGGGGCAATCAGGCCCATCGCGCCCATCTCGCGCATCAGGCTGCGGTCCAGCACCCGGGTGCGGTCGCGCTCCAAAAAGCCCGGCGCCACGCGCGCATCAGCAAACCGGCGCACCGATGCCGCCAGGCTCATCAAGTCATCGTTCAGGTACGGATTCATGGGCACCTCTTGCGGCAGGCTGCGTTACTTGGCGTGTTTGCGGAAATCGGGCTTGCGCTTCTCCCTGAGCGCAGCCACGCCTTCGCGCGACTCATCGGTGTCGTAATACAGCTTGAGCGCATACATGCCCATGCCGGCAATGCCCGCCTGGTGCGCGGTGTCCATGTTGAAGCTGCGCTTGGCAATCGCAATCGCGGTGGGGCTGCGCTCGCAGATGGTCTCGGCCCATTCCTGCACGGTGGCATCGAGCTGCTCTGGCGCCACGCAGATATTGGCCAGGCCCATGGCGACCGCCTCCTCGCCCGAGTAGCGCTTGTTCAGGTACCAGATCTCGCGCGCCTTTTTCTCGCCCACCACGCGCGCCAGGAACGCCGTGCCATAGCCCGGGTCCACCGAACCCATCTTGGGGCCCACCTGGCCAAAGACGGCCTTGTCCGAGCAGATCGTCAGATCACAGATGGTGCACAGCACATTGCCGCCGCCAATCGCATAGCCCTGGACGCGAGCGATTACGGGCTTGGGCACATTGCGGATGGCGTCGTGCAGCTCTTCCATCGGCAGGCCGATGGTGCCACGGCCATCGTAGTTGCCATCGTGGGCCGACTGGTCGCCACCGGTACAAAAAGCCTTGTCGCCCGCGCCGGCCAGCACGATGCAACCCACGCTTTTGTCATAGCCCGCCTTGTTCAGCGCGCGGATCAGCTCGTCGCAGGTGGTGCCGCGAAAGGCATTCATCTTCTCGGGCCGGTTGATGGTGATCCAGGCCACATGGTTGCGCACGTCGTAGAGGATGTCTTCGAATTCCATACCAGTCTCCTTGTGATTGTTGGGGGCCTTCAACCTGCCATCGTCAGGCCACCCGATACGCTGATGACCTGGCCGGTCACATAGGCGGCATCGGCGGAGGCAAAGAACAGGATCGCGCCGGGCAGGTCCTCGGGCCGGCCGATGCGGCCCAGCGGAATCGCACGGGTAAAGGCCTCGAGCAGCTTGTCGGGGTTGCCCGCGCCCTCCTTGTAGCTGGCGAACAAGGCCGTGTCCGTGGGGCCGGGGCAGACCACGTTCACGGTGATGTTGTGGCGGGCATGCTCGCGTGCCAGGGTTTTGGACAGCGCCACCAGCCCGCCCTTGCAGGCGGCATACACCGCCTCGCCCGAGGAGCCCACGCGCGCCGCGTCAGACGCGATGTTGACGACACGCCCCGCCTTGCGCTCTGCCATGCGCGGCAGCACCGCATGGTGCATGTGCAAGGCGCCCACCAGGTTGATGGCAATCAGCTGCTGCCATTCACTCTCATGGGTCTTGGTGAAGGGCTTGAACACATCCCAGCCAGCGTTGTTGACCAGCACATCAATCGCAGCCCATTGCTCGGCCTGCTGCACGGCGGCATCGACGCTCGCCCGATCGGTGATGTCGCAGGCCAGCGCCTGCGCCAGACCGCCGGCCGCTGCAATCGCATCGGCCACCGCCTGCGCGGCGCCCAGCTGCTTGTCGAGCACGGTCACCCGGGCGCCTTCGCCGGCAAAGCGCTTGCAGGTGGCCCCGCCAATGCCGCCACCGCCACCGGTTACTACAACATGTTGCCCATCAAAACGTGCCATGATTCCACCTTTCTTACGCATTGCATCGTTTAATTAGACAATATATTTACACAAATGCCAGGCCATGGCAATATCCCGATCATGAGCAAAACCGCCAAAACACCTAGAGAAAACCCGAACCAACTGCGCACCGATCTGGCCAATCGGCTGTACTTCAAGCTCTACCAATGCGCCAACATGTTGCATAAAACAGGGACCAAGGCGGTCGAGGCCCAGGGCCTGACCACACAACAGTGGGCGGTGATGGGCGCGCTGTCGCGGCCCGAATCCGCGCAGGGCATGGGCATGGGCGACCTGGCCCGCTACCTGTTGGTGAGCCGCCAGAACCTGACCGGCCTGCTCTCACGCATGGAGGCCGCCGGCTATGTGCACAGCGTGCCCGACCCGGCGGACAAACGCTCCCGCCTGGTGCAATTGACGCCAGCCGGGCAACAGGTGTGGCAGCACGATGCGGCTGAGTCGATTGGCCGCTATTACGAGCAGGCGCTCGAAGGGTTCTCGAGCAATGACATGGTCCACACCCTGCACTACCTGCTCAAGCTGCTGGACAACATGAAGGCGATTGATGCGCAGCAGAATGCGGGTAAGGAAGAGAGCTGAGCGCCGAAATACCCGAACCCGCGCAGCTTCAAACACCGAGGCCGCCTATGCCGTACAAAACAGCTCGACCGCATGGCACTAGCCTGATTTTCAATAACCAGTACCGCTGACAGTGCCCTCACTCCAATACCCAATTCGATAACGCTCTGCCTGGGTGATTGATAAATCAACAATCAGTAACCATCGCAATGAACAATAACTGCCATCTCGCCATAGCCACATGCCACACTCGCGGGTTGTCAAAATCCATGAGGGATGGAATACATGCTCGGAAAAATAGAAAGTGCGCTGCTGTACCTGATGCGCCTGGTGATGGTGGTACTGGTGTTGTTCACCTTGTTCAACTTTGCGCTGTGGAGTTGGGAGGCTGCGCACAAACCCACACCGGGTACTGCCGCCGAAGATATGCACCCAAACCGTGACTGGGCTGCGCTCAAAATCAGCGAAGAAGAACTCAAGAAGATTACCTATTCTGACTTTGGCTATGACGATACCAACCAGACCCTGAGCGATGCCAAACTGGCCGCCGACCCTGCGGTAGTAGCGGCCTTTGCCGAGGTAGACGCGGTATTGCGTGCCGCGATCGAGCGCGACCCTGCGCAGCGTAAAAAGCTGGAGCGTGATAACGACGAGCCAGGCCTGGCACCCGTGCAGGCACTACCCGCGCTGGTGGAAACCATGCAGGCCAAAGAGCGGGCCAGCCAGGAGATGGACGCGGTAGACGCGGCGGCGGCAGCCACTGCAGCGGCCTCGGATGCGGCCGACAGCGAAGGCTGGAAACCCCAGCCCACCAGCATCGGCGAGGTGCTGCTGCAGCAAACACGCAGCATTATCAGCAGCTATGGCTATGAGGCAGGCCGCTCGTTCACGCTGGGCGCACCACAGGCGCTCAAAGCCCTGCTGGCCGACCCGCAAGTGCAAAAGGGAATCAACAAGCAAACCACGTCGATGGTGGTGACGAATCTGCTGCTCAACTATGGCATTGTGTTCAGCGCCAAGGCGGGTGAGAGCGAGATGTCAACAGCCAAGCCCAGCTGGCTGGAGCGCCTGATCGAGCCCAGCAATCTGCTGGTGTTCACCGTGCTGCTGTGGTCGTTCGTGTTCTTGATGATGATCGTGGTCTTCCTGCGCGTGGAACGTCATCTGCGCACCATGTCGCAGGACGGTAAGGCACTGGCTCAGCGCTCGTCCTAGACTAAAACGCCATTGTCCGCCAGCGACCACCCGTCAACCGGCGCACACTGAGACGGAAGAATCCTGGAGAGCGCAAGCTCTCCTTTTTTCTGGCGACCTTAATTGGGTGGGAGAACTGCCACTCCGGGTACCGAAAAGAAGTACATGGCGGAGACTCCGGTGCGCCGTCCAAGCGCAGGGTTGCTGCGGCCTGGAGATAACGAGCAATACAAAAAGGCTCGATACCATCGAGCCTTTTTAAGCATACGCACAGAAGGCGCTTGACGCGCTTTATCACTTTTGCTGCGGTAGCTTCTCTTTCAGATAGGGGCCATCAAGCAGTGCATTCTGCCCGGTCCGCAGCGCCATGCTATTGGCCTGTATTGTCAGCGGCATGTAGTTGGGCGCGGCACGGGCAATCGCTGCGCTGACCAACATCCCGATCAAGCCACCGTTGGAATTGTTCGGGGAATATTGCATGCGCTGCGTGTTTTTCCAGAGCTCTTCACCGGTTTTACTGACAAGCCGGTACTCAAAGTCCACCGTCACTGTCGTCGACAGAATGATGTACTGCGCATCCCACTGGTTGATGGTCACAAACAGCACCGCATCGGCCCCAAACATCTTGGCGATGGTCTCGGGCGGTTGCTCATGCACGCGCTCAGGCTCGTAGAAGCCCTCCTGCTCCAGCACCATCTTGGTCGTGTTCACCGGAAAGACGTAGTAGCCTTTTTCCGCAATCGGCACGGGCAATGCGCTCAGCACATAGTTGGGTGCATCCACATCCAGCGACTTGTTGACGATCGGCACGACGACGATCGAGCGCGGGTTGGCGGCTTCATAGGCGGCCAGATCGCGCTTGGGCGCTGTGGTTTGGCAGCCTACCAACAAAGCGCTGCTTGCAAGCAGCAGCAAGGTGGAGATTCGAGAGATGAGACTCTTCATGATGTGACTTCCCCGTTCGCCTTTTTGTCGCTGGTTGCCGGGGTCGCTTTGGAGCGGCTCTCCAGCGTCTTGATCATCGAATCCATCAGCGTGCGGCTTTCCGGCCAGAGTTCGCGCTCCTTGTTGTACTGCGCGATGGCCTCATCGGTCTTGCCTGCCTGCAGGTAAAGCGATCCCAACTCGGCATACAGACCTGGTGCCACCTTTTGCTTGGCCTGCGCCATCGCAGCGATATGGGTTTCCAGCTTGGTTTGCAGCTCTACCACCGTCTCTGGGCTCTTGTAGGTGCTGTAGAGCGCGGCATCGTAGCCACCCCACTCGTACAGATTCTGATTGGTTGCGCAACCCGTCATCAACGCGAGCGCCGCTCCCGCAGCCGCATACCGGGCAGCGGATCGCAGCCCTTGAACATGCTTGTCGAAAAACTTCATGTGTACTGACTCTTAGCGAATGTCGAACGTCTTGGTCACACCGTCACCCACGTAGAACTTCTCGTTGATGAACGTGTTGCCACTGCCTTGCACCACGAGCTGATGCGTTCCGGGCTCTACTTGCAGGGCCGCTTGCCCTGCCTGGAACTGACCTGCCGTGCCGACCTGCAGACCGTCCAGCACCACGGCTGCATTGCCCAAGCTTTCATGGGCCAGACGGAAAGTGATCTGTGGCTTGAGGGACACCACACCCTGTTTTTCGGTGGGCATCTGAACACAGGCGGTGAGGCTTGCGCCTGCAATCAGTGCACCTAGCACCAGCGTGGCTCCACGCAATCCCTTGAACATCATTTTCACTTTCCTCCCTCATGCAACACGACCAGAGAATTGGCTGGGTGCTTGCCCAGATCGCCCGAGACCACACTGGTGACGGCACCTTCGTTGAGTTCGTTGTCACCAAACAGCGCATCCACACGCAGCTGTGCAATCTTCTGACCTGGCAAGGTGATGATGGCACCGGTCTGCGGCGACTTGATCTGCTCACCAGCCGTCTGCACCGCCAGCGTCATGCCCGGTTGCAGCCCCTGGCTCTTGCCACCGCTGATGTAGATACGGCCGCCTTCCACCTTGAGAATTGCAGTCGACCAGGGGCGGCGATTCATTTCAGTGGAGAGCTTGCTCACCGCTTCAGATACAGCCTGACGGATGGCAGCATCATTGAGCGTGCCGTCATAGCCGGCCCGCGAGCCAAAACCAAAAGTGGACGACACCTCATTGGATGCTTCGCCCGCACCGGATGTGGCAAAAAATACATGGCCCGTGCGCGTATCCACCAAACGGATATCGACCTTGGCAAATGCCACCTGCTTTTTCGAAGCCGATGCAAAGCCAGAACTGCCAACCGTCTTGCGCCCGAACTCGGAGAGGGAGCCGACAATCAGAGCATCAACGCCAATCAAGTCGAGCTTTTGCTGGACCAACTGGCTTTCTGCCTGGACCTTGCTGATGTCTGGACGTTCAAACACCAGGTAAGCACCCGATTCCGTCAACGCCTTGCTGAACAGATCCGTCACCTGCTTGCCCAACGGATCTCCATCCTTGTCGCGCAGCAGGGACTGGCCATAGGCCGTTTCATTGGACAAACGTCCCAAGGCGACCTTGCGCTTGAGCGTTGGCGTAGCCGTTGCCTGCGCAAGGGTGCTGGCTTGCGCTGCTTTTTGCTCAGTCTGCGATTGTGGCGCCTGCTTGGTCTCGATCGGCGCTTGCTGCGTGGCGCACCCTCCCAAGCTCAGCAATACTGCCACTAGTGCACCTGAAGTACCCGCTTTTAATGCAAATCGCATTTCTCTTCCTTTTGCGTTCAATCCCATAAATCAGCTTTGGTGTCAGAATCCGGACGACTGTCTTTGCGCATAGAGATGCCAGACCTTTGTCCTGCCAAAAATAAATCACTGGAGCGAGTGCCCAACTATAGGTTAAGTTTTATTGCTTTTGTGACAGGCAGTAATTGTATGGTCTACGCGGCTGCATCCCACTCCATGGAGAAAACCGTGAATGCCCAGTCGCCATCGCTCGATAGAGACTGGAATTCGCTCGGTCACCCCATGTGTAGCAGCGGAGGCTGAGACCCGATCCGTCGCCATGCATCATAGAAATATGAAGACGCTGCAAGACCGGAGTTGACAAATTTTAAGATTTGAACAACCACACTCTCGCCAAGCCGTTCCACCTGCACAACACTGCCACTGAACTGCAGCGGCAAACTACTCTCTATTGGACGACTTCAAAAATCTCTGTACCTATGCACCCATTACTTGGACACAGCCTGCTGCTCTCAGGCATTGCCTTGGCAATACTGGCCCAGCTTGGAATGGCTATTTTTGTGTTCAGATCTCAACCCTTAAAATTTCTGCTCTGCTTATTGGTCCCGTTTTATACCGTTGTCTGCGCTCAAAAAACACCGACAGGAAAGCGCTTTCTGGCAGCTTGGTACGCAGGGATAGCGATTTTTGCCATAGGAGGTGTACTGTCCAGTTAAGCAACAGGGGGTATGCATAGTGGCCAGAATGGCAAGGCGCTTGCTCAGCGCGCCTCTTGGATTCAAGCGCCGTATTTCTTATGCGCCGGCTCAATTTTCCTGTGGTCGCAGTCAAAGAAGAAATACGCCGACTTCACTCCCGCCTCACCCTGGGCTCAACGTCGCCACACAGGGGATTTTTAGTATGGAGGAATGAAACTTCCAAAGCCCTCCTCCCGAGCTCAAGCAGCTGGCCTCATCATCGGCGCACTGGCTCTAGCCAACATCCTGACCACATGGGTGCTAATCAGCAACCTGGATGCGATGCTCTACCCCGTCGAGGCCGACGCCATCATGATTCCCATAGCCAACAACTTTCTCAATTCGCTGCATCTCTTGCTCTGGTCAAGCCTGGGCATCGTCCTGCCCAGGCATCACATCGGATGGCGCATCGCGAGTCGTATTCTGGTTGGGGTAGCCGCCATGTATGCCCTGGCGTTGGTGGTGTATTGGTGGTACCCGTTTCACTATTTCGCGGGTGCATCATTTCTGCCGACCGTGGTGGCCTGTACATGGACTCTCTGGTTGCCCCTATCCAAACCGCAAGATCGGCCCACTCCCCATGCCTCAGATCCTAGGGGTGATGCGCCGGCTGGTAAAGGCAGCGCAGCCCAGCAGCCCCATCGATAACAGCACCAACATTCCATCTGACAGCCCAGGAACGGGAACGGCCACAGAAGGAGGAATAACCACAGGCGCAGCAGCCTCCCCGTCGTCATTGGCAATCTGAATGGAAGCCACCGATGTGCCCGCCAGCAAGCTGTAGTCGCCAGGGTTGGCCGCTGGTGCGATGGCAACCGACACGGTGACCTGGCCATCGCCTCTCACGGTATTGGCGGTGGCCGTGATCGTGCAGCTCGCCGTGCTGGCGCCCACTGCAATCTCCAGCGGACCGGCGCAACCACTGTAGCGCGCAGCGTCCCCCGAGGTGCTCAGCCCCACGGTCAGCGCAGTCTCTGCAGGCCGGCTCAAACTCAGGGTGCAGCTAGCAGTCTGCCCCTCGGAATCCAACAGCTGCGCCTTATCGCACTGGATGGAGGCCGTAGGCGGCACCACTTCGAAGTTGGCCGATACCGAGGCCAGTGGCCCGACCACTTCGATATTGTCGATAGTACCCACAAAGCCGCTGGAGCCATTGCCGGCGCCACCCTCGATTGCAAAGACCACCATGTCGGCAAAGCGCGGGTCGGCCTGGAAGTCCGAAAATGGCCGTCGGATGTTGGGATCAAAGCCACCTTGCGCCGCACTGCGCCCTTGCCAAACGATGCCGTGGAGCATATCGGCGGTGGTCCATTGGCCCAGTCCCACACCGTGCACGCCGGCGATGTCCGGGGTGTAGACCAGGGTCTGCGTATGCACCCCTTGCGCATTGCGCAGGTACAGCCGCAGCACGGGCGCCTGGTCCACCACATCGGTGCTGTGCACCAGCCATTGGTAGGAGACGGTGGTCAGCTCCGACAGCTTGCCAAAGGTCGCCGCAGGGTAGTAAGCCAGTCCCGCCTTGGACGAGGTGACGGGCAAGTCAAGGCGCAGTGAGCCATTGCCGCTGTTCGGGAAATCGGTAGTGACCTGCGCCAGGCCCGCGCCTGTCAGTCCCACCTGCCCCCACTGGTTGGGGCCACTGCTGCCCCATTGGAATGTCGCCTCCGGCACCACATCCGCTGCAGCCACCACGGCAGCGCTCGCGCCCTGTGCCCATAAGCATGCCCAAAACCAGACCGCGCCCACTGAACAGATGCGAAACAACAGCTTCATAGTCACTCCAAACGTTGGAACGCATTGTTGTTTCTAGATGTAAACAAGTCCAGCGTTTTATTATTTATTTCTATCGCACTGATGTTTTTTGGGGATGTGTGGGGGTGCCAGCAGCAACGGTGTCAGCACCAGAGCTGCGGTCATTCCGCTGTTTCACGATGCCAGCGCAGGCTCAAAAAGCCCAGCACCAGCGCAAAGACCGTCAGCAGCACCAGCACCAGCCCGCCCAGCTTGGGAGCGGGTCTGGACAGGACGCCAGACGCTTGCTCGGTCACGGCCTCCATGCTGTGCCGCACGCGGTGGTACACCGTCTCATCGTCTTGCACTCGCGTACTGGCCGCCGCATGCATGTCCGTACCGGGCAAGGCTACCCCTTGCGCCCATGCGCTGGCCAGCCGTCCTGCGTAGGCCCCTTGGCTCTCTGCCGCCGTGTGCTGCGACACCAGGTTGTAGTCCGCCGACATGTCTCGGGACGAGACAGCAGTGGGCACGGCATGCGCGAGCAAGCAGCCCGATGCCATCCACCACCCCAGGATCAAACGCCTGCACAACCTCATTTCAGCAGCCATATACAGAAATTAACAATGTTGCTAACTATCGGACCGGGCCCGCTCACGGTCAATCCCCAAAATTAGTGAATATGTACTACGGCTGTCCTGCGCGTTGCAGGCTAGTGCTGGTGCCCGTCTGCGTCTCCAGTCACGCGGTAAGACCGCCCGATTTGGATGCCGCAAACGCTTCCCGGCCTTCTCAGCGATCCCATCAGATCAAAATACCAGCACCATCTAAAAATTGCGTGCTATAATCGACGGCTTAGCGGCTGTAGCTCAGCTGGATAGAGTACTTGGCTACGAACCAAGGGGTCGTGGGTTCGATTCCTGCCAGCCGCACCAAACGTAAAGCCTCAGAGTAGCAATGCTCTGAGGCTTTTTCGTTATTGGGTATTGGGCAGTGCCTGGCTCTTTCACACCCATCCATGAAAAAAGCCGATTTCCATGGCGGAAACCGGCTTGTGGTCAGCACAGCGCCTACGCGCTGATTGCTTATTTGCTTGGGCGAATCAGCACATACTGCGTCCACTCACCCCGGCGGAACAGCACATTGACGGGCTTGGACTTGTCGGCCTTGGCCACGGCAGCGTCAAACTGCTTGACGTCATTGATCTCGGTATTGGCAATCCCCAGGATCACATCGCCTTGCTTGAGACCAGCACGGGCAGCAGCCTCATCGGCCGACACAATCTGCACGCCCCCCTTGAGGTGCATGGACTTGCGCTGTGCATCGGTCAGATCCGTGACGACCAGGCCCAGCTGCTGGGCAGCGGTGGAAGGCTTGGACTTCTCTGGCTCCTTGCTGGTGGCCGCCGCATCTGCAGCGGCATCTGACGGAATCTCGATGATGGTGATCGGCAGGTCCAAGGTCTTGCCACGGCGGAACACCGTGACGGTGCTCTTCGAGCCTGGCTTGGTATTGCCCACCCAGCGCGGCAGATCCGCGAGCTTCTCCAGCGGCTTGCCATCGAACTTGGTGATGATGTCGCCCGCTTCCACGCCGGCCTTCTCCGCAGGCGAGCCGCTTTCCACACCCGTCACCATCGCGCCCTGGGCCTTGCCCAGACCGATGGATTCAGCCACATCCTTGCTCACGGTGGAGATTTGCACACCGATCTTGCCGCGCACCACGCGGCCGGTCGCGCGCAGCTGGTCGCTCACGCGCACCGCTTCATCGATAGGAATCGAGAACGAGATACCCATGAAGCCGCCCGAGCGCGAATAAATCTGGCTGTTGATGCCCACCACTTCGCCGCGCATGTTCAACAGCGGGCCGCCCGAGTTGCCGGGGTTGATGGCCACATCGGTCTGGATAAAGGGCAGGTAGTCACCGGTATCGCGCTGCTTGGCCGAGACAATGCCGGCGGTCACCGAGTTTTCCAGGCCAAAGGGCGAGCCAATCGCCATCACCCACTCGCCCACACGCAGGCGGTTCACATCGCCAATCTTGACGGCGGGCAGGCCGGTGGCGTCGATCTTCACGACGGCCACATCGGTGCGCTTATCGGCGCCCACGATCTTGGCCTTGAACTCGCGCTTGTCGGTCAGCGTCACGATCACTTCATCGGCGCCATCGACCACATGCGCATTGGTCATCACATAGCCGTCAGCCGTCAGGATAAAGCCCGAGCCCAGGCCACTGGGCACCTCATCGCCATCGGCGCCAGGTCGCTGGGGGCGTTGCTGCTTGGGAATGCTGGGCACCGGCAGACCAAAGCGCTTGAAGAACTCCAGCATCTCGGGGTCGAGGCCGCTTTGGCTTTGGCGGTTGGACACCTTCTCCATCGTGCGGATATTGACCACCGATGGACCCACCTGGTCGACCAGGTCGGTGAAATCAGGCAGGCCACGCACCACGGCAGGTGCGGGGGTCTGGGCTGCTGCCGGCAGCATCATTGCGCTGCTGACGGACAGGATGGCCGCCAGCGCACTGATCTGAAAAGGCTTCCAACGCTTTAGAGACATATCACTCCTCAATTTGACAATATGGCGGCAGCGCATGCGCAGCGGTTCAAACGCTTTGCCCATGGTGCCGTGCCGCAATTGGAGGGGCAATAGGCCTCAAGGTTCCAAGCGTGCATCACCATCAGATAGGCGGTAAACCACAGGTTTCAAGCCTCGGTGCGCGAAAGGCATAAAAAAACACCTGCCAGACAGGTGTTTTTCAAAGGGTTCAGCGCATCATCAGCACAGGCGCGATGCCTTGTCGGCGCAGCCATCGCTGCGCTTTTCGGCATTGAAAGTCGCATTGCGCAAGAAGCCCGCTGGCATCTGCAGATTGGCGGTGCCGCCAATCTGGCCGCGTGCCGCCAGCAATTCATCCAGGCGCGGATCACGCAGCATGATGCTGGAGTTCTGGCCCACCGTCACTTGCTGCTGCACCAGGCCTTGGGCATTGGACGCCGCTGGCCTTGGCGATGCAGCCGATGCAACCACCTGCGGCGCAGCAGCACCTGCCATCTGCTGGCGTGCCTCTTGGCCGGCGCCACCCGAGAGCAAGCCGATACTGTTCCAGCCCACCATCGCCACAGCGGCCACGGTGGCAAAGCCGGCCACCATCTTCCAGCGGAAAACCGAGTGGTTGGCGGCATCCTGCGCGCCAGCAGCCGGCTTGACGGCCTGCACAGCGGCTGCGGCCACGGCCGGCACGGCGACCGCGCCTGGCGCGGGCTGGCCCTGGGCCACCAACGGCGGCTCCAGCGCCAGCTTGGCATTGAGCGCATCCAGAAATGCCAGGCTGTCGGAGCACGGCGCATGCGCCGAGCGCATCAGATCGCCAATGACCTGGTAGGACTGCACCGAGGCGTAGCAGGCCTCGTCCTGGGCCAACTCCGGCAGCTCGGCCAGCAGCTGGCTGAGCGCCTGGTCGTCCAGCTCACCATCGACCCAGGCGGACAGCTGCTCACAGGCTGCCTGCGTGCTCTTGTTCGATGCTTGGTTTTCGAGATTCATAGCCATATTCCTAGCGGGCCCCAGGCCCTTGCAGCCAGTCATCACACTCATATCAGCTACCAACGCTTGCCAGACTGGCGTTCAAGCATGGGCTTTACCTTGGCGGAAATCGCCTCGCGGGCGCGGAAAATACGCGACCGTACCGTACCGATGGGGCAATCCATCGCAGCGGCAATGTCTTCATAAGACATGCCTTCAATCTCGCGCAGCACGATAGCCTGTCGCAGGTCCTCGGGCAGCGCGTCCATCGCCGTGTTCACAGCCTGGGCAATTTCCTGGGCGGCAATCACCGTTTCTGGCGTCTCATCGGTCGTTAGTTCACGCCCGGGCACATAAGTTTCATCGTCATCGTCTTTTCCGCGCAGCGCACTCTCGGTCATCACCGGATTGCGGCTGAGCTCGACCATCGCCTTCTTGGCGGTATTGACGGCAATCCGGTAGAGCCAGGTGTAGAACTGCGCGTCGCCCCGAAACTGCGGCAGCGCGCGGTAGGCACGCAAAAAGGTCTCCTGGGCCAGATCGGGCACCAGATCCACATCGCGCACCATGCGCCCGATCAGGCGCTCGATGCGGCGCTGGTACTTGAGCACCAGCAGGCCATAGGCTTTTTGATCTCCTGCCACCGTGCGCTGCACCAGGTGCAGATCGCTGTCATTTGCATTCGGGGTACTGGCCGTTGGCGTTCCCGTCATAAAAGAGGCCCTCTTGGCGCTACAAGCTTGCAGCTATTGTTGTGGTTGTTCAGCTGTAGGCTTACACCTGATGGATGTTCTGCGGTTCAGCGGCAAGCGACGAGTATAAAACCCGACGAATATCCGGCCAGCGCTCTGGATTAGCGGCTTTCGCCACAAGCAGCCACTGACCGGGACCCCGGCTTGGCAGCCCCTGGGCCTGCAGCAATATCCAGGATTGCCCATCCATCAGCACAGCCAGTTGCGCAAGCGCATGGCGCTGCTCCAGCGCCAGCGGGCCCTGCCCAAGGCACCACTGAGAGCCGGTCCAGCACAAACAAGTTCCCCGCGGCCACAGCGGCATGCGCCAGACCACGCCGATGGCCAGCGCCAACACCAGCACCGCCAGCGCGCGCGGCAGCGCCGAAGGAGCTGCTGCATGCATCCAGACCAGGCACAGCACCGTGACCAGGCACACCCAGCCGGCCAACAGCAGGCGGACGCGGCTTGGGCCCACCAGCGCAAAGGACTGCAGGGCCATCAAGGCAGCTGGGCGATGCTGGAGCATGGCTGGGCGGCTATTGACAGAGGCATCACCCCATTTTGCAATGCAGCCATCAGCGATCCCGCAGGGCAAACCCCGTGTTGAAGCTCCAACACCGTGTTGACCGGGGCAGCGCAAAAACAACAAAGGCCTCTGTCACAGAGGCCTTATCCAAGCGTGGCTGGGGCGGCGCACCAGGCGCCAACCCGCATCAAACCCGTTTGAACACCAAGGTGCCGTTGGTGCCGCCAAAACCAAAGTTGTTCTTGACGGCGATGTCCAGCTTGGCGTCGCGCGCGGTGTTCGCGCAGTAGTCCAGGTCGCATTCCGGATCCTGGTCCACCAAGTTGATGGTCGGGGGAATCTTCTGGTCCTTCAAGGCCATCACGGTAAAGACGCTTTCCAAACCGCCAGCACCACCGAGCAAATGGCCGGTCATGGACTTGGTCGAGCTGACCACCAACTTCTTGGCGTGCTCGCCCATGGCAGCCTTGATGGCATTGGTCTCATTGAGGTCTCCCAGCGGCGTGGAAGTGCCGTGGGCATTGAGGTAGTCCACCTGGTCGGCGTTGACACCTGCATTGCGCAGAGCGGCCAGCATGGCGCGGCGCGGGCCGTCCATATTGGGCGCGGTCATGTGACCGGCGTCAGCGCTCATGCCATAACCCAGCAACTCGGCATAGATCTTGGCACCACGGGCCTTGGCATGCTCGTACTCTTCGAGCACCACGATACCGGCACCCTCACCCAGCACAAAGCCATCACGGCCCTTGTCCCAGGGGCGCGATGCCGCCTTGGGATCGTCATTGCGTGTGGACAGCGCGCGCATGGCTGCGAACCCCCCCACACCCAATGGAGAAACAGTTGCTTCGGTACCACCTGCAATCATGACGTCGGCATCGCCGTACTCAATCATGCGACCGGCTTCACCAATGCAGTGCAAACCTGTCGTGCAAGCAGTCACCACCGACAGGTTCGGGCCCTTGAAGCCAAAACGCATCGATACATGACCTGCGACCATATTGATGATGGACGCGGGAACAAAGAAAGGCGTGATGCGACGCGCACCACGGCGCTCATATTCACCGTGCGTGTTCTCGATCAGTGGCAGGCCACCAATACCAGAACCAATCACACAGCCAATACGAGTTGCGAGCTCTTCATCCAGTGCCTCGCCCAAAGGCAGGCCGGCGTCTTTCACTGCCTCTTGGGCAGCGGCAATGCCGTAATGAATGAAGGAGTCCATCGTGCGTGCTTCCTTGGCACTCATATAGGACTCAAGATCGAAACCTTTGACCTCACCTGCAATCTTGCAGCTGAAATCGGTGGTGTCGAACTTGGTAATGAGGTCAATGCCGGATTGACCGGCCAAAATGTTGGACCAGGCTTCAGCAACCGTGTTACCCACGGGGCTGATGCAACCCAGACCAGTCACGACGACGCGACGGCGACTCATGCGTTACAACTTTCTTGTTGATCTCTCGGAAGATTGGCAGCAAGACACTTGCGCCACAAGGGCGCCAAGTGCATGCGCAATCAATTAAGCCTTTTGGTGGCTGTTGGCGTAGTCGATGGCGTTCTGCACCGTCGTGATCTTCTCTGCGTCTTCGTCAGGGATCTCGATCTCGAACTCATCTTCCAAAGCCATCACCAGTTCCACGGTGTCCAGCGAGTCAGCGCCCAGGTCGGCTACAAAAGCCTTTTCGTTCGTTACTTGAGACTCTTCCACGCCGAGTTGCTCGGCGATGATTTTCTTGACACGTGCTTCGATATCGCTCATGGTTTCCCTCTGGGGGTTGTGAATGAACCCGCGATTCTAGCTGCTTCAGCAATACCTGAGTGCAACTTGCCGTCGCGAGGAAACGGCATTCAACTTTCGTCAAATCTACATATACATGCCGCCATTGACATGCAACTCCTGCCCGGTCACATAACCGGCGCCATCTGAGGCCAAATAGACCACAGCGTTGGCAATGTCTTGCGGCTGTCCCAGCTTGCCCAAGGCAATCTGCGACTGCAGTGCTTTCTTCTGCTCTTCGGGCAACTGGGCCGTCATATCGGTCTCGATGAAACCAGGCGCCACGCAGTTGACCGTGATGCCACGGCTGCCCAGCTCCTTGGCCAGCGAGCGCGTCATACCTGCCACACCCGCCTTGGCGGCCGCGTAGTTGGCCTGACCGGCATTGCCCGATGCACCCACCACACTGGTGATGCTGATGATACGGCCAAAACGCTGCTTCATCATCGGACGGATGGCGGCGCGGCTGGCACCGAACACGGCCTTCAGATTGGTGCCCAGCACGGCATCCCAGTCCTCGTCCTTCATGCGCATGGCCAAGGTGTCGCGGGTGATACCGGCGTTGTTGACCAGCACATGCAGACCGCCCTGGGTCTTGACCAGACTGTCAATCAGCGCGTCAACGGCAGCGCCATCGTTCACATCCAGTGCCACGCCACGCGAGCCGGCAAAGGCCGACAGCGCTTGCGAGATCTTGGCAGCGCCGTCTTCGGTGGTTGCCGTGCCGATCACCTGGTAGCCGGCAGCGCCGAGTGCCTGGGCAATGGCGGTGCCAATGCCGCGCGATGCGCCAGTAACGAGGGCAACTTTGGCGATTGAGGTGGTTTCCGTCATGCAATGGCTCCTTTGGTTTCTTGCAAAGTGGCGGGATCATACAGGGCCACACCCACGAGTTCGGGGTCGATGCGCTTGGTCATGCCGGTGAGCACCTTGCCCGGGCCGCATTCGACCAGGTGGGTGGCGCCCAGCGCACGCAGGCGCTGCACACACTCAACCCAGCGCACAGGGCCAAAGGCCTGGCGGTAGAGCGCATCACGGATGGCATCGGCATCGGTAGGCAGCGCCACATCGATGTTGTTGAGCACAGGAATCTGGGGCGCAGCCAGTTGCAGCTCTGCCAGCGCCAGCTTGAGCTTTTCAGCGGCGGGCTTCATCAGGCTGGAATGGAAAGGCGCAGACACGGGCAGCGGCAGCGCGCGCTTGGCACCGGCTTCCTTCACGGCCAGGCTGGCCGCTTCCACCGCAGCCTTGGAGCCGGCGATGACCGTCTGGCCAGGGTCGTTGAAGTTCACCGCCTCGACCACTTCAGCGCCGCCCAGCTGGGCCGTCACCTGGGCGCACACGGCCTTGACCTTGTCGGCATCCAGGCCCAGCACTGCCGCCATGGCGCCAGCACCCACAGGCACGGCCTCTTGCATGGCAGCGCCCCGCAGGCGCACCAGCGGCGCGGCCTGGCTCAGGGTCAGCACACCGGCAGCCACCAGGGCGGAATACTCGCCCAGCGAGTGGCCAGCAACCGCTATCGGCATGGGGCCGCCTTCGGCTTGCCAGACACGCCATGCCGCCACACCAGCGACCAGCATCACGGGCTGGGTGTTGGCGGTCAGCGCCAGCGTTTCTTTGGGGCCGTTCTGGATCAGCGCGCCCAGGTCTTCGCCCAGCGCATCCGAGGCCTCTTGCAGCGCCTGGACAACGGCGGGGTGGCCACCCCAGGCATCGAGCATGCCCACGGACTGCGAGCCTTGGCCCGGAAATACAAATGCAAAAGCGCTCATGTCTCGGTTCAATCAGTTTTTTATCAATCAGCGGATGACAGCGGTCTCGGCAACGCCGAGACTTGCTACATCGTCAGCAGCACCGCACCCCAGGTGAAGCCACCGCCCACGCCTTCGAGCATCACATTCTGCCCGGGCTTGACCTGGCCGCTGCGCACGGCGTGGTCCAGCGCCAACGGGATCGAGGCCGCCGAAGTATTGCCATGCTGGTCGACGGTGACGACGACCTTCTCCGGCGCGAGTTTGAGCTTGCGCGCCGTGCTCATCATGATGCGCAGGTTGGCCTGGTGCGGAATCAGCCAATCGATATCGGCTTCCTGCATGTTCGCCTTTTCCAGCGCGGCGCGTGCGGCCTTGTCCAGCACACCGACGGCGAGCTTGAACACCGCCTGGCCATCCATGCGCAGCAGCGGCGAGCCAATCACCTGGCCACCCGAGACATTGCCCGGCACGCACAGAATGTCGACATGGCTGCCATCGGCATGCAACTCGGTGGCCAGGATGCCGGGCTTGTCAGACGCCTCCAGCACCACAGCGCCGGCGCCATCGCCAAACAGCACGCAGGTGGTGCGGTCATTGAAGTCCAGAATGCGGCTGAATACCTCGGCACCCACCACCAGCACGCGCTTGGCGCTGCCGGACTTGATCATCGAGTCCGCCACCGTCAGTGCGTAGACAAAACCGCTGCACACCGCCTGCATGTCAAACACCGGGCAGCCATTGGCAATGCCCAGCTTGTGCTGCAGGATCGCGGCGGTCGAGGGGAAGACCATGTCCGGCGTCGAGGTTGCGACGATGATCAGGTCGATATCGCTGGCCTGGATATTGGCGGCCTGGAGCGCGTTCTTCGAGGCCTCCAGCGCCAGATCGCTGGCTACGACATCAGGCGCTGCAAAATGGCGCGCCTTGATACCGGTGCGCTCCACAATCCACTCGTCGGAGGTTTCCAGACCGCGCGTGGCCATCTCAGCGGCCAACTCATCATTGGTGACACGACGTGGCGGCAAGTAGCTGCCAGTGCCGATAATGCGGGAATAAATACTCATCGAATTCAGGTAGGAGACGTCACGGTTTTGGCAGCAGCATTGCTGTCTGCCGACATCAGCAGGGGCGCTGCCGTCTGAATCTTGGTCTGCACACGCCCCAGCAAATCATTGCGGGCGGCATCATAGGCGCGCCGCAAGGCATGCTCATACGCCACCGCGTCGGCCGAGCCATGGCTTTTGAAAACCAGGCCGCGCAATCCGAGCAATGCAGCCCCATTGTAGCGGCGGTGGTCCACCCGCTTCATCAAGCGCGCCAGCACCGGGTAAGCGATCACTGCGGCGATCTTCGTGAGCAGGTTGCGCTTGAACTCTTGTTTGAGCCCGTTGCTGATCATGCTGGCCACGCCTTCGCTGGCCTTGAGCGCGACATTGCCGACAAAGCCATCACAGGTCACGATATCGACCGTGCCCTTGAAGATGTCATTGCCTTCGACATTGCCGTAAAAATTGAGGTAACCCGACTGGCCAGCGGTGCGCAGCAGCTCGCCGGCGCGCTTAATGACCTCGCTGCCCTTGATGGCTTCTTCACCAATATTGAGCAGGCCAACGGTGGGGTTTTCTTTGTTTTCCAGGGCGCTGACCAAGGCCGAGCCCATGACGGCGAACTGCAGCAGATGCTCTGCACTGCAATCCACATTGGCGCCCAGGTCCAGCACCGTGGTGGCGCCGCCCTTGGCGTGGGGAAGTTGGGTGGCGATAGCCGGACGATCGATGCCCTCCAGCGTCTTGAGCACATAACGGGCAATGGCCATCAGCGCCCCGGTATTGCCCGCCGACACGGCTGCCAGCGCGGCGCCTGTCTTCACCTGGCTGATGGCCACCCGCATCGAAGAATCCTTCTTCTTGCGCAGGGCCACTTCCACCGGGTCATCCATAGTGACCACTTCGCTTGCAGGCACGATGGTGGCACGCTCGTGCTGAAAAGACTGCAATGCCTCAGCCTGCCCGACCATCAACAGATGGGCATCAGGGTGGCTATCCAAAAACTTCTTGCATGCGGGTAGCGTGACACGGATACCTGCGTCCCCACCCATGCAATCCACGGCCAGTGTGATCATTCGTTCGGTAATTCTTTGACGTTGTTCGCACCGAGTTCCAGCTCGGCGCGCAGCGCGCCGCAAACTGGCAAGAAATAAAAAAGGCCCGCGCTACTATGTAGCTGCGGGCCTTTTTTATACAGCTATGGCTTAGGCTTCCGACTTGTTCTTCAGCACTTGGCGGCCACGGTAGAAACCGTTGGGGCTGATGTGGTGACGCATGTGGGTTTCACCGGTGGTGGGTTCCACAGCGATGCCAGGCACGTTCAGTGCGTTGTGCGAACGGTGCATGCCGCGCTTGGAAGGGGATTTCTTGTTTTGTTGAACAGCCATGATGGCTCCTGAGTCTTGAAAGGGTTGGTGACATGGCCTGCGCAATCACAAACGCATGCCCGAAATTTACGCGACTAGCCCATTAAAGACACGAGGGATTCGCGCGAAGCCTCAAATTATAGCAAAGATCGCAAGCAGGCTTCAAGCCACCCGAACTAGGATTGGTTTTTATCGATGCGCAGCGATGCCAGCGCCGCGAAGGGATTGGCTTTTTCCGCAGGGCGGTCGTCAAAATCCTGGGTGGCGGACTCCAGCTTCACATCGACGGGGCAGACTTCGTGCATCGGCACCATGGGCAGGGCCATCAGCAGCTCATCCTCGATCAGCTCCAGCGCATCGATCTGGGGCGCCAGCACCAGCACATCCTCTTCGCTCTCGTCATCGAGCGCCGCCGCCGTGGCCTCGTCCTTCACAAAGCGGAAGGAGCGGCTGCTCTCCACCGCCACATCCACCGGGCGCATGCAGCGCTGGCACTGCAACTGCACCTGGGTTTCGGCATGCAGATGCAGCCAGGCCTGGCCGGGGCCGCCGGTCGATTCCACCCATTCACCATCGAGCACCCAGCGCACGGGCTCGGCCGCAGCGGCCTCGCCGCGCTGGTCTTCGGCCAGCAAGCGGGCCAGCTGCCCCAGGGGCAACTCGCCTTCCAGCGAAGCGTTTTGGTGGGCAAAAGCCTTGATCTCAAGGCGATTGACTGAAAATTCCTTTGTCATGCGCGCCAGTGTAAGAGAATCTGGGCATGTCTGAATCCCTGATGCCCCGCGCCCTTGTACTGGGCTCCACCTCCCGCTACCGGCGGGAGCTCCTGTCGCGCTTTCGCCTGCCCTTCGAGACCGCCTCGCCCGATGTGGATGAAACCCCACAGCCCGGCGAAAGCCCGGCCGCGCTGGCGCTGCGCCTGGCGCTGGCCAAGGCCCATGCGGTGGCCGCCCAGTACCCCGATGCCATCGTGATCGGCTCAGACCAGGTCGCCGACCTGCACGGCCAGCCGCTGGGCAAGCCGATGGTGCATGACAAGGCCGTGGCGCAGCTGCGTGCGATGAGCGGGCAAAGCATGCAGTTCCACACCGCCGTGGCCGTGGTCTGCCAGGCCACTGGCTTTGCGCAGGCCGATACCGCTGTGGTGCGCACCGTGTTCCGCCCGCTCGAAGACGCTGAGATCGAGCGCTATCTGTTGGCAGAAACGCCCTATGACTGCGCCGGCAGCGCCAAGAGCGAAGGCCTGGGCATCACCCTGCTCGACGCCATCGAGAGCGACGACCCCACCGCCTTGATCGGCCTGCCCTTGATCCGCACAGCCCGTTTGCTGCGCGCTGCCGGACTGGTGTTGCCATGAACCAACAAACGACCAAAGGGCGCCTGTTCCTGGTGCCGACCCCCCTCGATTTTGGCTGCGCCACCGAGGCGCCGCTGACCGATGTGCTGCCGCTGCACACCGTGCAAGCCGCCGCCCGCATCACCCACTGGGTCTGTGAGAACGCCAAAAGCTGCCGCGCCTTTCTCAAGCGGGTGGATGTGGTGGCGCCCCTGGCCCTGCCGCTGCAGCAGCAAAATATTACCGAGCTGCCGCGCGAAGCCCATAAAAAAGGCGACCACCTCCCGCAGACCAGCGCTGGCAGCGACAGCAGCAGCCTGATTGCCGCTGCGCTGCAAGGCCATGATGTGGGCCTGGTGAGCGAAGCGGGCATGCCCGCGATTGCCGACCCCGGCAGCTCGGTGGTGCGCGCCGCCCATGACGCGGGCATCGACGTGGTGCCGCTGGTCGGCCCCACCTCGCTGCTGCTGGCACTGGCCGCCAGCGGCCTCAATGGCCAGAACTTTGCGTTTGTCGGCTATGTGCCCAGCGACGCCTCCGACCGCAGCGCCCGCCTGCGCGAGCTCGAGCAACTGGCGCTGCGCCAGGGCCAGACCCAGATCTTCATCGAGACGCCCTACCGCAACCAGGCGCTGCTGGGCGCCTTGCTGCAGACCCTGCAGCCCAACACGCGCCTGTCCATCTCCAGCGGATTGACCCTGGAGAGTGCCAACACGCAAAGCCGCCTGGTCAAGCAGTGGAAACCGCTCAACACCCACCTGGACAACCGCACCCCCATGGTGTTTGCCATTGGCCGCTAAGCCTTGTTAATGGCTGCAGCCGTTGCGGCACACCCATGAAAAAAGCGGTGCCTGGGCACCGCTCAGGTTGCTGATAAACCCCCGTTTTTTCAAACGGGGGTTTTTTCTTGTCAGTTTGCAAGCCGATGTGCAGACCTT
>NZ_JBBGYU010000013.1:0-64215 GCF_037479555.1 Comamonas sp. MYb396 | reverse complement strand
CGCCCCTCGGGCGCGGCCAGCAAGAAGCAGAAGGCGGCATCGCAACAGCGGGCCGCCGTTTTTGATCGCTTGTTTTGTCTCGTTGATCTGGGTCAGGGCCGTACAGCCCGCTAAAGCAGAAGATGCAGGCATGGACAGCAGAAACTGCTCTGCCGCCTTCAGATACGGCGCTTGGCGCGGGTGGGGGCATGCAGATGCGGCCTGGGTTCAGCTACTTTTCAATCCATGCGAGCAAGCTCGCAGCGAGGGCAATGACGATGAAAAAAATGATGTTGGCAGCGGCAGCTGTATGTGCAATGGCGTCGGGCGCGGCGATGGCACAAGAGGCGCAAAGCCCCTGGCAGGTGCGTGTGCGCGCCGTGCATCTGGACAGCGCCAACAAGGACTCCACCGGCCTGGGTCTGTCGATCAATGACAAGACGATTCCCGAAGTGGATGTGACCTACTTCTTCACGCCCAATATCGCGGCCGAGCTGGTGCTGACCTATCCGCAAAAGCACGATCTGCGCTCGGACGGCGCCAAGATCGGCACGCTCAAGCACCTGCCGCCCAGCCTGCTCGCGCAGTACCACTTCACCAATATGGGCGCCTTCAAGCCCTACCTGGGCGCTGGTGTGAACTACACGCGCTTCTCGAACGTGAACTTTGCGCCCGCCGTCGAGGCCGCGCTCGATCCATCGATCAAGAAGAACAGCTTTGGCCCGGCGCTGCAGATCGGCTTTGACTACATGCTCGACAAGCACTGGTCGATCAACGTGGACGTGAAGAAGGTCTACATCAAGACCGACGTGCGCTCGGCCGGCACCAAGGTGGGCACCTTCAAGGTGGATCCTTGGTTGCTGGGTGTCGGTGTGGGCTACCGTTTCTAAAAGGGGTCTACAACCCGCTCCTGGTGGTTCAGGAGCCAATGAGCACTGTGATTGAGCCGCTTACTGAAAGCGGCTCTTTTTTTATGCGCGACGGCCCCTCAGACCTGGGACAGCGCCTGCTCCAGATCGGCCAGCAGGTCATCGACATGCTCGATGCCAACGGACAGGCGCACCATGCCTTCGCTCACGCCGGCTTTCTCCAGCTCTGCGCTGTCCAATTGGCGGTGCGTGGTCGAAGCCGGGTGCGTGGCCAGCGATTTGGCATCGCCAATATTGACCAGGCGGGTGAACAGCTGCAGCGCATCCAGAAAGCGGGCACCGGCAGCGCGCCCTTCGCCATCGGCGGCGTTGAGGCTGAAGGACAGAATGCCCGAGGCGCGGCCGCCCGACTGCTTTTGCACGGTGGCATGGTCCGGGTGGTCGGGCAGGCCGGCATAGCGCACCCAGGCCACCTTGGGGTGCTTTTGCAGCGTCTCGGCAATCTTTTGCGTGTTCTCGCAGATGCGGTCCATGCGCAGCGCCAGGGTCTCGATGCCTTGCAGGATCTGGAAGGCGTTCTGCGGCGAAATGGCCGCGCCCATATTGCGCAGGGGCACGACGCGCGCGCGGCCGATATAGGCTGCTGGGCCCAGCGCTTCGGTGTAGACCACGCCGTGGTAGCTCACATCGGGCTCGTTCAAGCGCTTGAAGCGCGCCTTGTGCTCGGCCCAGGGGAACGTGCCGCTATCGACGATGGCGCCGCCCACGCTGGTACCATGGCCGCCCAGGTACTTGGTGAGCGAATGCACGACAATGTCGGCGCCATGCTCGATGGGGCGCAGCAGATAGGGCGAGGGCACGGTGTTGTCCACAATCAGCGGCACGCCATGGCGGTGGGCCACATCGGCGAGCGCCCGGATGTCGGTCACGTTGCCCAGCGGGTTGCCGATGGACTCGATGAACACGGCCTTGGTCTTGTCGTCGATCAAGGCGCCAAAGCTGGCCGGGTCGCGCGGATCGGCAAAGCGCACCTCGATGCCTTGCTGCGGAAAGGTATGCGCAAACAGGTTGTAGGTGCCGCCATACAAGGTGCTGGCCGAGACGATGTTGTCGCCCGCTTCGGCCAGGGTCTGGATGGCTGCGGTGATCGCTGCCATGCCCGAGGCCAGCGCCAGCGCGGCAATGCCGCCTTCGAGCGCGGCCACGCGCTTTTCCAGCACATCGGTGGTCGGGTTCATGATGCGGGTGTAGATATTGCCCGGCACCTTCAGGTCAAACAGGTCGGCGCCATGCTGCGCGCTGTCAAAGGCGTAGGCCACCGTTTGGTAGATGGGCACGGCCGCAGCCTTGGTAGTGGGGTCGGGCGAATAGCCTGCGTGAACGGCCAATGTCTCGATGCGCATGGTGTTGGAATCCTTGTTGTTGGCGGAAAGATGCCTGCCCGTTGTAGCAGTTTTGCGCGCCGGGCCAACGATTTTTTGGGTATGAGCTTATGAGGCCGCAGAGGCCTCGTAGCGCCCTCAAATCCAGGTATTGACCGCCAGCCCGCCCAGCACCAGCCAGACAAACAGCACCAGGGCCAGCAGCAAGGGCTTGATGCCCGCAGCCCTCACCGAGCGCACATGGGAAGTGAGGCCCAGGCCCGCCATTGCCATCGTCAGCAGCGCGTTGTCCCCCTGCACGCCGATGGCCAGCGCCTGCGCCGGGATGACACCCAGCGAATGGATGCCCGCGACCGCGACAAAGCCCAAGGCAAACCAGGGAATGGTGATCTGGCGGGCCTGCACGGCGCCGTTGGTGGCGGGCTGCGGGGCCGGTGCATCATTGCCAGGCCGCTTGGCCAGCCACAGCGACAGCGCAATCAGAAACGGGGCCAGCATCATCACCCGCACCATCTTGGCGACCACGGCGGTATCGGCCGCGCTGCTGCTGATGGCGCCGCCCGCAGCGACGACCTGCGCCACCTCATGCACGGTCGAGCCCACCCAGAGGCCATAGCCGGCCTCGCTCATCTGCAGGCTGGGCGCGAGCCACTGGTAGAGCACAGGGTACAAAAAGGTGCCCACGGTGCCAAAGACCACCACGGTGGCGATGGCGACTGCCACATCATCGGCACGTGCCTTGGCCACCGGGGCGGTGGCCAGCACGGCCGCTGCGCCGCAGATGGCGCTGCCGGCGCCCACCAGCATGCTGGTGCGGGCATCCAGACCCAGCCAGCGCTGGCCAAGCCATTGCGCCAGCACAAAGGTGCTGCCGAGCATCAGCGCATCGATCAGCACGCCGCTGGCGCCGACGGCGGCGATGTCCTGGAAGGTCAGGCGCAGGCCATAGAGGATGATGCCCAGGCGCAGCAATTGCTGCTTGGACAGGCCCACCCCCGCAGCGGCCGGCGCCTGCACCCAGCCATAGACGGTATTGCCCACCAGCATGCCGATGACGATGGCCAGCGTGAGCGCGCTCAGCCCATGGTTGCCAAACCAGGGCAGGGCCGCGAGCGTGCTGGCCAACCAGGCAATGGCCGCACACAGCAGCAAGCCTGGTAGCAGGCGTTTGGCGCTGTCGAGCCAGTGGCTGTTGCGCAGTTGGGGGAGGGAGAGGGGGGCGAGTGACATGGCGGTTCCAGTGGCCCTGGCAGGGTCAAAAGCGGTGGCCTGCCGGGCGATATGGAGTCACTATAGAAATTATTCTTATATCTGTATAACTAATTGTTTGGTTAATATCTATCGATAAAATAGGTAGATATTTTTTCATCAACCCAAGCGCCTTGGGCGCCATCTCCATGCTCCATCTCAGCCTGCGCCAGTGGGAGGTTTTCTGCGCCATCGCCCACAGCGGCAGCACCGTCGCTGCAGCGCAGGCCATCGGCCTGTCGCAATCAGCCGTGAGCGCCGCCTTGCAGCAGCTGGAGGCGGGCCTGGGCGCGCAGCTGTTTGCGCGCAGCGGCAAGCGCCTGGTGCTCAATGACCTGGGGCGCAGCCTCTGGCCGCAAGCGCAGGGCTTGCTGGAGCTGGCCTTGCAGCTGGAGCAGGCCACGCAGCAGACCGAGCCGATGGCGCCCGTGGTGCTGCGGCTGGCGGCCAGCACCACGATTGCCAACCATGTGCTGCCGGCCATCCTGGCGGACTTTATGCAGCGCTATGCGCTGGTGCAGTTTGAGGTGGTGATCGGCAATACGCGCGAAGTGGCCGAAGCGGTGGGCCAGGCCAGTGTGGACCTGGGTTTTATCGAAGGGGTGAGCCACTGGCCGGCGCTGGAGGTGCAGCCCTGGCGCGAGGATGAGCTGGTGCTGATTGCCGCGCCTGGCCATGCGTTGGTGGCTGCTGCCGGCCACAGCCCTGTCAGCGCCCAGCAGCTGGGCGCTTGCCGCTGGCTGCTGCGTGAAGAGGGATCGGGTACGCGCGAGGCGGTGGAATTCACCGTGCTGTCCCAGTTGCGGGAATGGCCGATTGCAGCGGTGCTGGGCAGCTCCGAGGCCATTTGCACGGCCGTGGCGCGCGGGGCGGGTATCAGCTGCCTGTCGCGCGTCATTGCCCAGCCCTGGATCGAGCGGGGCGAGCTGGCGGTGCTGCACAGCCTGTTGCCGCCGATGCGGCGCCAGTTTTCGCTGCTGCAGCGCCAGGGCAAGCAGCGGTCACCGGTGCTGCAGGCCTTGGTGCAGGCCTGTATGGATGCTGCCTGAGCCTCTGTGAACAGGCCCCTAGCGAACGTGCTGCTTGTCGAGCTTGCGCGCCAGGGTACGGCGGTGCATGCCCAGGCGGCGCGCGGTCTCGGAGATGTTGAAGCCGGTCTCGGCCAGCGTTTCGTGGATCTTTTCCCACTCCAGCGTCTTGATCGAGGTGGTGGCGGCAGTCAGGTCCACCTCGGTGCTGCCCTCGACCCGGCTGAAGGCCGCCTCGATGTCGTCGGTGTTGGACGGCTTGGCCAGGTAGTGGCAGGCGCCCAGCTTGATGGCTTCGACCGCGGTGGCGATGCTCGCGTAGCCGGTCAGCACCACAATCAGCGCCTCGGGGTTTTGCGCATGCAGCAACTGCACGCAGGACAGGCCCGAGGCGTGGCCGGCGAGCTTCAAGTCCATCACTGCATACTGCGGGCGCTCGGTCTGCAGCAGTTGCGCCACTTCGTCGGCGCTGCTGGCATGCAGCACGCGGTAGCCACGGCGCTCGAAGGAGCGGCGCAGCGTGCGGGCAAAGGCGGCATCGTCTTCAACCAGGAGTAAGAGGCGTTCTTGGGTTGGCGTCATGGTGTGGTTCGTCATCCAGGGCAATGGAGGCCAGCGGCAGGCTGATGCGTACAGCTGCACCGCCGCCCAGGTGCTGCTCGCGGTTGCGGGCCTCGACATGGCCGCCCAGCGAGCGGGCCACATTCATCACCAGAAACAGGCCCAGGCCACCGCCAGGGCGCTGTTTGGTGGACTGGTAGGGCTTGCCCAGATGGGCCAGGATCTCGCTCTTGAAACCCGGGCCGCTGTCGGTCACCTGCAACACCAGCTGGGCATCGTCCTGCGCGGGGCATTCCACCACCAGCTGGACAAAACCCGGCGAGGCCTCCAGCGCATTGTCCAGCACATTGAAAATCATCTGTTGCAACGAGGTATCCGAGATGATCGGAATATCGCGCGCGACCTGCTTGCGGTAGACGAAGTTGCCGGGCTGGCGGTGGCTTTGCCACTGTGCGGCGACCCGGTCCATGAAGGTGACCAAGGTGGTGCTCTGGGGCGCGTCGCCGCGCGTCTCGCCGGCCGACAGCAGCACGCCGGTGACGATGGATTTGCAGCGCTGCACCTGGTGCTCCATCTCGTGCAGGTCCTCCATCAGCTCGCTGTCTTGTGCGATCGAGGGCATGCGCTGCCAGTCACCCAGAATCACTGCCAGCGTTGACAGCGGCGTGCCCAGCTCATGGGCGGCGCCGCTGGCCAGCAGGCCCATGCGCACGATGTGCTCCTCCTCGGCCGCGCGCTGGCGCAGGTCGGCCAGGCGCGCATCGCGCAGCTGCAGGTTGGACATGATGCGGTTGATGAAGGAGACCAGCAAGATCGCATTGAGCCCGAAGCTGATCAGCAGCCCCAGCAGGTAGAGCGCATGCATGGCGCCACTGCGGTGGCTCATGATCTGCAGCGGCTGGTAGAAAAAGGCCAGCGCCACCGCGCAGCAGCCGGTGACCACCACGATGCCCCAGGCGTAGAAGGGCTTGAGCAGCACCGCCCCCAGGGTGACCTGGAGCAGGAACAAGGTGATGAAGGGGTTGTTGGCGCCGCCGCTCAGGTAGAGCTGCAGGCTGAGCGCCCCCACATCGGCCAACAGCGCCACAAACAGGTCGCTGGACGAGATATCGTGCTGGCGCCAGCGCAGCCACCAGACGCAGATCAGGTTGGTGATGACCAGGCCGGCCAGCACGGCAAACATCTCGTACAGCGGCAGGTAGATGTCAAAGCCCCAGCGGACCAGCGAGATGGTGACCACCTGGCCCACCACCGCCAGCCAGCGCAGCTGGATGAGCAGCTGCATGTTCTGGCGGTCGGTGGTGTGGGTGACCTGAAAAGGGGAGGGGATGGACAGTGGCACCGTGCAATTGTGCCGCAGGACTGTGCCGCAGGAATGCGCCGCAGGCGGCAGGCCTTGCGCCTGCCAGTGTTACCGGCGCCGCTAAGCGCCGGTAACTGCACCGTGGCTAACGCGCGCCCTTGCGTTTGCGCAGCACCAGCCAGGTGGCGCCTACCACCATCAGGGCCAGCCCATACCAGGTCAGCGCATAGACCAGGTGGTTGTTGACAAAGCGAACCTGCGTGAGCCCTGCGCGTGGCCACTGCTGGCCTTGCAGGTCGCTGGCGCTGCTGCGCTTTTGCTCGCCCACCAGCTCGGCACTGCCATCGGGCAGGCCTTCGTCGATGAAGAATGGCGCCACCTGAGTCAGGCCCTGGGCCTGTGCAATGGCCTGCACATCGCGCGAGAACCAGCGCTGGGCCTGTGGGTCGTTGTCGCGCAGAAAGCCGCCCTTGGGCTCGGTAGCGCGCAGCAGGCCGGTCACGCTGACCTCGCCCGTGGGCGTCGCGGCTGTCAGCTGCGGGCCGCCTGCCCAGTCGCGGCGCAAGGCGTCGGGCACAAAGCCGCGGTTGACCAGCACCTGGCTGCCATCGGCACGCTGCAGCGGCGTGAGCACCCAAAATCCCGAACCCAGCGCCGTGGTGGCCTGGGTCAGCACGGTCTTGTCCGTCAGCCACTGGCCTTGCAGCTGGCTGGGCTGGTACTCCATGGCCTTGGCATCGAGCTGGGGCCAGCTGGTTATTGCAGGTACGGGCTGGGGCGCGCTGTGCACCCGGCGCTCGACCCGCTCGATGAGGTCGAGCTTCCACTGCAGGCGGTAGACCTGCCAGGTGCCCAAGGCGCAAAAGCCCAAGAACAAGGCGATGCCCACGGTTGCGAGCATCGCCTGAAAAAGTGCGGAATGCCGGGGCTGGCCCTGCGCATTCCGTTGCGTTTCGTTGGTCAAAACAGCTTAGTGGTTGGTGTGGCCTTCGCTGGCAGCAGGTTGCTGCTGGGTCACGGCGGCCGGGTTGTGGTTGTGGCCAGGCATCATGTTGGTGTTCATGTGGTACATGACCCACAAGGTACCGGCCAGGGTCACGGCCACGAACACGATGGTGAAGATGGTGGACATCAGGGTCCAGCCGCCTTCGATCTTGCCGTTCATGTGCAGGAAGTAGACCATGTGCACGATGATCTGCACGACCGCGAAGAAGGCGATCACGACCACGGTGGTGGTGCGGTTCTCGAACACATCACCCATCACCACAGCGAAGGGGATGGCCGTCAGGATGATCGACAGGAAAAAGCCGATCATGTAGCCCGAGAAGGTGCTGTGTGGGCCATCGTCATGACCGTGGTCATCGTGGCCGTGTGCTGCGTGGTTATGTTGTGCGCTCATTTACAGCACTCCCATCAAATATACGAAGGAGAAGACGCCGATCCAGACCACGTCCAAGAAGTGCCAGAACATCGACAGGCACATCAGGCGGCGGTTGTTCTCGCGGGTCAGGCCGTGCTTGCCGATTTGCAGCAGCAGCACCACCAGCCACACCAGACCAAAGGTCACGTGCAGACCGTGGGTGCCCACCAGTGCAAAGAAGGCCGACATCGCAGCGCTGCTCTGCGGGCCGGCGCCCACATGGATCAGGTGGTGGAACTCATAGAGTTCCACGCCCAGGAAACCGGCGCCAAACAGCATGGTGATGATCAGCCAGACGACGGTGCCCTTGACCGAGCCCTTTTGCTTGGCCAGCATGGCAAAGCCGAAGGTGATGGACGACAGCAGCAGCAAGGCGGTGTTGATGGCCACCAGGCTCAGGTCGAACAGCTCGGCGCCACCTGCGCCGCCTGCATAGTTGCGGCCCAGCGCGCCATAGGTGGCGAAGAGGGCAGCAAAGATCAGGCAGTCGCTCATCAGGTAGAGCCAGAAGCCCAGAGCGGTGCCATTTTCAACGTGCGGTTCTTCCTTGAGGAAGTAGTCACGGGTACCGGTCGCGCCGGCGAGGGTGTTGTGATTAGACATGGCGGGCCAACAGTTGGGTACGTTCTTCTTCGGTGGCTGCTACTTCGCTTGCGGGGATGTAGTAGTCACGCTTGTAGTTGAAGGTGTGGATGATCGAGACCAACACGATGCCGGCAAAGCTGATGCCAGCGATCCACCACATGTGCCAGATCATCGCAAAACCAAAGACCAGGGCGATCATCGAGATCACGAAGCCGGCGCCAGTGTTCTTGGGCATGTGGATTTCCACGAAACCGTCGAGCTTGCGCTTGTAGCTGTGCTTCTTCATGTCCCACCAGGCATCGCTGTCATGCACGGCTGGCGTGAAGGCGAAGTTGTACTGGGGTGGAGGCGACGAGGTAGCCCATTCCAGCGTACGGCCGTTCCAGCAGTCACCGGTCACATCACGCAGTTGGTCGCGCTTGAGGTAGCTGACGAACAGTTGGATGAAGAAGCAGGCGATACCCAGCGCGATCAGCACAGCGCCGAAGGCAGCGATGATGAAATAGATCTGCAGCGAGGTGTCTTCGTAGTGGTTGACGCGGCGGGTCACACCCATCAGGCCCAGCACGTACAGCGGCGTGAACGCAACCCAGAAGCCGAAGAACCAGAACCAGAACGATGCCTTGCCCCAGAACTCATCG
This sequence comes from Comamonas sp. MYb396, assembly GCF_037479555.1. Taxonomy (NCBI): domain Bacteria; kingdom Pseudomonadati; phylum Pseudomonadota; class Betaproteobacteria; order Burkholderiales; family Comamonadaceae; genus Comamonas; species Comamonas sp. MYb396. The sequence goes on along the minus strand of NZ_JBBGYU010000013.1, from coordinate 55,199 downwards.
AGGCGGTAGCCGAAGGCCTTGGGGTACCAGTAGTTGATACCGGCGAACACGGCAAACACGACACCACCAATAATCACGTTGTGGAAGTGGGCGATCAGGAACAGCGAGTTGTGCAGCACGAAGTCAGCAGGCGGCACGGCCAGCAGCACACCGGTCATACCACCGATGGTGAAGGTCAGCATGAAGCCCACGGTCCACAGCATAGGCACGGTGAACTTGATGCGGCCACGGTACATCGTGAACAGCCAGTTGAAGATCTTGGCGCCGGTCGGGATCGAGATGATCATCGTCGTGATGCCGAAGAACGAGTTCACGCTGGCGCCCGAGCCCATGGTGAAGAAGTGGTGCAGCCACACCAGCCAGGACAGGATGGTGATACACACGGTCGCATACACCATCGAGGTGTAGCCGAACAGGCGCTTGCGCGAGAAGGTCGCAACGATTTCAGAGAACACGCCGAACGCAGGCAGGATCAGGATGTAGACCTCTGGGTGGCCCCAGATCCAGATCAGGTTCACGTACAGCATGGGGTTGCCGCCCAGCTCGTTGGTGAAGAAGTTGGTGCCGACGTAGCGGTCCAGGGTCATCAGCACCAGCACAGCGGTCAGGATCGGGAAGGAGGCCACGATCAGCGCGTTGGTGCACAGCGAGGTCCAGGTGAAGATAGGCATCTTCATCAGGTTCATGCCAGGCGCGCGCATCTTGATGATGGTCACGATCAGGTTGATACCGGACAAGGTCGTCCCGACCCCGGCAATCTGCAGCGCCCAGATGTAGTAATCCAGACCCACGCCCGGGTGGTACTCGCCCAGACCCGACAGTGCCAGCCAGCCCAGGGTGGAGAACTCACCGACGAACAGCGAGGCCATCACCAGCACGGCGCCGGAGGTGGTCATCCAGAAGCTGAAGTTGTTCAGGAACGGGAAGGCCACGTCACGCGCACCGATTTGCAGCGGCACCAGATAGTTCATCAGGCCGGTCACAAAAGGCATGGCCACGAAGAAGATCATGATCACGCCGTGGGCGGTGAAGATCTGGTCGTAGTGGTGCGGGGGCAGGTAGCCCATCGATTCACCGGCGGCCAGCGCCTGCTGGCCACGCATCATGATCGCGTCGGCAAAGCCGCGCAGGAACATGACCAGGCCCAGGATCATGTACATGATCCCGATGTTCTTGTGGTCGATGGAGCAGATCCAGTTCTTCCACAGCGGACCCCAAAGCTTGAACTTGGTGATACCGGCGACGACCACGAGGCCGCCCAGGACCACGGCGATGAAGGTCCACAACACGATGGGCTCATGCACCATCGGTATGTCATTCCATGTCAGCCGCCCGAGGAGCGGGTCATGGCTTACGTTTGTAGCTACGGACATATTGAGTCTCTTTGAAAATTCTCGATGGGGTTACTGCGCCACGGGGGTGCCAGGCGCTGGCTCGCCCAGGGAGGCGACCACGGCAGGGGCGTTGGCCACCGTGCACACGTCGTCCTCAGGGATCAGCGAAACACTCTTGCCTGCAGCTGCACGGGCCTTCATGTTGGCCATCGCATCCTTGGCCATGATTTCGTCCATGCACATCTTGCCCGCTTCAACGCAGCGGTTGAGCACGGCGTGGTACAGGGTGCTGTCAACGGTGCTGAACAGGCGCACAGGATCGCGCTCGCTGGGCTTTTCCAGCTTCACGTATTCCGCACGGTCCAGGGTCGCGCCTTCGGTCTTGGCCTTTTGCACCCAGGCGTCGAAGTCGCCATTGCTCAGGCCGTGGAACTTGAAGGTCATGCCGGCAAAGCCCGAGCCGCTGTAGTGCGAGCTCATGCCCTTGTACACGCCAGGCTTGTTGATCACGGCGTTCAACTGTGTCTGCATCGATGGCATGGCATAGATCATGCCGGCCAGGTCAGGCACGTAGAAGGCGTTCATCGTCGTGGTCGAGGTCAGCTTGAAGCGGATCGGACGGTCCACGGGCGCGGCCAGCTCGTTGATGGTGGCAATGCCTTGCTCGGGGTAGATGAACAGCCACTTCCAGTCCATGGCCACCACTTCGACTTCCAGCGGCTTGACGTCCGCAGCCAGAGGGCGGTTGGCGTCAATGCGGTCCAGAGGACGGTAGGGGTCAAGTTTGTGGGTGTAGATCCAGGTCAGCGCGCCCAGCGCGATGATGATCAGCAGCGGAACGGACCAGATCACCAGCTCCAGCACCGTGGAGTGGTGCCATTCTGGATCGTAGTCGGCGGGCTCATTGCTTTCGCGGTACTTGAACGCGAACAAGAGGATCAGCACGATCACCGGAACGATGATGATCAGCATCAGCAACGTGGCGATGATCACCAAATTGCCGGACTGCGCCGCCACGTCACCCGCAGGGTTGAGAACGACGGTGTTACAGCCTGCAAGGCTGGCGGCAACCAGTAACGCCGCAACGAGCCGTGAGGGCCCGTGAAGTTTTTTCAGATCAGGCATGCGAAAGGGCACGGCAAGCGCGCTTAGGTATAAACATGGATTGCAAAATCCCCCCAAATGTAAATGCTAGAGGCAGGCCTGTCGATTGGACATTTTGTCCTACGCCCTCTCAGAAAGTACCCAGCTAGGCTCCTGGTAAAGGTACGGTCTCAGCAGGCCGGTAACAGCTTGAGGAAGGAGCTTTTGTATGAGTAGTCTCGGTTACACAGCATCTCCTGTCGGCGGCACCCCCGGTGCTGATCCCCATTCCCGTGCCCATTCTGAAGAAGATGTAACACCTGGCGAGATCGCGGTCGGGGTGATTATCGGCCGTTCGTCAGAGTATTTTGATTTTTTCGTATTTGGCATAGCGGCGGTCTTGGTCTTTCCAAGCGTCTTTTTTCCCAACTTTTCGCAGCTCAATGGCACGTTGCTGTCATTTGCGGTCTTCTCCATCGCTTTTGTCGCCAGACCGGTCGGCACCGCCATCTCGATGGCCATCCAGCGCCGCTGGGGACGTGCCGCCAAAATGACAGTGGCCCTGTTTTTGCTGGGTGTCTCCACGGTCGGTATCGCCTTTTTACCCGGGTATGAGATTCTCGGCCGCACCGCCATCTGGCTTCTGGCGCTGTTCCGCTTTGCCCAGGGCCTGGCACTGGGCGGCTCCTGGGATGGCCTGCCGTCACTGCTGGCGATGAACGCGCCGAGCAACCGCCGAGGCTGGTACGCGATGATCGGCCAGCTGGGTGCGCCACTGGGCTTTGTGCTGGCCGCCGGCCTGTTCGCCTACCTGTACAGCGCGCTGTCCAAGGCCGAGTTCCTCAGCTTTGGCTGGCGCTACCCGTTCTATGTCGCCTTTGCGGTGAACGTGGTGGCCCTGTTTGCCCGGCTGCAGTTGGTGCTGGGCCAGACCTACACCCAGGCGATGCAGGAGCGCGAGCTCGAACCCGTCAGCGTCACCCGCCTGATCGACGAGGAGGGCAGCCATGTGGCGATCGGCGCCTTTGCCGCGCTGGCCAGCTTTGCGCTGTTCCACCTGGTCACCGTGTTTCCGCTGTCCTGGATTTCGCTCTATTCGGACCAGCCCATCACCCATGTGCTGGGGGTGCAGATTCTGGGGGCCTTCTGCGCGGCGCTGGCGATTGTGGCCTCGGGCAAGCTGGCAGACAGTTTTGGCCGGCGTAACACCCTGGGCGCGATGGCGGTGCTGATTGCACTGTTCAGCCTGGCCACGCCCAAGCTGCTGTCCAGCGGCGTGACCGGTAACAACATCTTCATCATCGTCGGCTTTGTGCTGCTGGGCCTGTCCTACGGCCAGTCGTCCGGCACGGTCACCGCCAACTTCTCGCCGCGCTTCCGCTACACCGGTGCTGCGCTGTCCACCGACATGGCCTGGCTGGTGGGCGCGGCCTTTGCACCGCTGGTGGCACTGGGCTTGTCGGCCAAGTTCGGCCTGATCGCTGTCTGCCTCTATCTGCTGTCGGGTGCCGTCTGTACCTTGGCGGCCCTGGGCATCAACCGTGCACTGGAGTCGCGCGAAAGCGCCGAGGCCAGCACCTGACCGGTTTTATCAAGGGACTGTCCATTGCGGACAGCCGGGACGAAGGATTGACCTGAGCTCCTGGGCCTTGGTGAAAAAAAAGCTGCAGAGCTTGGCTTCTGCAGCTTTTTTCTTGGTGCGGGCGGATCGCCCGCTCAAGTACGCACCACCGCAGGCCGGGTGCGGTAGAACTGCATCGGGAACTCCTGCATCTCCTTGGCATGCTGGTTGATGACCGAGCGCTTCATCTTGCCGACCACATGCATCTCGCAGGGCTTGCAGTCAAAGCGCAGGGTCAGCTTTTCCTTGCCATTGATCAGCTGCAGCGGCTCGGCCTTGATGGTGCCCTTGACGCCGATGACGCCCTTGGCCTGCTTGGGGCACAGGCTCATCGAGAAGCGCACGCAGTGCTTGGTGATCATCAGCGAGACTTCGCCTTCCTCTTCCTTGCTCTCGTAGGCCGCGTCGATCACCTTGACGCCATGCTTCACATAGAAGTCATGCGCTTTCTGGTTGAACACATTGGACAGGTAAGTCAGCGTGTCTTCCGGGAAGGGCGCAGGCGGCTCCACTGGCAGCGCGCGCGGCAGGCGCACAAAGCCGGCCTCGCGGGCGGCTTCGAGCGCAGCCACAGCGTCGCGGCGCAGTTGGTTCAGTGCAGAGGCGGGGATGAACCAGGGCTGGTCCAGCTGCAGGCTGATGTCATGCACCGAGAAAATCGTGGTGCCAAAGCGGCCCAGCTGGTCGCGCAGGCTCGCTTCGGCCCGCTCGCTGTCGGTGGCGGCTTGGTGCGGCTGCACCAGGCTGGCGCTGCCGACAAAGCCGTCATCATCGGTCAGGGTCAGCGCAAAGCCATCCGGGGTCTGGCCGAGCTGGGCCCAGAGGCCAATGCGGCGCTCGCTGGACTTTTTATCCAGGGTGCGCACCCAGGCCATGTCACGGTTGCGGTTCACTTCCAGGCCCTTGCGCAGGTCCTTGAAGCCGGCGATCGGGTCCTTGGGGAACACGCGCCACAGCGATTTCTTCGCATCCACCGATTCGGCGCGGTTGATCTGCATGCCGACCAGCTCTTTTTGCAGATCGTAGTAGCACAGGCCATCGCCGTTGTGCAGCACGGTGTCGCGGCTGGAGGCCTCGAGCTCGACAAAGTTCTCGCCCACCTTGGTGACCCAGCCGATCGCGCGGCCCGGGGTCTTGGGGGTGTCGAAGGCGCCGATATCGTCCTTGCGTCCATTGACAAAGTAATCGGTGAACTCGCGGTTGAAGTTCTGGTCCGGATCGGGCATGAAGCTGAAGCTGGTGCGGCCAGAAGACGAGCGCGCCAGCGGCGCCTCGGAGAACTCGCGCTCTTCGATGATCTCGTCGAGCAGCTTGCGGTAGTGGGCCGTGATGTTCTTCACATAGCCCATGTCCTTGTAGCGCCCCTCGATCTTGAAGCTGCGCACCCCTGCATCGATCAGCGCGCGCAGGTTGTCGCTCTGGTTGTTGTCCTTCATCGAGAGCACATGCTTTTCATGCGCAATGATGCGGCCCTGGGCGTCCAGCACCTCGTAGGGCAGGCGGCAGGCCTGGTTGCAATCGCCCCGGTTGGCGCTGCGGCCGGTGTGGGCGTGGGTGATGTAACACTGGCCCGAATAGGCCACGCACAGGGCGCCATGCACAAAGAACTCAATCGTCGTGCGGGCCGGGTCGGTCGCGGCACGCACGGCGGCAATCTGTTTCAGATCCAGCTCGCGTGCCACCACGATCTGCGACAGGCCGGCATCCTGCAGAAAGCGGGCTTTCTCAGGCGTGCGGATATCGCTTTGGGTCGAGGCATGCAACTGGATCGGCGGCAGGTCCAGCTCCAGCAGGCCCATGTCCTGGATGATCAGCGCGTCAGCCCCGGCTTCGTAGACCTGCCAGGCCATCTGGCGCGCGCCTTCCAACTCATCGTCGCGCAAGATGGTGTTGAGCGTGATGAAGATGCGGCTGCCAAAGCGGTGCGCGTGTTTGATCAGGCGCTCCAGGTCCCGGATGTCATTGCCCGCCGTCGCGCGCGCGCCAAAGGCCGGCCCTCCGATATAGACGGCATCGGCGCCATGGTTGATCGCTTCAATCCCGATATCGGCATCGCGGGCCGGGGAGAGCAGTTCGAGCTGGTGGGGCAGGAGGGACATAGGGCCAGGATTATCTCAGGTCGCTGCAGGAGGGCCGCTGCGCTCGGAGATAAGCTGACTGCAGTGCCAGCCCAAGCACCATACCGACCCGGTTTATCCCCTGGTCCAGCCCGGTTCAGCCGCGCGGGCTGAAGGTGCGCGGAAATACCACCGGCGCGCTGCGGTCGGCCAGGCGGTAGCCCATGGCCGGGCGGTTGGAGGGCCCCTCGACATGCCCGGTCTCATGCAGAAACTGCGCCGCCAGCATGCGGGTGCGAAAGCCGCTCTTGTCTACCGGCCGTCCCAGCACTGTCTCGTATACCTGCTGGAGCTGGGGCAGGGTAAAGGGCTCGGGCAGCAAAAACGCAGGCAGCGAGGTGTACTCGACCTTGCCGCGCAGCCGATCGACCGCAGCGCGCAGGATCTCGCTGTGGTCAAAGGCGAGAGGGGGGCCATCGCAGATGGCATCGACCTCGAACCAGGCCACATCGGCCGCATTGGCGCCCTTGGCCAAGGTCAAGGGCTGCGCAGCGATCAACGCAAAGTAGACATGGGTGGCCGACCAGCCACGCGGATCCCGGCTGCGCCCGCCCCAGCTGCCCAGCTGCTCCAGGTAGGGGCTGGCGACATTGGTCTTCTCGCGCAGCTTGCGGTTGGCGCAGGCCTGCAGATCGCTGTCCTGCGCCACATCGACAAAGCCCCCGGGCAGCGCCCACCGCCCGGGGAAGGGCTCGGAGCCCGATACCGGCCGCTGCACCAGCAAGACCTTCAAGGCCCCGTCCAGCACGCTGAAAATCACCACATCCACGGTGGTGTAGGGTCGTACAAAATCAACGGGTTGGTAGCTGGCAGCGGTGGAAGCCATAAAAAACCTTGACGGATGGAAAAGCTAGTTGTATTGTACAACTCATGTAAGTTGTTCAGTACAACTTACAGCATGAGAGAGTGGTGCAGACAGGAGGCCAGCGCTCTCACCGATACATAACAACAAGAAAGACAGATGATGACTTTTAACCAACCAACCAAAGACACCCAGGTCGGCGAGCAGTCCGCCACCATGACCCGCCGCAGCAAGCTGCTCAGCCTGGTGCTGCGGCACAGCCCTCAGGCCATTGGCCTTCAGCTCGATGCCGCAGGCTGGGCGCACACGGGCGAACTGCTTGCCTGCCTGGCCCGCAGTGGCAAAGCCATGAGCCTGGCGCAATTGCAGGCGGTGGTGGCGAACTGCGCCAAGCAGCGCTTTGCGTTCAGCGAGGACGGCAAGCGCATCCGGGCCAACCAGGGGCATTCGGTCACCGTCGAGCTGCAACTGGCCCCCAGCACCCCACCCGATGCGCTCTACCACGGTACGGCGACCCGCTTTCTTGAGGCGATCCTGGCGCAAGGCTTGCAACGCCAAAAGCGCCACCATGTGCACCTGTCGGCCAGCATCGAGACGGCTGGCGCGGTAGGGCGGCGCCACGGCAAGCTGGCCTTGCTGCGGGTGGATGCGGCGCGCATGGTCGCCAATGGCCATGTGTTCTATTGCTCGGACAATGGCGTCTGGTTGACCGACGCCGTGCCCGTGGCTTACCTGCAGAGGCTGGACGCATGAGCGGCCATCGCGTATTGGCGCTGGATGCCGATGGCGTGCTGCTCGACTACAACCTGGCCTATGCCGGTGCCTGGCAGCGTGCTTTTGGCCGCTACCCTGCCTTGCGCAACCCCCATGCCTACTGGGCGGCAGACCGCTGGGATGTGGAGCGGCTGAACGGCGAGGCGCTGCACCAATTTCGCGCAGGCTTGGATGCGCAGTTCTGGTCCGCCCTGCCTGCTGTACCCGGTGCGCTGGAGGCTTGCCAGCAACTGGTGGCCGCCGGCTTCGAGTTGGTATGCCTGACCGCACTGCCTCTCCAATTTGCCCAGGCAAGGCTGGCCAACCTGCGTGCCCATGGCTTTCCGATTGCGCGGGTGATCGCTACTGGCAACGATGCCAGCGCCGGCAGCCCCAAGGCCACAGCGCTGGCCCAGCTGCAGCCGCTGGCCTTTGTGGATGACTATTTACCGAACTTTGCGGGCCTGCCAGAAGGCATCCATGGCGCCTTGGTGCTGCGCGAACCCGAGGGCAGCCCCAACTGCGGGCCGGCACTGCAACAACTGCATTCCACCCATGCCAGCCTGGCCGCGTTTGCGCACTGGTGGCTGGTTGAGAAACAAGAGAACTGAGATAAGAGAATGGACATGACGCATACCAACGACAGCATCCGCTCCGTCCCCGAACTGCTCGCGCAGATCCGGGCAGGCCATCAGCCCCGCTACCTGTTTTTCTGGGGCCACCAGCCCGAGGCCGATGGGCGTGTCGGCAAGGGTTGCCTGAGCCAGTGGTTTGAGGCCGGGTTCACGGTGGACGGCGCGCACTACCGCAGCGCCGAGCACTTCATGATGGCCGAGAAGGCGCGGCTGTTTGGCGATGACGAAGCGCGGGCCAAGATTTTGCAATGCGCCAGCCCGGCGCAGGCCAAGGCGCTGGGCCGCACGGTGCGGGGTTTTGACAGCGAGCGCTGGAACGCGGCCTGCTTTGACATCGTCGTGCGCGGCAATGCGGCCAAGTTTGGCCAGAACGCGGGTTTGCAGGACTACCTGCTGACGACCGGGGAGCGCGTGCTGGTGGAGGCCAGCCCGGTGGATGCCATCTGGGGCATTGGCCTGGCGGCGCAGGATGCGCTGGCCCAGCAGCCTGAGCACTGGCGCGGTCTCAACCTGCTGGGCTTTGCGCTGATGGTGGCGCGCGCGCAGCTGCGCAGCGGAGGCCAGTGATGCCGCCTACCTTGGATCGCTTTCAAGGCGCATTGCTGGGCCTGGCCTGCGGCGATGCGGTGGGCACCACGGTCGAGTTCCAGCCGCGCGGCAGCTTTGTGCCGCTGACGGACATGGTGGGCGGGGGCCCGTTCTCGCTGCGCGCGGGCCAGTGGACCGATGACACCTCAATGGCGCTGTGCCTGGCCGAGAGCCTGGTCTCCAAGGGCGATTGCGACCCGGCCGACCAGATGGCACGCTATGCCAACTGGTACCAGTGGGGTTACTGGAGCGCTACCGGCCATTGCTTTGACATTGGCATGGCCACGCGGGAAGCTTTGCAAAGGTTCTTGTTAACCGGCAATCCGCTGGCTGGCAGCACGGACCCGCACAGCGCGGGCAATGGCTCGATCATGCGGCTGGCACCTGTGGCGCTGCGCTTTTGCGGCGATGAGCAGCATCTGCAAGACAAGGCAGCACTCAGCTCGCAAACCACGCATGGCGCGGCGGAGTGCCTGGATGCCTGCCGCCTGCTGGCGGTCGCCATCGCCCGCGCGCTGCAGGGCCAGCCCAAAAATGAGGTGCTGGCGCTGTCCGATCTGCCGCTGGCCAGCCCCCTGCTGCAGCAGATTGCGCAAGGCCAGTACCAGGCCAAAAGCCGGGACGACATCCAGGGCTCGGGTTATGTGGTGCGCAGCCTCGAAGCAGCGCTGTGGTGCTTTGCCCGGCATGACTGCTTTGCGGACGCGGTGCTGGAGGCCGCGAATCTGGGCGACGACGCCGACACCACGGCGGCCATCACCGGCCAGATTGCGGGCGCCTTTTGGGGCGAGCAGGGCATACCGCAACACTGGCTGCAGCGGCTGCACCTGGCCGATGAGATCCGGGCGCTGGCTGTGCAGCTGTGGCAGGCCAACCAGGGCTTGCCTGCCGCTTGCCACGACGCCGCGCGATAATCAGACCCGCATACGGAATGGAGGGAGGATGCTATGCGGGCTGTATTGGGTTTGGCAGGGTTGTTGGTGGTGATGGCGATTGTGGCGTTGCTGATGAAGCAGAACATGGGCGTGACGAAGGCGCCCGCGCCCGCCGCCGTGGAAGGCGTGCCCGTGCCGCAGATTGACACCAGCAAGGATGTGAATGCACAAAGCCGGCAGATCCAGCAGCAGGTGCAGGACCAGCTGAACCAGGCGGTGCAGCAGGATGCGCAGCGCCTGAAGCAAGCCGAAGAGTGACGGTGATGGCCGACAGCCTCGTCCCCGCCAGCACCGGCGGCCAGCTGCCCCCCCAGCCCGATGATGCGCACTGGATGCGCGCTGCGCTGGAGCAGGCGTGCGCTGCGGCCGAGGCTGGCGAAGTGCCCGTGGGTGCCGTGGTGGTGCGTGATGGCCAGATCGTCGGCCGGGGCTTTAACCACCCGATTGGCGCACACGACCCCAGCGCCCATGCCGAGATCGAGGCGCTGCGCGATGCGGCCAAGCGCCTGGGCAATTACCGGCTCGATGGCTGTACCTTGTATGTCAGCTTGGAGCCCTGCGCGATGTGCGCTGGCGCCATCTTGCATGCGCGCCTGGACCGTGTGGTCTGGGGCGCTGCCGAGCCGCGCACCGGCGCTGGCGGATCAGTGCTGGACCTGTTTGCGCAGGCTGCACTGAACCACCACACCGCCGTGACCATGGGTGTGCTGGCAGACGAGGCTGCAGCCCTGCTCACCGAATTTTTTGGCAAGCGCCGCGTGCAGCAGAAACAGCAGGCGCTGGCCAGCCACCCGCTGCGCGACGACGCACTGCGTACGCCCGATGCGCTGTTTGCCCCCGCATTGGATTGCGCCTGCCCCAGCTGCTTTTACAGCGATTGGCCGGCCTTGGACGGACTGCGCCTGCATGCCAAAGACAGCGCGGGCCAGAACCCCGCGCCATCGGCCGCTGCCCGGCAATGGCTGCTGCTGCCCGGCCTGCCGGCGCAGCAAGGGCTGTTTCGCGAGCTGGCAGCCGGCCTGGCCGCGCGGGGGGACCGCGTGCTGGCCCCGGATTGGCTGGGCCTGGGGCGCAGCGACAAACCCAAAAAGGACCAGCGCCTGGGCGATGCGCAGCAGCTGGCGATGCTGCAGGACCTTATCCAGCATTTGCATCTGGATGGCGAACGGGGGCTGGTCGTCGTGGCCCATGGCGATGCCGCGCGCCTGGCCCAGGCCCTGGTGGCGCAGCAGGCTGCGCTGGGCCAGCCGGTGCAAGGGCTGTGGCTGATCAACCCGCCCAACGCCGCAGCGCCGAGCGCCGGCTACCGCCTCTGGCTGGAGCAGGTGGCGCGCAAGCCGGCGCTGGATATCGCCGCCGCACTGGGCAGCAGCGCCATGGGTGCGGCCCTGGATGCGGACCGCCAGCAGTGGGCGGCGCAGTTTCCTGACAAGGGCTACCGCGCAGGCCTGCGCGCCTGGGCACGCGATGCCTTGGCGGCGTTGGATGCGCCCGTTGTGATGCCGCGCGCATCCGCGCAAGTGCTACCTGTGCTGGTCAGCCTGGGCGAGCAAGCCCGCTGGTGGCCAGCACCTGTGCAGGGACTGGAGGCTTGGTTGGCAGCTGTCGCTACGGCGGCAGGCGGCATCGGGCCGCTGGCTTGGCAGCGCTGCGCTGGCGGCGACTGGCTACCCCTGCAAAACAGCGCGGCACTGCTGCAGGCCAGCCGCTTCTTTGAGGCGGGTGCCAAGCCCGCAGCGCTGGGCTTGGTGGCAGCGGCTTGGCGCTGAGCCTATCTGCTGCACAATAGCCCGCAGCTGTTCCGTTTTCTGACCGACTTTTTTTGCTATGAGCTCCACCCCCAAATACCAGGCACCGATCACCGGCATCATCCACCATCCCTATGCGCCAGATGCGCCTTTTGCAGCGCCGCAGCCCGGCGTGTTCAAGGCTTCGAGCGTGTTCTTCCCCAACGTGGCGGCGATGCGCAGTTGGGACTGGAAGGACAAGAGCGCCTTCACCTATGGCCTGCACGGCACGCCCACCACCTACATCCTGGAAGAGCGCATTGCCACCCTGGAAGGCGGCAGCCACTGCGTGCTGGTGCCCAGCGGCCTGGCATCGATCTCGGTGATTGGCCTGGCGCTGCTCAAGAGCGGTGACCATGTGCTGCTGCCCGACAACGTCTACGGCCCGAGCAAGGGCTTTGCCGAGAGCGAGCTGCAGCGCTTTGGCGTCAGCATCGGCTACTACGACCCGATGCGGGTCGACCATTGCGCCAGCCTGATCCAGGACAACACCCGCCTGGTCTGGCTGGAGGCCGCTGGCTCGGTCAGCATGGAGTTCCCTGATCTGGTGGGCCTTGTGCGCCTGTGCCAGCAAAAAGGCATTGCCACGGCGCTGGACAACACCTGGGGTGCGGGCCTGGCCTTCAACTGCTTTGACCTGGATGGCGACGGCAGCTACCGCACGGGCGTGGATGTGTCGGCGCATTCGCTCACCAAGTACCCCAGCGGCGGCGGTGATGTGCTGATGGGCTCCATCGTGTCGCGGGATGCTGCCGTGCACCGCAAGGTGCAGGCCACGCATATGCACCTGGGCCTGGGCGTGGGTGTGAACGATATCGAGACCGTGCTGCGCAGCCTGCCCAGCCTGGCACTGCGCTACCACGCGCAAGATGCGGCAGCCCGGCAGCTGGCCGCCTTCATGGCCGAGCAGCCCGCCGTGGTGCAACTGCTGCACCCGGCCTTTGCTGGCTCGCCGGGCCATGCGCATTGGCAGCAGCTCTGTGGCGCGGGCAGCGTGGCGGGCAAGCAGGGCGCAGCCGCAGGGCTCTTCAGCGTGGTGATCGATCCGCGCTACAGCCAGCAGCAGATTGACCTGTTCTGCGAGAGTCTGCGCCTGTTCAAACTGGCCTACAGCTGGGGCGGCCCGATCAGCCTGGTGGTGCCCTACAAGATTGGCAGCATGCGCGCGCTGGGCGACTCGCAGCTGCAGCCGGGCACGGTGGTGCGCTTTTCGATCGGACTCGAAGATGCAAACGACCTGCAACAGGATCTGGCGCAAGCGCTGCAAAAAGCCTTTGGCTAAGGGTTAGATCCCAACCTTTAAACGCCGCCAGCACCGCGCTGGCGACATTTTTATTTCATCAGCTTTTGCAGCTCGGGCCAGACATTGGCCAGCAGCTGCGGGTGGGCGCTGGCCAGTGGGTGGATGCGGTCGGCCTGGAAGTTCTTTTCCGCGTTGGGCACATCGGCCACGCCATGCAGCAAAAAGGGCACGACGGCGGTTTTCTTCTCGCGCGCCAGGCTGGTAAAGACCTGGGCAAAGTCCGTGGTGTATTTGCTGCCGTAGTTGGGCGGCACCTGCATGCCCAGCAGCAGCACCTGGGCGCCAGCCTTTTGGGCGCTGTCCACCATCGCCGCCAGGTTGGCCTGGGTGCTGGCCAGCGGCAGGCCGCGCAGCGCATCGTTGGCACCGAGCTCCAGCACGACGATGCCGGGTTTGTGCTGCGTCAGCAGCTGGCCAAAGCGGGCCCGGCCGCCGGCGGTGGTGTCACCGCTGATGCTGGCGTTGTGCACCTGGTAGGCGTTGGCGTTTTTGCTTTGTTCGAGCCTGTCCTGCAGCAGCGCCACCCAGCCGGTGCCGCGAGCAATGCCGTATTCGGCGCTGATCGAGTCGCCCACGACCAAAATCGTGGCGGGCGCCTGTGGTGCAGCCGCCTGTGCTGTAAAACCTATAGCGGCGGAGGACATCATTGACAACGCTACGATGCTGCGAAGACACCGGCGTCGCGTGACGGGTGTTCGATCATTGGAGGAAAGATTGGTTGTCATGACAGATGCAGTGCTTTCTCAATCGCAGGCGCCTGAGGCGGTGTTGGTGGCCCAGGGCCTGGGTAAATCGGTCTCGGATTCGACCGGCAGTTTGACCATTCTGCGTGATGTGGACTTTAGCATCGCGCAGGGAGAAACCGTCGCGATTGTCGGTGCATCGGGCTCGGGCAAAAGCACCTTGCTGTCGATCCTGGCGGGCCTTGATACGCCCAGCGTGGGCACGGTGCGGATTGCAGGCCAGGACCTGTTTGCGCTGAGCGAGGATGACCGGGCTGCGCTGCGTGCGCGCACGATGGGATTTGTGTTTCAGAACTTTCAATTGATGGGCAATTTGACGGCGCTGGAAAACGTGATGCTGCCCCTCGAGTTGGCCGGCCAGCGCGATGCCCGCAAGCAGGCGACTGCCATGCTCGAGCGCGTGGGCCTGGGCCAGCGCCTGTCGCACTACCCCAAGCTGCTGTCGGGTGGCGAGCAGCAGCGCGTGGCACTGGCCCGCGCCTTTGTCGTGCAGCCCGCCGTGCTGCTGGCCGACGAGCCCACGGGCAGCCTGGACTTTGCCACCGGCGAAGCCGTGATGCAGCTGGTGATGGACCTGAACCGCGAAGCGGGCACCACCTTGATCATGGTGACGCACGACCGCGCCATTGCCGCTCAGTGCCAGCGCGTGATCACTATCGCCGCCGGCGCCGTCGTCCAAGACAGCCGCATTTAGAGCCACTAATACAACCCTTGATACGTCGTTGCCCTGCCTTGTCGTACTCCTGTACTGCCTGCGGCAGGGCGCCTAGTCGGGGACGCCTAGTCTCAACCGCAAACCTGCGGTTTGCTGGGTCGTCTTAGTGGCTCTTATGTGTCTACCGCTTTTTTCCATGCATTAAGACATCGGTAAGCTCCGCCCGCCACAGTGCCAACCTACAGAGTGCGCTGTTGCCGGGTGAACACCCATCCAGAGCGGCCTTCTGCCAGAGAGGCTTGTGATGGAAGCATTGAATCTGCAATGGTTTGCATGGATGGCCGGGGGCTTTGCACCCACGGCCTGGGTGTTGGAGCTGGCCCGCTGGATGGGCATGGAAGGCGTTGCGCTGGCCGGGGCGGCGCTGCTGTGGCTGTGGTGGAAGCGGCCGGCCGACCGCCTGTACCTGCTGGGCAGTATGCTGTGCTGCGCCGCTGCCGTGTTGCTGGCGCACCAGCTGGCCGTCTGGCTGGGGCATCCCCGCCCCTTCGTGATGGGGCTGAGCCCCGCCTATATTGACCATGCCGCCCGGGGCTCACTGCCCAGCGCGCATGCCAGTTCACTCTTTACCCTGGGCTTTTGCCTGCTGTGGCTGCGGCAGTTGCGCCTGGGTGGCGCGGTCATACTGGCCGTGGCGCTGGCGGTGAGCTGGGGCCGGGTGTACTGCGGCGTGCATTTCCCGCTCGATATCGCAGCCGGCGCGGCGCTGGGCGGGGTGATTGCGCTGTTGTACGGCTGGCTGTGGCGGCATGCCGGGCCGGTGGTGCAAGACCCTGCCGAGCTCGCGCAGCAAGACGCCGCAGCGCCACGCCCTGCGCCGCAAGCGGCATCGCTGGAGTAGGGCATGCACAGCCTAGCTTCTGCGCGGGCCGTGCCCGGCCGCTTTGCCTGGACCATCGAGGCCCGCATGGCGGTCCTGGTGGCCCTTTGGCTGCTGGCGCTGGCCTGGCTGCGGCCGCTCAGCGATCCGGATGAGGGCAGGTACGCCGTGGCGGCCTTGCAGATGCTGCGCAGCGGCGACTGGGTCACGCCTGCGCTCAACGGCCTGCCGTTTTTCCACAAGCCGCCGCTCTACTACTGGCTGGCGGCCACCGGCTTCCAGCTTGCGGGTGTGCATGAATGGGTGGCGCGCCTGCCGTCGCTCTTGGGCGCCTGGCTGGCGGCCATGTCCTTGTTGGTCCTGCTCAAGCGCTATGCCAGCCAGTCGGTGGCCGTGGCTGCGGCCGTGGTGCTGGTGACCATGCCCTATACCTATATGGCCGCGCAGTACGCCAATATGGACATGCTGTTGGCCGGCTGCCTCACGGCCTGCATCTGCAGCGCCGCAATGGCGACCCTGGAGGCGCGCCAGGCCACCGGCCGTATCCGGGGCATGGCCTGGATGGGCTGGCTGGCTGCGGCGGGCGCCTGGGCCGGGTTGGGTTTTTTGGCCAAGGGCCTGATTGCGTTGGTGCTGCCCGGTATGGTCTGGGCCCTCTGGCTGGTCTGGGACCGGCGCTGGCGCCAGTGGTGGCTGCCTTTGCACGCCGCGGCATGGCTGCCGGTGCTGCTGATTGCTGGCCCCTGGGTGTTCATGGCGCAACAGCGCCACAGCGGTTTTTTCCACTACTTTTTTGTCACCCAGCACTTTCAGCGCTACACCGGCAGCAGCTTCAACAACCCCCAGCCCTGGTGGTTCTATGGCGCGGTGATCGCGCTGGCCGCCTTGCCCTGGACCGGCTGGGCGCTGGCTGCTGGCTGGCGCAGCTGGAGGCGCAAACAAACTGCCGCACCGGTATCGCTGCCAGCAGCACGGCCTGCAACGCAGACCTTGTTGCAAAGTCTGGACCGGCTGATGCTGGTCTGGTTTGCCGTCATTGTGCTGTTCTTCTCGGTGCCCCACAGCAAGATCGTGGGCTATGTGCTGCCGGCGCTGCCACCGCTGGCCTACGCGGTGGTGCGTCTGGTGCAAGCGGCTGGCTGGCAGCGCTGGGGCCGGCGCACTGCGGCCCTGGCCGCGCTGTTGTGTATGGCGCTGGCGGTGGTATTGGGCACGGTGGCCGTGCCTGCGAAGGCCCAGTGGCGCGCACTGCGCAACCTGCCGGTGCAGTCGGCCGACCGGCTGGTGATGCTGGAGCACCTGTACTACGAAGTGCCTTTTTACCTGCCCGCGATGGCCGATCCGCTGGTGGTGGACGACTGGCGCACCGAAGGCCAGCAGGCCGACAACTGGAAAAAGGAGCTGAGCGATGCCGCGCAATTTGCGCCGCAGCTGGGCAGCCGTGTCTTGCTGGATGCGCAGGGCTTGCAGGCCTATGCCTGCGCGCATCCACAGCAGCGCCTGTG
Source organism: Comamonas sp. MYb396 (assembly GCF_037479555.1). Taxonomy (NCBI): domain Bacteria; kingdom Pseudomonadati; phylum Pseudomonadota; class Betaproteobacteria; order Burkholderiales; family Comamonadaceae; genus Comamonas; species Comamonas sp. MYb396. The sequence goes on along the minus strand of NZ_JBBGYU010000013.1, from coordinate 38,458 downwards.
GGTGGTGGGCAGCGCCGAGGCCGCCCAGCGCCAGATGCCGGTGGTGGCGGCTGCTGCACCAGCCCTGCACCTGGGCAGCACCCAGGTCTGGCAGCTGCAGGCAGGCCAGGCCTGCGGCAGTGGCATCGCGAAGTGAGTCACCGCGCGGCCATGGCCGCGCTGTTCGCCTTGGCCTACATCGGTCGTCACCAAGCAGGGGTATAACCAGAGGCTTTCCTCTCCTCTGCATGTCCTGAAAGTGAGAATGACCGTGGCAAAACCCCAAATTGGCGTGATCGTTGGCAGCAACAGCAAGACCTCGATCAACAAGCAACTGGCCCATGGCCTGGTGAACCTGGTGCAGGACCAGGCGGACTTCGAGTTCCTGGATCTGAGCGCGCTGCCGTTCTACAACCGCGACGACGATGCCGACGCCTATCCGGCGGCATTTACCGCTTTCAAAGACAAGGTGCGCAGCAAGAACGGCATCCTGTTTGTGACGCCCGAGCACAACCGCTCGGTGCCGGCCTACCTGAAAAACGCGCTGGACGGCGCCAGCCGCCCCTATGGCAGCGGTGCATGGAATGGCATCCCGGCCGGCATCATCGGCACCTCCACGGGTGGCCCGGCAACGTCGATGGCCCAGCAGCATCTGCGCAATATTCTGGTGTTCCTGGACATGCCAGCAATGGCGCAACCCGAGGGCTTTATCCGCTGGACTGATGGCTTGGTCAGCGCCGATGGCAAGGTGGCCGAGGCCAGCGAAAAGTTCTTGCGCAGCTACATGGAGCGCTTTCTGGCCTGGGTGGCTCTGCACCCGAAGAAATAAGCCATCAGCGCTGGGTAGGGGGCTGCCTTCGCTGGCAATGGCGCCCCAGCCACCGCAAGGCGTTTTGCTGTGGTTGCCACCATGGTTGCAAAGGCTGCGGTACGATGCAGCCAATTTTTTTCGACCAGGGCTGCCATGTTGAACCTTCCCCTTCACCACTTGTACCGCGCCGCTGCGGTGGATACCCCAGCACCTTGGCTGCTGGTGCTGATGCATGGCGTGGGCAGCAACGAGCAGGATCTGTTTGGCCTGGCGGGCATGGTGCCTCCGGCTTTCCATGTGCTGAGCCTGCGCGCGCCCTACACCCTTGGCCCCAGCAGCTATGCCTGGTTCCAGTTTGGCGTGAACCCCGACGGCAGCCGCACCATCGACACCGCGCAGGAAAAAGCCAGCCGCGCGCTTGTCGCACAGACCTGTGCCGAGGCAGCCCAGGCCTTGCAGATACCGGCCCAGCGGGTGGTGGTGGGTGGTTTCAGCCAGGGCGGCATCATGTCGCTGTCGGCGCTGCTGACCCAGCCGCAGCTGCTGCAGGCCATCATGGTGTGGCACAGCCGCCTTGTGCCCGAGATTGCGGCAGAGCAGGTCGCCCCGGCGCAACTGGCTGGGCGCCAAGCCTGGATCAGCCATGGCACGGCCGACAATGTGATTCCGCTGGCGCAGGCCCATGCGATTCGCGCAGCGCTGCAGGCCACGCCGCTGGAGCTGCGCTACCACGAGTACCCCTGCCGCCATGAGCTGCACCCGCAAGAGCTGCAAGACAGCATGGCCTGGCTGCAGGCGCTGACGCAGGCGCAGCGCGGCTAAGGTCCGTATTTAGCCGGCGCCCGGCCGGAACAACCCGGCCAGCATGCGGTCGAGCTGTGGCCATTCCTGCGCGAAGTGGCTGCGGTTGACAAAGAAGGCCTCGCAGGCCACTGCAAAGAACTCGGCCGGTGCAGTGGCGCCATAGCTGTCCAGCCAGGGCGCGGGCTCGCCAAAGCGCTGGGCTTTGGCGATCGCATGGCGAAAGGCATCAAAGGCCGATGCCCAGGTGCGCTCCCAGGTCTGACGTGCTTCGGCGGCGCTGGTCAGGCCCAGAAAATGGCCGGGCAGCGAGGGGTAGCCATCGGCACCGCCATTGCGCATATCGATCTTGTGGCAGAACTCGTGGATGACGACGCTGGTGCCGCGCTCGTTTTGCTGCAGCGGGTCTTGCGCAATGGCCGCCCAGCTCAAGGTGACAGGGCCATGCTGCATGGCTTCGCCTTCAAGCATCATGCGCCGGTGTGAGACCAGGCCTGCCTCGTCATGCATGTCGCGCGCAGCGACCATGGTGCCGGGGTGCACGACGATGCCCACAAAATCATCGTAGAGCGCAATCGCCTGCTGCGCCTCACCCCGGTGCAGCAGCGGCACGCAGGCCTGCGCGGCAATGGTCAGCGCCATCACATCGCTCACCACCAGGCCATGCGCGCCCGAGAACTGTTTTTGGCGCAGAAACAGCGCGCTCAAGGCGCGCAGCTTGGCTTTTTCTTCGAGCGACAGCGCTTGCAGGAACGGGTATTTTTGCAGCACCTGCAACCACAGGGCGGCGGGGATTTCGGGCACGGGGCGCGCCAGCGCGCGCAGACGTGACCAGGTGCGCTGCAGCCAGGCCATCTCAGCGTCCTTGCTGTGGCGGCCGGGCCAGGTAATCGGCCAGCGCGATACGCTGCAGGCCGGCGGCATCGATGCGCAGCACTTCGGCGCGGGCGGGTTCCAGGTCGGTGTCCCAGTCGCTCAGCACCAGGCGCTCGTGGCCCGCATCCAGCGCGTGGCGGGCAGGGCGGTGGGTGTGGCCGTGGATCAGCGTGGGCGCCTGGGCCTGCTGCAACCAGGCGAGAGCAGCCTGGGTATCCACATCGGCGGTGATCACTTCGCGCATGCGGCGCGCTTCACTTTGGCTGCGCATGGCGCCTGCCAGTTGGCGGCGCTGGGCCAGCGGTTGGGCCAGAATTTGCTGCTGCCAGGCGGGGCTGCGTGCCACCGCACGAAAGCGTTGGTATTCGGTATCTTCCACGCACAGCGCATCGCCATGGCTGAGCAGCCAGCGCTGGCCGAGAAAAGTGAGGCAGCTGGGATCGGGCAGCAATTGCATGCCGCTGCGCTCGGCAAACTGCGCGCCGATGAGAAAGTCGCGGTTGCCGTGCATGAAGAACAGGGCGCGCTGGCCACTGGCCTCGCGCAAGCTCTGGGCGCAGGCCGCTTCAAAGCTGCCGGTCTCGTCCAGCGCATCGTCGCCGACCCAGGCTTCAAACAAATCGCCCAGCATGAAGATCGCATCTGCCGTGCTGGCTTGCAGGTACCGCTGCCAGCTGTGCCAGGTCAGTGGCAGCTGGGGTTGCAGATGCAGATCGGAGATGAATTCGATGCTGCGCCAGGCGGGGGGCGCAGCGAAGGCATGGACTGCCGTGGTGGCCAACTGGGCGCGCAGCGCCTCATGGGGGTCTGCGGCGCGGGTGTCGGTTGGGCTGTCCATGCAAATGGTGGCGCCTATTACAGGGCCACCGCCTTTTCGATCAGCACTTCTTCCTTGGGCACGTCTTGGTGCATGCCCTTGGAGCCGGTCTTGACGGCCTTGATCTTGTCGATCACGTCGTTGCCCTGGACCACCTTGCCGAACACGGCATAGCCCCAGCCGCTAGGCGTGGGCGAGGTGTGGTTCAGGAAGTCGTTCTTGGCGACGTTGATGAAGAACTGGGCGGTTGCCGAGTGGGGATCGCTGGTGCGGGCCATGGCCACGGTGTACTGGTCGTTCTTCAGACCGTTTTGCGCTTCGTTCTGGATCGGCGCCTGGGTGGACTTCTGGTCCATGCCCGATGCAAAGCCGCCGCCCTGGATCATGAAGCTGTTGATCACACGGTGGAAGATCGTGCCGTCATAGTGGCCGCTCTTGACGTAGCTCAGGAAGTTCTCGGTGGACTTGGGGGCTTTGTCTGCGTCGAGTTCCAGCGTGATGACGCCGTAGTCTTTGATATGCAGTTCAACTTGTGGATTGCTCATGGTGTGTTTCCTGTTGAGAAAGGTGGGAAGGGCGCCGCAGCCCGGTTGGGGGCCAGCGGCAGGGCCATTTACTTGACGACGGTGGCCGACTTGATGATGACCGGGGTCTTGGGCACGTTCTGGTGCGGGCCGGCATTGCCGGTTTGCACGGCCTTGATCTTGTCGACCACGTCATTGCCGCTGACGACCTTGCCAAACACCGCATAGCCATGGCCATCGGGGTTGGGGGCGTTCAGCGAATCATTGTTCTGCACATTGATGAAGAACTGCGCGGTGGCCGAGTCGGGCACTGCCGTGCGGGCCATTGCAATGGTGTAGGTGTTGTTCTTGAGGCCGTTGTTGGCCTCCAGTGGGATCGGCGAGCGCGCAGGCTTTTGCTGCATATCGGGGGTGAAGCCACCGCCCTGGATCATGAAGTTGCCGATCACGCGGTGGAAGATCGTGCCGTCATAGAACTTGTCGTTCACATACTGCAGAAAGTTGGCCACCGTCTTGGGCGCCTTTTCTGGATTGAGCTCGACCACGATGTCGCCCATCGAGGTCGCCAGTTTCACGCGGGGCTGGTCCGCTGCTTGCGCGGCGCTCGTCAGCAACATGCCGCCGGCCAGTGCCAGGCCGCCCAGAATGGAAAGAGTGTGTCGTTTGGAAGGCATCGGTTTCCTCTGTCGTTGAATACGGTAGATGGCCAGCGCAGGGCGCTGCGGGGTCCGCAAGGCATCCTGCGCTGCGCGCAAATCATGGGCGTTGCAGCGTCTGCGTTTGCACGGTGTGCGTTTGCACCCTATGCGTTGCACCGAGTTGAGGGCCAACGGTGCAAGATTCAAGGCAAGGCCCTTACTTTTTTGCGTCGGGCGCCGCTGCCGGGGCAGCCGGCGCTGCGGCAGCGGGTGCTGCAGCAGCGGCAGGCTGGGCCCGGGTCACCAAGAGGCGCAGGCTGCTGATCTTGGGCTGCAGCCGCGCTTGCTGGGCCGGCGCCAGCGTGCTGGCCTTGCTCAGTGATTGCTCGGCCAGGCGGATATAGATATCGCCCAGGTTTTCATAGGCGGTGGCATAGCCGGGGTTGGCCCGCACGGCGTCTTGCAGCGCGCGGCTGGCTTTTTCCAGCTGGTTGTTCTGGGCGTAGAGCACGGCCAGGTTGTTGTAGGGCTCGGGCAGTTCGGGGTATTCCTGCACCAGTTTCTCGAATGTCGCCGTGGCCTCGTCGCGCTGGCCGGCGTTCATCTGGGCCACACCCTGCAAAAAACGCCATTGCGGGTCACGCGGGGCTTGCTGGATCTTGGGCTCCAGCTGCTCCAGGGCCAAGGCAGTCTGGCCAGACTGGATCAGCTTTTCCACAGCCGTGTATTCGTCCGCATAGGCGGCGCCGCAGCTCAGCGCAAGCGCCAGCAAGGCGGCACGGGGCATCAGGGGGGAGAAAAGGCAACTGACTAACTTCATAGGGTTCGGGCGCGCTGGGCGCGTGCAAGTGGCCTGCAGGCTTATACTGCAGCGCATTGTAGCTGAGGGGGCTGGCGCCCCGGAACGACGGGCGGCCATGGTTTGCAGGGCATGGTCTCGGGCATCAGCTACCATACACGGTTCGGCGGTTCCTGCCGGGCGGCGGTGCCCGGGCAGGCGCTGCCAAACCCGTGCCCCAGCCTCTGTCAAGAGGATGGACGCGGAACGGGGCAGGGCGCCAGGCGTCTTTCCCTCTCTCAACCACAACCACGCTAATTTTTCATGAGTTTGCGCATCTACAACACGCTTTCGCGTGCGCTGGAGTCATTTGTTCCGATTGAGCAGGGCCATGTCCGCATGTATGTATGCGGCATGACGGTCTATGACCTCTGTCACCTGGGACATGCGCGCTCGATGCTGGCGTTTGATGTGGTGCAGCGCTGGTTGCGCGTCAGCGGCCTGAAGGTGACCTATGTGCGCAATGTCACCGACATTGAGGACAAGATCATCCGCCGCGCCGTGGAAAACGGCGAGACCATCCGCAGCCTGACCGACCGCATGATCGAGGCCCTGCACCAGGATGCCGATGCGCTGGGCATCGAGCGGCCCACGCATGAGCCCCGTGCCACCGAATACGTGCCGCAGATGCTGTCCATCATCTCGCAGCTGGAAGAAAAAGGCCTGGCCTACCGCACCGAAGGCGGCGATGTGAACTATGCCGTGCGCAAGTTCCCCGGTTACGGCAAGCTTTCGGGCAAGTCGCTCGACGAGCTCAATGCCGGCGAACGTGTTGCCGTGCAGGACGGCAAGGACGACCCGCTGGATTTTGTGCTGTGGAAGAGCGCCAAGCCCACCGAGCCCGACGAGGCCAAGTGGCAAAGCAGCTATGGCACGGGCCGGCCGGGCTGGCACATCGAGTGCTCGGCGATGAGCTGCGCGCTGCTGGGCGAGACCTTCGACATCCATGGCGGCGGCGCTGACCTGCAGTTTCCCCACCACGAAAACGAGATTGCCCAGAGCGAAGGCGCACACGGCCAGCCGCTGGCCAAGATGTGGATGCACAACGGCTTCATCAACGTCGACAACGAGAAGATGTCCAAGTCCCTGGGCAATTTCTTCACGATCCGCGATGTGCTCAAGCGCTACGACGCAGAAACCATCCGCTTCTTTGTGGTGCGCACCCACTACCGCAGCCCGCTCAACTACAGCGATGTGCACCTGGACGACGCCCGCAATGCCCTGAAGCGCCTCTATACGGCGCTGAGCCTAGTCGCCGCCGAGCCGGTGACCATCGACTGGAGCCACCCGAGCGCAGCGCGCTTCAAGGCGGCGATGGACGAGGACTTTGGCACGCCCGAAGCCGTGGCCGTGCTGTTTGAGCTGGCGGCCGAGGTCAATCGCAGCAAATCGCCAGCGGTGGCTGGCCTGCTCAAGGCGCTGGCGGCCACCTTGGGCCTGCTGCAGGCCGACCCTGCCGCCTACCTGCAAGCGGGCGCCACCGTGGATGCCGCTTATGTGGAGGCGCAGATTGCGCTGCGCGCGGCTGCCAAGGCGGCCAAGAACTATGCGGAATCGGACCGCATCCGCGCCGAGCTGCTAGCCCAAGGGGTGGAGCTCAAGGATTCCGCCCAAGGCACGACCTGGACGGTAGTGCAGGCAGGGGCCTGATGCGCGCTGTCGGTGGACTGCATCTGTCCCTGGCGTTGACGCGGTCTGTCTAGCCCTATGCCTGGTATCAGCAACAAACCGCTGTCTGCGGAAGACTGGGCCGTCGCCTGCAAACATCTGGCCCGCAAGGACCGGGTGATGCGCCGGCTCGCGCCGCTGTATGCCGGCGAGATGCTGCGCCGCGAGGCCGACGGCTTTGCGCTGCTGATGCGCTCGGTGGTCTGGCAGCAGCTGTCCGACAACTCGGCGCGCCAGCTGTGGAAGCGGCTGGTGGCAGCGCTCGGGTCGGCTAGCCCCAAGGCCATGCTGGCCCTGACGGACGAGGCGGCCAAGGCCATCCGCCTGCCGCAGCGCAAGCTGGGCTATCTGCGTGATCTGGCTGCATGGTTTGTGCAAGAGCCCAAGGATGCGCTGTCCTGGGTGCATGTCGATGACGACGCGGTCATCGAGCAGCTGATGGCGCAACGCGGCCTGGCGCGCTGGGGCGCGGAGATGTTTTTGCTGTTCCATCTGGGGCGGCCCAATGTGCTGGCCATTGACGATGCGGCGCTGCTGCAGGGCATCAGCGACCATTATTTTTCGGGTGAGGCCGTCAGCCGCAGCGATGCGCGCGAGGTGGCCCAGGCCTGGCAACCCTGGGCCAGCGTGGCGGCCTGGCTGATCTGGCGCTCCCAGAATGCCATGCCACTGGGGCAGGATGCAGATTGATCTGGTTTGGCCGCATGCGGTTACACTGTCGGTCGTTATGAGAAGGCTGCCTGCGGCTTTTCTCGAGGAGAATCATTTTGGCGAAAAGAACATTCCTGGATTTCGAGCAACCGATTGCGGAGCTGGAAACCAAAATTGATGAACTGCGCTATGTGCAAAGCGAAAGCGCAGTCGATATCTCTGAAGAGATTGATCAGCTCAGCAAGAAAAGCCAGCAGCTGACCAAGGATATCTACAGCGAGCTTTCCCCCTGGCAGATCACCAAGATCGCACGCCACCCCGAGCGTCCCTACACCCTGGACTATGTGAACGAGATCTTCACCGATTTCGTCGAAATGCATGGCGACCGCCACTTTGCCGATGACCTGTCCATCGTGGGCGGCCTGGCACGCTTCAATGGCAACCCCTGCATGGTGGTGGGCCACCAAAAGGGCCGCGACACCAAGGAGCGCACCCTGCGCAACTTTGGCATGAGCAAGCCCGAGGGCTACCGCAAGGCGCTGCGCCTGATGAAGACCGCCGAGAAGTTCAAGCTGCCGGTGTTCACCTTTGTCGACACGCCCGGCGCCTACCCCGGCATTGATGCCGAAGAGCGCGGCCAGTCCGAAGCCATTGGCCGCAACATCTATGAAATGGCGCAGCTGGAAGTGCCGATCATCTCCACCATCATCGGTGAAGGTGGCTCGGGCGGCGCGCTCGGTATCTCGGTGGCCGACCAGGTGCTGATGCTGCAGTACTCTGTGTACTCGACCATCAGCCCCGAAGGCTGCGCCTCCATCCTGTGGAAGACCAGCGACAAGGCCCAGGAAGCGGCCGATGCCATGGGCATTACCGCCCACCGCCTCAAGGCCCTGGGCCTGATCGACAAGATCATCCACGAGCCCGTCGGTGGCGCCCACCGCGACCACAAGCAAATGGCGGCGCTGCTCAAGCGCGGCCTGAGCGATGCCTTCCGCCAGCTGGCCGATCTGAAGCCCGCCGAGCTGCTGGACCGCCGCTACGAGCGCCTGCAAAGCTATGGCCGTTTCTCGGACACCAAGGCTGAGCATTGATACGCGCTGCTGGCCGCCGCTGATGCTGCGCCGCTGCTGCCAAGCCTCCCTTTGCGGAGGCTTTTTGCTGTGGGGCGCGCGCCATGGCTGAGCCCGCCATTGTTACCGCGCTGAACGGCTGGCAGCCCGCACTGCCGCTGGCTGTGGCCTACAGCGGTGGGGCCGATTCCACCGCCTTGCTCTGGGCCTGCCTGCAGCGCTTTCCAGGCCAGGTGCATGCCATCCACATCAACCACGGGCTGCAGGCCGCAGCCGCGGTGTTTGAAGCGCATTGCCGCGCCCAGTGCGCGGCCTGGGGCGTGCCGCTGATGGTGGTGGCGGTGAATGCCCATGCGCTGCCCGGCCAAAGCCCGGAGGATGCCGCACGCATTGCGCGTTACCAAGCGCTGACCCAGGCCGTGCTGGCTGCTGACGAGGCAGCGAAGGGCCGTATCCAGACCATGGCGCTGGCCCAGCATGCCGATGACCAGGTCGAAACCGTGGTGCTGGCGCTGTCGCGCGGCGCCGGGGTGGCCGGCCTGGCGGGCATGCGCGCGCAGTGGCAGCGCGCGGGCCTGCAGTGGGCGCGGCCCTATCTGGGGCTGGGCAGTGCGCAGATCCGTGCTGACCTGGCTGCGCTGGGCATCGCCTGGGTGGAAGACCCGAGCAACACCGACACCCGCTACACACGCAACCGCATCCGCCAGCAGGTGATGCCCGGCCTGGTGCAGGCCTTTCCGCAGATCGCGCAGACGGTGGCGCGCAGCAGTGCCAACGCGGCGCAGGCGGCCGAGCTGCTCGATGAGCTGGCGCAGATCGACCTGCAGGCCACCGGGGCGCCGCCGCGCATCCGCGCGCTGCAGGCGCTGAGCGCGGCGCGCATGGCCAATGTGCTGCGCTACTGGCTGCGCACGGCCCATGGCCAGACGCCGAGCGCCGCGCAGCTGGCGCAACTGCTGCTGCAGCTGCAGCGCTGCACCACGCGGGGCCACCAAATCCATATAAAAGTGGGCCGTGGGTATATACAGCGCCACAGAGATGTCATCGATTGGTACAATCCGCCAGTTTTGGTCTGACTAATGTACGATTCCGACGGCGTGCCAAAACACTTTGCATCAACGCCGAGCTTCGTGTTTCGTCATCGTGATATTCAATGGCACTGATCGTTCATAAGTACGGCGGCACGTCGATGGGCTCTTCCGAGCGCATCCGCAATGTCGCCAAACGCGTCGCCAAGTGGGCAAGGGCTGGCCACCAGATGGTGGTGGTGCCCAGCGCCATGAGTGGCGAAACCAACCGTCTGTTGGGCCTCGCCAGTGAGCTGGCACCCAGCCGCGCAGACAAGTCCTATTACCGTGAGCTGGACATGCTGGCCGCCACCGGCGAGCAGGCCTCGTCGGCCCTGCTGGCCATTGCGCTGCAGGCAGAAGGCGTACCCTCGGTGAGCTACACCGGCTGGCAAGTGCCGGTGCGCACCGATGACAGCTACACCAAGGCGCGCATTGAATCGATCGACGACCAGCGCGTGCGTGCCGATCTGGACGCCGGCCGCGTGGTCATCGTTACCGGTTTCCAGGGCATTGACCCGAACGGCAACATCACGACCCTGGGCCGTGGCGGCTCGGACACCTCGGCCGTCGCCGTGGCAGCCGCCATGAAGGCCGCTGAGTGCCTGATCTATACCGACGTCGATGGTGTCTACACCACCGACCCGCGCGTGGTCTCGGCCGCACAGCGCCTCAAGACCGTGAGCTTTGAGGAAATGCTGGAGATGGCGAGCCTGGGCTCCAAGGTGCTGCAGATCCGTTCGGTGGAATTTGCCGGCAAGTACAAAGTGCCAATGCGTGTGCTGTCGAGCTTCACGCCCTGGGATATTGCATTGGATGAAGAGGCCAAATCGGGCACTCTGATCACATTTGAGGAAGACGAAAAGATGGAAAAGGCCCTCGTATCGGGCATCGCTTTCAACCGCAGCGAAGCCAAAATCTCTGTCCGTGGCGTGCCTGACACCCCCGGCATCGCCTACCAGATCCTGGGCCCGGTGGCCGACGCCAACATCGATGTGGACGTGATCCTGCAAAACATCGGCAAGGACGGCAAGACCGACTTCAGCTTCACCGTCAACCAAGGTGACTTCAACCGCACGGTCGAGTTGCTGCGCGAAGAAGTCGTGCCCAAGCTCGGCGCTGACGAAGTCATCGGCAACCCCAACATCTGCAAGGTGAGCATTGTCGGTATCGGCATGCGCAGCCATGTGGGCGTCGCATCGACCATGTTCCGCGCGCTGGCCGAAGAGGGCATCAACATCCAGATGATCTCCACCTCCGAAATCAAGACCTCGGTCGTGATCGATGAGAAGTACCTGGAACTGGCTGTTCGTGCCCTGCACACCGCTTTTGGTCTGGATTCTGCAGAAGTTTCCAAATCGGCCTGATTTTTCAGGTTAGAATAGCTGTATTGGAAACGTGACCGAGTGGCCGAAGGTGCTCCCCTGCTAAGGGAGTATGGGGTGTAGAGCCTCATCGAGGGTTCGAATCCCTCCGTTTCCGCCAAGATGGCTTAAAATTCAAAGGCTTGCAAAAGAATTTGAGTTTTGTACCACTTAAAGTACCACAAAGAACAAAGGCTGCAAACTTAGGTTTGCGGCCTTTTGTTTTTGCATCGACACACGCATGTACCATGAATAGGGCAAGCAGATGACTGCATTGCAGCGATTGCTGCCAATCGGTGTGTATTCTTTAACGACTGCTCCCGCTATCGAAGCGGTCGCTGCCCAAATTACCGCATGACGAACTGGATTAGCCTAACGGTGTGGCACGCGTTCACCTCGTAAAAGTCAGGCCAAGGCTAATTGCCAGTGTCCCCAGCCACTTGCGCATGGTGCGTGACTACCCATTGCTGAGCCTCGTCGATATTGAGATTTAGGCTCGCATATGCTTTTTTCAGCAATTCAGGGGGAAGTGCCCAATCCCACTTCTCACGTTCGAGATTCCTGGCACCCTCGAGAAGTTCAGCCAACGTCGGCGGCACAGCCAAAGCTGCGTCCAATAGTGCATCTAAGATGTTGTCGACCGTCTTTTCGCCCTTCATCACTTCGATACCTGGACCTGCAGGTGCTGCTGTGAAACCCCTCAACCTCATGAAGCATGCGAGCGCCTCGTTGGCAGAGTCGCCAAGCCATGTCAAAACCAAAAGTTCCCGCCCCTGGTCTACAAGGTGCTCTGTGTGCAAATTCATCAAGTGGAAGTTTGCACGTGCTTCCTCCAGAAACCGTTGTGCCACTTCATCGATGAATACCACTTTTTCGGTCGACTCCAGCAGTTGCCGCATCCGCTGCCTAACCTTCGTGTGGACGCGTCCTACGCCCCCTGAGAACAATGGTGGGGCGCCACCACGTGCATGCCTCACAAAGATGACTTTCTGCTGTTCATCAACCGACTCGACTATCCACGTCTTGCCAGCAAAAAGAATGCGCTGTCCAATAGTGAGCATTTGAGAAACGGGCAGCGTACCCAGCGTACGACTTCCAGCAACTAGTCGAAACTCATCGTCGCCCGCAAAAGCGGCGTAGAAGGTGTAGTGGTTCACGAACTTCTCACCCACCGGTCCATGCAGTAATAGGCCGGAAGAATCCTGAACAATGAGTTCCTTCTGCCCCAAATGGCGAACCAGGTCTATGAAGCCCTCTTTCGTTGTACCTTCAAAGGGCGTACCGGGTGCGCACAGGAGAGCATACAGCTGACCAATCGTAGCCCCTCCGTTCTGAGCAATAGCGGACAACACTTGCTGCACGAGAGTAGACAGATGAGCTCCTTGCGTGACGGGCGGTTCAAACCAGCCTTCCAGCAATAGAAAAATCATCGCTACGGTCTGAACTAAGTCCAATCGCAATTGGGTCTCAATGCCAGACCTGCTGTCGACAGCGTCTTGGATGCAGTACCCCAGCAGAATGGCTGGCTCGCCCTTGCGGCGGCCGGAGCGTCCCAGCCGTTGGCGTAAGCTGGCAACCGATGGAGGCGCTCCAATTTGCACGACTCTTTTGACCGCTCCAATGTCAATTCCTAACTCCAATGTGTTCGTACATATGGCTGTTGCAGGCACTTCTTTCTGCTTGAGTGCCGCCTCGCTTTCTGACCGAATTTCTTTGGAGAGGCTCCCGTGATGGGGCCAGAATTCCTGCGGGACCTTTTGCTGCTCGCAGAGGCTGTTCAGCAGGTTGGTGTACCGCTCAACCTCTCGCCGGGAGTTTGGGAACACTAGGTTGTTGGAGCCTCGAAGCGACTTGAACATGTGGGCCGCGATAAGGCCCGGTGTCGCGGCTTCTGCATCCTCATCTTTGTTGTTCTTTTCAATGGCCAAGGGCTCTTCGTAGCCTTTCACCAGAATTCTGAGCTCGCTGCCTGAAGAGGCGGACACGACCATAGCCACCTCGGCACCGTGTCCAGGCCGCAGGAAGTCAGCTGCAAGGCTCATGTCGCCCAGCGTCGCAGACAGACCTACGCGTGGTACTTGGCGGCCCAGCACGACCTCGACACGATGCATCAGGGACTGCAGCTGCTTTCCTCGCTCTGAACCGATAAAGGCATGGAGTTCGTCCACCACGAAGTACGCTGCCCTTTGAAACACCGCCCCAATCGACGTCCCCCGATTGCATAACAACGCTTCCAGTGATTCGGGAGTGATGAGCAAGACACCTTGCCGTTGCTTGAGGAATTTCGCCTTCGATGTGGCGCCAATGTCACCGTGCCAAGGCCAGACAGGAATGTCCAATTGCTCGCAGAGCCTGTCCAGCCTGCCGAACTGGTCGTTGATAAGGGCCTTCAACGGGCTGATGTAGACGATGAGGCCTGGTTCCTCGCGCTGCAGAAGGTGCGTAAGCGCGGGCAGAAAAGCAGCTTCGGTTTTCCCAGCCGCCGTCGCTGCGGCCACAATGACATCCCGGTCTGCTTTGATGAGCAATGGGATGGCCTGTTCCTGTGCTTCGCGCAACGACTCCCAGCCTTCGGCCCAGATGAATCGCTGGATGCGCTCATCGAGCAGGTGAAAAGAGGAGCTTGCCGCGGACATAGCCGACCCTGGAGGTCAAAGCTTGAAGGATGCGAACTCGTCGCTTTCTTCTACCTCTACCGTCATATCACCTGCTGCCCCCGTATCCGCCGCCACCTCAAGCCCCCCCAGCAGTGTTTGCCACTCGACACCAGGGTTCTGCTCCAGAACCGCCAGCAGGTTGATGAAAGAGGTAATGGTAGTTCGCGGCGTCCTGAAGTAAGTCTCGCCGATTCGTCTGGAGCAGTGCTCCATGAAGCTCGCGACTCCATGGTCAGGAAGAAGGTACTTGGCCACATCACCTCCGGCATACACGTGGCGCAGCTTCTGTAGAAGCACGTAAAAATCCTCTGGCGTCAGGCTAGAGAGCCGCACCGTGGGCCCGCTGAAGTCGACGAGTTCACTGCTAGCGAAGGTATTCTGCGCCAGGCGACTTTGGAGCGCTGGATAGCTATACAGCCCGCGCCGTGTATCCAGCAGGAACTCAGGAGTTCCTCCGAGAATGAAGCCGAGTCCCACCGCCGTGCCCTGTAGCGAGTCATTAAGGATGCGCAGAATCTGCTCGTAGTTTGAGTTGCGTGCCTGGGCATTAGCCAGCTTGTAGAGGTTGACCAACTCATCAAGGCTGACCAGCAGCCCGCTGAAGCCGGCAAGCCTCACGAACCTGGCCATGAGTTTCAGTTGGTCATAGACCGCAGCGTCGTCTACATAGGTGCGCACGCCGAGAGCGGTTTTCGCATCAGTCTTTGTCGTGAACTCGCCGCGCAGCCAGCGCACGGCATCGGACTTCAATTCCTCGTTGCCCTCTTCAAAGCCGCGGTAGTACGCAGCGATGACATCAGCGAAATCGTATCCATTGACCAACTCGGTGAGATGCTCAAGCTTCCGGCGAATGAGGGTTTCGGTGGGCTGGCCTGCCTCCTTGGCCTCGGCCTTGGCCGTGGCGATGAACTTCTCGACGATGCCGTTAAGGGCCCCGCCCTCGGGCTTGGTACGCGTTGCCATGTTGCGCATGAGTTCGGCGTAAAGTGACCTCGCCTGTCCTCCACTGGCGTGCAGGCGACGATCAGGATTGAGGTCAGCGCTGGCAACAACCAGCTTCTTCTCCATTGCGACCGCGCGCACCAGGTTCAGGAAGAACGTCTTGCCGGCACCGTATTCGCCAATAACTAATCGGAAGGCGGAGCCCCCATCGGCGACGCGGACGATGTCACTGACCAGTGTTTCGATTTCACGGATGCGGCCCACCTGGATGAGATGTTGTCCGGCCCGTGGCACCACGCCCGCCCGCAGGGACTGGACAACGGCATCACGTTCTTTGGGTCGAATTGGTGCGTTCATGCTTCAAGCTTCTCCAGAATTTCGGGGTTCACGTCAACAGGGTCCTCGCCCTCGGTGAAGGGAATGTCGTGGGTGTCGAACGACACTTCATTGATGCGCTCAAGAGCTCCATCGAGCATCAAGTCTAGGTCCGAAGCGACGTCAAGTAGTTCCTCTCGGCTCCACTGTGGGCGCGACAGCAGCATGCGCGCAAACGCAGAGTGAGTTTCGTCCAGACCGAACAGCCCAGAAGGCGGAGATTCACTATCCGAAGGCTCCAGTTCGGGCTCTGAGGCAGGTGGCGTTGGTGCAGGCGCTTCGTCTTTGAAGATATCGGCGAGCAGCGCTGATACCCGTTCGGAATCCTTCTGCAACGCTGCAATCTTCGCGGTATCCAACTGGAACCCAGTCGACTCCGTCTTCGCAAGAACGCCCGCAGTTGGCGTCGCTCCAGTTCCTACCGCATGCACATCTGAGAAGACCTTCTTGGCATCAAGGCCCAGCGCCTTATATACCTTCTCCAGCATCTTCACCTCGGCAGGCGTGACGCTTCCATCCGACTGAGCAACAGTCGCCATGAAGGCAGCAATCGTCTCTTTCGATTTTGTATCCAAGGGCTCCAGCTTCTTCTTGAGAGAAGTCAACGAAACCGGTGCTGCAACCAGCAAGCGCAGATGGGCTAGTAGCCTGCTCGACTGCGCAGGGGAAAGATGCGTCCAGGCCTGCACTTGCTCGCGCAGGTGACCCATTTCCCGGACGCTAAAGTCGCCGTCAGCACTGGCTACGGCTGAGGCCAGCTGCAAGGTGAGCGTCGCTGCCTGGTAGACAGAAGTTCGCCTTTGCGAAGTATCTGGCTCCGGTGCGAAGAACAGCACGATATGGTCCTCGGGCTTTGGCGTCTTGGCCCCGCCCAGCACATCCGGTTCGAATCCAATCTGCATAGATTCCAGCGCCTTTGCCAACGTGATGGCACGATCTTTGTTTAGAGCAGCCTTTGCTTGGAACGTATCGAGCAAATCCTGCATAGTCATCACCACCATTCCAGAACCAATGCGCGTTTTCAGTGCATTGACAGCTTTCTCCGACTCCGGTGGCCACAAGGTGACGGGTAGGAGCAGCAGGGCCTCCAGCGAGGCCGCCGCATCCAGATTGCGTCCAAGGTATCGGCTGTAAGGGTCCAGCTCTGCGGAAACTGCATCCACGATTTTCTTGAGCCGCTTTTGAGGTGCAGTCAGAACTGTGACGTCTGGCACGTCGCCGAAGGTCAACTTAATTTCATTGACGCCCTGAAATCCGGCAGATGCAGGGCGATAGACCAGCTTTAGCTTGGTTTTGTTTCTTGGGAGAATCACGCCTTGCTTGAACTCCTCGGCATAGCGCTGCAAGAAGAGCTTATCGAACTGCTCGACGCACCGCGTTGCAGGTGTCCTCAGGTAACTCGTGGGGTCCATTCGAGCCCATGCCAATGCAAGATGGCCTGGGACAGGCACTGCATCAACAGCTGTAAGGCCCAGTGCCAAGCGAATGTAGAGGGGCAATTCAAACGTTTGCGGGAATGTTGGCACGGGCTCGTTGTAGAGCTGCTTGGAGTAGTCGGCCACTTCCAGCCAGTCGAGCAACTCGCTAGCGTAGCGCTTAAAAGAGTAAGACTTCTCACCATAAATAACCAGTAGACGTCTGATTTCCTGTGCGATTGCTGGCCTATCGCACCGAGCCTGCTCGTCGTCCTGACCATCAACGATGGCTCTACGCTCCAGCCCGTAGAAGAAGAGAAATACATATCCAATGTCCGCTTCCATGTCTCTACGGCCGCCAGCCAACCAGGTCAGATAAGCTCTGCGGGCAGTGGGGGAAATCTGCGAATACGAAGGCCAGTAGCCAAACTCACGCTTGCTAAGGTTCGCCTGTGCAGCAACGGTCAAATTTGGATTGATGAGACAAGGGTCAGTGGATTTTGAATAAGTCTTTAGGTCATTACCCACGTAAATCATCCCGCCTGTGATGAGACTGCCGGCCACCATAACGCTTTCACCTTGGGTAATCCACCTACCAGGCCCAAGGATGGCGGGCGCTTGCGGAATGGCGAAGTTCTCATGCGTGGCGGGCACCTGCGTGGCGACGGGCACGGGGGCGTCATCATCCACAAATCGCCGGTGAGCACCGGGCGCTGCTACTGGCGCTTTCACCGGAGGCCGTTGGTCGGGACTGGGCGCCTGCGCGGGGAGCCCCGGAGGGGCTATGGAAACAGGATGGTCATCCGGAACAAATCGCGCAGGTTGCACGACTAAAGCTGGCGTGAATACCGTATCGGTTGTGTGCGCCACCATTTTTGGACGTACGGGTACGGATGACTTGGAAGGCGTCTCGGTTGTTCCAGAATTCGGAGCGACGGCATGAGCCGCACTCTGCTTTTTAGTGCTGAGTAATAACCCACAGGCCCAAATCCCCCCCATGAACAAGACTATATAGCCCCAAGAGTACTTTGGAAACACGATGAAAAGAATCACCAAGGTCATGGCGGCGACGACACCGCTGCTTGTCTTTTTCTTCTTAGGCATCCTGCCCCTTTGTGGTTGTTGAGCGAGTCATGTTGTTGCCCCCAATTGGTGCTCTACAGTAACAGAATGTTCTAAACCTCCGAAGGGGAATGGGTCTTCCCACAAGGTGTGGACGCACTACTTGGGTTGTAACTTAGCTATTGGGATAAGAAACAGATTTCTGGTAATTCTCATTGAATATTTTATGAACAATTCCATTGTCAACCAGGGTCTCGTTCAGCCTGAAGTCCCTCTGGGAGCCGCCGATCCGCCTTTGCAGCGATTGCTGCTGTACGCGTCGTGAAGTGGGGCTGGCCCTCCGGACCCTGCAGCAGTCATCGCTCCACCAAAGCGGATGACTGCTGCCTGCTCATAACAGCCGCCTACAGAAGAATCTCGCTGTAAGTCAGGCTCAATCACAACTTCGTCGCAGCTTCCGTCGCAGCCACCATGCTTTTCAGAAACCTGATCGCTTTCTCAAGTTCATCCTTGCGCACAAGATGCGCTGCAGGCGTTCCAGCATTTAACGCTTTTGAGCGGTGGACGGCTTCACCGCGCTTCTTTATTAATGTGTCCAGTTCTAGGCGGGCCCGAGCACTGTCATAGTTGTTCCACTGCCAGCCTGCAGATACGTCTACACCTAGGAAATCCAAGAACAGCTTGCAGGTCTTTTCAGCGCTTGGGTTGTGAAACTGCTTTAGTGTCGTTTGTAGATGCCGTAGAAGAAACTTATTCTGGAAGCTGTCGTTGCCTTCGCCTAACCGTTGCTGAACGGCTTCCTGAACCCGATCTTCCACATATGTCTCCCATGCCGTGCAAGCCATGATGAGGCCAGCCCGCTTCAACACCTCCGCATTTGGTGGTGGGGGAAGGACGTTAATGGCATTGAAGTGTGCGAGCAGCTCCTCTGCATCTTTTATCGAACTACTGAATGTATCTAGCGCTCCGGGCATGTGACGACTTTCAAATTTGCGAAGGAAATCAACGCGTAATACCTTGTGTAAGGGTTGGCATACGAGTAGACAGAACCTCAATTTTCTCCAAGGCTAAGATGCGGCCACGCTGGATCTGAGCATCAAATATTGCAAGGTGCGAAGGAGAACTGTCAAGAACAAAGCCCGTCCCGATGACCTTCCCCTCGCGCTGGACCTCCACACAAGGAATCCTAGAGGCCTGGCAACCCTTCAAATACTCCACTGCCTGGCTTTCCGCAGCAGCCTTTCCTGCGGCCTCGCCAAGCGCAGCGGGTACAACCATGAAAGCTGTCAGCACAAACAGCGCACAGGGTACTACGCTGATAACTATTGCTGTGAGCATCATCTGCCGAATGAGGCGACGTCGCCATTCGGGCTGTCGCAGCAGCCAATCTGGCGCCTTTCCCAAAGCTCCCATTGTCGGAGACAGAAGAACGAAGAAATACACACCCAAAATGACTGTAGCGACTGCCAACCAATGCAAGTTACCGACTATAGATGCAAGAATAGAGGCAAACCTGTCGACCACACCGTAGTAACCGTTGATCAGTATCCAATCTGCAGATTTGGGAAATAGACCGGCATCAACATTCCAGTACTTAAGATAGTGCCGGTGTCGCACGTCACCAATGAGATGTAGGGTGACAGTTCCTGTAGCTACCAGAGCTGTGAGCAAACTGAGCGTTGTCGGCCAATTCAACGCAGTCCGCTTTCTTGGGGGAGTGTTTTCTTCGATTTCTGACATATTGACACTTTAACCGTTGTGTCTTGGTCCGTGCGCATTGTATGGAAGGTGAAGAAGTTGGTCACCGAGCGTAGGTAAGCGTGGCGCAGGATTAATGATCAGCGCTTGCATTGATGGGCAGTCCTTGTAATGCAACACAGCCATGGGACTCGCCGATTCACCCATGTGATCTAACGCTATTCCGTGGCGGGCTCAGCAATATGAGTGAGCAATCGTCCGCAGACTTGCGCGTGAAGAGTTGCTGCATATTCGCGTTCAGAATCTTGCTGATCTCGTCCTGCTTTAGGTCTTGGGTCCATGCCACCAGCTTGGCAACTGCGGATGCGGGATTTCCAGTACTTTTTTCATAAAGCGATTCGGCGCATCCGTCACTCATGAGAACAAGGCCAGCAAGGTCTGAAGTATCACTGCCATGGTAGAGACGGATCTTGCTTGGTGCAGATGAGTCTGTGACAAAGTACGTCGTGTTGGTGAATTCCCCGTTGTCTGGATGTGACAACGTACTGGCCGCTCCCTGTGCATTGACTTGAACTATGACTCCATCTCCAAGATGCGCTGCGACGAAGCGGTTATCCTTGTGCGCGGCACATAGGAGTGTCGACGCGAGTGCACTTTCGTCGCATCTCAGGCGTCTGGCCAAACGATGCAATTCATGCTTGAGCCGCTTGTGTATGAATCTGCCGGCTGCTGCAGGGTTTTTTTCGCACAATGTGTAGAGCGTGTCGAACTGCGACATTAGCAGCCGTAACGCTGAGCGAACCACAATGGCGGCACCATGCTGCGAGAAGGCTCTTGAGCCCGCCCCATCAGCTAGCGCAACGGCTGCCATGTCCATTGTTCGTTCGAATCCGATACGGTCTTGGCACGGGGTGTTGGCACCAACGTGGGAGCGCCCGGTGGCGGCAGCTCCGGCAACTTTGTAGCGAGAGCCCCCCCGGTTGCGACGCCGACTCAGACCTGCCCCCATGCAGCAATGCCGGCCGTATCCAGAGCCACGTGCTCACCGGGTGTAGATTGAGAAACTCTGGAGACACTGCGGCTGAGCCATTCGAAGAATTCCTTGAAGTTGAGGCCTCGCAGCCGCAGTGGTGGGCGATTCGGTGAAAGCACTGCGAGTTTGGTCATATTGGCGCCGCCTCCAATGCCGATGGGAAAAACGGTGAGCTTCTTCGCTGACACCAGAGCACGGATGCGTTCCGCTGCGGCGGATAGCTCATCGGTTGGCTCTCCATCGGTCATGACGACCAACCAAGGTTGGTAGTAGTCAACTCCTGCACGTTGATAGTCGAGCTTTCGCGCCTCTAACAAATCCAGACCCATGAGCACACCTTCGCCCATGGGGGTTGCGCCATTGGCTTGTAACATGGGGGTCGTCTGTCGATCAATGGCCATGAAGTCCACGGCCTTGTGAACACCAGCACCAAAAGTGACCACTGCGATTTCAGCCGCGTACTGTGCAACGTCATCAGCGCGGATCGCGTCAAAGAACAAACCGACGCCTTCATTGAGTTCGGCAATGGGCTCTCCACTCATTGAGCCGCTCACATCGAGCACGAGGCAGATGGGCACGCGAGCGGTTGGGTTTTCGACCAAGTCTTCTTGTCTCAATATGTACTGTTCATCCATTTGGTTGCTTTCGGTTGAAGAGGCTGGGTCCGCCACTTATTTGAAAAAGTGATTCAGCAGATCTGCAAAAATTTTGGCAACGCCATTTCCTGAGGACACTGTTGCCGGATTCCTGCGCGGTGGGGATGGCGGAGGCGCAACTTTGGGCATCGTAGTTTTATAAATAGGCACGATTCTTGGGGGCGGAGAGTATTTGCGTGCACCGGGTTGCACTTTTGGGGGCTGTGGTGAGCCAGTCGCATCTCGTGTAGCCTTTTGACTGTCTCGCGCAAGCCGCTCAAGGCGGAAACGGTTGTGACAGCTTGAGCACCAGGGTAACTTTCCGTCGTTTGCTAGCCGCTCGACATAACGTTTTGAAGATTTGAACGAACGCGAGCATTTTCCGCACACCACTTGGATAGGGTCGCGTACTGGAAAGCTTAAAGGAAATAACTCCTTGGAAATATCTTGGTGTTGCAGTCGCCACTGATAGCTGGAAAGAAGCTCGGACCATTGAGTCACGTTCGTGCGGCGATTGCCGTCATGGAAGGTCCCAAAGAAAGCTTGGCGTATTTTGAAGGGAAGGTGAGACCAGATGAATTGCCACGGTCCTTGTGGGGCGTCTTGCCCTGAGACTTCGGGCGCGCCAGAGCCCAGTTCAGAGGAATAGCGGTAGGGGAAATTTTTAGATTTGATGTTGTCTGCTGGCGAGCCCCCGCCTTGCTGTGAGTAAGGCGCTTTACCTGGAAACAGAATCATGAAGATCATGGTCGCCACAGCGAATAGTTCGTGCTCTTTGGTGCGAAGAAAGTCTGCGTAGTTGCGCCCCTGAATTTCCGGTGGAGTGAAATTGACCGTGCCTACTGGGCAAGGAAATGCTTCGATCTGAAAGCTGTCGGTATCAACGATCCAGACCTTGGAACTGTCCGGAGTCACAAGCAAATTCATCGGGTTTATATCGCCGATGATGATGTTATGAAAATGAAGGAACTCGACGTGGTCAATGAATGCGCGGGCGACCTTGACAAGGTCCTCCCGTGTCCATAGGGGGAACGTCTTTTCCAGACGTGGCTTGACGAACATCGTCGATTGCATCGTCTGGCCTTCAGCACGAGGCATCGAATACCCGATGAACTCACCGTGGCTGTTAGTTAACGTTTGAATGGGCCAACAGATGCCGGGTCGCTCGATATGTCGGCTAACCATCAACTCGATCTTGCGCTGTTTGAGCTGGGTGATTTTCTCCAGATGGTAGATTTTGCATACCAACTGTCCGCCGGGAAGCTCGTATATAGTGCCCTCCCCACCAGCACTGATTTGCCTTCCGAGCACTGTGGTCGCCCCATCTGCGAAGCAAACTTTGTCGCCGCTTTTAGGCAAGCTGGACACGATGGAGGGACTGTCAATTTCACGGATGGGCTGACTGCATAAAGCGAACGGCTGTATACGCGCAGCTTTCGCTGGGCGCCTGGCAGATGCACCCTGAGGCGCACGAGCTATGTTTGTCGCTGAAGTGCGGGGTGGGCCGTTCCAGTGCGCAGCCATGAAGCCGCAAGACTCGATGAATTGCTGCCGTTGCACGCTACGGGATAGCACGATTACACCGTAGTCCTTGCAGAGAGAGATGACGAATTGCTCTGGTGTATAAGCCGCAGCGCTTCGCTCAAGGATGTATACGGGCGTGCCTTTGAATGACAGCCGCTGCAAGGTGTCGCTACCAATCAACACACCACCTGGTGGAACCTCATCGAGATTTACGGCTGGTGTGCTTTGAAGCTCCCGAAGGAGCGCAATGGCAGCACCTTTTCCAGGCACAGAGCGTTTGGCAATGGCCTGGATCTCCGTCAAAGTCCCGGAAGTGACGAATGGCAAGCCAGACTTCTGAACGATACGACGAAGGACGTCGGGATCCGCTAGGAGAACATTACCTTCGACCAATACACGGTCTCGATTTGGCTTTATATTTTGGTGCGCCATCAAAGTGCTTCTATCTCACAACTTTCTTATTGGGATCGTAGCATTTTTACACAATAAAACATACCTGACAGCATCTTCCAGAGTAAAGCGAACCATCTTGCCTCGGTGTGCTTCTTGCATTGCAAGGCGGTGCATCAGGCGCGGATAATTACTTGGATTGGATTTATGCGCAAGTCCAAGGCTCGCCCGGTATTCGACAAGGCTGTGAGAGCCAAGGGAAATCTTGATACGCTGCTCGTTGTATCAGCGGTGTCGCATCGCCAGGGGGACATCGCAGCGAAGTGCTGCCAATTGGGCCCTAGGAGCACTGCCGGCTGGTAGAGATGCCGCCCTGGGAAAAGTCTGCAGAACCTCACAACCTGATCGTCTCAAGTGCCATCGAGCCGTCCGTGGACAGCTATGACGACGCTTTGACCGAGACCATCAACGGCCTCTACAAAGCCGAGTTAATCCATCGACGTGCACCATGGAAAACAAGGAAGCCGTGGAGTTCGCCAGGCTCGAATGGGTGTCATGGTTTAACCACCATGGCCTATCCGAACCGGGTATATCCCTCCAGCAGAAGCTGAGGCAAACTACTACCGGCAACTTGCCAATCAGGCCACTGCTGTAGTGACCTGACTTAAACCAAACAGCCTCCTTGAAACCCGGAGCGATTCAGTCAAACGTTGCTGCGAAATCAACTGACACTGACCGCCACAAAGCAGCCGTTCCAGGCTGGCTTGAGCAGAACACCATGCACGCCTCTTTATGATGACCACCACACCATTAAACTAAGGCTTACGTCAATACGGGAGAAGACATGAAGGTTGTCCGGCTCACCATCACGAACTTTCGCGGGATCAAGTCGGCGAAGCTCCTGTTCGACGGGCACACCCTGATGGTGGGCTCCAACAATGTCGGCAAGAGCACGCTCTGCGAAGCCCTCGACCTGGTCTTGGGCCCCGACCGGCTCAACCGCTTCCCTCCGGTCGATGAGTTCGACTTCTACAACGCTGAATACCTGGCCCCTGCCGCAGGAGAAGGTGCGGAGCGGGTGCCGACTCCGCTTCGGATTGAGGCGGTCCTCATTGAACCCGGTGCCGAGATCGGAGCCAAATGCGGCGGCAACACCGAGTTTTGGCATGTAGCCGAGCAAAGACTGCTCGGTGCGGGAGAGGCCGACGCCGCCAATGCTCCCTATGCCGTCCCCTGCCTTCGGATCGAGACTATCGGCCAATACAACCCCGAGGAAGACGAGTTCGAGGCACGCACCTACTTCTCCCATAGTCCCGACGCTCCCCCCGGGGAGCTGACCAAGCTTCCCAAGCCGATCAAGCGGCAGTTTGGTTTCCTCTACCTGCGGGCGCTTCGGACCGGCTCGCGGGCGCTGAGCTTGGAGCGTGGGTCGCTTCTCGACATCATCCTGCGGACGAAGGGCGTGCGCACCAGCCTGTGGGAGAAGACCATCGAGCGCCTGCGCGGCCTCGACATCGAAGCCGACGCGGCCGAGATTGCGCCGGTTCTGCGATCCGTTGAGAGGCGGCTTGCCCGCTACATCGCATTGGAGTCGCCCGGCAACGCCACCAAGCTGCATGTCTCGGAGCTCACGCGTGAGCATCTGCGCAAAACGATGACGTTCTTCCTAGCGCTGTCGACGGACCAACGACACGTCCCATTCCCCCACGCCGGCACGGGCACCATCAACACGCTGGTGCTCGCGCTGCTCTCCTTCATCGCCGACCTCAAGCCAGACACGGTTATCTTCGCCATGGAAGAGCCCGAGATCGCGGTACCGCCTCACACCCAACGACGCATCGCCCAATACCTGCTGACCAAGACGACGCAGGCCTTTGTGACCTCCCACTCGCCATTCGTGATCGAGAAGTTCGAGCCATCCAAGACACTGCTGCTGGCTCGAAATGCTGGCGTGGTCACGGCGCGAAAGGTCTCCGATGCCACGGGCCTCAAAGATAACGACTACAAGCGCTTCTCTCGCTCCGGCCTGTCTGAATGCATGCTTGGACGAGCAGCCATCGTCGTCGAAGGCGTTACCGAGTTGCATGCGATGCCCATCGTCGCACGGCGCATGGAAGAGAGCGATCCTAAATTGCAGCCGCTGGACATCGCGGGTGTGGCCTTCTTCGACGCTGATGGCGAGTCGAACATGCCCAAGTTCGGAAAGTTCTTCAAGACGCTGGAGCTCCGCACCTTCGCCTTCTACGACCTTGACTACAAAAAAAAGCGCAAGGGCGAGCAGGCGCAGGCTCTGGCGGACAACTTCGAAATCAACGTTGAGCACGCCTACAAGGGCTTCGAAGACCTCGTCGTGGCGGAGGTGCCCGTGGATCGGCTGTGGTCCTTCCTGTCGGGCCTAAAATCCAATGATGAGAACGGCAACGTCGCCATTCCCGATGCGCGCCCGAACGACGACGCGGTCAAGGCCATTGCCAAAGAAGCCCTCGGAAGCAACAAGGGCGCCGGCTGGTCGGCGCGCCTGTTCGAGGAGTGCGAGCTCCACGAGCTGCCGGCCACGGTGACCAAGTTTCTGGCGTCAGTGTTCGCACTCTTCCCACCTCCACCCCCGATCGACGACGGCGATCGAGCACCCCCTGAACCGGCCGCCGCTGCTGCCGCTCCATGAACGAGCCTTGCAAGTTGCGCGAAAGCGTCATGGCTTGCAAGGGCCATGCCTTGGTCATCGGCGGTCCCGGCAGCGGCAAGACAACGCTCGCACTGCGCAAGGCGGTCAAGCGGATTCGCAACGGCATGCGTCCGGGTCAGTCGGCCTTGTTCCTGAGCTTCTCACGGGCGGCAGTGGCACGCATCTTGGATGCCGCCAAGCTAGAGTCCACCAAAGCAGAACAGGAGCAGCTCTCCATCCAAACGTTCCATTCGTTCTTCTGGGACATCCTCAAAGCTCACGCCTACCTGCTTGGGGCACCGCATAGGCTATCGATCTTGCTGCCACACGACGAGAAGGCACTGTCGGGCGGCATTGGCAACGAAGACGATGGGTGGGACGAGTGGCTCGTCGAGCGAGAGCGGCTGTTTCGAGAAGAGGGCCGGATCGCGTTCGATCTGTTCGCGCCCAATGCGACAGCTCTGTTGGCTCGCAGCTCGCATCTTTTGGCGTCGATTGCTCATCGGCATCCCATCATCATCGTGGACGAAGCCCAGGACACCGGTCAATACGCGTGGCAGTGCATCCAGATGCTCGCGCCACACACCCAGGTGCTGTGCCTGGCAGACCTGGAGCAGCAAATCTTCGACTACCTGCCAGGCGTCGGCCCGGAGCGCGTGATTGCCATCCGGGAAGCGTTGAAGCCGCACGAGATCGACCTTGGGACGCAGAACCACCGCAGCCCGGACTCCGAAATCCTGGCGTTCGGCAATGACATCCTGACGGCCAAGCCACGCGGAGCGCCCTACAAGGGCGTATCCGCCCTTGCGTACCGCCCCGAGAAGCCACCGCCGAACTGGAATCATCTGCTGCGCCGAGCCCTCGGGGAGCTCTTGAAGTCGATTCAGGCTCAGAGCGACAAGAAGGTGGAGACGATCGCGATACTGGTCACCAACAACCGCAGTGCGCTGAAGATGTCCAACGCCCTCAACGCGTTGGGAGCCAATGTCGGGAAGCCGGTTCGGCACAAGCTGCTGTTCGACGAGGCCGAAGCGCTGCTGTCAGCCCGTTTCGCGGCCTTTCTGCTGGAACCCAAGGACCTCGCCCAACTGGAGGCCGATGTCGCCACCAGCATGGAAATGATCGCCGCCGCGAGGCGCGCGACGGGACAGGGCCGGAAGGAGGTCGCCAAACTCTTGGAGCAGGCCAACAAAATCAAGGGTGGCAAGGCCCTGAACATCAACATCGCCAACGCGCTGCGCGGCCTGATTTCAGGCTTGGCAGTCAACGATTTCAGCGGCGATCCCGCCGAGGACTGGCTCACGGTCAAACATGAGATGCGGGCGACTAATCAAGACGAGCTCACCCGGGTCGCTGCGCAGTTGGACTTCTTGGTGGCGTTCCGTCGGGGACATCGCATCTCGGCTGCCCTCTCAGATGAATGGCTTCGCGACGGCGCTTACACCGATGCCCGCACCGTCCTCGACTTGGCTCTCGCACAGGAGCAAATCCTCGAAGGCGTGGATCCGCCGATGGGCTTGCAAGTCATGAATTTCCACAAGGCCAAGGGCAAGCAGTTCGACGGAGTCATCCTAGTGCGCGAAGCTCGTCGGACCGGCCCCACCGTCGAATCATCTTTCATTTGGCGAGGCGACACTGCCCCGTATCCCAAAAGTCGACGTGTGCTTCGAGTCGGCATCACGCGAGCAAAAGTCCACACGCTCATCCTCAGTCCGCTTTGGCCGCAATGCCCCCTGCTCAAGGGGCACAAGATCTAAGGAAAACTCCTCTTCAGTCGGACTGGCGCGTGGCGATATTACGTAGGACGATTGGCGACGGAGTTTTGCACGAAGACCAAGGTCATTCCCTCTTGAGTCGACCGGGCTGGCTACAGATCCCGACTGAGAGTTGTCGGCGGCGAGGAGAATCGCTTCGCACGAGGAAGGTCAATGACCGGTTCCGGCAGCCGCTGACATTCGCTTTGGAACGGCGAACGACCGTACCCAGCCTGAAGGCGACATCATTACCGCGAACGGCAGAAATGCAGCGCTGCTGCCAATCTTGCCGTAGGGCGAACTGTTGCTCACGGGCTCACACCAGTTATTCAGAGCGCCAAGCCAGTCGCTTGTACAACAACTGTTTTCAGGTGGTGTTGCCGACTTTCAGCGGAGGCGCTCCGGCAGAGGCTCTTTGCCCAAAGCGGTAGTGCTTCGCTCGCCAAAGCTGACTTTCCATCTCTGTGCCACCCCCGACATTGATGCGCGCATCTCCGCCTGGCGTTCGCGCTTGGTGTGACAAATCCGCGCAATGAGGTATTGACATTCAGTTGGCACTTATCTTACGGTCGCGCACAATTGCGCTCCATTTGGCGTCCTCTTTTTTCATGAAGGCGGTGAGTTCTGCTCGGGTGGTCGGCTGAGGTGTCAAGCCGTGCTTGTTCAACGCTTGCTTCACGCCTGGATCAGCCAGTACGGTGACGATGGCCTGATTCCACCGCTCCAATAGGGCCACTGGGGTCTTTCCGGGTGCAACGAATGCGTACCAGTTAAGCGCTTCAAAGCCTGGGTAACCCGACTCCGCCACCGTTGGGATGTTGGGCATGTAGACCGGACGGGTGATGCCCGTGGTGGCCAGCGGGATCAGGTTGCCGGCTTCAACTTGGGGCAACGCAGTCGGCGGTGCTGAAAAATATGAGGCGATGCGCTGGCCCAGCAAGTCCTGCAGGGCCGGTGCGCCCCCTTTGTAGGGCACATGCACCATGTCGATGCCGGCTATCTGGTTGAAGAGTTCGCCGGCCAAATGGGATGCGGATCCGGCTCCGGTCGAGGCGAAGTCGATGCTGCCGGGATTTTTCTTTGATAAATCCACGAATTCGGACAGAGTTTTTGCACCGATGCCCTTGTGCACCACCAAGACATTAGGAAAGTTCACTCCACCAGAGATGGCGGCCAGATCCTTGAATGGGTCGTAGCTCACCTTCATCACATGCGGTGCAATGGTTAATGGCCCAATGGAGCCAAACAGCAGCATCGAGCCGTCGGCCGGGCCATGGGCTACATATTGGTGAGCAATGTTGCCGCCGGCACCCGCTTTGTTATCTACGATGACGGTCCGGCCAATGTCTTCGCCAAGCTTGCGGGCTATCAAGCGCGCCGCTGCATCTGCCGCACCTCCGGCAGCGAAGCCCACTACCAGCGTGATGGGCTTGTCAGGAGGGAAGTTCTGAGCATGTACGTGCGGCACCACGCTGAGCGTGGCGGCCAGCGTCGCAGCGTGCAGAAGTTGTCTTTTTTTCATCGGGGTCTCCTTGGGATTTTCGTGTTGAGCTCAGTCAGCTCCAAGGCCGACGGAATTGGGCTGACGCCTCTCGACGGCATGGCGCAGCAACGCTGCGCTTCTGAAAATGCCGTGGCCAAACTTGCCATAGGGCATGGTGGCGAACAGTGCCATCACGGCGCCTAGATGCAGGCACAGCAGCAGTGCCAGGGCGGGTGTACCGCGGCCAAGCCACAAGGCCAGGCCGCTGGCGCTGGTGAGGAACAGCAGGGCAATGAAGCCAAGGTCCATCGACTTTTGCGCCAAGTCCCCGTGCAAGGGATGACGCCTGCGATTCAGCCGCCACAACCCGGCGGTGCCAAGCATCAGGCAGATGCCGCCGACCACGCCTAGCAGCTTGGGCAGGCTGGGCAAGGCGTAGGGTGCCGTCCAGCCGAAAGCGTAGTGGTAGAGCGTAGCGACGCTGGTGGCGGCAAAGCACAGCATGAAGCCGTAGAAGGTGAGATGGTGGAAGCGTCGCCGCGACAGCGTGTAGGCATCGTCTTCGTTGTGGCAGCCGTCGCCGTGGCCACCGTCAAGATACTTGAGGCGCAGAACCGCATCTGCGGCTTCGGCGGCGGCAGGTGCGTCCAACGGTGCACTGCTGGTGGCCGGCGTGATGTCGCGCCAGAAACGCCGCACGCCCATTGCTAGCGCCAATGTGGCAAACAGGAACACGGGGGCGAACAGGCTCACCAGCAGGTTGTGTGGAAACACGCTGTAGAAGGTGTCGCCCGGCGCTGCGCCCCACAGGCTGCCTTTGATCGCCACGGCCATAACCAAAAACAGCGCCAGCGCCGCGGCCAATGCCAGCGATAGCGTGAGCCCGTTGCGTTGGTAGAGCATGCCTAAGGCGGGTGGCCAGGCGTAGTCCACATAAGTCTGGCCACGCACCTCAGCCATGGCCTGGGGCACATTCACTGCAAATTCATGTGGCGGTGCGTACTGGCAGGCATGCAGGCAGGCACCGCAGTTGTGACAGAGGTTGGCCAGAAAGTGGATGTCGGCCTTGCCGAATTCGAGCCGTCGCGTCATGGCTGGAAACACGGCGCAGAAGCCCTCGCAGTAGCGGCAGGCGTTGCAGATTTGCATCTGCCGGCCGACCTCGGTCTCTGCGGAGGAGAGAATGGGAATGACGCGACGTGGACCGTCTACAAGCGACGCGGCTTCACGTGCCGGGGTTTCAAGCGTTTGCATGTTGGGACTCTTTTTGCTTCAAAACGGAAGCTGCGGCCTGGGAGCCGGCGATGCGACCGAATGCGGTGCCGATGCTCATGCCGACGCCGGCGGTGTAGCCTTTGCCGAGCACGTTGCCGGCCATCATTTCGCCAGCCACGAAGAGGTTGGGGCTGCGCCGGCCGCCGAAGCGAACGGCGGCGGTGTCGTCCACTTTCAGGCCTAGGTAGGTGAAGGTGATGCCAGGGCGCAGCGGGTAGGCATGGAAGGGCGCGGTGTCGATGGGCCGTGCCCAATGGGTCTTGGCGGGGGCCAGGCCTTCGGTATGGCAGTCGTCAAGCGCCGTATGGTCGAAGCGGCCGACGCGGCAGGCGGTGTTGTAATTGGCGATGGTGCGTAAAAAGCTCTCCTCGTCCAGCCCCAACTGGCGCGCCAGTTCGGGCAGCGTGGCCGCGGAGGTGCCGGCGAACACCGGCGGCATGAAGTGACCGATGGCCTTTTGGTCAATGATGGAATACGCCACCTGGCCCGGTTGCTGCGCCACCAGCCGGCCCCAGATGGCGTAGCGCTTGGGCCAGAAATCCTCGCCTTCATCATAGAAACGGCGTGCCTCGCGGTTGACCACCACGCCTAGCGACACACAGTCAATGCGAGTGCATATGCCGCCGTCATAGAGCGGCGCGCGGGCATCGATGGCCACCATGTGGCCCTGCGACGGGTCACCGACGGCGTCGGCTCCAGCGTCTATCATTTGCTTGAGCAGCACGCCCTGGTTGAAGCGGGTTCCGCGGATAAGGAAGTTGTCGGCTGGCCATTCGCCGCGCTCGTTCTGGCCCCAAGCCTCGCGCAGCCAGGCTCGGTTGGACTCGAAACCGCCGGCCGCGAGCACACAGCTCCTGGCGGTGATTCGTTCACCGGCTTCTGTGCGCACGGCCTTGAAGCGGTCGCCGTCAAGCTCCACCGACGTTACCGGCGTGTCGTAACGGACTTGCACGCCAAGGCGCTCGGCGCTGCGGTAATAGGCGTTCACCAGCGCTTTGCCGCCACCCATGAAAAAGGCGTTGGTGCGGGCCACATGCAGCGCGCCGGAGAGCGGGGGTTGGAAGTGCACGCCATGGCGACGCATCCAGTCTCGACAGCTCGACGATGCGCGGATCACCAGCCTTGCCAGGTGCTCGTCGGTCATGCCACCGGTGACCTTGAGCAGATCCTGCCAGTATTCTTCCTCAGGGTAGGCCTCTACCAGCACGTCTTGAGGCGTGTCGTGCATGCAGCGCAGGTTGCGCGTGTGCTGAGAATTGCCGCCGCGCCAGGCCTTGGGCGCTGCTTCGAGCAGCAGAACGCTGGCGCCGGTCTCACGCGCCATCAGCGCGGCGCAAAGCGCGGCATTGCCGCCGCCGATGACGAGTACGTCTACCTCTTGATTGCTCACTGCTTGTCTCCTTGTGGGTCAGGCGACTTTAGGCAGGCGGCCTTTCAGACGAAAGGCCGGATCGGGCAACAGGTGTTCAGTTTTTGAGAAGACTTGCGCCAGCCCATCGGCCTTCGCGCACCAGCGTGAGCGCAGTGTTGGCCATTACTACCCGGGTGGCCAACGCGGCGGGCGACAGTTCATCGTCCGACAAGCTGACCAGCAAGTTGCGCCGGCCCACATGTGCATCGGTGATCTCACTGCTGAATACCTCATCTGAAGGTTGGCGTGCGATGGCGGCGCCCGGTTGTATGGTCGCGCCAAGACCGGCGCGGACGGCATCCATCAGCAATGCCAAGCCGTCTATTTCCGCCACCACGTCAGGTACGAGGCCTGCGCGGGCGAAGGCAGTGGTGAGGGTGGCACGCAAGCCGTGACCAGTGCTAGGCATGATCAGCGGCACGCCAGCAAGCTGGGACAGCTGCACATAGGGTCTACTGGGCCGCTGGGTCAACCCCGCTGCAGCTAGCACGAACAGCTTTTCATCGAGCAGGGGCTCAATGCTCCATCTGCGCGGCGTGGAGGTCTCGAACAACACGGCCAAGTCGAGCTGACGGGCCTGCAACATGCTGGCCAAATTGCCCGATAGCGATTCCACTAAATGCAGCCGTACATCTGGGTAACGCTCTCGCATGGCTTGGATCAGCGCAAGCCCGAGCACCGAAGCGGTGGTCGGTGCCAGACCCACGCTCACATGGCCCGATAGGCGCGCCTGCTGCGCCGCGCGCACCGCCTCGTCTGCATGGCGCAGAGTAAGCTGGGCTTGCTGCAAGAAGGCCGCTCCAGCATCGGTAGGGATGACCCCTGTGCTGCTGCGTTGTAGCAACCGGGTACTGAGCTCGCCTTCGAGTCGGCTGATCTGCTGACTCAATGCCGAAGTCACTACACCGAGCTCAATAGCTGCACGCCCCATACTGCGCAGCTCGCAAACCTTAACAAAATACCTGAGTTGGCGGAGTTCCATACAAAGCCCTCAGCAAACGGCCGCGGGCCATGAAAGTTATTTCGCCCATCTAAAGGGCAACGCTCAATAGTAGATTGCAGCGCTTAGGCGTACAGCCTGAGGCGGAGTATGGCTGAAATTGACCGATGTGCACTCATGAAGACCTCCTATGCTCAAAAGATAGGCTAATTTCTACCTGACCAGGGGCAGTCCACAGTGACCCAGCTTGCCAGCTCATAGTGGTTGATATCAAGGGGGGACGAGCGGTCCGTGGTGCCAATTCAGAAGATGCCCACGTAGTATCTCTGCCGAAGGGCTGAGTGTTCGGTCACGGCGTTGTAGCAGACCGATGGTACGCCACACCTCGGGAGACACTAGCGGAACGCCACAAATCTCAACTTGATTCTGGTGCAGCGCAAGCTGTGGGATGACCGCCAGCCCTAACCCTGCCTCAACTAAAGCCAGTGCTCCGGAGAGATGATTGCATTCATACCAGGCGACAGGCTGATCTGGCAGTTGGGCAACGATTTGGTCCAGCAGCAAACGGTTTTCGCTTTGCCGAGACACTGACACCAGCCGCTGGCCCGCCAGCTCCATCCATGCAACGCTTTCCCGATTTGCCCAAGGATGCTCTCGTGGCATCGTCAGCACATAGCGCTCGCTGGTCAGTGCTTCGAACTGCAGCGAGGGCTCCTGGCTGCCGGTGAAGTTCAATCCAAAATCGGCCTCGCCTTGCAGGACCGCGTCAAGCACACGCTTGGCACTCTCGTCCATCACATGTACCTGTACCTCCCGCTGGTCAGCGGCAAATTCTTTCAAAATCGGGGCCAGCAAATTGGTTGCGACTGAAGGTATGCAAGCGATGACCACTTTCCCTCGGCGCAGCATGCGTTGGTCGTCGACCCGCTGAATCGCATCTTCAAGGCCTGAGAGCGCTCGGCGTGCTTCCTGGAGAAATTCCTTGCCGACCGGTGTGAGCTGCACATGCCGGGTGGTGCGCTCGAGCAGCCGCACGCCCAGGGACGCCTCCAGACGTTCCACACGCCTGCTAAGTGCCGGGGGCGACAAAAAAAGGGCCTCAGCAGCCATGCGAAAGCTGGCCTTCTCTGCGGTCATTACAAATGCTTCCAATTCCCCCATGTCGAATTTGATGCGCCCCATGCAATAGTCCCTGTTTAAATTGCAATTTACAGAATAACACTCCCTGTCTAGGATCGCGGGTATCGAAAAAAGCAGGCATGCCCGGCGTGCACAGGAGACAACATGAAACTACCTAAATGGTATGTGGCGAGCTTCATCGCGGCAGGACTTGGTTTGTCCATGACGGCCAGCAAAGCGCAGGAATTTCCACCGAAACGGCCCGTGACCATGGTCGTAGGGTTTGCGGCAGGAGGCTCGGCCGATATTGCCGCACGCATCATCGCCAAGAAACTGAGCGAGAACATCGGGCAGAACGTGGTCGTGGACAACAAGCCCGGCGCCGGCGGAAATCTTGCGCATGGCCAGGTGGCCAACGGTCCTGCCGATGGCTCCATGCTGCTCTTTGGCTCGATTGGTCCGCTGACCATATCTCCGCATCTCATGAAGCTGCGCTATGACCCACTCAAGGATCTGGCGCCCATCACGATGGGGGTGGTCTTTCCTAACGTACTGGTGGTGCCGGCCAGCACCGGTATCAAGACCCTGGCCGAATATGTCGCCCGAGCAAAGCGCGAACCGGGCAAGCTGGACTTCGCCTCAACAGGTCCTGGATCGGCGTCCCACCTGGCCGGTGAGCTGCTCAATGATGTCGCACATATCAGCACCGTGCACATCCCCTACAAGGGCGGTGCGCCCGCTTTGCAGGACGTGCTCGGTGGCCGCGTCGCATCCTTCTATGCCGCACCACCAACGGCACTGCCGCATATCGAGTCCGGCAAGCTGATCGCACTTGCCACCACCGGGCTGACCCGCCCTGCCTACCTGCCCAACGTCCCCACCGTCGCCGAGAGCTACCCAGGGTTCAATGCCACCAATTGGTATGCGTTTCTGGCACCCGCGAAGACCCCTCAGCCTTTGCTGGACCGTTGGAACCTGGAACTGGTGAAGGCGCTCAACGCGCCCGAGGTGCGGGACAACCTGCTCAAGCATGGCCAGACGGCTACTCCGGGTAAGCGGGAGGAGCTGGGTAAGTTTATCGGCGATGAATATGCCAAGTGGGGCCGGATCATTCAGGAACGCAAGATCACGATCGAGTAATGCAGGACCTGGTAAGCCCCGACAACCCATGAGGAGACAAGCCTTGTCCATACTCCATCTTCTTCGCAGTGATTGTGCTTTCGGCGGGAGCCGACGTGCGGTTGGCGGCCTGGTAGCCGGCTGGTTGAGCCTGGGGTTCCTCGCCGCCTCCTTACAGCCTTCTGCCGCGCATGCAGCCGATGTTCTGGTAGTTACCTCCGGAGGTTTCTCAGCAGCCTATGATCAACTGGTGCCGTTATATGAGCAGGCCACCGGTCACAAGATCATCACGGCGCGCGGAGCCTCGCTGGGCAATGCACAGGACTCCATTCCCAGCCGCCTAGCTCGGGGCGAGCAATTCGACATCGTGATTCTGGCGGACTCCGGCTTGGAACAGCTCGTTGCCCAAGGCAAGGTCCAGGAGGGATCGCGTGTGGATCTGGCTCGCTCGATGATTGGCATGAGTGTGCGCAAGGGCACCCCCAAGCCCGATATCAGCTCTGTCGAGGCGCTCAAGCAGACTTTGCTAAATGCCCAAAGCATCGCCTATTCGGCAAGTGCAAGTGGAACTTACCTCTCTACGGAGTTGTTTCCGCGTCTGGGCGTGGCCGAGCAAATCATGGGCAAAGCCTCCAGGATTCTGAGCGAACGCGTCGGTGCTGTCGTGTTGCGTGGCGATGCGGAGATTGGTTTCCAGCAGGTGAGTGAATTGCTTCCGTTCAAGGACCTTGACTTTGTGGGGCCGCTGCCAGACGAAGTGCAGCAGCGTGTTTTTTTCTCTGCGGGCATTGCGACCGCCGCACCTCAGCCGGATGTGGCCCGGCATTTCATTCGTTTTCTCGCTTCTCCTGCAGCAGCACCGATTGTTCGCAGCACCGGGATGGAACCATCCGCCGCTCGCTGAATCGGCGTGGCGGGAAATCAACGACCGCTGCCTGTCAATCTGCAGCCGCTGGCATCGATGAACGCGCTCAGCTCAGAGGACCAAGCGCTCCAGTAGAGCTGTGATGGACCTCATGCCGGCCCCAATGGTCTGGTACAGCGTCCGAAGCCTTTGAAACCCAGGACTCCATGCTGCGGTGGTGCCTAGCGTGGTTGTGGAAAAACCGAGCACCCCATGGGAGTGTCTTGCGTCTTGCAGAAAGGAATGCACCGTGATTAAAGGCTGCCGGGGGCAGGGCGGCTGTGTGCG
Organism: Comamonas sp. MYb396; assembly: GCF_037479555.1. Lineage (NCBI taxonomy): Bacteria > Pseudomonadati > Pseudomonadota > Betaproteobacteria > Burkholderiales > Comamonadaceae > Comamonas > Comamonas sp. MYb396. Next base: position 2,665 of record NZ_JBBGYU010000013.1, on the reverse strand, counting down.
AGAAGCAAACCTACAAAACAACATGAACTGCAATGGCTGTTCACGGTGCCATCAATCATCGAACTGTTTGAGTTGAGCCACAGCAATCTGGGCTTCCCCCAGTTTCCCGAACGATTTGCCTAGTCCATTAGGCTTTGCTCAAAGTCGACTGGGCTAAAGATGTTTAGCTTTGAATGTTTACGCACTGGGTTGTAGAAACGCTTAATGTAGTCGAACACATCAGACCTAGCTTCCTCCCTTGTCCGGTAGACCTTGCGGCTAAGCCGTTCGGTCTTCATCAATGAGAAAAAGCTCTCCATCGCGGCGTTGTCTTATCATTCGCCGCGACGACTCCTGCTGCAGGTGATGCCTTGTGCCTTGAGCAATTGCTGGAAGTCATTGCTTGTGTATTGACTACCTTGGTCTGAGTGATGCATCAGCGAGCTGGATTTGCCCCTTCGCCATGTAGCCATCAATAATGCGTCACTCACCATCTTGGCTTGCATGGTCTCGCTCATCTAACAACCTATGATGCGGCGTGAATACATTTCCATTACAGCTGTGGCGTAAAGCCAGCCTTGCGCTATTCAGATATAAGTAAAGTCGGCTAGGCGATGCCACAATCAAACGCGATAGGGGCATGCGTAGGCTTTTACACCCAGGAATAGAAAAAGCCTCCCTGGCGCCACTATGGCACTGGGGAGGCGTTTTTGTTTGAGGTTCGGAGCTTGACTACAGGTAGTCGGATTTCAGTTCGATTTGCGCCGACCTAGGCGGAATGCGGCGCTTTCAGGCACAAAAAACCGCCCTGAGGCGGTTGGTCTGATGAGTTAGTTTTGATCGGGGCTTCGGAAAACCTTGGCCTGACCTTTGATCCCTATCTGGTCACAGAGTCGCGCTAGCTCTCCGTCCGTGTATTCCACTCGCCATTGATCTAACTCGTCCTTTTGAGAGGGGTCATAGACGACTTGCCCAGTATCGCCAGAGGGATGTTGAATCACGTTACCTGCGTATATATCATGACCGCTAAAATCGGTCCATGGTGCTTTTTGCATTGCCATAGTCTTCTCATTGAGATGGGTCTGTAGGCTCCAAGAGCACGCCTAGAGCCCAGCCTTTTCAGGCCGGTTGTGAGGGAATTGAAGATTCTATTTCTAGAGCGCGATCTGACTGCTTGCGAGCAGCGCAAGAAGCGAATGAAAAAGAGAGGGAGCAGACCCTAGGAAGTTGGTGAGGCTGAAAGCTTGCCTAGGATGGTGATGTCGAGGCTTGAAGGCGCAACGTTTTGATGGATCAGAGGGCGCGCATGCCCTGATCGGATATTGAGGATAGCACAAAGCAGTCAAGCGCACATGACTATCAGAGGTCCACTAGAAGCCAATATCAATGGCAGCAGCCTTCAATCTTGCGCTTCAGCCCCTCACAGTACATGTGATCGCCGATCTCAGCCAGCGAGTACATCTCTTCTTCAGAGATGCTTCTCGATTTCACCCATGAAAACAGATAAGAGCACCTTAGCAGCGTCTGGGACTTAAGGGATGCGGAGCTGGTCCATGCGATTAGCCTGCAAGCGGATGCTTTCGATGTATGAATCTGATTTAGTCATAAGGGCTTTCGGCGTTGTGACAGGCAAAAAAATGCCACCCGGACGGATGGCGAAGGTTAGGAATAAAAAGGCCGATCCTGGTCCACCAGGCGAGCGTGCAAGTGTTACAAGAGAGGGAGGGATGCTACGCACGATTTCGGCATGAAAACTATGGGAATATGGTAGACCAATTCCTTTGGTGAATGCGTCGCGAATGTCTCGTTGATGCTACTTGCAGAGCAAAAAAAGCCCGCAGTTGAACTGCACCCCAAAAGTTGGACATCCATCCAACCTTTGGGGTGTTTTTCATGGCGAAGTACGACGAGAGTTACAAGCTGGAAGTTGTCCAGGGCTACGTGCAGGGGCAGCATGGGTTCAGAGCACTGGCCCATGCTCACGGTCTCGACCAAGCGACAGTGCGACGTTGGGTAAAGAGCTACCAACAGCATGGCCTATCAGGGTTGCGCAAGAAGTTCAGTCGCTACAGCGCCGACTTCAAACTGGCAGTGTTGCAGCGGATGTGGCGAGATGATCTGTCTGCACGAGAGACGATTACCTTGTTTGATATCCGGGGTGGCACCGGTGTCATCAGCGCCTGGGAGCTGCAATATCATAACGGTGGACCGCAAGCACTTGCACCCCGGCCAAGAGGGAGCCCCAAGAAGATGCCAAACCCACCCACAGCCAAGCCCGCACAGGCACAAGCAGTTATGTCTGCGCACGACACGCGTTCGCACGCAGATTTGCTCAAAGAGGTGAAGTACCTGCGCGCGGAGGTGGCGTACCTAAAAAAATTGGAGGCCTTGGTTCAGGCGAAAAACAAGCTGCGCAGAAAAAGCGCGGATAGTGCTTGAGCTAAGGCCAGATCACGACCTCAAGGACTTGCTGCGGGCAGGTAAGCTGGCGCAGCACCTTCTATTACCAGGCTCAAGTGCACAGGAGAGGCGACAAATACGCTGAGCTCAAGGCTCAGATCCGATCTGTCTACGAGCTTCACAAAGGATGCTATGGCTATCGGCGCATTGTAAGCGTCCGGTCATCCCATCTTGACTCGCAATAGCGTGCGGCGAAGGCGTTTGATGGAAGCTCCGGCAATTGCTC
>NZ_JBBGYU010000012.1:0-176090 GCF_037479555.1 Comamonas sp. MYb396 | reverse complement strand
CGCGCCGATGATAGTGCGGATTCCCGTGTGAAAGTAGGTCATCGTCAGGCTTTTATACTGATCAACCCCTCTGCTCTCCCCGAGTAGAGGGGTTTTTCTTTTGGCGGGCACTATCTGGCACCCTTCCCAAGCCTCCGGCTGACTATGTTTTGCGCTTCAGCGCTGCCCCTGCAAGCACCTTGGCGCACGGCTGGATGCCGGTGTTTGGCACAATAGCTGGTTTGTGTTTTCAAGGACTGCCATGACCGAGCAAAGCTGTCTGCGCCAGGCGCAGCGCCGCCGTTTGCTGCATCTATTGGCGCTGCTGGGCGGCGCCGGCGCGGTGTCTCCGGCTTTGGCGCTCTCGCTGGCCGATCTGAGCAATACCGATGCCAGCCAGGGCATCAAGGCCGCGCTGACCCAGGGCGCGCAGGTGGCGGTGTCCCAGCTGGGCCAAAGCGGGGGCTTTTTCAACAACCCGCAGTTGCGCATTCCGCTGCCAGGCTATATGGGTGAGGCGGCCAAGATGATGCGCCGCTTTGGCCAAGGCCGCTATGTGGATGAAGTGGAGCAGGGTATCAACCGCGCGGCCGAGCTGGCCGTGCCGATGGGCAAGGATGTGCTGCTGGACGCGGTGCAGCGCATGACCCTCGATGATGCCAAACGCATTCTGAGTGGTGGTGACCACTCGGTGACCACCTTCTTTATGGAAAAGACACGCCAGCCTTTGACGCAGCGCTTTTTGCCCGTGGTGACCCAGGCGACCGGCCAGGTCGGTGTGGTGCAGCAGTACAACCAGCTGGTGGGCAAGGCATCGAGCTTTGGGGTGTCCAGCGATGCGCTGGACCTGAACCAATATGTGACTGGCAAGACCCTCGACGGTTTATACGCCGTGATTGGTGAGCAGGAGCGCGCGATTCGCCAGAACCCGCTGGGCAGCGCCAATGCTGTCGTGCGCAAGGTTTTTGGGGCGCTGCGCTAAGCCATGGCGAAGAAACCTCCATCTCCCGCGCAGCCCCTCTGCCCTTGTGAATCCGGTGCCGCCTACAGCGCCTGTTGCGGCCGCTTCATTGCTGATTTTGAGGGCATGCCGGCACCGGATGCCGAGCATCTGATGCGATCGCGTTACAGCGCCTTTGTGCGGGAGGAGCGTGCCTACCTGCTGGCCACCTGGCATGCCTCGACCCGTCCATCGCAGCTCGATTTTGAGCCGCAGTGCCGCTGGCTGGGCTTGCAGGTCAAGGCCTTTGAGCTGCTAGATGACAGCCATGCCGAGGTGGAGTTTGTCGCCCGCTACAAGCTGCAAGGGCGCGCGGTGCGCCTGCATGAGCGCAGCCGCTTTGTGCAGGAGCAAGGCCGCTGGTTTTATCTGGATGGTGAGCAATTTTGATCGCCACCTGCCATTTTTCGAGGATCCCAAAATGAACCCCAATGCAGGCTTTGAGGCCATGCTGTTTGATTGCGATGGTGTGCTGGTGGACAGCGAAGTCATCACCAACCGGGTGCTGTGCACGATGCTCAACGAGGCTGGCTGGGTGCTGTCATCCGAAGACTGCTTGCAGCTGTTCATCGGCAAGATGGTGCGCAGCCAGAAGGACTTGATCGAGGCGAACACCGGCAAGCCGCTGACCGATGCCTGGATGGAAGAGTTCTATGCGCGCCGCAATGTGGCGCTGGAGCAGGATGTCAAAGCCATCGAAGGCGCGGTGGAGGCCATCAAGGCCCTGCATGCCCAGTTCAACGGGCAGATTGCCTGCGCCTCGGGTGCCGACCGCAAGAAGATTGTGATGCAGCTGCGCATTGCCGGTTTGCTGCCCTATTTTGAAGGGCGCATTTTCAGCGGCCATGAGATGCCGCGTACCAAGCCTTTCCCGGATGTCTACCTGGCTGCGGCTGCCGCGCTGGGCGCCGATCCGCAGCGCTGCCTGGTGATTGAAGACAGTGTGACCGGCACCCAGGCCGGCGTGGCGGCCGGCGCTACCGTGTGGGCCTACCACCCGCCAGCGCATGCGGTCTGCTCGCAGGCCGATCTGGCGGCAGCCGGTGCCAGCCAGTTCTTTGAACACATGGCCGATCTGCCTCAGCGCGTGGCCCGCGCATCGGCCGTCGCTGCCTGAGCTTTAAGATCCGCCCCAGACGCAGAGGCGGACACTGAAGCGACAGGCCTGATGCCAGGCTGCACCTAGACTTTTCGTCTGGTTGCCACCTGGAGCTGTTATGGGGCCTGTGCATGAGTGGGATGCAGCGTTTGACTTCATCATTGTCGGTGCCGGCATGGCTGGCTGCATCCTCGCCAACCGCCTGAGCGCATCGGGCCGCTTCCAGGTCTGTCTGCTGGAGGCCGGCCCACCCGATCACCACCCCTACATCCATATCCCCGCCGGCTTTATCAAGGTTGGCTACAACCCGCGCTACACCTGGCCTTTCAAGACTGCGCCCGATGCCGCCACGATGGGCCGCCAGGTGGTCGCGCAGCTAGGCCGCACCTTGGGCGGCTCCAGCGCCGTCAACGGTTTTAACTATGTGCGTGGCCAGGCCCAGGACTATGACGACTGGGCAGCCCAGGGCGCCACCGGCTGGTCTTATGACGAGGTGCTGCCGTACTTCAAACGCTCGGAGCGGCGCCTGGCCATCTGCGATGTGAACTACCGGGGGCTGGAAGGTGAATTGCCGATCACCGACTGCAACTGGCGCCACCCGCTGTGCGACGCCTTTATTGCCGGCGCCGCCAGCCAGGGCATTCCGTCGGGCAAGGACTACAACGCCGGCAAGCAGGAGGGCGCTGGCTACTACCAGCGCTGGATCCACCGGGGCTGGCGGGTCAGTGCTGCCAAGGCCTTTTTGCGCCCTGCCAAGGGTCGCGCCAATCTGCGGGTCATCCCCCGTGCCCAGGTCAGCCGCCTGGTGATGGAGGGCGCGCGTGTCACCGGCGTGGAGTACGCGGCCGAGCCGGGTGGCCCTGTGCGGCGCCTGCAGGCCAGCCGCGAGGTGGTGGTGGCAGCCGGCGCCATCAATTCGCCCAAGCTGCTCAACCTGTCGGGCCTGGGCGATGCGCAGCGCCTGCAGGACCTGGGTATTGCGGTACAGCAGCACCTGCCGGGTGTGGGCCAGGGCCTGCAAGACCATATGATGCTGCGCTCCATCGTGCGGGTGCAGAACGCCCCGACCTTGAACACCACTGCCCGGGGCTGGCGGCTCTGGGGCCAGGTGGCGCGCTGGCTGGCTGGCAAACCCAGCATTCTGGCCATCAGCCCTTCGGTGGCCTATGCGTTTTCATCGGCACAAACGGCTGGTGGCCGGGCCGATTTTCAGTTCCATTTCTCACCAGGCAGCTATGCCTCCGGCATTGCCGGCCAGCTCGATGATTTTCCCGGCATGACCCTGGGCTTTTACCAGCTGCGGCCGCAGAGCCGGGGCCATGTGCGCCTGGCATCGGCCCATGCCTGGGACAGCCCGGTGATCCAGCCGCACTACCTGCACCATGAGGCCGACCAGCGCCTGGTCGTCGAAGGCCTGCGCCAGGCCCGTCGCCTGCTGCACAGTGCGGCCTTGGCGCCCTATGTGGCCAGCGACGAGGCGCCGTCCGCCCAGCTGCAATCGGACGAGGAACTGCTGCAGTTTGCCCGTGAGCGGGGCAGCACGGCCTGGCACTTCATGGGTACCTGCCGCATGGGCGCAGCCGGCGATGGCCAGTCCGTGGTCGACCCCCAACTGCGCGTGCATGGCATCACCGGTTTGCGGGTGGCCGATGCCTCGGTGATGCCGGCCATGCCCTCGGGCAATACCGGCGCGCCGACGATGATGGTTGCCGAAAAGGCCGCTGATCTGCTGCTGGCCGAGCACCGCCACTAAGGGGTTGTAGTTACGAACTCTTACTTAGGAGAAACCCAGAAGAGCGTTTGCGGCATCCGCCGCTATATTGAAGAAGACAAGGGCCTCGTGCGTGCGGTGGAGGCTGACCAAGAGATTTGACAACAAAGCAAGGAGACAAACATGAACAAGCTCGTCTATCGTTTGACGAAGGCTGCGGCGCTGGTTGCCAGCACTTTGGCATTTTCGGCCCAGGCCCAGGACATCAAGATCGGCTACACCGCCGACCAATCGGCCAGCGGCGTGGCCGAGCTCGGCATCTCCGGCCGCTGGGGCTTTGAAGCCGCTATCGAGGACATCAACAAGGCCGGTGGCATCATGGGCCGCAAGCTGGTGGGCGTGGTGCGCGATGACCAGGGCACCCCTCCCAAGGCCATCCAGACGGTGCAGGAGCTGATCGACAGCGAAAAGGTCAGCGGTATCGTGGGCCCGGCCAACTCTGGCAATGCGCTGGCCTGGCTGCATATTCCGCAGCAAAAGAAGGTGCCGGTGATCGTGCCGATTGGTACCGCCACCGAGATCACCACGCGCTACGCCAAGGAGCCGCAGAACTACCTCTACCGCATCTCGATGGTGGACCGCGAGCAGGTCGCGCTGCTGGGCGCCTATGCCGTCAAGGCCTCGAAGGACAAGAAGATCGCCATCCTGGCGGACTCCACCGGCTACGGCCAGGGCGGCATCAAGGATGCGACCGAGATTCTGGCCTTGCACGGCATCAAGCCGGTGGCCGTTGAAAAGTACGGCCCCAAAGACACCGACATGACCTCGCAGCTCAACAAGATCAAGGCAGCGGGTGCGGACACCGTGATCATCTACGGCATTGCTGACGGCGCCGCCCAGGTGCTGCGCAGCATGGAGAAGATCAACTACATGCCCACGACCCTGGGCACCTGGGGCAACCTCAGCTCGCTGCTGCCCAAGATGGCGGGCACCAAGCTGGCCGAGCACCTGATCATGGCGGCTTCGACGACCGAAGACACCTCCGCCAAGACCAAGGCCCTGGGCCAGCGCGTGCGCGTGAACTTCCCGACCCTGACTACCTTCCCCTGTGCCGCCCAGGCCTATGACTCGGTGATGCTGCTGGCCGCTGCGATGAAGCAGGCCAACAGCACCGATGGCGAGAAGGTCGCTGCTGCGCTGGAAAACCTGAACAGCACCGAAGGCGTGATCAAGACCTATGACAAGCCCTTTAGCAAGACCAACCACGAAGGCCTGAGCGTGGGCGACTTCTACCTCGCCCGCTGGAAGGGCAGCGACGTGGTGCGCTTTGAAGACAGTGTCTACAAGTCGCTGACGCCAGCGGATCTGAAGAAGTAAGGCATCGACTCGTCAGGCCTGCGCCCGCCCCATGCGGTCCGCAGGCCTGGTTTTTTTAGCGGCAATGTGTCTGGGGTGCGTATGCTGGATTCGATACTGCAGGCGGTCTTTAGCGGGCTGGCCTTGGGAAGTATTTATGCCTTGGTGGCGGTGGGTTTCAACATCACCTTCAACACCACCAAGACCTTGAATTTTGGCCAGGGCGAGTTCTTGGTCGCGGGCGCGTTTGTCGCGGTCTCGGTGCTGCTGCTGCTCGCCGGCAAGAACATCACCGATAGCCTGCTGCCCGCCGATGTCAGCCTGTGGCGCTATGTGCTCAGTCTGGTGGGCACGATGGCCGTCCTGGCGCTGCTGGGCCTGCTGCTGTACTACGCCGCCGTGCGGCCCTTTGTGGGGCGCGGCGGCATGGCCTGGGTGATGAGCACCATCGGCTTTGGCATCATCATCCAGAACACGGCGCTGGCCATCTGGGGCCCGGCGCCGCTGGTCATGCCCTCGCCGCTGGGCAGCGAGGTGCTGCGCATCGGCAATGCCGGTGTGCTGCCCCAAGAGGTGCTGGTACTGGTCTGCAGCGTGGCCGTGTTGCTCGCGCTCGATTATGTGATGCGCCATACCCGCATCGGCAAGGCCGTGCGCGCCGTCGCGCAAAGCGGCAGTGCAGCCACCCTGATGGGCATCAATGTGACGGCCATCGTCGTACTGGCCTTTGTCATCAGTTCCAGCCTGGCGGGCCTGGCCGGTTTGCTGATTGCGCCCATCACCACCGCCTCGGTGTTCATGGGCATGACCTTGGCGCTCAAGGCCTTCTCCTCGGCCATTCTGGGTGGGCTGACCAGCCCACGCGGCTGCATGCTGGGCGGCTTTGTGCTGGGTTTGATTGAGGCCCTGGTGGGCCTGTGGCAGGCGGAGATGCGCGAGATCAGCATCTTCTTGCTGATCATCGTGGTGCTGGTGGTGCGGCCCCAGGGCCTCTTGGGCCAGAAGATCGTGGAGAAAGTCTGATGAACAGCGAGATCAAGCACTACGGCTGGCTGGCCCTGGTGGCGGCGCTGGTGGCCGCCATCCCGCTGATGACCAGCAACGACTTCTACCTGCGCATCGTCTTTCTGATCGGGGTCAACTACATCGCCGCCTCGGGGCTGAATGTGCTGGTGAACTACACCGGCCAGAAATCACTGGGCCATGCCGGCCTGTTTGCCGTGGGTGCCTATGCGGTGGCCCTGCTCACCACCCGTTGGGGCTGGAACCCCTGGGCCGCGTTTGCAATGGCCGGTGTGCTGGCCGGCCTGTTTGGCGTGGTGATCGCGCTGCCAGCGCTGCGCGTCAAGGGCCCGGCGCTGGCGATGGTCACCATCGGCTTTGGCATCGTGGTTGAGAAGGTGGTCTCGGAATGGCAGGATGTGTTTGCCGGCCAGCAGGGCATCTATGGCGTGGTGCCCTTGAAGCTCGGCGATCAGATGTTTGCCTCCTCGCACTGGGTCTGGTTTGTGCTGGCTCTGTGCCTGGTGCTGCATGTGATGTTCCGCCACCTGCTGGCGGGGCGCTTTGGCCGTGCCTTCATGGCCGTCAACACTGCCGAGGTGGCGGCCGAGAGCGTGGGCGTCAGCGTATACAAGTTCAAGGTGCTGGCCTTTGTCATCAGCGCCTTTACCTGCGGCATTGCCGGCGCGCTGATCACACAGCAGAACCAGTACATCAACTCCGACTTCATCACCTTCAACCTGTCGGTGTTCTTCCTGCTGGTGGTGCTGTTTGGTGGCAATTCCGTCTATGGGCCGCTGCTGGGCGCCGTGGTGCTGACCCTGCTCGATTCGCTGCTGTCGCGCTGGCCGGGTGTCCAGCATTTCACCTATGGTGCGCTGCTGCTGTTTGCGCTGTACGCCATGCCCAATGGCCTGGCCGGCACCTTGCGCAGCCTGGCGCGCAAATACGCACCGGGCCTGCTGCCCACGCCGCAGCTGCCGCAGGATCTGCCGGCCTGGCAGCTCAAGTCCGCCGCGCCGCTGGCCAGTACCGGCGCAGAAGGCTTGCTGGACGGCCGTGGCATCTACAAGGCCTATGGCGGCGTGGTGCCGACCAATGAGGTGGATCTGTGCATCAAGCCCGGCCATGTGCATTCGTTGATCGGGCCCAATGGCGCGGGCAAGACCACCTTGCTCAACATCCTGTCGGGCATTGTGGTGCCCGAGCGCGGCTCCATCCAGTTTGCGGGGCAGAGCATCGTTGGCGTGTCCCCCAACCGGATCGCCCGCATGGGCCTGGGCCGTACCTTCCAGAACCTGCGCCTGTTCAGCGACATGACGGTGCTCGACAACGTCAAGGTCGGCTTGCATGCGCATATCCAGGCGGGCTTCTTTGCCAGCCTGATAGGGGTGGGCAAGGCCCGGCGCGCCGAGCTCGCTGCGCGGGATGAGGCCTTGCAGATCCTCGACCGCCTGCAGCTGCGCGACAAGGCGCTGCACACCGCAGGCAGCCTGCCCTATGGCCTGCAGCGCCGGCTGGAGCTGGCGCGCGCGCTGGCCACCCACCCGCGCCTGCTGCTGCTCGATGAGCCGGCCGCCGGCCTCAACCCGCAGGAGACGCAGGAACTGATCCAGGTGATTGCACGCATCCGCGATCTGGGCATCACCGTGCTGCTGATCGAGCACCACATGGACCTGGTGATGGCCGTGTCCGACCATGTCATCGTGCTCGACTACGGCCAGAAGATTGCCGAGGGCACGCCCCAGCAGGTGCAAAGCAACCCGCGCGTGATTGCCGCCTACCTGGGCAGCGACGATGAAACCGAGGACAACGCGATGAACGGAGGCACCCATGCCTGAGCAAACACCATTGCTGCGTGTCGAGGCGCTGGAGCTGCACTACGGTGCCGTGCAGGCGCTCAAAGGGGTGTCGCTGCAGGTGCATGCCGGTGAGGTGGTCACCATCATCGGTGGCAATGGCGCGGGCAAGAGCACCCTGATGAAGGCGATCTCCGGCCTGGAGCCCACAGCGGCAGGCCGCATCGAGTTCCTGGGCCAGGACATCACCCGCATGCCCGGCCACCTGCGCGTGCCCTTTGGCATTGCCCAGTCGCCCGAAGGCCGCCAGGTGTTTGCCGACCAGAGCGTGCATGACAACCTGCTGCTGGGCGCCTACCACCGCAAGGATGGCGCCGCCGCGATTGCCGCCGATGTGGAACAGCAGTTCAACACCTTCCCCCGGCTGCGCGAGCGCCGCGCGCAGATGGCCGGCACCATGTCGGGCGGCGAGCAGCAGATGCTGGCGATTGCGCGTGCGCTGATGTCGCGGCCCAAGCTGCTGCTGCTCGATGAGCCCTCGCTGGGCCTGGCGCCGCTGATCGTCAAGGAGATCTTTGCGATCGTGCGCCAGCTCAAGGCGCAGGGCGTGACCATCTTGCTGGTCGAGCAGATGGCCAACCAGGCGCTGGCCGTGGCCGACCGCGCCTATGTGCTGGAGACCGGCCACTTCACCCTGCAGGGCGCCGCTGCCGATCTGCGGCGCGACCCCAAGGTACGTGCCGCGTACCTGGGAGCCCATGCATGAGCGGGCCGGCAGCCGACCATTTTGACTATGTGGTGGTCGGCAGCGGTGCGGCCGGCGCGATCGTGGCCGCCCGCTTGGGCGAGGACCCGGCGCTGCGCATCTGCGTGCTCGAAGCCGGCCCGCCCGACCACCGGCCCTACCTCAAGCTGCCGGCCGGCTTTATCAAGGTGATCTTCAACCCGGCGGTGGCCTGGCAGTTCAGCTCCGAACCGACCGAGCGCACCGGCGGCCGGCGCATTCCACTGCCCCAGGGCAAGACCTTGGGCGGATCCACCTCCATCAATGGCCTGGTCTACAACCGGGGCCAGCGCGAAGATTTTGACGGCTGGGCGGCGCAGGGCAATGCTGGGTGGTCCTATGACGAGGTGCTGCCGTATTTCCAGCGCAGCGAGCATTTTGTCGATGGTGGCGACCCTGCTCTGCGGGGGCACAACGGGCCGCTCAAGGTAAGCCTGCCGCACTGGCCGCATCCGATTTGCGAGGCCTTCCTGGACGGCGCTGCCGAGCAGGGCCTGGCGCGCAACCCGGACTACAACGGCGCCTACCAGCAAGGCGTGGGCTATTTCCAGCGCAGCATCCACAACGGCTGGCGCATGAGCACGGCGGGCTGCTTTCTGCGCCCGGCTGTGCGGCGCGGCAACCTGGATGTGCGGACCCACGCGCAGGCGCTGCGCATTCTGATCGAGGGCGGCCGCGCCTGCGGGGTGGAGTACCTGCAGGGCGGTGTGCGGCGCCAGGTGATGGCGCGGCGCGAGGTGGTCGTCAGCGCCGGCGCCATCAACACGCCTAAGCTGCTGCAGCTGTCGGGCATTGGTGACGGCGAGCGGCTGCGCGCGCTGGGCATTGCCACCCAGGTGCATTTGCCGGGCGTGGGCCAGCACCTCAAGGACCATTTCTCGGTGCGGCTGGTCGCCTCTGTGAAGAACGCCACCACGATCAATGAGCTGGCGCGTGTGCCGCGCCTCTGGGGCCAGGCCTGGCAATGGCTGCGTGGCAAGCCCAATATTCTGCAGCTCAGCCCGTCCGTCGTGCACTGGTTCGCGGCCTCGCAGCCGGGGCTCGCGCGACCCGATCTGCAAGGCGTGTTCTCCCCGGCCAGCTACCGCGAAGGCTATGTCGGCCAGCTCGATGTGTTTCCGGGCATGACCTGTGGCGTCTGGCAGCACCGGCCGCAGAGCATGGGCACGGTGCAGTTGGCATCAGCCGACCCACTGGCCGACCCGGTGGTGCAGCCGCGCTATCTGGCGGAAGAGGGCGACCGCCAGACCCTTATTCGTGGTGTGCGCCAGGCCCGGGCCTTGCTGCAGAGCCAGGCGCTCGCGCCCTACCGGGTGGACGAGGTCATGCCGGGCCCACAGGTGCAGTCCGATGACGAGATCCTGGACTTTATCTACCGCTACGGTGTCTCGTCCTACCACCTCAACGGCACGGCGCGCATGGGGCCCCGGCCCGAGGCAGGTGCCGTCGTTGATGCCCAATTGCGCGTGCATGGGCTGCAGGGCCTGCGCGTGATCGATGCCTCGGTGATGCCCGAAATCACCTCGGCCAACACCTGTGCGGCCACAATGATGATTGGCGAGAAGGGCGCGGATCTGCTGCGCCGCGCGGGCTAGGTACCTGGCCCGGCTTGCAGTGCAGCAGGCGGGCCAGCGCCGTCAGCGCTTTTTGTGCGCCCGCATGTCCAGCACCTGGGGCAGGCTGCGCACATCCTGGCCCGCCGCCAAGATCCGGTGCTTCTGGATCTTCTGCGTGCCGGTGGTGGGGATCTCGTTGGTGAACCACCACCAGCCTGGCACCTTGTAGTAGGCCATCTCCTGCTGGCAGAACGCAAACAGCTCCTGGCAGATGGCGGTGCCGGGCGCCACACCTTCGGTCAGCACAATGCTGGCCAGCACCTCTTCTTCGCGGATGTCATCGGGCGCGGCCAGCACGGCCACCTGGTGCACCTTGGGGTGGGACAGCAGCACGGCCTCGACCTCGGCGGCGGCAATGTTCTCGCCGGAGCGGCGGATGATGTTCTTGCGCCGGTCCATGAAGTGCAGCAGGCCATCGGGGTCCTGCACCACCACATCCCCGGTGTGGAACCAGCCGCCTTCCCAGGCCTTGGCGGTGGCCTCGGGGTTGTCCAGGTATTCGCTGAAAAAATGCTTGCGCGGGGTCTCGGCCGAGTAGCGCACCAGCATCTCGCCAGGCGTGCCAGGCGGCACCGGCTGGCCGCTCTCATCGGCCACCAGTACCTCGAGCCCCGGCGCACCCCGGCCGAAGGAGCGTGTGCCCACCTGGCGGTCGTCGCCATGGTCGGAGAGGGTGCGCACCACCTCGGTCATGCCCCAGAGCTCGATCAGCGGAAAGCCAAAACGCTGCTCGAAAGCGGCATGCAGCTGCGGCTCCACCCCCGCGCCATAGCCAAAGCGCACACAGTGCTGCTTTTCCCAATCGGATGGCGGCTGCTTGAGCAGCAGCGGAATGATCACGCCCAGGTAGTGGACGATGGTGGCGCGGCTGCGGGCCACCTCTTCCCACCAGCGGCTGGGCTGAAAGCGGTCGGTCTGGATCTGGCAGCCGCCAGTGAGCAGCATGCAGTAGAACGACAGGATGGACGCGTTGACATGGAACAGCGGCAGCGGGTTGAACAGGCGCTCGCGGCCCTCCTGGATCGACACGTGGCCGGGGTGAGACGCATACCACTTGCCAGCGGCCAGCTCATAGGCATGCGAGAGCACACAGCCCTTGGGCTGGCCGGTGGTGCCCGAGGTGTAGAGGATGCTCGCTGGCGTGTCGGCGCTCAGGCTGCCCGAGGGCTGCGAGCGTGCCGGCGGTAGCGTGATGGCGCTGCCATCTTGCGGATCGGTGCAGACCAGCGCTGGCTGGTTGCGCGTGTCCTGCAGGGACTGCTGCAGCGCCTCGAGCCGCTCGGGCAGGCAGATCACCAGGTCCAGCTGCGCATGGTCGATCAGGTAGTTCAGCTCGCGGCGCTTGTAGTCGGGGTTGATGGGCACACAGCAGATGCCCAGGCTGTTCATCGCCAGCTTGTGCCAAAGATGCTCGGGCCGGCTTTCCAGAAACAGCCCCACACGGTGGCCCACGCCATAGCCCGCTGCCTGGTAGTAGGCCTGCAGCCGCGCAATATGGGCGCCGGCCTGCGTGTAGCTGAACTCGCAGCCCTCGGGCAGGTAGCTGCGCTTGGGGTTGGCCGGCACCGCCAGCAGGCTGTGAGCGGGGTAGCGCGCAATGGCGGCCTGCAAGGCCTGGCCGATGGTGGTGTGGTCGGTGATGGCAATCATGTCGGTGGGCTTCCAGGCAGGGTCAGGGCCGGATCAAGGGCGATGGAATGGGGTCGATCTGCTGGTCCAGCGCGGCCTGCTTTTCGACCTCCAGGCTGCGCAAAAAGGCGGCGCGCTGCTGCAGGTGCATCCAGTAGTGCTGGGTGGCCGGCCCCCATTGCGAGGACATACCCAAGTAGTCCGACAGCATCAGCGCATAGCCCACGGCCACATCGGCAGCAGTGAAGCGGCCTGCGCAGAGGTAGGGTAGGTCGGCCGGCATCGCCTGGGCAGCGGTCTCCAGTGCGCGCAGCCGGCCCAGAAACCAGCGCTCGTAGTCTTGGGCGACCTGGGGCTGGCGCCGCACGGCGGGCTCGAAGAACTGGTAGCGCAGCACCAGGGTCTGCGGAAAGGTCAAGGTCGCATCGGACATGTACAGCCAGTTCAGGTAGCTGCCATAGGCGGGGTCGCTGGGCTGCACCTCCAGGCGCTGCGCGGGGTCGCGGCTGGCCAGGTACTGGCAGATGGCGGACGACTCGGTCATGCGCGTGTCGCCATCGACCAGAAAGGGCACGGTGCCCAGGGGGTTGAGTGCCAGGTAGTGCTTGGCCAGTGCGCGGGGTGGAAAGGGCAGCATCTGCAGCCGGTAGGGCAGGCCCAGCTCTTCCAGCATCCATAGCGCGCGGAACGAGCGCGCGCTCACACAGTGGTACAGCTCGATCACGGCAAGTCTCCATCCGATGTTGTGCCGCCATCTTGGCACGAATGGACGCCAGCGGCTGCCCTGCAGGTGTCAGCCAGGTTGCAAATCGGGCCGGTCTCAGGCCAACATCCGCTCCGCCTCAGGCCGGCGGCCGGGTGCTCTTGCGGTATTCGGCCGGGGACATGCCCATCCAGGTGCGAAAGGCCCGGATAAAGCTCTTGTCGTTGCTGAAGCCGGCCAGCTGCGCGATCTGCTTGATGGGGCGATTGCTGCGGTGCAGCAGGGTCAGCGAGCGTTCGCGCCGCACCTCGTCCTTCAGGGCCTGCAGCGATGCACCCTCGTCCTTGAGCTGGCGGTGCAGGGTGCGCAGCGACAGGTGCAGCTTGGCCGAGAGGCTGTCGGCGCTGTGCATCGCCGAGGGGTCGGCGGCCAGCAGCTGGCGCACGCGCTGCACCATCAGCCGGTCGCGCCGGTAGGGGCGCACGGTCAGCGGCAGCGCGCGCTGCAGCATGCGCTGCAAGGCGGCCTCATCGCGGGCAATTGGCAAGGCGAGATAACGCGCATCAAACTGCATGCGGGTGACTGGCGCGCCAAACTGCACATCGCCGGGGAAGAGCAGCGCATACACATCGGCATGGGCCGGCGCCTCGAACGGAAAACTCACCTTGAACAACGGCAGCGACGAGTCGACAAACCAGCTCGACAGCCCATGCATATTGCGCAGCATGGACACCAGGCAGAACTCGCGCAGCTCGCCCAGGCCCGTGTGCTCAATGATCTCGACCGTGGCCGTCTCGCCCTGCACCTGCAGGCTGAGCGCCAGGTCATCGGTGAGCAGGCCGTGGTGGCGGCACCAGCGCTTGAGCGCCACCCCCAGGTTGGGGCTGGTGAGCGAGGCGCGCGCCAGCATGCCATAGCTGCCCCAGGGCAGGCGCCGGCTGAACCAGCCCAGCGCCTCATCGTCCAGCTCCTGCATCGCCGCATCCGAGAGCGTTTCAAACTGCAGGGCGGTGATGCCGGGGCCGTCTTTTTCGACCGCCAAGGGATCGATTTGCGCCAATTGCAGCGCGCGGTCCGCACTCAGCCCCCGGTGCTGGTAGGCCCGCGCGATGGCCCGGACAAAGGCCATGGGCGTAACGGCGGGGTGGTGCACGACGGCAGAGGAGGGCAGCGGTTTGGGCATGGAGGGTGGGGTTTAAAAAGCGCCAAGCAGAGCCATTGTACTGGCGACATTTGCAACCATCCTGCCATCATTTGCGCGGCACGCTCGCGTATCCTGAAAGACAAGGAACAGGGCCGCCGACCCGGCTGGTTGGGCGGCGGACAGGAGACACCATGAGCGAGACCAGATTGACCAGCAGCTATGCACGGGGCGCCAGCGAGCCGCGCCTGCTCAACAAGACCATCGGCCAGCAGCTGAGCGAGACGGCAGCGCGCTTTGGCGCGCGCGATGCGCTCATCAGCCGCCACCAGGGCCTGCGCCTTACTTACCAGCAGCTGCTGGAGCAATCGCAGCAACTGGCCAGCGCCTTGCTGCGCGCTGGCATCGCCAAGGGCGACCGGGTGGGGATCTGGTCGCACAACAATGTGGAATGGGTGCTGCTGCAGCTGGCCACCGCCCATGTGGGCATCATCCTCGTCAACATCAACCCGGCCTACCGCACCTCGGAGTTGGCCTATGCGCTGAACAAGGTGCAGTGCAAGGCGCTGTTTGTGATGGAGCGCTTCAAGACCAGCGACTACCTGGGCATGGTGCGCGCACTGGCGCCTGAGCTGGAAACCCAGGCCAGCGCTGCGCTGCAGATTGAGGCCTTGCCCGATCTGCGCCTGGTGGTCTGGATCGATGTCGCAGGCCAGGGCCAGGAGCAGGCAGGCATGCAGCGCTTTTCGCGCTTTATCGCCAGCGGTGATGCGGCCGACCCGCAGGTCGCGCAGATCGGCGCCACTTTGACGCCCTACGACCCGATCAATATCCAGTTCACCAGTGGCACCA
The DNA here is from genome assembly GCF_037479555.1 of Comamonas sp. MYb396. NCBI lineage: Bacteria > Pseudomonadati > Pseudomonadota > Betaproteobacteria > Burkholderiales > Comamonadaceae > Comamonas > Comamonas sp. MYb396. The sequence continues at coordinate 161,419 of NZ_JBBGYU010000012.1, read as the reverse complement.
CGGGCTTCCCCAAGGGCGCCACGCTGACCCACCGCAATATCGTCAACAACGGCTATTTCATTGGCGAGGCGATGAAGCTCTCGGAAGAAGACCGGCTCTGCATCCCCGTGCCGCTCTACCACTGCTTTGGCATGGTGCTGGGCAATATGGCCTGCATGACGCATGGCGCGGCCATGGTCTACCCCAATGACGGCTTTGATGCGCTGACCGTGCTGGAGACGGTGCAGGCCGAGCGCTGCACCGGCCTGCATGGCGTGCCCACGATGTTCATTGCCGAGCTGGACCACCCGCGCTTTGCCGAGTTCGACCTGTCGAGTCTGCGCACCGGCATCATGGCCGGCTCGCCTTGCCCGATCGAGGTGATGAAGCGCGTGGTCAGCCAGATGCATCTGTCCGAGATCACCATCGCCTACGGCATGACCGAGACCAGCCCGGTCAGCTGCCAAAGCTCGACCGACACGCCGCTGGACAGGCGCGTGTCCACCGTCGGCAAGGTGCATCCGCACCTGGAGGTCAAGATCGTCAGCCCCGAGACCGGCGAGACCGTGGCCCCGGGCCAATCCGGTGAGCTCTGCACGCGCGGCTACTCCGTCATGCATGGCTACTGGGGTGATGAGGCCAAGACGCGCGAGGCCATCGATGGCGATGGCTGGATGCACACCGGCGACCTGGCCACGATGGATGCCGACGGCTATGTGAACATCGTCGGCCGCATCAAGGACATGGTGATCCGGGGTGGTGAGAACATCTACCCGCGCGAGATCGAGGAGTTCCTCTACACCCACCCGCAGGTGCAGGATGTGCAGGTGGTGGGCGTGCCCGACAGCCGCTTTGGCGAGGAGCTCTGCGCCTGGGTCATCGTCAAGGCCGGCCAAAGCCTGGATGCCGAGGCGCTGCGCAGCTACTGCAAGGGCCGGGTGGCCCATTACAAGGTGCCGCGCTACATCGAGTTTGTCGAGGCCTTCCCGATGACGGTGACCGGCAAGATCCAGAAGTTCAAGATCCGCGAGGCGATGATCGAATCGCTGAAGCTGGATGTGAGCAAGACGGCCTGAACCGCGCAGAGCGCCGCCATGCAGCACCCGCCTGAACGATCAATGCCCTTCCAGCTTGGCAGCTTGCTTGGCGGCGGCGCGGCGGGCCACTTCCAGGCGCTTGCGCAAGGTGATCTCGCTCAGGTCCAGCTCCTGGACCAGGCTGCGCAGCGATTCGTCGTTGATGCGGTTGTTGTGCCGCTCGGCGTAGATGGTGTGGCGCTCGACCTTGATGCAGTTGAGCCGCATCTCCAGCTCAGCCACATAGCGCAGGCGGCGCTCCTGCACCGCGTCGGGCGTGGCCAGGTCTTGCACCTCGGCGGTTTCGGGCGTGCGCTCTTCATCCAGCAGGTCGATACGGTTGCGGTACTCGCGCGCAATGCGGCCTTCGATTTCATGCTGCTGGGCCTGCCATTCGGTGGGCTGCTGGGCGGCATCGTCGTCGCTCATCGCCAGGCTGTTGATCGCAGCGCGGCAGGCTGCAATGCGCGCCTGGCGCTCTTCGCGCACCGATTCGGGCTCGCTCACCGCCTGCACGCGGCGCAGCACCAGTGGCAGGCCGATGCTGCCGATCACCAGGGTGAACAAGATGGTGCCGGTGGCCAGAAAGATCAGCATGTCACGTGCCGGAAACGGCTGGCCGTTGTTCAAGAGCAGCGGCACCGACAGCGCACCGGCCAGCGTGACCGCACCACGGATGCCCGCCAGGGTCGTGGCCAGGTTCAGCCACAGGTCGGGTTTTTTGACCAGCTTGCCGGCCTGGTGGGCCTTGTGCAGGCTGCGGCTGACGCCCAGCATCAACCAGATCCAGCGCAGCGCCAAAAGCGCGATCGAGATGATGGCGACATAGCCCACCAGAATCCACCAGTCATGGCCGGCATCGCGCAAGGTCACGCCGATGATCGACGGCAGCTGCAGACCCAGCAGCAGGAAGATCGCGCCATTGAAGGCCGATTCGACCATCGCCCAGGTACCGGCGGTCTGCATGCGCTCGGAGATGTAGTCGGCCCGGTTCAGGTCGCCAAAATTGGTGGCCACGCCCGCAGCCACGGCCGCCAGAATGCCGGAGACGCCAATCTTTTCGCCCAGCAGGTAGGCCGCAAAGGGCAGCAGCACCAGCAGCAGCACCATCTGGGTGGCCGCCACATCGCCCAGGCGGCGGGTGACGGTATCGCGCAGGTAGCTGAAGCCCCAGCCCACCGCAGCGCCCACGCCCAGGCCGCCCAGTGCGATCCACAAAAACTCCTGCGTGACCTGGGTCCAGGAGAACAGGCCGGTCAAGGTGGCGGCGATGGCAAATTTCAGCGCCACCAGGCCCGAGGCATCATTGAGCAGCGATTCGCCTTCGAGCACATGCATGGTGTGGGCCGGCATGCCCAGGTTGCGCGTGATGGCCGATACGGCCACCGCATCGGTGGGCGATATCACGGCGGCCAGCGCAAAGGCAACGGTCAGCGGGATCTCCGGAATCATCCAGTGGATCAGGTAGCCCAGGCCAATCACGGTAAACAGCACCAGGCCGAAGGCCAGCCGCAAAATAGGGCGGTACAGCGCAAAGAACTCGCGCTTGGGAATGCGCCAACCGTCGGCAAACAGCAGCGGCGGAATGAACAGCAGCATGAACAGGCCGGGGTCGAAATCGATATGCAGGCCTTTTTGTGGCCAGGACAGCGCCGCGCCCAGCATGATCTGGATCAGCGGCAGCGGAATGGCCCGGATGTAGCGCGCAATGATGCCGGTGACGGCACCGATCATCAGGACGAGCAGGACGGTTTCGACGGTGTGCATGGTGCGGATTCGTTTGGCAGCAGACTATTTTTAAAGAAAACGCGTTTCTGAACGGAACGCTAGAACATTGAAGAGGACAAGCATGAGCAAACTCGCAACCCAGCTGAATGCCCGGTCGGCAGATTTTCAGACCAATGCGCAAGCCATGCGCAGCATTGTGGAGGACCTGCGGGCCCAGTCTGCCAAGGTGGCGCAAGGCGGTGGTGAAGCCGCCCGTGCCAAGCACCTGGGCCGGGGCAAACTGCTGCCGCGTGACCGCGTGCAGATGCTGCTGGACCCCGGCACGCCCTTCTTGGAGCTGGCGCCGCTGGCTGCGCTGAACATGTACAACAACGATGCACCGGGTGCGGGCTTGATCGCCGGCGTGGGCCGGGTCAGTGGCGTGGACTGCATGATCGTGTGCAATGATGCCACGGTCAAAGGCGGTACCTACTACCCGATGACGGTAAAAAAACATTTGCGCGCCCAGGAAGTGGCCGCGCAAAACCGCCTGCCCTGCATCTACCTGGTCGATTCGGGCGGCGCCAACCTGCCCAACCAGGACGAGGTCTTCCCCGACCGCGAGCACTTTGGCCGCATCTTCTACAACCAGGCCAATATGTCGGCCCAGGGCATTGCGCAGATCGCTGTGGTCATGGGCTCCTGCACCGCTGGCGGCGCCTATGTGCCGGCGATGAGCGACGAGTCCATCATCGTGAAGAACCAGGGCACGATCTTTTTGGGTGGCCCGCCGCTGGTGAAGGCTGCGACCGGCGAGGTGGTGAGTGCCGAAGACCTGGGCGGCGGCGATGTGCACACGCGCCTGTCGGGCGTGGCTGACCACCTGGCCGACAACGACACCCATGCGCTGGCGCTGGCCCGCAAGGCCGTGAGCCACCTGAACAAGGCCAAGCAGCCCAATGCGGCTGACAAGGCACCGCAGGCACCGGCCTACCCGGCCGATGAGCTGTATGGCGTGATCCCGGTCGATACGCGCAAGCCCTTTGATGTGCGCGAAATCATTGCCCGCATTGTCGATGGCAGCGATTTTGACGAGTTCAAGGCCCGTTTTGGCGCCACCCTGGTCTGCGGCTTTGCCCGGGTCGAGGGCATGGAAGTGGGCATCATCGCCAACAACGGCATTCTGTTCAGCGAGTCGGCCGTCAAGGGCGCGCACTTCATCGAGCTGTGCTGCCAGCGCAAGATTCCGCTGGTCTTCCTGCAGAACATCACCGGCTTCATGGTCGGTCGCAAGTACGAGAACGAGGGCATTGCCCGCCATGGCGCCAAGCTGGTGACGGCGGTGGCCACGGCCAGCGTGCCCAAGTTCACCATCATCATCGGCGGCAGCTTTGGTGCCGGCAACTACGGCATGTGTGGCCGCGCCTACAGCCCGCGCTTCCTGTGGATGTGGCCGAACGCGCGCATCAGCGTGATGGGCGGCGAGCAGGCGGCCAGCGTGCTGGCCACGGTCAAGCGCGATGGCATCGAGGGCCGGGGCGGCGCCTGGACGGCGGAGGAGGAAGAGGCCTTCAAGGCGCCCATCCGCCAGCAGTACGAGGACCAGGGCCACCCCTACTACGCCTCGGCACGCCTGTGGGATGACGGCGTCATCGACCCGGCAGACACCCGCCGCGTGCTGGCGCTGGGCCTGGCCGCCACCCGCAATGCACCGATCGAGGACACCAAGTTCGGCGTCTTCCGCATGTAAGGCCCTGAGACAGAGAGGACACCATGAAAAGCACATTTCTGACCGTCGAAGCCGCTGGACCGGTGGCCACCATCACCCTGACCCAGCCCGATGTGCGCAATGCCTTCAGCGATGAGGTGATTGCCGACATCACCCGCGCCTTCAGCTGGGTGGGTGCGCAGGCCCAGGTCCGCGCCGTGGTGCTGGCCGCCGAAGGCCCGGCCTTCTGCGCTGGCGCCAACCTGAACTGGATGCGCGCCATGGCCGACTACACCCGTGAGGAGAACCTGGTCGATGCCGGCAAGCTCGCCGAGATGCTGCGCGTGATCTACACCTGCCCCAAGCCGACGATTGCGCGGGTGCAGGGCGATGTCTATGCCGGCGGCATGGGCCTGGTGGCCTGCTGCGACATGGCCGTGGCGGCCAGCCACGCCGGTTTTTGCCTCAGCGAGGTGAAGATCGGCCTGATCCCGGCCACGATCAGCCCCTATGTGATCCGCGCGATGGGCCCGCGTGCGGCGCACCGCTACTTTCTGACCGGTGAGCGCTTTGACGCCGCCGAAGCGCTGCGCAGCGGCTTTGTGCACCAGGTGGTGGAGGCCGAGGCGCTGGACAGCGCCGTCGACGGCCTGCTCAAGCACTTGCTGAGCGCCAGCCCGGCCGCGGTGCAGGCCTGCAAAAAGCTGGTGCTCGATGTGGCCGGCCGCGAGGTGGACGAGGCACTGATCGCAGAGACGGTGGCCGGCATTGCCGACATCCGCGCCAGCGCCGAAGGCAAGGAAGGCGTGCAGGCCTTCTTGAACAAACGCAAACCCAGCTGGCTGGGAGGCTGATGCAGCCCTAACGCGGCCTTGGATGGCAGACAGCAAGCGGGCATTGGCGCTATAAACAGCGCGTTTGCTGACTGGCACTGAGGAGCACCACCATGGATATCTGGAACACCATCGTCAACTGGCTGCACGGCATCGGCCTGCATCTGGACAAGGACACCGCGCACACGGTGGGGCAGGCGGCCGACCAGGTCGGCCAGGTGGCCGGCCAGATGGGCCAGGCCATGGCGCAGTGGGACTGGGGCCAGCTGATGGCCTTGGCGGCTGCGCTCGGTTGGGCCAGTGGCTTTCGGCTCTACGCGGTGGTGTTTGTGACGGGCATGCTGGGCGCCACCGGCGTGCTGCAGCTGCCCGGTGGGCTGACGGTGCTGCAGCAGCCGGTGATCCTGTTCATCAGCGGCGCGCTGCTGTTTGTCGAGTTCTTTGCCGACAAGATCCCCGGCGTGGATTCGGTCTGGGATGCGGTGCAAAGCGTGGTGCGGGTGCCAGCGGGTGCGGCATTGGCGGCCAGCGTGTTTGGCACCGACAACGCGACGATGGCCACGGCGGCAGCCCTGATGGGCGGCACCTTGGCGCTGAGCAGCCAGGTGGCCAAGACCACGACGCGCGCGGCCATCAACACCAGCCCGGAGCCTTTCTCCAACTGGGGCGCCAGCCTGGTCGAAGACGGGATCTCGATCGGTGCGGTGTGGCTGGCCATCAACCACCCGCTGGTGTTTGCGCTGGCGCTGGCCGTGGTGCTGGTGCTGATGTGGGTGATGACCTGGGTGTTGTGGAAGTTTTTGCGGGCCGTGGTGCGCCGGATTCGCCGGTGGCTGGGCCATGAAGAGCCGGTGGCCTTGGCCGCCACGGGCGCGGATCACCAACGATATTGACCGGGGGCTTGCAAAGGCGGGCCGGGGTCAGGGAAGAAGACTGAGGAGATTGTTCTATGTTCTCGAAAATTTTGATCGCCAACCGTGGTGAGATTGCCTGCCGCGTCGCCGCTACCGCCCGCCGCATGGGCGTCAAGACTGTGGCCGTCTATTCCGATGCTGACGCCCATGCCAAGCATGTGGCCGCCTGCGATGAGTCCGTGCACATCGGTGGCAGCGCCCCTAAGGACAGCTACCTGCGCTGGGAGCGCATCATCGAAGCTGCCAAGGCCACCGGCGCCCAGGCCATCCACCCCGGCTACGGTTTCTTGAGCGAGAACGAAGACTTTGCCGTGGCCTGCGCCGCTGCGGGCCTGGTGTTCATCGGACCGCCTGCCAATGCCATCCGTGCGATGGGCCTGAAGGCCGAATCCAAGCAGCTGATGGAAAAGGCCGGCGTGCCGCTGGTGCCTGGCTACCATGGCGCCGGCCAGGACCCGGCCATGCTGCACGCGGAGGCCGACCGCATCGGCTACCCGGTGCTGATCAAGGCCAGCGCTGGCGGCGGTGGTAAGGGCATGCGCCTGGTGGAAAAGAGCGAGGACTTTGCGGCCGCGCTGGAGTCCTGCAAGCGCGAGGCCATCAACAGCTTCAGCAATGATGCGGTGCTGATTGAGAAATACGTATTGCGCCCCCGCCATATCGAGATCCAGGTGTTTGGTGACACCCAGGGCAATTGCGTCTACCTGTTCGAGCGCGACTGCTCGGTGCAGCGCCGCCACCAGAAGGTGCTGGAAGAAGCCCCTGCGCCCGGCATGACCGCTGCGCTGCGCCAGCAGATGGGCGAGGCGGCGGTCGCCGCTGCCAAGGCCGTGGGCTATGTGGGCGCGGGCACGGTGGAATTCATCGTCGAGCAGCCCGGCGGCTACGACCAACCCGAGGCGATGAAGTTCTACTTCATGGAGATGAACACGCGCCTGCAGGTCGAGCACCCGGTGACCGAGGCCATCACCGGCGAAGACCTGGTGCAGTGGCAACTGCTGGTGGCCAATGGCCAGCCGCTGCCCAAGCAGCAGGCGGAGCTCAAGATCAGCGGCCACGCGATCGAAGCGCGCATCTGCGCCGAGAACCCGGACAACAACTTCCTGCCCGCCACCGGCACCTTGCATGTCTACCGCAAGCCCGACTGCAGCAGTTTTGCAATCAGCGATGTGCGCATTGACGATGGCGTGCGCGAAGGCGATGCCATCAGCCCCTTCTACGACAGCATGATCGCCAAGCTTATCGTCCACGGCGCAGACCGCGCCCAGGCGCTGGCGCGGCTGGATGCGGCGCTGGCTGCGGTGCGCATTGTCGGCCTGCAGACCAATGTGCAGTTCCTGCGCCATATCCTGGCCACGCCCTCGTTTGGCCAGGCCAAGCTCGATACGGCGCTGATCCAGCGCGAAGAGACCCTGCTGTTCAAACAACGCGGCCTGGGCCTGGATACCGCTGCGGCCGCTGCCGTGGTGGCCGAGCTGCTGCAGGAGCGCGCTACCGAGAGCCACGACCCCTTCAGCCGCCGCGATGGCTGGCAATCGCATGGCGTGACCGAGCGCCGCTTTGACTTCGAGTTTGGCGGCGACAAGCTGCAGGCGGCGCTGCGCTACGAGGCCGCTGGCCTGGTGCTGACGGTGGGCGATGCCACGGGCCCGCTGCAGTTCAGCCCCAACGGCGAGCTCGTGGAGCTGCAGTTCAACGGCCAGCGTGACCAGGTGCAGACCTGGCAGCAGGGCGAGGTGGTGCATGTGTTCGCCCCGCGCGGCGCGGCCGAGATCACCGCAATCGATGCGCTGGCCCATGCCGGTGAGGCCGGCAGCGAAGGCGGGCGCCTGACGGCCCCGATGCCGGGCAAGGTGGTGTCGTTTGCAGTCAAGGCCGGTGACAAGGTCAGCAAGGGCCAGCCGCTGGCGGTGATGGAGGCGATGAAGATGGAGCACACGATTGCCGCCCCGGCCGATGGCGAGGTGCTGGAGCTGCTGTTTGCGCCGGGTGACCAGGTGACTGAGGGCGCCGAACTGCTCAAGCTGCAGGTCGCTGCCGCCTGACAGGGCCGCTGCGCTGTCTGTGACGGCGCAGCACCCTTTTCTGTGCTGAAATGCCGGCCATGAAAATTCTCGTCTACACCGACAGCGATGAGCTGCAGCCCTGGCTGGATGCGATTCGCCTGCACCTTCCCCAGGCCCAAGCCTGCGGCTGGACACCCGGCATGGCCCAGGCCGATTACGCGCTGGTCTGGAAGCCGCCGCAGCAGCTGTTCGACGAGCAAGGCGCGGGCCTCAAGGCGATCTTCAACATGGGCGCTGGCGTCGATGCGCTGTTTGCGCGCCAGCTGCCCCCCGGCGTGCCGGTGCTGCGGCTCGAAGACGCCGGCATGGCCGTGCAGATGGCCGAGTATGTCTGCCATGCGGTCGTCGACCATTTCCGCGATCTGGCGCCGTACCGGGCGCAGCAAAGCGCCGGCATCTGGGCCCAGCAGCCCTTGCGTTTGCGCAGCGATTTTCCCGTCGGCGTGATGGGCCTGGGTGTGCTGGGCGAGCGCGTGGCCCAGGCGGTGGCGCAGTTTGCGTTTCCGGTGCGCGGCTGGAGCCGCTCGCCCAAGCAGATCGCCGGTGTGCAGTGCTTTGAGGGCATGGCGCAGCTGCCGGACTTTCTGCGTGCTACGCGTATCCTCGTCAACCTGCTGCCGCTGACCGCGCAGACCGAGAACATCATCGATGCCGGCCTGCTGGCACAGTTGCAGCCGGGCGCCTATGTGGTCAATGTGGCGCGCGGCGCGCACCTGGTCGACGCCGACCTGCTGGCCGCGCTGGACAGTGGGCAGGTGGCTGGTGCCACCTTGGATGTGTTCCGCACCGAGCCCCTGCCCGCCGAGCACCCGTTCTGGCAGCAGCCGCAGATCCGCATCACGCCGCACAGCTCCGCCCGCACCTTGCCCGAAGAGACTCTGCAGCAGATCCTGCACAAGCTCCAGGCCTTTGCCGCCGGAGAGAAGCCTGGCGGTATGGTCTATGCCGATCGCGGATACTGATTCCGCCCCCGTTTTTAAGAAATACCCCAGGAGACACCCCATGGCCCGCTACCCCCAACGAGTCCAATTGATTGATGTCGGCCCGCGCGACGGCCTGCAGAACGAGAAATCGCCGGTGCCGGCGGCCGTCAAGATCGAGCTGACCCAGCGCCTGCAGGATGCGGGCCTGACCGAGATTGAGGTCACCAGCTTTGTCAGCCCCAAATGGGTGCCGCAGATGGGTGACAACGCCGAGGTGATGGCGGGGCTGGCGCGTAAGGCCGGTGTGCGCTATTCGGTGCTGACCCCGAACATGAAAGGCTATGAAGCGGCCGTGGCCTCCCAGCCCGATGAGATCGTGGTGTTTGGCGCGGCCAGCGAAGCCTTCAGCCAGCGCAATATCAACTGCTCGATTGCCGAGAGCATCGAGCGCTTTGCGCCGGTGGTGGAAGCGGCCAAGGCCGCCGGCATTGCGGTGCGCGGCGCGATGAGCTGCACCGTGGGCTGCCCGTATGAGGGCGAGATTGCGCCTTCGCGCGTGGCCTACCTGGCCGAGCTGATGAAGGGCATTGGCGTCGAGCGCGTCGATGTGGCCGACACCATCGGCGTGGGCACACCGATCAAGGTGCAAAAGGCGCTGGAAGCGACCTTGCAGTATTTCAATCTGGACCAAGTGAGCGGGCATTTCCACGACACCTATGGCCAGGCGCTGCCCAACACCTTGGCGTCGCTGGAGCTGGGTATCTGGAACTTCCAGTCGTCCATCGCCGGCCTGGGCGGATGCCCCTATGCCAAGGGCGCGACCGGCAATGTCGCCACCGAAGACCTGGTCTACATGCTGCATGGCATGGGCATCGAGACCGGCATTGACCTGGACAAGCTCGTCGATGCGGGCATCTACATCAGCGACTTTTTGCAGCGCAAGCCCAACTCGCGCGTGGCCGTGGCGCTGATGAACAAGCGCGCGGGTTGATCGCCCAGCGCGGGCTCGCGAATGCCCGCTGCGCTGCAGCGGAGCCTGCTAAACGGCACAATCGTCGCTTAACAAGGAGTTGAACCATGTGTGGAGCGGAGTTGCTGAGCCTGCCCGAAGGGGTGCAGCGGGTAGCCAGGGTGCTGCAGGACAAGGGCCATCCGCATGGGCCGCAGATGCTGGAAGTCTCAGCGCGCACGGCCCAGGAGGCCGCCGATGCGCTGGGCATTGCGCTGGGCCAGATCGCCAAGAGCATTATTTTTCGCCGCAAGATCGATGATGCCTGCGTGCTGGTCATCACCTCGGGTGACTGCCGCGTGGACGAGACCAAGGTGGCGGCGCTGGTCGGCTCGGTAGGGCGCGCGGATGCGGATTTTGTCAAAGCCCGCACCGGCTTTGCGATTGGCGGTGTCTCGCCGGTTGGCCATGTGACCAAGCCCGTTACCCTGATCGACCGCGAGCTGTTCCGCTTTGAACAGATTTGGGCCGCTGCAGGCCACCCGAGCGGCGTATTTGCGCTGGCGCCGGCCGATCTGGAAGCGCTGACCGGCGCGCCGGTGGCCGATGTGGTCAAGGAGGCGGCATGACAGAACAAGTGGACAAGCCGGTGGAGTTGCCCGTGGCCTCGCCCGCACCGCTGGCAGCCCGCACCAAGCAGGTGCGCGTCACCGGTGCCTTTGCGGCCGATTACGCCGATATCGTGCCATCGCCCTGTGTGTCGCTGTGCAAGATGAATGCCGACCGCAGCCACTGCATCGGCTGCTACCGCTCGATCGACGAGATCCGCGCCTGGTCCAAGGCCGATACCGCCGAACGCCAGCAGATCTGGCTGCAGGCGCTGGGCCGTGCGGGCCTGGGCACCAATGGCCGGCCGCTGGTGCCGGCGGTCTAAGAGGAGCCGGGTATGAAAAGCATCGATTTCTACCTGGACTTTGTCTCTCCCTACGCCTGGCTGGCCTTCCATGCGCTGCCGCAGGCGCTGCAAGGCCATAGCGTGCATGTGCGCTACCGGCCCGTCTTGCTGGGTGCGCTGCTGCAGCAGCATGCCAACCCCGGCCCGGCCGGCATTGCCGGCAAGCGCGAATGGACCTACCGCCATGCCAGCTGGCTAGGCCACAGCCTGGGCTGCGGTCTGCAAATGCCTGCGCAGCACCCCTTCAACCCCTTGCCCTTGCTGCGCCTGGCCTTGCGCACCGGCCAGGGCGGCTGCATCAACCGTTTCACCGCCGATGCCATCTTTCGCCATGTCTGGCTGGGTGGCGCCGATGCGCTGGATGCGCAGCGCCTGCAGGCCTTGGAGCAAACCTTGGCCGAGCAGCTGCGCCATGGCGATGCGGTCGAACAGGCAGCCAAGCAGGCCTTGCGCAGCAATACCGATGCGGCGGCGGCCGCCGGCGTGTTTGGCGTGCCCAGCATGGTGCTGGACGACAAGCTGTTCTGGGGCCTGGATGGGCTGCCGATGCTGAGCGCTTACCTGAACGGCGATGCCTGGTTTGCCGATGGCCAATGGGATGCGGCAGCAGACCGTCCCTCCGGCTTGGCCAAGCGCTGATAAGCGCTGATTTCCGGCTTCAGCGCCGCTGAAAACACCTTTCCCAGCGGTTTTGCCAGCCCTGGGACTTTCCCTTGGTTGCTGCTGCAGTGCAGCGATATTCCGCATCGCAAAACGCTTTGTGCGGGTTGCGCTGGATTTTGTCAGCGAATTGTCAGCAGATTGCAAGCTTGTGTTGGAAAACCGTCAGACTTGGGTCAGCGCTTGCTTGAAGAATGCAGTGTCCGCCAAACAAAAGAGCGGCAACACTACAAGGAGACAACAGCATGGCAACCAGTGCAGCAGCACGGCCGATGACCAAGGAGGAGCGCAAGGTCATCTTCGCCTCGTCACTCGGCACCGTTTTTGAGTGGTACGACTTCTATCTCTACGGCTCGCTGGCGGCCATCATCGCCAAACAGTTCTTCTCCGGACTGGACCCAACTTCCGCCTTCATCTTTGCGTTGCTGGCCTTTGCGGCCGGCTTTATCGTGCGCCCCTTTGGCGCGCTGGTGTTCGGCCGCCTGGGCGACATGATCGGGCGCAAGTACACGTTCCTGGTCACCATCTTGCTGATGGGCGCATCGACCTTCATCGTCGGTATCTTGCCCAACTACGCCAGCATTGGCGTGGCAGCGCCCATCATCCTGATCGTGCTGCGCATGCTGCAAGGTCTGGCCTTGGGTGGTGAATACGGTGGTGCGGCCACCTATGTGGCCGAGCATGCACCGCACGGCAAGCGCGGGGCCTACACCTCCTGGATCCAGACCACGGCGACCTTGGGCCTGTTCCTGTCTTTGCTGGTGATTCTGGGCACGCGTACCGTGATGGGCGAGCCTGCCTTCAATGACTGGGGCTGGCGCATTCCGTTCCTAGTGTCGATTCTGCTGCTGGGTGTGTCGGTGTGGATCCGCATGACCTTGTCCGAATCGCCTGCGTTCCAGCGCATGAAGGCCGAAGGCAAGACCTCCAAGGCACCGCTGCGTGAATCGTTTGGCCAGTGGAAGAACCTGAAGATCGTGATCCTGGCGCTGATCGGCCTGACTGCCGGCCAGGCCGTGGTCTGGTACACCGGCCAGTTCTATGCGCTGTTCTTCCTGACGCAGCAGCTCAAGGTCGATGCCGTCAGTGCCAATCTGATGATCGCCGTGGCCCTGCTGATCGCAACGCCGTTCTTCGTGATCTTTGGTGCGCTGTCCGACAAGATCGGCCGCAAGCCCATCATCATGGCGGGCTGCCTGCTGGCCGTGCTGACCTACTTCCCCGTGTTCAAGATGCTGACCGAAGCGGCCAACCCCGATCTGGCAGCGGCGCAAGCCAAGAACAAGGTGGTGGTCGTGGCCAACCCGGCCGAGTGCTCCTTCCAGTTCAACCCGACGGGTACCTCCAAGTTCACCAGCTCCTGCGATGTGGCCAAGCAACTGCTGGCCGCCAACTCAGTGAGCTATGAAACCGAGGCCGCACCTGCCGGCACGACGGCGGTCATCAAGATCGGCAACGACACCATCCCCAGCTATGCCGCTGCGGGCCTGAGTGGCGACGATCTGAAGGCCAAGGATGGTGCGTTCAAGAAGGCAGTGGCCGAAACCCTGGCCAAGGACGGCTACCCAGCCAAGGCCGACCCCGCCAAGACGAACAAGGTCTTGACCGTGGTGCTGCTGACCTACCTGGTGCTGCTGGTGACCATGGTCTACGGGCCGATTGCCGCGATGCTGGTGGAAATGTTCCCGACCCGCATCCGCTACACCTCCATGTCGCTGCCCTACCACATCGGCAATGGCTGGTTCGGTGGTCTGCTGCCGACGACGGCCTTCGCGATCGTCGCCCAGACCGGCAATATGTACAACGGCCTCTGGTACCCGATCATCATCGCCGGCATCACCTTCGTGATCGGAACCTTGTTTGTGCGTGAAACCAAGGATGTGGATATCTACGCGAACGACTGAACCTCAGCACTGCGAGCTGGCCCCGGGTACGCGGATGACCTGATACCCGTGGCCTTCACCTCCCAACAGCACCTTCGGGTGCTGTTTTTTTCTGCGCGGTTTGGTATCTCATGGTTAATACCAGGGTGTGTCACATAAGTGTGGTAGCGATGCGTCACTCTCGCAAAAACTGCAAGATATTCAGCGCGTTTTTCGGGGACTGCCGCCTAAAATTAACATTATGTGACGGGCTGAAACCTGCCCTGTGCGGACCCCAGCAGCACCGTCCAACCATTTTTAATGACTACATCCCCGAGGACACTATGCGTTCACTGAATCGTTTGATGATTGCCACCTTGGCCATTGCTGGCTCTACCGCTGCACTGGCTCAAAGCAGCGTGCAGGTTTATGGCCGTGTGAACACCTCGGTGGAACGCCAAAAGGTGGGCGATGTGTCCACCACCGGCCTGTTCAACAACGCATCGCGTATCGGTTTCCGTGGCACGGAAGACCTGGGTGGCGGCCTGAAGGCTGGCTTCGTGCTGGAATCGGGTTTCAACTCGGATGACGGCTCGGGCACCGGTTCCGCTGGTGGTCTGACCTTCCGCCGCCAAAGCGAAGTGAACCTGGCTGGCAACTTCGGTATGCTGCGTCTGGGTACCTTCACCGCTGAGTCCTACTACGCAGTGGCTGACTACGGCGTGCTGGACCAGCCTAACCACGACACCGGTTCGCTGTCGGATGCGCTGTACAGCTACGTGATGCGCGACTCCAACAAGATCGCCTACCGCACCCCCGTGTTCCTGGGCGGCCTGACCATTGAAGGCGCTGCTTCGTTCCACGAAAAGGCTGCTGGCACCAACGACAAGAACGGCTACGACCTGGCTGCCAACTGGGAAAGCGGTCCTCTGGCCCTGGGTGCAGGCTTCACCAAGGTCGGTGGCGACAAGCAACTGGGCCTGCGCGCGCACTACACCATCAATGCCTTCCAACTGGGCGCTTACTACCAACGCTCTGACGAAGAGCTGCGCGGCAAGCGCAACGCTGCCCGCGTGACCGGTATGTACACCATGGGTGCTTCCGAGTTTGTCGCTGGCTTCGGCTGGGCTGGCAAGTGGGACGACGTCAGCAACAGCGGCGCACGCCAGCTGATCCTGGGCTACAACTACAACCTGAGCAAGCGCTCCAAGCTGTACGCTGGCTACACCAAGGTCGACAACAAGGCCAACGCCAGCTACGCCACCGGTATCTCCGGCGCCGACTTCAGCACCTTCGCTGCTGGTATCCGCCACAACTTCTAAGCAAGCCTTGGGCGCCCAGCGCGCCTTCCGCTTCACAACCCGCATTCGAGAGGATGCGGGTTTTTTTATGCCGAAAAGTGTGTGGCCAGGATACATCGCCGATTTGCTGATATCTGTAAATATGTACAGTGTTTTGCAGGGCTTTGCCGCGCGCTGATTCAGCCGAGGAATGAACTCCCTAGAATGGTTGCTCACGATCATTTTGCCCCCACGCAGTCGTGTCGGCCTTCCGAGTTTGGGCATCCCTGGCACTGCGCATGGGGGCTTGCTTATCCGGCGGCTGGACTGCGCCAACGAATTACTGGATAGCTCATCGGTATGTCTCAGGAAAACATTCGCATCCGTGGTGCACGTCAGCACAACCTCAAGAATCTGGATCTGGATATCCGCACCGGGGAGTTGACGGTGGTGACGGGGCCCAGCGGTTCGGGCAAGTCCAGCCTGGTGTTCGATACCTTGTATGCTGAGGGGCAGCGCCGCTACGTTGAAACCTTCAGCGCCTATGCGCGCCAGTTCCTCGACCGCATGGACAAGCCGGCCGTGGACAAGGTCGAAGGTGTGCCGCCCGCGATTGCGATTGACCAGACCAACCCGGTGCGCAGCTCGCGCTCGACGGTGGGCACGATGACCGAGCTCAACGACCACCTGAAGCTGCTGGTGGCGCGCGCCGGCCATCTGTTCGACCAGCAGACCGCCTTGCCGGTGCAGCATGACACGCCCGAGAGCATTTACGAGCAGCTGCTGCAGCGCAGCCAGGCGGATGACCCGCGCATCGTGATCACCTTTCCGGTCGAGCTGCCGGCCAACACCAGTGCCGAGCAGGTCGAGCAGTGGCTGTCGGCCAGCGGCTTTACCAAGGTGCAGGCCGAGCGCGAGGTCGATGTGGTGCGCCATGCCGCTGCCGTGGACAGCAGCAAGAAAAAGCCCAAGGCCGGCAAGCAGGCTGCGGCAGAGGCGCCCCAGCGGGTCAAGCTGCTCGATGTGGTGGCGGATCGCTTTCGCCTCAGCAAGGCCGAGAAGGCGCGCGTGATCGAGGCCATCGAGGTGGCCTTGAAGCGCGGCAGCGGCCAGATGACGGTGTATGCCATCGCCGAGGCCGATGCGGACGGCAACGTCGCCGATCCCGCGCTGTGGA
Source organism: Comamonas sp. MYb396 (assembly GCF_037479555.1). Classification (NCBI taxonomy): domain Bacteria; kingdom Pseudomonadati; phylum Pseudomonadota; class Betaproteobacteria; order Burkholderiales; family Comamonadaceae; genus Comamonas; species Comamonas sp. MYb396. Next base: position 145,330 of record NZ_JBBGYU010000012.1, on the reverse strand, counting down.
AGTTCTCTGCCGGTCTGCACTGCCCGGAAAGCGGCCTGCGCTACCGCGAGCCGACGCCGTCGATGTTCTCGTTCAACTCGGCCGTGGGCGCCTGCGATGCCTGCCGAGGCTTTGGCCGGGTCATTGGCGTGGACTGGGGCCTGGTGATTCCCAACGACAAGCTGACCTTGCGCACCGGCGTGATCAAGCCGATCCAGACGCCGGCCTGGAAAGAGATCCAGGACGATCTGATGCGCCATGCCGAGGCGCAGGGCATTCCCCGCGATACCGCCTGGGCCAAGCTGACCGAGGCGCAGAAGGACTGGGTCATCCATGGCGAAGAGGGCTACAAGGACGGCAACTGGAGCCGCCAGTGGTATGGCATCCGCCGCTATTTCGAGTACCTGGAAACCAAGTCCTACAAGATGCATATCCGCGTCTTGCTGTCCAAGTACCGCAGCTACACGCCTTGTCCGGTCTGTGGCGGTGCACGCCTCAAGACCGAGAGCCTGCTGTGGCGCGTGGGATCGAAGGCCGACGCCGATGCGGCCCTGCCGCCGGCCCAGCGCTTCATGCCGCGCGGTGTGGCCTGGAGCCGCGAGCAGCTCGAAGCCTTGCCAGGCCTGAGCCTGCACGACCTGATGCTGCTGCCGATTGTGCGGCTGCGCCAGTTCTTTGCCAGCATGGATATCCGCCGCAGCAACGATGGCGACGCGCAGGCGCTGCGCCTGCTGCATGAAGAAATCAGCAACCGCCTACTCTACCTCTGCGATGTCGGCATTGGTTACCTGACCCTGGACCGCCAGAGCCGCACCTTGAGTGGTGGCGAGGTGCAGCGCATCAACCTGACCACGGCGCTGGGCACCTCGCTGGTCAACACCTTGTTTGTGCTCGATGAGCCTTCGATCGGCCTGCACCCGCGTGATATGGAACGGATCATCGTGGCGATGAAGCGCTTGCGCGATGCGGGCAATACCCTGGTGGTGGTGGAGCACGACCCGGCGGTGATGTTTGCCGCCGACCGCATGATCGACATGGGCCCGGGCCCGGGCGAGAAGGGGGGCCAGATTGTGTTTGATGGCAGCCCTCTTGAACTGCGCCATGCCGATACCTTGACTGGCGCCTATCTGGGCGGCCGCAAGCAGGTGGGCATGGGTGCCAAGCGCATGGTGACCGAGAGCACGCCACGCCTGATTCTGGAAGGTGCCACCGAGCACAACCTGCAAAACGTGTCGGTGGATTTTCCGCTCCAGCGCATGGTGGTGGTCACCGGCGTGTCGGGCTCGGGCAAGTCCACCCTGATCCAGGATGTGCTGGCCCCCGCCTTGATGCGCCATTTTGGCAAGCCCACCGAGCTGGCTGGCGCGCACCAGCGCCTGCTGGGGGCCGACCATCTGTCCGACATCGTCTTTGTCGACCAGTCACCGATTGGCAAGACCGCGCGCTCCAACCCGGTCAGCTATGTGGGCGCCTGGGATGCGGTGCGCGAGCTGTTTGCGACTGCGCCGCTGTCCTTGCAGCGCGGCTATACCGCCGGCAAGTTCAGCTTCAACAGCGGCGATGGCCGCTGCCCGACCTGCGGCGGCTCGGGCTTTGAGCATGTGGAGATGCAGTTCCTCTCCGACGTCTACCTGCGCTGCCCCGATTGCGACGGCAAGCGCTACCGCGCCGAGATTCTGGAAGTGCGCATCGAGCGCGATGGCCGTTTGATGAACGTTGCCGATGTGCTGGAGCTGACTGTCAGCGAGGCGGCTGCGCTGTTCGCCAAGGACCGCGAGGTGATCCGTGCGCTGCAGCCCATCGTCGATGTGGGCCTGGAGTATGTGAAGCTCGGCCAGCCGGTGCCGACCTTGTCGGGTGGCGAGGCCCAGCGCCTCAAGCTCGCCGGTTTTCTGGCCGAGGCCGCCAAGAGCGCCTCCAAATCCAAGCAAACGCTGGCGCGCAAGGGCACCTTGTTCCTGTTTGACGAGCCCACCACCGGCCTGCATTTTGAAGACATTGCCAAGCTGATGCGCGCACTGCGCAAGCTGCTCGAAGCCGGCCATTCGCTGATCGTCATCGAGCACAACTTGGATGTGATCCGTGCCAGCGACTGGTTGATCGACCTGGGCCCCGATGCTGGCGAAGACGGCGGCAAGGTCGTGGAAGAGGGCACGCCCGAGGAGGTGCGCAAGTCCGGCCGCTCCTACACCGCACAGGCGCTGCGTGATTACGAGCTGGCCATGCTGGGTGAGCGCGGCGACGGCCAGCCCCACGAGGTGCGCGAGCAGCGGCCGGCCTATGCGCTGGCGCCTGCAGCGCAAGCTGCGGCGCTGCCCGGGCCGGGCAACAGCATCCAGATCATCAATGCCAAGGAGCACAACCTGAAGAACCTGAGCGTGGACATTCCGCGCGGCAAGTTCAACGTCGTCACCGGCGTGTCGGGCTCGGGCAAATCGACCCTGGCGTTTGACATCCTGTTCAACGAAGGCCAGCGCCGCTACCTGGAGTCGCTCAACGCCTATGCGCGCTCCATCGTGCAACCGGCGGGCCGCCCCGAGGTCGATGCGGTCTACGGCATCCCGCCCACGGTAGCGATCGAGCAGCGCCTCTCGCGCGGCGGGCGCAAATCCACGGTGGGCACCACGACCGAGGTCTGGCATTTTCTGCGCCTGCTCTACGTGAAGCTGGGCGTGCAGCACTGCACCAAGGACGGTGCAGCGGTGCAGCCGCAAACCCCCGAGAGCATTGCCGCGCAGCTGATGACGCAGTACCGGGGCCAGCTCATTGGCTTGATGGCCCCGTTGGTGGTCGCCCGCAAGGGCGTGTACACCGAATTGGCGGACTGGGCGCGGCCGCGTGGCTACACCCATCTGCGCGTCGATGGCCAGTTCCTGCCGACCACCGGCTTTCCGCGCCTGGACCGCTTCAAGGAGCACACGGTCGAGCTGCCGGTGGCCAGCATCGAGATCAGGCCCGAGAACGAGGCTCTGCTGCGCGACAAGCTCGCCACGGCGCTGGAGCTGGGCAAGGGCGTGCTGCATGTGCTCTCGGCCATCGGCACCCTGGAAGCGGCGATGCAGGCGGGCAGCGACACGGCGGCCATTGGCCAGCTGCAGGTGTTCTCCACCAAGCGCGCCTGCCCGGTCTGCGCCACCAGCTATGCCGAGCTGGACCCGCGTTTGTTCTCCTACAACAGCAAGCATGGCTGGTGCCCCGACTGCGTGGGCACCGGCGTCAAGCTGACCAAGGACCAGCGCAAGGTCTATGACGACTCGGTGATGGGCCAGGACAACCGGGGCCGCGAGCAGAGCTTTGAAGAGCCCGAGGCCGAGGACGTGGGTGAAACCACCTGCCCGACCTGCCAGGGCACGCGCCTCAATGCCACCGCCCGCGCGGTGCTGTTCCACGGCCAGTCGATCTCGTCGATCGCCCGCCTGTCGGTCACCGATGTGCGGCTCTGGATCGAGGGCCTGGTGCTGTCGGGCCGCGAAAGCGATATCGCCCGCGACCTGGTGCCTGAGATCCACAGCCGCCTGGCCTTTCTGGAAGAGGTCGGCCTGGGCTATTTGACCTTGGACCGGGGCGCGCCCACCTTGTCGGGCGGCGAGGCGCAGCGCATTCGCCTGGCCGCGCAGCTGGGCAGCAATCTGCAAGGCGTCTGCTATGTGCTCGACGAGCCCACGATTGGCCTGCATGCGCGCGACAACCATATCCTGCTCAATGCGCTGCACAAGCTGGGCGCCAAGGGCAATACGCTGGTGGTGGTGGAGCATGACGAGGACACGATCCGCCGCGCCGACCATGTGATCGACATCGGCCCCAGCGCCGGCAAGCGCGGCGGCCGCCTGGTGGCCCAGGGTACGACGCAGGATGTGATGGATGCGGCCGATTCGCAGACCGGCCGCTACCTGCTGCATGCGATGCGCCACCCCTTCCAGCCGCGCCGCCTGGTGCATGGCGTGGCCGATGCGGTGTTGTCATCGCCTGCAGACGAGGCAGCGCCCGTCGCAAAAAAGCGCACCAAAAAGCAGATCGCCGCCGACGCTGCTGCCGCCCTGGCCGCCGACAGCGCCCAGGCCAATGCCGCGCTGGCCGCACCGGCCCGTGCCGATGCAATGGCGCCGCTGCACTGGCTGTCGGTGCTGGGTGCCCATCTGCACAACCTGCAGAACGTGGATGTGCGGGTACCGCTCAAGCGCCTGGTCGCCGTGACGGGGGTGTCGGGCTCGGGCAAATCCACGCTGGCGCGTGATGTGCTTCTCACCAATGTGGCCGCCTGGGTCGGCCAGCGCGCCACCAAGGCCGGGCGCGATGACATGGATGCCGGCAAGGCCCCGGCGCTCCTGGGCTGCAAGGGCCTGCAGGGCTTTGAGGGCATCGACCGGGTGCTGGAAGTGGACCAGACGCCGATTGGCAAGACGCCGCGCTCCTGCCCGGCGACCTATATCGGCTTTTGGGACACGATCCGCAAGCTGTTTGCCGAAACGCTGGAGGCCAAGGCGCGCGGCTATGCGGCCGGGCGTTTCTCCTTCAACACCGGCGAAGGCCGCTGCCCGGCCTGCGAGGGCCAGGGCATGCGCACCATCGAGATGAGCTTTCTGCCCGATGTGAAAGTGCCTTGCGAAGTCTGCCATGGCGCCCGCTTCAGCCCCGAAACGCTGGCGGTCACCTGGCGCGGCAAAAGCATTGGCGAGGTGCTGCAGATGGAGGTCGACGAGGCGGTGCTGTTCTTTGCCAGCATGCCCAGCATCGCCCATCCGCTGCAGCTGCTGCAGGATGTGGGCCTGGGCTACCTGACCCTGGGCCAGCCGTCGCCCACCTTGTCGGGTGGCGAGGCGCAGCGCATCAAGCTGGTGACCGAGCTGACCAAGGTGCGCGATGACATCACGCGCCGGGGCAACAAGGCGCCCCACACCTTGTATGTGCTCGATGAGCCCACCGTGGGCCTGCACATGGCCGATGTGGACAAGCTGATCCATGTGCTGCACCGCCTGGTCGATGCCGGCCACAGCGTGGTCGTGATCGAGCATGACCTGGATGTGATTGCCGAGGCCGACTGGGTGATCGACCTGGGGCCCGAGGGCGGCAATGCCGGTGGTCGCATTGTGGCCACCGGTACGCCCGAGGACCTGGTGCAGGCGGGCACGCATACCGGCAAGGCGCTGGCGCCAGTGCTGGCGCGTTGACTGCGGCGTGACGGCAGGGCGTTTGCTGACAGCGCGCCCTGCCAGGCCTGGGCACAATCGCAGAACCATCTGCAAGGAGCCCTTGATGCATATTGACCCCCGGCACCCGGAAGCCCCGCCTGTCAAAGACCCCGCCCCGGTGCAACCACCACCGGTGCCCACGCCCGGCATTCCATCGCCCATCCAGGAGTAGTGATCAAGGGGCGCTGGATACCGCTGCCCAGCGGCGTATGATCGCGGTTTTCCGAGCCCCCTGAATTCTGGCGAGCAAGCATGCGCATATTGCTGATTGAAGACGAGCTGGAGATGGCCGCCTGGCTGGTGCGCGCCCTCAAGCAATCGAACATCGAAGCGGTGCATGCCGCACATGCGGCGATGGCCACGCGCCTGCTGCCCGATGGCCGCTTTGATGTGGTGGTGCTCGATCTGCAGCTGCCCGACCAGCATGGCTTTGACTGGCTGTCAGCCATGCGCGGCCAGGGCCAGCGTGAGCCGGTGCTGGTGCTGACCGCGCAAGGGGCGGTGCAGGACCGGGTTGAAGGCCTGCACCGGGGGGCCGATGACTACCTGACCAAGCCTTTCGATGTGGCCGAGCTGGAGGCGCGCCTGGCGGCGCTGCACCGGCGCAGCCAGGGCCGGGTGCAGGCCATGCAGCAATGCGGTTCGCTGCGCTACGACAGCAACCACCGCACCTTCTGGCTGGCCGAGCAGATGCTGGCGCTGACCCCGCGTGAGCATGCGGCGCTGGAGGCCCTGATGGCGCGCACCGGCGCGCCGGTGGGCAAGTCCAAGCTGACGGCCAAGGTCTTCCCGCAGGACAGCAGCGTCAGCCCCGATGCCATCGAGCAGGTGCTGCACCGGGTGCGGCGCAAACTGGCTGGCGGCGATGTGCACATCGTGACCGTGCGCGGCCTGGGCTATATGCTCGAAACCCTGGCGCCCAAGGGCCCGGGCCATACGCTCTCCTCCTGACTGCCATGCGCTGGCGTCTGCGCTCTTCCAAAGGCTTGCGTCTGCGCCTGCTGTGGGTGCTGGTGCCTGTGCTGATGGGCCTGCTGGTGCTCGACAGCTGGCGCGACAGCGTCAGCCTGGCACGCGAGTTGGAGCGCGCCTATGACCAGAGCCTGCTGGAGCCGGCCCAGGCGCTGTCGGACAACCTGCGCTGGGACAGTGAAGGCCAGCTGAGCCTGGACGAGCCGCTGCACATCATCTCGATGTTCGAGGTGCTGAGCAGCCGGCGCAAGTTTTTGCGCGTGCAGCTGCAGACCCCCGATGGCACGCAGCAGCGCCTGCTGCTGGGCGCCGCGCAGTTCCCCGAGCCCGCGCATGACCCGGCCGACCCCAGCCGCCCTTTTCGCGCCGCAGAGGATGGCACGCGGGTGTCGTACGCCGCCGAGGTGGAGCACCAGCCGGTGCGGGTGCTGGCGCTGCTGCGGGTGCTGCATGACCAGTCGGGCCAGGAATGGCGCGTGCTGATCCAGACCGCGCAAACCAGCGCCGGCATTGAGCGCACGGTGCGCAGCCTGATGTGGGACAGCCTGCTGCGCGACGGCCGCACCTTGCTGGTCCTGGTGCTGGTGGTGTGGCTGGGTGTGGCCTGGGGCCTGCGGCCGCTCCAGGCCTTGCGCCGGGCCGTTCAGCAGCGCCGCAGCGATGACCTGCAGCCGCTGGCCACCGAGGCCGTGCCCGGCGAGGTGCGGCCCCTGGTCGATGCGATGAACCTGCACCTGGCGCAGCAGCGCGATGCGCTGGCCCAGCAACGCCAGTTTCTGGCCGATGCCTCGCACCAGCTGCGCACGCCGCTGGCCATTCTGAGCACGCAGGCCGCCTATGCGCTGCGCGAGACCGATCCCGAGGCGGTGCAGGCCAGCTTGCGCAGCATGCTCCAGCAGCTGCAGCGCGGCCGCCGCGTGTCCGAGCAACTGCTGGCGCTGGCCCATGCCAGCCAGCCTGCCGCCCAGCTGGCGCGGGAGGGCGAGGTCTGCGACGCCAATGCGGTGGCGCGCGAGGTGGTGCTGGCCTACCTGCCGCTGGCGCTGGACAAGCAGCAGGACCTGGGCTGGATCGATGTGCGCGGCCAGGATTTTGAGGGCGATGCCGAGGGCGAGGCCGACCCGGGCGCCGCGATGGCCGCAGCAGTACAGGCCCCCGCCACCGCGGTCTATGAGCTGCTGGCCAACCTGGTACACAACGCGATTGCCTACACGCCAGCCCAGGGCCGGATCAATGTGTCGGTGCAGCGTGATGGGGCCTGGGTGCAGATCCGCGTGCAGGACAACGGACCCGGCATTGCACCCGAGGACCGCGAGCGTGCCTTTGCGCGCTTTAGCCGCTTGCAGCCTGATGCCGCACTGGCGCCAGACGGATCGGGCCTGGGCCTGGCCATTGCCCGGGCCTATGTGCAGCGCTTCCACGGCGAGCTGCTGCTGGACGATGGCGAGGCCCGCGAGGGCGTTGCCGGCCGGGGGCTGAGCGCCCTCGTGCGCCTGCCCGTGGCCCGCGATCCCGCCTGAGCGCACTGTCCTTTGCGGGACTGTTTTCGCTAAGTAGATTTACGTATTTTGCGGCGCCATCCGACATTTGGCAGCTGTTTGGCAGCTTCGTTTTCTAGACTTTCCGCGCAAGTTGTAAGAAAAGGAGACGAGCATGAGTCAATACAGGTCCACCCTTGCGGGTGTGCAGGGGCGCCGGGCGCCCGCCAAGGAGCGGCCATGAGCGCCGGCGGCAAGAGCTACAACAAGGATTACTACGGCGGCGCGCTGATGATCCTGCTCGGTGGCAGCGCGGCCTACGCGGCGCAAAGCTACAACATCGGCTCGCTGGCCCACATGGGGCCTGGCTACTTTCCGTTTGCGGTCGGCATTCTGCTGGCGCTGACGGGCGTGCTGATCGCGCTGAACGCCAAGAAATCAGGCCCCGGCGACGAGGCGGCGCTGGTGGGACACAAGCATGAGATTCCCGATTTCCGGGGCGCCGCTTGCATCATCTTGGGCACCATTGCCTTTTACTTCTGTGGCGAATACCTGGGCCTGCTGCCAGCGACCTTTGCCATCGTCTTCATCTGCGCGTTGGGTGACCGCAGCAACAGCGTGATGGCCTGCTTTGTGCTGGCCATGTCGATGATGATTGTCGCCGTGGTGATTTTCTGGTGGGCGCTGCAGGTGCAGATGCCGCTGGTCAGGTGGGGGATGTAAGCCATGGGACAAGCACTGCAAGACCTTTGGTACGGCTTTGGTATCGCCTTCCAGGGCCATAACCTGATGTGGTCGTTTTTCGGCGTGCTGGTGGGCAACCTGATCGGCGTGCTGCCGGGCATGGGCGCGCTGTCGGCGATCTCCATTCTGCTGCCACTGACCTACACCATGCATCCGGTGCCTGCCATCCTGATGCTGGCCGGTATCTTCTACGGCTCCCAGTACGGCGGCGCCATTGGCGCCATCTTGCTGAACCTGCCATCGCACCCGCCCCATGCCGTGACCTGCCTGGACGGCTACCCGATGACCAAGAAGGGCAAGGGCGGAACGGCGCTCGGGATCACGATGATCTGCTCGTTCTTTGCGGCCTCGGTCGGCATCATCGTGATGATCTTTGCCTCGCCACTGCTGACCACGATCGCGTTCAAGTTTGGCCCGGCCGAGCTGTTCTCCATCATGCTGCTGGGCCTGCTCGCGGGCTCGACCATGTCACGTGGCTCGCCGCTCAAGGGCGTGGCGATGACCTTGTTTGGTCTGCTCTGCGGCATTGTCGGCACCGACGTGAACAGCGGCACCTTCCGCTTTGCCTTCGACATTCCGGACCTGAGCGATGGGCTGGAGATGGTGGCGGTGGCGATGGGCCTGTTCGGTATCGCCGACTTCCTGCTCAACGTCAACAAGATGAAGGCGATCACCAGCAACACCAAGATGCGCATCCGTGACATGCGTCCCTCGATGGCTGAGCTCAAGGAAGCCTTCTGGCCGATGGTGCGCGGCACGGCCGTGGGCACCCTGTTTGGCGCCATGCCCGGCACGGGCCCGACCATCACCACCTTCATCGCCTATGCGCTGGAGCAAAAGGTGGCCAAGGACCCAAGCCGTTTTGGTACCGGCATGATCGCTGGCGTGGCAGCCCCCGAGGCCTCCGCGCACTCGAAGACCCAGGTGGACTTCATCCCGACCATGAGTCTGGGCATCCCCGGTGACGCCGTGATGGCGCTGCTGCTGGGCGCGCTGCTGATCCAGGGCATTCAGCCTGGTCCTCAGCTGATCACCGAGCATCCGGACATTTTCTGGGGCCTGATCGCCAGCTTCTGGATCGGTAACGTGATCCTGATGATTCTGAACGTGCCGCTGATCGGCGTCTGGGTCAAGATGCTGGCCGTGCCTTACAAGTACCTGTTCCCCTCGGCGATGTTCTTCATTGCGGTCGGTGTGTTCACCACGCAAAACAGCCTGTTCCACATCTGGGAGGTGCTGGCCTTCGGCATCATCGGTGCCATCTTGATGGTGCTGGATTTCTCGGTCGCGCCGATCATGCTGGGCTTTGTGCTGGGGCCCATGATGGAGGAGAACTTCCGCCGTGCGCTGCTGCTGTCCCGCGGCGACATGATGGTCTTCATGCAGCGCCCCATCAGCGCGACCTTTGTCTGCATCAGCCTGTTCCTGCTCGCTGCCGTGACCTGGTCGGCCTGGCGCAAGCGCTCGGGCGTGAGCAAGGTGGCGCAAGCCATCGCGCAAGAGACCTCGGACGCTGGCGTGGTGGTGGCCAAGTAAGGCTCGCTGCCCCAAGCAAAAGCCGCTCCTCGGAGCGGCTTTTTTTCTTGGGGCTTGGCGCAGGCACCATGGCCTGCAGACCGCCATCAGAGGGGGATCAGGCGGGCAGAAAGCCCTCTACCGACAGGTAGCGCTCACCGGTGTCATAGGCAAAGCCCAGCACCTTGGCGTTCGGTGGCAGCTCGGGCAGCTTTTGCGCAATGGCGGCCAGCGTGGCGCCGGACGAGATGCCGACCAGCAGGCCTTCCTCACGCGCGGCGCGGCGGGCGTATTCACGGGCGGGTTCGGCATCGACCTGGATCACGCCGTCAAGCACGCTGGTGTCCAGGTTGCGCGGGATAAAGCCGGCACCAATGCCCTGGATCGGGTGGGGAGCTGGCTGGCCGCCCGAGATAACGGGCGAGGCGGTGGGCTCGACCGCATAGACCTTGAGCTGCGGGAACTTGGCCTTGAGCACATGGGCCACGCCCGAGAGGTGGCCGCCGGTGCCCACGCCGGTGATCAGTACATCGAGGCCATCGGGGAAATCGGCCAGCACTTCCTGCGCGGTGGTGCGCTCATGCACGGCGGTGTTGGCGGGGTTTTCGAACTGCTGCGGAATCCACGAACCCGGGGTCTGCGCGGCCAGCTCTTCGGCGCGGGCGATCGCGCCCTTCATGCCCTTTTCCTTGGGCGTTAGGTCAAAGCTGGCGCCATAGGCCAGCATCAGGCGGCGGCGCTCGATGGACATGCTCTCGGGCATCACCAGGATGAGCTTGTAGCCCTTGACCGCGGCGACCAGCGCCAGGCCCACACCGGTGTTGCCGCTGGTGGGCTCGATGATGGTGCCGCCGGGCTTGAGCGCGCCGGTCTTTTCGGCATCTTCGATCATCGCCAGCGCGATGCGGTCCTTGATGGAGCCGCCCGGGTTGCTGCGCTCGGACTTGATCCAGACCTGGGCACCTGCGCCAAACAGGCGGTTGATATGGACCACCGGCGTGTTGCCAATGGTGTGCAGAATATTCTCAACTTTCATGGAGCCTCCAGCGGATCGGGATGAACAAGGGGGTGGAAATAGCCGAACCATTGTGACGCAGTTGATCATTCCGGCTGGAATATCAATATGCCCAGGATGTTCTTAACGACATGGGACTACAGCCACCCGCCCACCGGCCTTTCCTTGATGGCCGTCAATACCGCCTGCAGCCCATCGGCCCAAGATGGGCACTGAACGTTATTGCTGTGCAAGGAGGCCGTTTGCTGAGTTTCAACACCACCCTGGTTCTGCTGGGCGTCTGCTGCGTCAGCCTGCTGCTGGGCTTTTCCTGGCGCGACAAGGTCTGGGCGCCCTGGCTGATGCTGGTATCGGTCGCTGGCCTGCTGGCGCTGATGGCCAGGATCATCTACGACCTTTTGTCGATGGGCTGACAGATCAGGCGGCTCTGCTGGCCGCGTCCCTGGCGCGGCGCAGTGGCGTTTTCCACAGCTCGGCCAGCAGCACGCCCAAGATGGTCATCGCCCCGCCGATCCACAGGTAGCTGTGCAGCTGCTCCTTGGCCCAGGCCGAGGCGATCAGCGCCGTCAGCAGCGGGGTCAGGTTGAAGAACATGATCGAGCGGCTGGGCCCGAGCTTGGCGACAGCGGTCATCCACATCCAGGTGGCGACGATGGAGGCCATGGTGCCAGCATAGGCAACCAGGTACCAGTTGTCCGCATTGAGGCCGACCTTGGGCGAGGCCAGGTAGAACGGCAGCTGCGCGAACATGGCCACCACCATCTGCAGGTACAGCAGCTGCCAGCTGGGCACGCGCGGCATGGCCCAGCGCTTGAGCAGGATGTTGTAGGCCGCATAGGCCAGGCAGGCCAGCAGCATCAGCAGATCGCCCCGGTTGATGCCCTGGGCCAGCAGCGATGCCGGATGCCCCTCGCTGATCACCAGCACCACCCCGGCAAAGGCCAGCACCGAGCCGATGGCGCCGCCCGCCGTCAGCACCTGGCCGAGCAGGCCCACGCAGATGCCCAGCACCACCAGTGGCGACAGGGTCAGGATGATGCCCATGTGCGTGGCCGTCGTGTAGGCGGCGGCAAAGTAGGCACAGCTTTGGTAGACCACCATGCCCAGCACGCCCAGCACCAGGATCTGGCCGGCATGGCCCCGGATGGCCTCGCGGTTGCGCCAGACCGCCGGCAGCAGCACGGGGGTGACCAGCAGCACCGCCAGCACCCAGCGCAGAAAGCCGATTTCAATGGGGGCGATGGCGCCAGCGGCTTGTTTGCTGACGACGGTGTTGCCCGACCAGATCAAGACCGCGAGCAGCGGATACAGGTATTGCATGGGAGTAGAACTTAAAAACGTCTGGCTGCTATCATCGCCGTGGCAGGTTTAAAGCCTATAGCTGTAATCAGACATTTGATGCACCAAGCCAGACATGTTGCGCTGGCCGGATGCTGCAAGGAGCCACGATGGCGACAGGCCAAGCACTGAAGATCTACGACGTTGACAAGGAGACCGCACCCTATTTGGTGCGCTACGACGAGTTTGCCGCCGGCAGTTTTGCCGATGCGCACCGCCACCGGCTGGGCCACCTGAACTACACCTCGCATGGCACGATGACCATCGTCACCCAGGGTCGGCAGCTGGTGGCGCCGCCGCAGTACGGCATCTGGATACCGCCGGCCGTCGAGCACAACTGCTATGTGCCGCAGGCCGCCGTTTACCGCTCGTTTTATGTGCAGCCAGCGCTGTGCACGGGCCTGCCCCAGCAGGCCTGCATTCTGCGCATCAGCGCCATCGTGCGCAGCATCCTGGCCGATCTGGCCCAGCGCGACATACGCCGGCCCGCGACACCCGAGGACCTGCGCCTGGCCGAAGTGATGGTGGACCAGCTGCGGCTCGTCCCCTCGGAGCACAGTTTTCTACCGGCCGCCCAGACCCGCGCGCTGCTGAGCGTGCTCGATGCCCTCAAGGCCGAGCCCGGCAGCCGCCGCACGATGGCCGAGTGGGCGGCCTCGGTGCATATGACCGAGCGCACCCTGGCGCGCCACTGCCACCAGGAGCTGGGCATGGGCCTGGCCGAATGGCGCCAGCGCCTGCGCCACCTTTGCGCGGTGGATGCGCTGGGCCAGGGCCGGACGGTGCAGGAGATTGCCTTTGACCTGGGCTACAGCACGGCCTCGGCCTTTATCGCGATGTTCCAGCGTGCAGCAGGCATGCCGCCCGAGCAGTTCCGGCGCGAGTTCAGCAGCGCGGTGGCGGAATAGGGGATCGATGCGCGGTTTACCCCGGCAGCGGCCTGCAGTTTTTGCGCGGCTCGCGCGGGCGCACCCCATTCGGTGGAATAATCACGCCTGTGAAGCCTGCCAGACCGCCGCTGGTGCAAGTGCCGAAAGGCCGCACTGGAGGAACGTCCGGACTGCACAGGACAGCGTAGCAGCTAACGGCTGCCCACCGTGAGGTGAGGATCAGAGCAACAGAGACGAGTCCGGGGGGCGTACCGCAAGGTAAACCACCCGGGGTGAAACGGGCAATCTCTACGCGCAGCAATACCAAGTAGGCCAGCGTTGATGTGGTTCCGCAGAGTTGGCGGGTAGGTAGCGTCGAGCCGTGGTGGCGACACCCGGCCCAGAGTAATGGCGGTCACGCCTGGGGCAACCCAGGTGCACAGAATCCGGCTTATCGGCAGACTTCACACTTTGATAATGGATAAAACGGCCACCGATGTAGATCGGTGGCCGTTTTGTCTTTTTGAACTCGGCGGACTCAGTCCTTTTTGCGGGCGCGCGGATGGGCCTGGTCGTAGACCTGGGCCAGGTGCTGAAAATCCAGCCGGGTGTAGACCTGGGTGGTGGTGATGCTGGCATGGCCCAACAGCTCCTGCACGGCGCGCAAATCCTGGCTGGACTGCAGCACATGGCTGGCAAAGGAGTGGCGCAGCATGTGCGGGTGCACGGGGGTGGTCATGCCGGCGACCAGGCTGCGCTCGCGCAGGCGCTGCCAGACGCTGGCGGCCGACAGGCGGGCGCCGCGCACGCCGATGAACAAGGCCGCATCACAGGGCGCCACCTGGTCGCGCACGGCCAGCCAGGCCTGCAGCGCCACCAGCGCGGCCTTGCCCACCGGCACCACACGGCGCTTGCTGCCCTTGCCCAGCACATGGGCCTCGGCTGCGTCCCTATCGATCCAGCCCAGCGCCTGCACGCTGGCAGCGGTATCGAGGCCCACGAGCTCGCCCACGCGCAGGCCGCTGCCATAGAGCAGCTCGACCATCGCGCTGTCACGCGCCTGCACCCAGGGGTCTCCCTGGGCCTGGCTGGTTTCGGCAAAGCGCACCGCATCGTCGACCGACAAGGCCTTGGGCAGTGGCTTGGGGGATTTGGGCGCGCGCACATCCTGCACCGGGTTGCGCTCGACCAGGCCTTCGCGGCCGGCCCAGGTAAAAAAGCCGCGCCAGCCGCTCAGGATCAGCGCAATGCCCCGGCCGCTGCGGCCTGCGGCATGCATCTGCGCAACAAAGCGGCGGATATGCTGGGGGCCCAGTTGCAGCACCTCGGTCTGGGCCTCGGCGGCCATGGCCGACAGGCGCTGCAAATCCAGCGTGTAGAGCGTGTGGGTGCGTGGCGCCAGCCGCTTTTGCACGCGCACATGCTCCAGGTACTGGAGCATGGGGGCGCTGAGCGCGGCGGTGTCCATGGGAACTAGCGCAGGCGGCAGAGCACGCTGGCGGCGATCTCGCCAATGCGCTCGAGCAGATCGGTGTCCATGTCGGCCTGGAAGCGGGCCGGATCGGGCGAGCCCAGCACCAGCAGGCCCCAGGCGGGGGTGTCGCCCAAAATGGCGCCATCGCGCAGCGGCAGCAGCACCACCGACTGCACCTGGGCGCTGTCGGGCAGCCAGCCGGCCGGCTCGACGCCAACATTGGGGCCGCAGTAGGGCGTGGACAGCGAGCTGGCAAAGCTGCGGGCATCGGCGCTGACGCCCTGGGAAAAGGGCTCGTTCAGGTAGGTCTCGGCCACATCCCACAGGCGCAGCGCCACCTGGGGCACCTCGAAGTGCTGCATCAGGCTCTCGGCAATCACCTCGGGCAGCTGCAGCGGGTTGCGGGTCTTGACCACATCGCAGGTCCAGTGGTGGATGCGGTCGATGGTGTGGTGGTTCTGGCTGCCGTTGCGCATCATGTCCATGATGCGGTGCTCCAGGCCCTTGATCTTGTCGCGCAGCATCTCGGCCTGGCGCTCTTGCAGGCTGACGGTGCGGTTGCCGTAGGGGCTGACCATGTGCACGCCGGTCAGCACCTGGGCCTGGCGCTCGAAGAAATCCGGTGTCTGCACCAGGAACTCGGCGATGTCTTCTTCGGTAATGGGGGGAACCTGGTTGTTGTTTGCGCTCATCGGTCTCTCTCGTATCGGCTGTTCGCCGTCTCCTCGTTCGGTCACCGCAGTATGCCGCGCTGTGTCTAGTCCGGAATGCTGATCTCGCCTTCGAACACGGTCGTGGCCGGGCCGGTCATCATCACCGGGTCGGCGGCCTGGCCGCTCCAGGCAATGGTCAGCAGGCCGCCCCGGGTCTGCACATCGACCGGGCTTTGCAGCAGTCCCAGCGTGATGCCGGCCACCACAGCCGCGCAGGCGCCGGTGCCGCAGGCCAGGGTCTCGCCGGTGCCGCGCTCGAACACCCGCAGCCGCACCTGCTGCGCTGTTTGCACCTGCAAAAAGCCGACATTCACGCGCTCGGGAAAGCGGGGGTGGGACTCCAGCACGGGGCCCTGGGATTCGACCGGCGCGGTATCCACATCGTCGACCAGCATCACCGCATGCGGGTTGCCCATGGACACGGGCACGATGAACACGGTAGTTGGATCAACCGGCACCTGCAGCGCCAACGGCCATTTCTGCGTGTGGTGCTGGGCCACCGGCGTGAGGCCGCTGGTGTTGAAGGGGACGTCTTCGGGCACCAGACGGGGCTGGCCCATGTTCACGGTGACCCGGCCATCGGCCATCAGCTCGGGGGCGATCACGCCTTTTTGGGTCTGGACCCGGATGGCGCGCTTGTCGGTCAGGCCCTTGTCATACACAAAACGGGCAAAACAGCGCGCGCCATTGCCGCATTGCTCCACCTCGCCGCCATCGGCGTTATGGATCAGGTATTCGAAATCGATCCCAGGGGCGGGCGAGGGCCGCACCGTCAGGATCTGGTCGGCACCCACGCCAAAATGGCGGTCGGCCAGAAAGCGGTACTGGTCGGCACGCAAACCCAGCGGGCCAGCGGTCTCGTCGAGCACGACAAAATCATTGCCGGCGCCTTGCATCTTGGTAAAACGGATGTCCATCCGCCCATTATCGCTTTTTGGGCCCGCCTGGATGCGCAACGGGGCAGAGGGCGTAAGATCCTGTTACTCGTAGCCCGCCCCGAGGTTGCAGATGCGGACAGTCTGGGGCCTGCGCCATCCCCACCCGCCCTGCGGGTGACACAGCCCGGCCATGCAAGTGTTGATAATGGCCCCATGACCCGTACCAGCCAGCTCCTCCATGCGCAACGCGAGCCCGCTCCGGCCCGCGCAGCCGCCACGGCCTTGTTTCTGCGCGATGCGCCAGACCCCCAGGCCGGGCCGGGTGCGACGCGGCTGGAGGTGTTGATGTCGCGCCGCTCGGACCAGGCCCGTTTTGCGGCAGGGCACTATGTGTTCCCCGGTGGCGCGGTGGATGCCAGCGATGCCCTGCACCACGACCTGCTGGCGCGCCGCACGGCACAGACCACCGAGGAGCTGACCTATGCGCAGGCTGCGATCCGCGAGAGCCTGGAGGAGATGGGCGTGCTGCTGGCCCGCCATGCCGATGGCCGCTGGGCCAGCCAGGCCGAGGTGGCGGGCATGGACCGCAGCCAGCCGCTGCTGCCGCAATGCGCAGCGCTGGGCCTGACCTTGGCGGCCGATATGCTGTGGCCGCTGGCGCGCTGGACGGCCGCGCAGGAGATACCGATCCGCTTTGATGTGCCTTTCTTCGTGGCGCGCATGCCCGAGGGCCAGGAGCCGGTCACCGACGACACCGAACAGTTCGAGGCGCTGTGGGTGCACCCCGCGCAGGCCTTGCAGCGCGCAGCTGATGGGCAGATGACGGTGATGTTCCCCACCCGGGTCACGCTGGAGCGCCTGGCCGCCTACCCCACGGTGCAGGCGCTGCTCGATGTGCTGCAGGCGCTGCAGCAGGTGCAGCCGGGCCAGTGGCTGTGGCAATCGATGCCGCGTGGCGCGATGGTCAACGGCGAGGTGCGGCGCTTTATGGAGCACGAGACCGCCTATGGCGAGCTGGCCCTGGTCTGCCCCGATGGCCAGCTGCACCATGCGCTGGGCTGGCAGAGCGCACAGCCAGTGCCACTATTGAAGAACGTGCAGCGCCTGACGGCCGACAACGGCGGCACGATGACCGGGCCAGGCACCAACACCTACCTGGTCGGTGATGCCGAGACCGGCTACATCGTGGTCGACCCCGGCCCCAAGCCGCAGCCGCAGGACGACCCGCACCTGGCGCGCATCCTCGCCGCCACCGGGGGCGATATCCGCGCCATCGTCTGCACCCATTCACATGCCGACCATTCACCGGGCGCGGCGCCGCTGCAGGCGCTGGTGGCCCAGGCAGGGCGCAGCAAACCGGTGATCTGGGGACTGGCTTCTGCCTGCACTGCGCGCGCCGGCAGCCAGTTCACGCCCGACCAGGCGCTGCAGGACGGCCAGGTACTGCAACTGGCCCACCCCAGCGACCCGGCGCGCAGCCACAGCCTGCGCGTGCTGCATACGCCCGGCCATGCGGCCAACCATGTCTGCCTGGTGCTGGAAGAAGACGGCCTGCTGTTCAGCGGCGACCATATCCTGAACGGCAGCACGACGGTGGTGGACCCGCCCGACGGCAATATGCGCCTCTACCTGGCGTCGCTCGCCAAGCTGGCCCAGGCCTGCGAGCAAGGGCAGATCGGCTTTATCCTGCCGGCCCATGGCTATGTGCTGGCCCAGCCGCTGCAGGTGATTGCCAAGCTGCATGCGCACCGCATGGCGCGCGAAGAGAAGGTACGCGATGCGATGGCCCAGGCGCCCGATGGCACGCCGGAAGACTGGGTGGCGATCGCCTATGCCGACACGCCCGAGCGGCTGTGGCCAGTGGCCAAGCGCTCACTGCTGGCCCACGTGGAGCATATTCGCGGGATGTGAGGCAGGCTTGGGCCTTGCGCCCAAGCTCGCTCAGAGCTTAGGGATCTTGATGCGGCTGATCATCAGCGAGCCCGAGACCGCAAACAGCAGCACCAGCGGGTGCAAGGTGAAGCCGCCAATCAGCAGCTTGCCAAACCACAGATCGGCGCGCACCGCGTTCATCGCGGCGGCCAGCGCGAGCAGCGCGACCAGTACGATGGAGGTGGGGATGGGGGTGCCTTCGAAGTACTTCACCTTGCCCGATGGCCCCTCTGACAGTGATTCTGCGGTCACGTTGTAGCGCGCCAGGCGCGAGACGCCGCAGGCCACAAAGTAGCCCAGCACAATGCGGTCCCACAGGCCTTGCATGCCGCAGGCATAGGCAATGATGGCTGGCGCCACACCGAACGAGATCACATCGGCGAGCGAATCGAGCTCGCGGCCCATCGCCGATGACTTTTGCCGCCAGCGCGCAATGCGGCCATCAAAGATATCGAAGACCAGCGCGGCGAGCACCAGCGCGGCGGCAAAGTAGATGTGCCGGCGGTCCGAGGTCTCCAGAAAGGTCATCGCCGAGAACAGCGCGCCCACGCCGCAGACGGCATTGCCCAAGGTGAACCAGTCAGCGAGGTGGAACTCGCGAATCATCGAAAAACGTTTGTGAGGACTATTCATGAAGAAGGGGCCAGGGGCCAAAGTGCAGCGGCTGCCCGTGCGGCGGCCATGGTTGGCAATCATGGTACACCGTGCGCCAGCCAGCACCAAACCCGGAGCCGGCCGCGCTCCATCAAGCGGGCAAGATCTCCATCAATCCTACAAATAACGTAGGCGGAGCCACAACATTGCAGGGCCAGACTGGCGGCACTCAAAACTGGAGCCCTTTGCCGTGACTTTCAATACCGAACAACTGCTGGCTGACGAAGCCCAATACTGCTCTTTTGGCGACACCGTTCACTACGTCAATCCCCCCAAGATCTTCAGCGGCTGCGAGGGCAGCTACATGTTTGACCAGGCCGGCACGCCTTACCTGGACTTGCAGATGTGGTACTCGGCCGTCAACTTCGGCTACAAGAACAAGCGCCTGGAAGACAAGATGATCGAGCAGCTGCGCGAGCTGCCCCAGGTGGCCAGCCAGTACCTGCACCCCACGAAGATCGAGCTGGCCAAGTTCATCGCGCAGGATGCCGAGAAGAAATGGGGCATGCCAGGCCGCGTGCACTTCAACGTGGGCGGTGCCCAGGCGATTGAGGATTCGCTCAAGGTGGTGCGCAATGCCACCCATGGCAAAAGCCTGATGTTCGCGTTTGAAGGCGGCTACCATGGCCGCACCCTGGGTGCATCGAGCATCACCTCCAGCTACCGCTACCGCCGCCGCTTTGGCCACTTCAGCGACCGCGCACAGTTCATTCCCTTCCCCTATCCCTTCCGCCGCCCCAAGGGCATGACCTCGGAAGAGTATGCGGACTCCATCGTGCAGGAGTTTGCGCGCAAGTTCGAGAACGAATACCACGCCGTCTGGGACCCCAAGACCCAGCAGTGCGAGTACGCGGCTTTCTATATTGAGCCAATCCAGGGCACTGGCGGCTATGTGGTGCCACCGCCCAATTTCTTCAAGGGCCTCAAGAAGGTGCTCGACGACCATGGCGTGCTGATGGTGGTCGACGAAATCCAGATGGGCTTCTGGCGCACCGGCACGCTGTGGTCGGTGGAGAACTTTGGCGTCAAACCCGATGTGCTGGTGTTTGCCAAGGCGCTGACCAATGGCTTGAACGCGCTGTCGGGCCTGTGGGCCCGTGAAGAGTTGATCAACCCCACGGTGTTCCCACCAGGCTCGACCCATTCGACCTTTGCCTCCAACCCGCTGGGCACGGCGCTGGGCCTGGAAGTGATGAAGATGACCCACGAGATGGACTTTGGCCGCCAGGTGCGCGAGTCGGGTGCCTATTTCCTCGATGGCCTGCAACAGCTGCAAAAGCGCCATCCGGAGATCGGCGATGTCGACGGCATGGGCCTGGCACTGCGCGCCGAGATCTGCACGGCAGACGGCTTTACCCCCAACAAGGCGCTGCTCGACAAGATGGTGGATCTGGGCCTCGAGGGCAAGCTCGAATACCAGGGCCAACAACGCGGCCTGGTGCTGGACGTGGGCGGCTACTACAAGAACGTGATCACCTTCGCGCCGTCGCTGATGATCAGCCGCAGCGAGATCGATGAAGCGCTGGTGCTGCTCGACCAGCTGATCACCCTGGCCAAGCGGTCCTGCGCTTGAGCGAGTCTTTGCGCCCTTCGCGCAACCAGTTGGAGCCCTCGGCGCTGATCCGGCAGTTTGCCGCGCATCCGCCCGAGGGCTTTGCGGTGTTCTCGGACCGGCCGTTTCCGGCCTTTCGCGCGCCCTTTGACCTGCTGACCACGGCCGACGCGGCCGTCAAGCGCTGGGTGCTGCAGCTGCCCGGCGGGGCCTGGCTGGCGCAGCGCTTGCGGCTGCGCACCGATTTTGTCGGCTCGACCTTGAGCGAGTACCTGGTGCTGCCCCCGGATGTGGAGATGGACAAGCTGGCCCGCCAGCTGTGCAGCTACGCGGGGCGCTGCATGCTGACCATCGTCAAGGACCTGCCGCAGGACTCGCCGCTGCTGCCCCCGGCCGACAATGCCGATGCCCGCCGGCTGGCCCAGGCGCTCCAGCACCAGGGCTTCATCCTGGTCGAAGGCCAGGCGCTGGCCTATGTGCCTATCGATTTCGACAGCATCGATGCTTACCTGGCGCGGCTGTCGAAGAACCGGCGCTCCGACCTGCGCCGCAAGCTCAGGAGCCGCAGCCAGCTGCAGATTCGCCGCATTCCCACCGGCCCGGCCTTTGCCGACGAGGCCCTGGTCGATGCCTACTATGCGCTGTTCGAGGCCGTGTATGCGCAAAGCGCGCTGCACTTTGACAAGCTCAGCCGCAGCTTTTTTGCCGCAGTGCTGCGTGATGCCAGCAACCAGGGTCTGGTGTTCGAGTACCGCGATCTGCAGGACGGCGCCTTGCTGGGCTGGAACCTGTGCTTTGCCCATGACGGGCGCCTGGTCGACAAATACATCGGCCTGTCCTACCCGCGTGCGCGCCAGACCAACCTGTACTTTGTCAGCTGGATGCTGAACCTCGAATATGCGCTCGAATGCGGCCTGTCACACTATGTGGCAGGCTGGACCGATCCCGAGGTCAAGGCGCAATTGGGCGCCAGTTTCACGTTTACCCAGCATGCGGTCTACATCCGCAACCCGCTGCTGCGGGCTTTGGGGCGGCGGTTTTCCCGGCATTTTGAAAGTGACCGCGCATGGCAGGAACAGCGATGACCCCCTTGGTGCTCGATGTCGATGGCTCCGTTGGCCCCTTGGCCGGCGAGCTGCGCCTGCCGCTGGGCGACTGGCAGGAGGCGATCCGCTTTGGATCATCGCTGGGCCGCTACCAGCAGTTCCGCCGCCATGTGCAGGCCCGGCTGCCCGCGCAGCATGGCACGGCCTGGATGGGCAGTGGCGATTTTCACCACCTCTCCTGGCTGCTGATCGAGCACTGCATTGCGCGCCAGGGCTACACCGCTGCGCGCCCGCTGCGCGTGGTGGTGCTGGACAACCACCCCGACAACATGCGCTTTCCCTGGGGTGTGCACTGCGGCTCCTGGGTGCGGCGCATTGCCATGCACCCGGCAGTTGCGCATGTGCATGTGGCGGGCATCACCTCCGCTGACATTGGCGCCGGCCATGCCTGGGAGAACTACCTGGGCCCGCTGCGTGCCGGCAAGCTCAGCTACTGGAGCTGCGGCGTGGACACCGGCTGGGCGCGGCGCCTGGGCCTGTCTGCCGCGTTTCGCGCATTTCCCAGCCTCGATGCCCTGACCGATGCCTTGGCGGCGACCCTGGCGCGCGAGCGCCAAAGCACTTACCTCAGCATCGACAAGGATGTGTTTGCCACCGACGTGGTCACCACGAACTGGGACCAGGGTCAGATGCGCGAGGCGCAGGCGCTGGGCATCATTGCAGCGCTCGACGGCCAGCTCGTGGGCAGCGATATCACCGGCGATGTCTCATCCTGGCAATACAGCACCTGGTGGAAGCGCTGGCTGAGTGCTGGCGATGGCCAGGACACCGCCATTGATGCACAGGCGCTGGCGGCAGCCCAGGCGGGCCAGCATGCGCTCAACCAGCGGCTGCTGGCGGCCTTGTCTGCGTCAGCGTCCGCGTCAGCGCATCCAGCAGCTGGGCAAACTGCGCATCGCTGAGCCAGGTGCTGTTGCTGATGGCCAGCAGGCGCTGCGCCCAGTCACGGGCCTGCGGCACCGGGTCGTGCAGGGCCTCGCCCAGCAGGGGCGCGTAGCGCGCGTAGTCGGGCAGCACCTGGCTGAAGGGCAGCGACAGGCCCCAGCCGCTCGCCCAGTGCGCCTGCATCAGCGCATCGCGCTGGGCGGCGCTGGGCAGGCGCAGCAAAATCACCGGCCAGATGCCCTGCGCCTGGGGCGCGGCATCGTCCACCACCTCTACACCGGGCAGGGCGCGCAGCTGGGCCACGCGCCGCTGCGCCTGCTGCTGGGCCTGCTCCCAGTGCGGGCGCAGCCGCGCCAGTGCGCGCAGGCCAACGCGCCGGCGCCAGGCGCCCAGGCGGTGCTGCGGGATCTGGCTGTCAAAATCATCGCCAGCCGCTTCTACCCAATCGCCGCGCGCCAGGCTGCGCCGCAACGCTGCGCCATAGACGGCGTCCAGCAGCGCCGGCCGATAGGCTGCGGCATAGCCCAGCAGCGCCAGGCTGCGGCGCAGCTCCCAGACCAAGCTGGGCCGTATCGATTGCTGGTGCTGCGCGCGCAGCGCTGCCATCAGCGCCGGCTCGCGGGCCAGCAGCACGCCGCCTTCATAGGTGCTCAGGCCTTTGCCCACCGCCAGGCTGAACAGCGCGATATCGCCCTGCAGGCCCACGCTGCGGCCCGCTACCCGGGCACCCAGGGCCTGGGCGGCGTCTTCGATCACATAGGCGCCGCAGGCCTGGGCGCGGGGCAGCAGGCGGGCAACATCGGCCACCCTGCCGCCCAGGTGGGTGGGCACCACGGCCAGGGTGCGGTGGCTGAGCACGGCATCCAGCGCTTGGCCATCCATGTCCAGGCGGTCGGGCGACAAATCACAGAGCCGCAGCTGCAGACCGCACTGCGCGACGGCCATGGCCACCAGCGGGCAGGTGTAGGCGGGCACCACTACCTCGCAGCGCTCGGGGGCGAGCTGCTGCAGCGTACGCAGCGCCAGCATCAGCGCAGAGGTACCGGAGCATTCCAGCAGCACCTCGTCTACCCCCAGCCAGGCGGCCAGCGCCCGGTCCAGATGCTTGTCTCCCCAGGGGCGCAGATCGGCTAAGCGCAGCGCCAGGCCGGCGGTGGGCGGTACCGTGATGCGGTGCGCAGTCATCGCTGGGGGCCCTGGCAGTTGCCTGCCATCAGCGGGCGGCCGCGCTGGCGCCTGCTGCGCCGTCCGCCGGGCCCTGTGCCAACTTCTCTGCCGGCTCGGCGGCGCCATGGTCCTGGGCTTCGCTCACCGCCAGGCAGGCAATGCCGGCGATGATGAACCCGCAGCCCAGAATCTGGGGCAGGCCGATGCTCTCCTGGAACAGGTAGTGCGACAGCAGCAGCACCGAGATGATCTCCAGGTGCGAGGCGGCAAACGCCGGGCCCACGGGCGCGCGCCGCAGCAGATGCATCCAGGTGAAAAAGGCGCCGATGTAGCCGATCAAGGCGCCGTAGATCCAGGGCTGGGCAAACACGCGCCAGAGCCAGGACGGGCTGAACTCCAGCGGCAGTGCGGCGTCGCCGGCCTTCTTGAAGCTCAGCTGGGCCAGGGTGTCGAAGGCCATCAGCACCATAAAGCCGACCAGGTAAAAGCGTTTCATGCCATCACCCCTTGAGACCCACGACGGCCACGCCAATGGAGACGAGCACGATGCCTGCGACCCGCATCGGGGCGAGCTTTTCCTTGAACAGAATGCGCCCGGCCACCATGATGGCCACGATGTTGATGCTGCCCAGCAGCACGCCATCGGACAGGGGCACCAGCGACAAAAAGGCCAGCCAGGCGACAAACTCGATCACATAGCAGGCGCCGCCGATCCAGATCCAGGGGCGCGCGAGCATGAAGCGCCAGTGCGCCATGCCGGTCGCCGTGCCCGGGGTCTGGCTGGCAGCGGCCTTGAAAGCCAGCTGCCCGCCGCTGTCGACCAGCACATTGATCAGCCACAGGCTGATGACCAGGGGGGTGATCTCAGTGCCCATGGGAGGCGGCCTGTGTTGGTATGCCACCAAGGCGGGCCACAAAGTCATGCACCTTGGCGATCACCGTGCGGCGCTCGCGGTCGATGGTGATCATGTGGTAGCAGTTGTCGAGCAGCACGACCTCGACCTGCGCATGGACGGCGCCAGCGGCGATGTCCTCGGCATTGGAGCGGTGGGAGATGTCGTCTTCCTTGGCATGGATGGCCAGGCATGGCGCGCGCAAATCCCGCAGATGGCTGCGGACATGGGCCGAGAGCCGGCGCAGCTCGATGATGGACCACCAGGGATTGCCGGGCAGTCCCGCTGCAGCGCTGTCGCCGCCATGCATTTGCGCGACCACCCTGGCGCGCAAGGCCTCGTCCTTGATGCCGTAGGGCGGTGCTTCCATGAACACGCTGTGGCGGCCAATGCCCAGCAGGCGGAACAGCGGCAGCAAAAAGGCCAGCTTGGTGTAGCTGGGAATGCTCCAGCCGTCATAGCGGAACGTGGTGGACAGCGCCGCCACGCCCGCCACCTGGCGCGGGTGCGAGGTGGCCACCGCCAGCGACAGCAAGGCGCCCATCGACAGGCCGCCGACCACCACGCGGTCGACATGGGGGGCAAAGCGCAGCAGCGCCGATTGCACGCTGGCGAGCCAGTCGGTCCAGCGCGTCTGCACCAGGTCCTGCATGCTGCCGCAGTGGCCCGCCAGTTGCACCGCATAGACGGTAAAGCCTTCGCGGTTGAGGCCCTTGGCCAGCAGGCGCATCTCGGCGGGGGTGCCGGTCAGGCCATGCACCAGCAGCACGCCGGTGCGCGCGGCAGCGCCGGAGCCGGGCATGACGAATTCATGGGGCGTCAGGCACAGCGTCTGCAAGGCCGCTTCTGCCGCTCTTTCCTGGGGTTGGCCTGCCAGATGGCGGGCGAGTGCGTCATTGGCCTTCATGCGAGGGCCTCCTGCTGCTGCATGAACTGCAGGAGCCAGGGCGTGGCATCGCTGAAACCCTGGAACGGGGCATGGGCGATGCCATGGCGCTCGCAGTGACCGATCAGCCGGTACTTGGCCAGCACATAGTCGGCCTCGTGCGAGACGCAGAAGTCCGAGCTGCTGTCGCCCACATACAGAACCCGGCCGGCCAGCGTTTTCTGCGTGGCCAGGCGCTCGCATTTGCAGTTGCCACTGGCACGCTTGCAGTGCGGGCTGGCCCAGGGGGATTCCAGCGACCAGCGGCGTGTGTCCTGCTGTACCAGGCGGTTGGCGATCACCTCCAGATGGCCCAGGCCGTGGCGTGCCAGCACATGTTCGATGGCGTAGTCGATGCCGTCGCTGACCACCTGCACGCGCAGGCCCAGCGCCTGCGCCGCCTGTACAAAGCCGGGGAAGCCGGGGTCGATCGCAATGCTGTCCAGGTGCGCGTCCAGCTCCTGCTGGCTCATGTCCAGCAGCGCGACCTGGCCTTGCATGCAGGCGCGCGAGCCGATCTCGCCGCGCTCCCAGGCTTCTTCCAGGTCAGTCCAGCCGGGCCGGCCAAAGCGCTGCAGCAGGCTGTCGGTGACATCGACCAGGCTGATCGTGCCGTCAAAGTCGGACTGGACCATCCAGCCCGTGGTGTTGTGGCAAGCGGGCGCCTGTGCAAGCATGTATTTATTCATGGAAGCTCACTCTCACGTTCTGGCCCACGCGCACATGGATGGGGGCGGTCTCGAATTCAAGCACGCACTCGACCACGCGCAGCGGGCCGCGCTGGGCGTCGTCCTGCAAGGTCGACGGCCCGTACATGGGGTTGATGCGCAGCACCCGGGCCTCGGGCAGCGCGGTGGCGCTGTCGTTGTCCAGCACCACACTGGCGCGCATGCCCTTTTGCACCGTGCCGGCAAAGCTCTCGTTGAGCTCGGCGCGGATGCGCAGCGGGCGCAGCGGCAGCAGACGCACCGCCGCCTGGCTGGTGTGTACCTGGCTGCCGACCTGGGCGCGCAGATGCACCACGGTGGCCGCTTCCGGCGCATGCAGCGCATAGAGGCGCTGGCGCTCACGCAGCTGCTGGGTCTTGGTCTGCGTCAGCTGCACCTCGGCCTGTGCCACCTCGGTCTCGGACTGCGCATTGCGCAGCGCGGCCTGGGCGTTGTCCACTTCCTGCAGATCGGCAGCGCCATCGCGGGCGGCAGCCTGCAGGCGCTTGAGCTGGGTCTGCAGCAGCGGCAGCTTGGCGGCCAGGGCCTTGTGCTTGGCCTGGGCCAGCCGGTAGGAGGACTGGGCCACGGCCAGCTCGGCGCGCAGGTCCTCGTCATGGACCTTGAGCAGCAGCTGGCCGGCCTGCACCTGCTGGCCTTCGCGCACGGCGATCTGCTGCACGGTGCCATCGACGGCGGTGGCCAGCTCCAGCAGACCGCCATCGACTTCGATCTTGCCCCGGGCCACGGCCACCGGGCTTTGGTGCTGCTGGCTGGTGCTGGGGGCGGGGGGGCTGTCCGCTGCCGGTGTGCAGCCTGCGAGCCCGCCTGCTGCCAGGCAGAGCAGACCCAGCACCTGCCAGGCATGCGGCAAGGGCCAGGGGGTTGCGGGGATCTTGGTCACGCGGGGTTCTCCATCAGGGTGTTTTGGCGCCGGTCGCTGTAGACGGCGCCGTCTTCCATATTCAGTACGCGGTCGGCATGCCCCACCAGGCGCGGGTCGTGGCTCACGCACAGCACCGTGGTGCCATGGCTGCGCGCGACGCGGTGCAGGATGTCGATCACCCGTTGTCCGCTTTCGGCATCCAGCGCGCTGGTGGGCTCATCGGCAAACAGCAGCTGGGGGGCCTTGGCCAGCGCGCGGGCAATGGCCACGCGCTGCTTTTCGCCGCCTGACAGCTCGGCCGGGCGCATGTGCGCGCGGTGGGACAGGCCGACTTCGTCGAGCGCATCCTGGGCGCGCTTCAAGGTCTCGGCGCGCCGTATGCCCAGGTAGCCCAGCGGCAGCTGCACCTGCTCGAGCGCCGTCAGCGCCGGGAACAGGTTGAAGCCCTGGAACACAAAGCCGGTATGCAGCAGCCGAAAGCGCTCCATCTCGCGGGCGGGCATGGTCGTCAGGTTCTGGCCGAGTGCAAAGGTCTGGCCGTCATCGGGGGTGAGCAGGCCCGACATCAGCGACAGCAAGGTGCTTTTGCCGCAGCCCGAGGGGCCGGAGATCAGGGTCAGCTCGCCGGCGTACAAATCGACCGACAGATCTTGCAGGACCTGGATGCGGATGGCGCCCGAGACATAGGTCTTGCGCAATCCGACGGCCTGCAGGCTGGGTGTTGGAGGGGTGGTGGTGGGCATGGCGATGTCCTTCAGCGCAGCAAGGTGGCCGGGTCGGTGCGCAGCAGCACGCGCATCGCGCCCAGGCCGGACAGCAGCGCCAAGGTGGCCACCAGGGCGGCGCAGGCCAGCGCGGCTTGCAGGTTGAGCGCAACGGGCACCCGGTAGACCTGGGCGAGCGAGACCAGGGCCACGCTGGCGATGCTGGTGAGCAGCAGGCCGGCAGCGCCGATCCAGCAGGCCTGCTCCACCACCACCCGGCCCAGCGCCGCGCGGCTGACGCCCAGCGCGTTGAGCACCGCGTATTCGCGCACCGAGCCCGCCACCACGCTCTTGAGCGACTGGCTGGTGACGACCGCGCCGACCAGGCACACCACGATGGCCATGAACAGCACGCCAGCGCCCGCGCCGGTATCGAGCATCCAGTAGCGCTGGGAGCGGTGCGCAAAGCTGTCGGCGGTCCAGACCTCGTGCGGGCCAAAGCTGCGCGCTTCGCTGCCCAGGCGCCGTTGCACGGCATGGCGGTCGGCGCCCTTGCGCACCCGGGCCAGCAAGTAGGTGCTGCCCTGGCTGGGCGAGCTGCCAGCGATCTGGTGTGCGCTCTCCAGCGAGGCCAGCACGTTGACGCCGCCCAGGCCGCGCAAGCCGTCGACGGCGGCCACCACGCGCACGCGGTGGTTGTTGATCCAGGCGGTGCCGCCTTCCCGGGTGGCCAGGCTGTCCAGATCGGCGCGGTCGACGATGACGGCGCCGGGCTCGCGCAGCAGCTTGCGCTGCCAGGGGGCAATGACCCGGTCGAACACCATGGCCGTGCCGGCAGTGGAAATGCCCGACAGGTAGACCGACACCGCACCGGCGGCCTGGGCCGCGCCCTGGCTGGAGCGCCAGTCGCCATCGACCCAGACATAGGGCTCGACGGCACGGATGTCCGGATCCATGCGCAGGCGCATTTCCACATCGGGGCCGATGTTGCGGCCAAAGTTCACGCTCTGCGTGCCGGGGTAGCCCACCCAGAGGTCGGCCGAGCTGGCGGTGATGTAGATGGCGGCCGAGCTGAAAATGCCCAGCACCAGTGCGGCCTGCATCACCAGCAGCACACCGGCAAAGCCCACCGCGAAGACCGAGGGCACAAAGCGGCGCCATTCGTAGACCAGGGTTTTGCGTGCCAGCGCAATCATGGCGTGGCCCCCGGGGTGGTGGGCGGCGATTGCGGCGGCAGCGGGGCGCCGCCCAGCGCCTGGAACAGTGCCACCCAGGCCAGTGTCTGTGCGGCTTGCGCCACGCTTTGCTGGCTTTCGTGCAGCAGCAGCTGGCGGCGGGGCTCCAGCGTGTCGAGCTCGCTGGCCAGGCCCAGCTGCTGGCGGCGCTGCAGCTGTTGGGCGCGGCTGCGCAGCAGCGGCGTTTGGGCATCGAGCGATTGCCAGCGCTGTTGCTGGGCGCCCAGGCCGGCCAGCGCGGTCTCGACATCGGCAATGCCGTCAAGCACGCTTTGCCGGTAGGCCTTGACGGCATTGTTCATCTGCAGTTCGTCGGCATCGGCCTGCGCGCGCCGGCGGCCCCAGTCGAACAGCGGAATGTCGATCACCGGGCCCAGCGAGGGCACATGGTCGGAGCTGGAGCGGCGGTTCTGCGTCAGGTTGAACGAATAGAGCAGCGAGCCGCCCAGCGCAAAGCGCGGGTAGAGCGCCGCGTTCGACAGGCCCGCGGCGGCTGCAGCGCGCTGCACCGCGGCCTCGGCCGCCAGGATGGCCGGGCGGCTGCGCAGCAGCTCGGCGGGCAGTACTTGCAGGCTCAGTGCGCTGGCGCTGGGGATATGCGGGGCGCTGGAGGCGGCCAGCCAGGCGGCCTCGGGCTCGCTGCGGCCCAGCAGTGCGGCCAGCGCATGCGCGGCGCGTGCCTGGTGCTGCAGCAGCTCGGCCTCCTGGGCGCGGCTGCGGTTGAGCTCCAGATGGGCTTGCTGCACCTGCTCTGCGCTGCCCAAGCGTTGCTGCACCCGCAGCTGCTGCAGCTGCAGCCTGCGCGCATCGAGCTGCAGCTGCTGGTCCAGCCCAAAGCGTTGCTGTTGCGCGACGCAAATGTCCAGATAGCGCTGCACCACATGGGCGATCAACTGGACCCTGGCGGCCTGCAGCTGCGCCTGGGCATCGAGCAGCTGCGCCTGGCCGTCGAGCGCGCTCGATTCCTGGGCGCCAAAGAGACCCAGGTTCCAGCCCATGTCCAGGCTGGCGTGGAAGTAGGAGTCGAGCGCGGCCACATCCTGCAAGGTGCGCACGCCAGCGGTGATTTCCGGCTTGTAGGCGGCCGTGGCCGTGCCCAGCAAAATGCGCTGCGCCTGGAGCCTGCCCCGTGCCTGGGCCAGATCCAGGTTCTGGGCAAGTGCCTGCTCCACCAGCGTGTTGAGCGCGGGATCGGCCAGCAGCGTCCACCAGCTGGCCAAATCGGCCGCCTGGACGGCGCGCGCATTCGCCTGTGCCTTGCCGACCTGGCGCCACTGCGCAGGGGTGTCCTGGTCCAGCGGGGGCTGGGGCGGTGTCATGCAGCCAGCCAGCAAAGCCGCAGGCGCAAGCATCAGCAGTGTTTTGCAGAACAGGGGTTTCACGTGCAAGGCAATCGGTTCATGGCCCGCAGGGGCCGCAGCGGCCCAAGCCGCAGATGCGGGGCCGGTATGCGTTGGATTCAACCCTGTAAAACTTGCGCAAGCTTGCACAATTGATGGAGGAAACATGGAGGCGCAAAAGGGGGTGTCAGGGGGCGGCGGCACGGTCATAATGGCTTGTTTCAACAGCGTGTGCGCGCCTTGGAGGCTGCACCGCATGCCCTTATTTTTGGAAGCAGTCCGCGATGAAACTACCCACCCCAACGGTGGCGGCTCCGCTGGTGCTCGTCGTGGAGGATGAGCCGGGAATCGCCACGATTTTGCTGGCCTACCTGGAGCGCGATGGCCTGCGCAGCCTGCATGCGCGCGATGGTGAACAGGCGGTGCAGCTGTTTCGCCAGCATGCGCCCGACCTGGTGCTGCTCGACATCCACCTGCCCGGCATGGACGGGGTCGATGTGCTGCGCTTTATCCGCGACCAGGGCCAGACCCCGGTGATCATGGTGACGGCGCTCGCCGACGATGTGGACAAGCTGGTGGCTTTGCGCCTGGGGGCCGATGACTATGTGGTCAAGCCCTTCAATCCTGCGGAGGTGGTGGCGCGGGTGCGCGCCGTGCTGCGCCGCAGCCAGCCCAAGGCCGCCTCTGCGCCGCTGGCGCCGATCCGGGTGGGGGCGCTGGAGATCAACTCCGCCGAACACAGTGCCCGGGTCTATGACACGCAGGGCCAGGCCACGCCGCTGCCATTGACGCTGACCGAGTTTCGCCTGCTGGCCCTGCTGGCTTCGCAGCCACGGCGCTGTTTCTCGCGCGCGCAACTGATCGAGCATTGCCTGCCCGAGAGTGACGCGCTCGAGCGGGTGATCGACTCGCACCTGTCCAAGCTGCGCCGCAAATTGCAGCTGGCTGGGCAAGATGAGCTGATCGAGACTGTCCGCAGCATTGGGTACCGCCTATGGCCCGGGGATTGAACCGCATCTGGGTGCGCTTTGGCCTGTGGATTGCCGCCACCCTGCTCACCTCCATTGCCCTGCTCAGCGCCTGCGCCTGGGCGTTCGATGCGTTGGAGTACAACCAGTTCTACAAAAGCCTGCCCGAGACCGTGCGCGTGGAGCTGGACGATCTGGTCGAGCGGAACATGGAGAGCAGCCCGCGCGCGATGCAGATCTATGGCGAGTACTGGCGCGGCGAGGTGTTTTTTGGCGAACAGGTCTCGGCGGTCATTGCGCTGCTGATCTGCCTGCCATTTGGCCTGGCCATGGGCTTTTTCGTCTCGCGCTATATCACCCGGCCGCTGGCCTCGATGGTGGAGGTGGCGCAGCGGGTGGCGCATGGGGATTTCAGCTCGACGCGGGTGGTCGAAGAGGGCGCGCATGGCGAGCTGAAGGAGGTGGTGCACACCTTCAACGCGATGCTCGATGCGCTGCAAAAGCTCAAGGCTGAGCGCCAGGCGTCGGCCGCCTCCATCTCGCATGAGCTGCGCACGCCCTTGTCGGTGCTCAAGACCCATTTGCATGCGCTCTGCGATGGCGTCATTGCGCCCAGCGAGCTGGAGTTTCGGCTGCTGCTGGCGCAGACCGAGCACCTGGGCCGCCTGATTGACGACCTGCATACGCTGGCGATGGCCGAGGCGGGAGAGATGTCGCTGCGCAGGGAGCGGCTGAGCCTGGGCGCGCTGGTACGCGCGAGCCTGCAGGAGCTGCAGCCCCAGCTGCAGCAGGCCGAGATGGCGCTGTCGCTGCTGCTGCCCCAGGACGATGCGCTCAGCACGATCCGCGCCGACCCATTGCGCATGCGCCAGATCATTGCCAACCTGGTCGGCAATGCCGTGCGCCACGCGGCCAGCGGGCATTGGCTGGAGGTGGAGGTGCGCAACCTGCGCGATGCGCAAGGGCATATCTGGATCGAGCTGCTGGTCAGCGATGCCGGGCCGGGCCTGCCGCAGGAGCTGCGCGCCCACCCCTTCCGCCGCTTTGCAATGGCCCCGGGCCGGCGCAAGCGGGAAGGCTCGGGCCTGGGGCTGTCCATTGTGCAGGCGCTGACCGAGTTGCAAGGCGGGGTGGCGCATGCCGAGAGTTCGCCGCGGGGCGGCGCGCGGTTTCGCCTGCGTTTTGCGCCGGCCTGAAGCCCTCCACCCGGTCAAAGGCAAGGCCACACAGCAGGCAGCGGGCGCAAGCGATGGCCGGCGATTAAAATGGCGTTTACGCTCTGTGATTGCAGAGTTTTTGCTATTTTTTAAGGAGCGGATGGTGCGTTGTTGCGCCAAGCCGCAGAGTTGCTGCCATGCAAGCCCAAGACCCCCAAGCCATTCGCCTGTCCAAACGCCTGGCCAGCGACATCGGTTGCTCGCGCGCCGAGGCTGAGCACTACATCGATGCCGGCTTTGTCTCGGTGGATGGCCAGATCCAGGACACCCCCGGCGCCCGTGTGCTGCCCAGCCAGACCGTGCTGCTGCAGCGCGGCGCCGATCTGCGCCCGATCCAACCGGTCACCTTGCTGCTGCACAAGCCTGCGGGCTACAGCCTGCGCGCGCTCGAGCCCGGGCGCCCGGGCCTCAGTGCGCTGGATTTGCTGACGCCCGACAACCTGGCCGATGTCGATACCCCCCAGCCTGCCCGGCCCGTGGCGCGCCATTTTCGCCACCAGCAGTTTTTGCTGCCGATCCCGCGCGCTGCCAGCGGCCTGGTGGTCTACAGCCAGGACCCGCGCATCATCCGCCACCTGGCCGAAGAGGCGGATTTGCTGGAGCAGGAATGCCTGGTCGAGGTGCAGGGGCAGATCGTCGACGATGGCCTGGCCTTGCTGGCCCAGGGGCTGTATGTGGATGGCGAGCGCCTGCCGCCCCTCAAGGCCAGCTGGCAGAACGAGACCCATCTGCGGTTTGCGCTCAAGCGGGTCGCGCCCGAATGGCTGCCCGCCATTTGTGCCGCGCTGGGGCTGGAGCTGCTGTCGCTCAAGCGTTTGCGCATCGGCCGGATTTCGCTGAGCAAGCTGCCCCAGGGGCAGTGGCGCTACCTGCAGGGCTACGAGCGGTTCTGACGCGCTCGGGGGCACCCACGGTGCCTGCTCGAAAAAACCAGACCGCCATTTGTTATTGATTTGATAGCAAGCTTTTTTGACTGGCATTGAAATATCCGCCGCTTGTTCCGTTGAATGTGCTGCCTGCAAAACATGCCACAATAGCCCGCTGTCGGCATCGCCACAGAAATTACCTGTGGCTGTCTTGATATTGCCTGGCATGGCCCCATATAACGGTGTTTGATACAAAGGCCTGAGCTTGTGCGCTGGGCCGTGGGCGGGCAAGCCTGGCGCGTGGCGCGGCTTGTGAACGCTGCCTTTTGTGTAACTATCAGGGGTCCTATGTCACTCATTCCAGTCACCATCCTCACGGGCTTCTTGGGCTCGGGCAAAACCACGCTGCTCAAGCGCGTGCTGCATGAGTCGCACGGCATGAAGATTGCCGTGATCGAGAACGAGTTCGGCGAAGAGAACATCGATACCGACATCCTCAAGACGGAATCGAAGGAACAGATTCTGCAGATGAGCAATGGCTGCATCTGCTGCACCATCCGTGAGGACCTGCGCGAAGCGCTGCAGCTGCTGGCGGCCAAGCGCCGCAAGGGACTGGTGGATTTCGAGCGCATCGTGATCGAAACCACGGGCCTGGCCGACCCCGGACCGGTGGCGCAGACCTTCTTCATGGATGAAGAAATTGCCGAAACCTATTTGATCGACTCCATCATCACCCTGGTGGACGCCAAGCATGCCGGCCAGCAGCTCGACACCCGCCAGGAAGCACGCCGCCAGGTGGGCTTTGCCGACCAGATCTTCCTGTCCAAGACCGACCTGGTGACGGAGGCCGACAAGGACGCGCTGGTCCACCGCCTCAAGCACATGAACCCGCGCGCACCGATCCGCGCTGTGCATTTTGGCGATGTGCCGCTCAAGGACGTGTTCGATCTGCGTGGTTTCAACTTGAATGCCACGCTCAACATCGATCCGGACTTCCTCAAGGAAGAAGGCCACGACCACGGCCATGTGCATGACGAGCATTGCGGCCACGACCATGACCATGGCGATAGCCATGGCCATGTGCACGATGAAAACTGCGGCCATGACCATGACCACGTGCATGGCGAGCACTGCAACCACCCGCACCACCACCACCATGACGATGATGTGAAAAGCTTTGTCTACCGCGTGGACAAGGCCTTTGACCCGGCCAAGCTGGAAGACTTCCTGGGCGCCATTGTGAACATTTATGGTCCGCGCATGCTGCGTTACAAGGGCGTTCTGGCGATGAAGGGCACCGACCGCAAGGTGATTTTCCAGGGCGTGCACCAGCTGATGGGCAGCGATCTGGGTCCCGAGTGGGCTGCCGACGAGCGCCGCCAGAGCAAGATGGTCTTCATCGGTATTGATTTGCCGCAGGACATCCTGCGCCAGGGCCTGGACCAGTGCGTGGTGGAGGCCTGATTGCCCACGAGGGGCCGGCCCGGGGATGAGACCCCGGGGAAACCCCCCGTTGCATCCGGGCTGCATCCACTTGTTGCTGTGCAGCGATGCCATATACAATCGCGGCCCGAAATGCAGCAAAGCAGGCATGCGGCGAGATACGGTTTCCGTGGTTCGTCCTGAAGATTTCGATGAGAGAGCGCGGTGTGACAAGGGGCTATGGCCTGTTGGGCACGGCGCTGAAGGAGAAGGAGGCTTGTGCAAGCGAGCTTTACCCTGCCAGGTGCTGGCCGGGTTGGCCTGCAAGATGACGGAGTTGCGGGCACCGGCCCGACTTCATAGATGTGCCTGGGTCCCTGTGGGACGCGGGCAAGTTGATCAGGGGGCGGAGCCTGTCGGGCTTTGCACCTTTTGTAACGAGACGGACATCCGTCGCATGTAAGAACTGCGCTAGCCAGTCGAGAGAACTATGCCTACCACTACGCAAACCATCCCTAAACGCGACGCCAAGCTGGCCAATGCCTGGAAGTCCAAGACGGTAGACACCCTCACTGACGATGAGGTGCTGTCGATGCCGGAGAGCGAATACATGAACGACATCCAGCTGGCGTTCTTTCGCAAGAAGCTGGTGGAGCTGAAGACCGGCATCCACCTCAATGCCGATGCCACGACGGAAAACCTGCGTGAAGACACCGTGGTCGTGCCCGATCCAGCAGACCGCGCTACCATTGAGGAAGAGCATGCGCTTGTCTTGCGCACGCGCGACCGTGAGCGTAAGCTCTTGAAGAAGATCGACCAGTCGATCAGCCGCATCGATGCGGGCGACTATGGCTACTGCGACGAGACGGGCGAACCCATCGGGGTGGGCCGTCTGCTGGCGCGTCCTACGGCCACTTTGTCGCTGGAAGCGCAGCAGCGCCGTGAATTGAAACAAAAAATGTTTGGTGATTGAGGCTGGGGCAGCGCACCGGACACACAAGGGGAGGGAGTAACCATGAGTGAGGCTCAAAAGCCAACCAAGGGTTTGTTGTCCAAAGTGGTGCGCTTTGTAACCAAACCGACCACGCAGTGGTCGGAGCTGGACAAGACGCCGGAGCCGGAGAACCCTGAGGCGCAGTTTTCCAAGCAGGCGCTCAAGGAAATCATGGAGCGCAAGCGCCGCAATGATTTTGTGCGCAAGCTGGAGTTCGACCAGCTGCGCAAGATCCGGCGCGAAGCCAACAAGTCCAGCAGCGCTGGCGCTGATGGGGCTGCCAGCTCGGCGGCCATGCTCGAAGGCGGGGTGGCGCCCGATGCCGCAGCTGTTGCGGCGGGCAAGCATGCCCATCCTTCGCACACCATCGAGAAAATCAACCAGATCGAGCGGCAGATGTCCAAGCAGTGGTGGTCCGGCGACAACGCCGCTGCGGCTGCGGCCGATCCTGCCGCTGCTGCCCCTGCCGAGGCCACGCCGGTCAGTGCGCCGGTGCCTGTGGCATCTGCTGCGGCGCCCTTGGTGGCCGAAGCTGTGCCTGTGGCACCCGCCGCTGCACCGGTGGCGCCGCCGCCAGCGGCACCGGCGACCTTGCCTGCCGCTGCCTTTGATGCCCAGGTCGAGTCGGGCCGGTTTATCCACGATACCGATCTGGAAGAAGCGGCGGTGTTGTTTGCCAACGGCGATGCAGCCGGGGCCGAGGCCTCGCTGCTGGCCCTGGTGCAACAGCGCCGTGGCGATCTGATGGGGCAGCTGACGATCTGGCTGACCTTGTTTGACCTGTACCGCGCCACCGGTGACCAGACCAAGTTTGATTTCCACGCTATTGAATTTGCCAGCAAATATGGGCGCTCTGCGCCCGTGTGGTTCTCGATGCCGCAAGAGCTGGGCGCCAAGGCGCTGCAGGCGGGCGACACCTCCGCGCAAGAGGTGCGGCTGCTTAACTGGCAGGCGCCGCCCGTGCTCAGCAGCGCGGCGCTCAGTGGCCTGCAAGGCAACCTCAAACGCTATGCACCCCCCTGGACGCTGAACTGGTCCCGCGTGACCGAGGTGCGCGATGAGGTGGTTGCCGCGCTGCTGGCGCAGTTCCGCGTATGGGCAGACCAGCCCGATGCGCGCCTGGTCTTTGTCGGGGCGGACCATCTGCTCTCGGTGCTCGAGGCGCAAACGCCGGTGGGTGACAACGCCGTGGCCCAGGAGCGCTGGTCGCTGCGCATGGCCTTTTTGCGTTTGCTGCAGCTGGAGCAGGATTTTGAAGCGGCTGCGCTCGATTACTGCATCACCTACGAGGTCTCGCCGCCATCCTGGGTCGCGCCCCGGGCCGAGACCAGCAGCGACAGCGCGCGCTCTGGCGCCCCCGCTGCGCCCGATATGTCGCTGGGCTTTGATCTGCCCGAGAGAAAGCCGGTGGCCGCCGACAGCCCGCAGGCCGTGCTCGAGGGGATTGTCGAAGGGGATGTCTCCCAGCAGCTCGATACCTTCACGCCGATGGTGGAGCCGGGCATGCCGTTCACGGTGCGCTGCGACCGCCTGATGCGCATCGATTTTGTCGCGGCTGGCTCGGTGCTCAACTGGGTGGCCGAATGCCAACAGAAAAACGTGCTGGTGCGTTTTGGCAACCTGCACCGCTTGAATGCCGTGTTCTTCAACCTGATCGGCATCAACGAGCACTCCATCGTCAACCAGCGGGAAAACTGATCGGTCAGCGGCAGCTGGCGACCAACGCACCTGCGGGTGCGTTTTTTTCTGCCTGCTGCGCCGCCCCCCTCCTTGGAAAACCCGTGCCAGGCTCCATATAGGCAAGACTATGGAACAGTATCACGGCACAACCATTCTCAGCGTGCGGCGCGAAACGCCGCAAGGCATCCAGGTCGCCATCGGCGGCGATGGCCAGGTCACCCTGGGCAACATCGTCGTCAAGGGCACTGCACGCAAGGTGCGCAAGCTCTATGGCGGCAAGGTGCTGGCCGGCTTTGCCGGCGCCACGGCCGATGCCTTCACCTTGTTTGAGCGCTTCGAGGCCAAGCTCGACAAGCACCAGG
This sequence comes from Comamonas sp. MYb396, assembly GCF_037479555.1. Classification (NCBI taxonomy): domain Bacteria; kingdom Pseudomonadati; phylum Pseudomonadota; class Betaproteobacteria; order Burkholderiales; family Comamonadaceae; genus Comamonas; species Comamonas sp. MYb396. The sequence goes on along the minus strand of NZ_JBBGYU010000012.1, from coordinate 107,671 downwards.
GCCAGCTGACCCGCGCAGCGATCGAGCTGACCAAGGACTGGCGCACCGACCGGGTGCTGCGCCGGCTCGAAGCCATGCTGGCGGTGGCCGACCATTCGGCCTCGCTGATCATCACCGGCAACGGCGATGTGCTGGAGCCCGAGCAGGGCATTGTGGCCATTGGATCGGGCGGCGCCTATGCGCATTCTGCCGCCAAGGCGCTGTTGAACAACACCGAGCTGTCGGCCGAAGAGGTGGTGCGCAAATCGCTGGGCATCGCCGGTGAGCTGTGCATCTACACCAATATGCACCACACGATTGAGACCTTGTGAGCGTCTGGCAGGCTGGCGCGCCGCCTGCCGCCCCATCTCCCATTGATCGACTGCTGTACCCGTTGCCCGGCGGGTGCCAACCGGATTTTTGCACTATGTCCTCGATGACACCCCAGGAAATCGTTTCCGAACTCGACAACCATATCGTTGGCCAGGCCAATGCCAAGCGCGCGGTCGCTATCGCGCTGCGCAACCGCTGGCGCCGCCAGCAGGTTGCTGACGGCCTGCGCCAGGAGATCACGCCCAAGAACATCCTGATGATTGGCCCCACGGGTGTGGGCAAGACCGAGATCGCCCGGCGCCTGGCCAAGCTGGCCGATGCGCCCTTCATCAAGGTTGAGGCGACCAAGTTCACCGAGGTGGGCTATGTGGGCAAGGATGTGGATGCCATCATCCGCGATCTGGCCGAGGTGGCCGTCAAACAGACCCGCGCCTCGGACGTGAAGAAGCTGCGCGTGCGTGCCGAGGATGCCGCCGAAGAGCGCATTCTGGACGCGCTGCTGCCACCCGCCCGCACCGGCGAAGCCGCACCCGATACCAGCACGCGCCAGGTGTTCCGCAAGAAGCTGCGCCAGGGTGAGCTCAATGACAAGGAAATTGACATCGAGGTGGCCGAGGCCAAGCCCCAGCTCGAGATCATGGGCCCCCAGGGCATGGAAGAGATGGCCGAGCAGCTGCGCGGCATGTTCAGCCAGATGGGCCAGGAAAAGCGCAAGGTCCGCAAGCTCAAGATCAGCGAAGCGCTGCAGCTGATCACCGATGAGGAGGCGGCCAAGCTGGTGAACGAGGAAGATGTCAAATCCCGGGCCATCGAGAACCTCGAGCAAAACGGCATCGTCTTCATCGACGAGATCGACAAGGTCGCCACGCGCCAGGAGACCAGCGGCAGCGATGTCTCGCGCCAGGGCGTGCAGCGCGATCTGCTGCCCCTGGTCGAAGGCACTTCGGTGTCGACCAAGTACGGCATTGTGAAGACCGACCACATCCTGTTCATTGCCTCGGGCGCCTTTCACCTGGCCAAGCCCAGCGACCTGATCCCCGAGCTGCAAGGGCGTTTTCCGATCCGCGTCGAGCTCGGCTCGCTGTCGGTGCAGGATTTCGAGGCCATTCTGACGCAGACCCATGCATCGCTGATCAAGCAGTACGAAGCGCTGCTGGCCACCGAAGGCGTGACGCTGCAGTTTGAGGCCGATGGCATCACGCGCCTGGCGCGCATCGCCTTTGACGTCAATGAGCGCACCGAGAACATCGGCGCGCGCCGCCTGGCGACGGTGATGGAACGCCTGCTCGAGGAGATCAGCTTTGGGGCCGCCAAGCTGGGCGGACAGACGGTGGTGATTGACGCCGCCTATGTGGACCAGCGCCTGGGCTCGTTGAGCCAAAACGAGGATTTATCGCGTTATATCCTCTAGCCATAAGGTGCGCGGCAGCGCGCATTCTGAACCGCGTGCCCGCCCATGTTGGCGGGCACTTGCTTTTCGGCCAGCCGCCGCATCTGGGCCTGTAGGAGAACATCTAGTTTTGTAACAAAAGACGATCAGATGCTAATCCCTGATGGCGTCAATTTTGCTAAGAGTCTGGATATAGAGGCGATTGTAAGTGCCTATCAAATAAGAAGAATTTCATAGCGGTTTTTGCTCGAAGTGCGTTATAAGTTATTGATTTACTTGTATTTTCATTGCAAATCATTGTGTTGAAGTGTGGCGTGATCTGGAATTCCTGATACAGTGGGGAAAAGTGCAGTTTTGTGGGAAAAAGTGCACTTACTCCCTCCGAAACCCCAACCAGAGTCCACACCGTGTTTCAAGGAGCTTCCTCACTCAGTCTTGATGCGAAAGGTCGGTTATCGATACCGACCCGGCATCGCGACGCGCTGACGAAGCCCGGACCTACGCTCACCATTACCCGCCACCCCCATGGTTGCCTGATGATCTTCCCGCAGGATGCCTGGGCGGTTTTCAGCGCGCGCATGGCGCAGGTCAAGATGGGCGAGCAGGTGCTCAAGCGGATTTTTCTGGGTAGCGCCATGGATGTGGAGATGGATGGCACCGGCCGTGTGCTGGTGTCCCCCGAGCTGCGTGCTGCGGCCAACATCACCAAGGACGCGATCCTGATGGGGATGGGCAGCCATTTTGAATTGTGGGACAAGGCGACGTACGAGAAGCAGGAGGCCGAAGCCCTGCAGAATCTGCCGCCCGACGCCCTGGATAACTTTGCATTCTGAGGTGCATGTGGAAACCAAGAACTACCTGCACACCACCGTCTTGCTGAACGAGGCCGTGGACGCCTTGTTGGAGGCCAGGGTCGAGATGGACCCGGTCTTTGTCGATGGGACTTTCGGCAGAGGCGGGCACTCCCGCCTGGTGCTGTCCAAGCTGCCGGCCCAGGGCCGGCTCATTGCTTTTGACAAGGACGTGGAGGCGATTGCCGAGGCCGGCAAGATTGCCGACGCCCGGTTTGCCATTCGCCATGAGGGCTTCAGCCACATGGCGCAGCTGCCTGCCGCTTCGGTGGCCGGCGTGCTGCTGGATCTGGGGGTCAGCTCCCCGCAGATTGACAGTCCCGAGCGCGGCTTCAGTTTCCGCTTCGATGGCCCGCTCGACATGCGCATGGACACCACCCGAGGCCAGAGTGTGGCCGAGTGGTTGCAAGAGGCGGAAACACAGCAAATAGCGGAGGTGATTCGTGACTTCGGTGAAGAACGGTTTGCTGGGCCCATTGCAAAGGCGATTGTTGCGCGGCGGGAGGCTGGCTCGCCAGTCGCCACCACTGCCGATCTGGCCGAGCTCGTGGCTGGCGCAGTCAAGACCCGCGAGGCTGGGCAAAATCCAGCTACGCGGACATTCCAGGCTCTTCGGATTTTCATTAATGCCGAGCTCGAAGAGCTCGAACAGGCGCTAGAGGCCAGTCTGCGGGTGCTCGCTCCCGGCGGCCGCCTGGTGGTGATCAGCTTCCACTCGCTGGAAGACCGCATCGTCAAGCAGTTCATCGCCAAGCATTCCAAAGAGGTGTTCGACCGCCGTGCACCCTTTGCAGCGCCCAAGCCCATGCTGCTCAAGGCGCTCGAGCGCATCAAACCCAGTGAGGCAGAAGTCTCGGCCAACCCGCGCGCCCGCAGTGCGGTGATGCGGGTGGCCGAACGCACCGAGGTGGCGGCATGATGCACCGCTGCCTGCCCGGACCATGCAACAGGGGGTGGCTGTGCTGCTGCGCCTGAACATTCTGCTGCTCATGGTGACGATCCTCAGCGCGATGGCGCTGGTGCAGTCGCAGTATGAATCGCGCAAGCTGTTCACCGAACTCGACCGCGCACTGGCCGAGTCGCGCCAGCTGGAGACGGACCACCAGCGCCTGCAGGTGGAAAAGCGCGCCCAGGCCACGCCGCTGCGCCTAGAGCAGCTCGCGCGCGACAAATGGGGCATGCAGACGGCGACGCCGGCCGTCACCGTCTATGTGCCCGAGCCTGGCACCGGAGGCGTGGCACCATGAGCAAGGACATGCGCTACTCCACCAGCCCGCTGCTGGCCGAGCGCACGCCGATGTGGCGCAGCCGCTTCATCATGATTGGCCTGGCGCTGGCCTTTACCGGCCTGATTGGCCGCGCCGCCTATGTGCAGGTCATCGGCAACGATTTCTTCCTGCGCCAGGGCGAAGTGCGCTTTGCCCGCACGATCGAGCTGCCGGCCAACCGGGGCCGCATCCTCGACCGCAATGGCCTGATTCTGGCCTCCAGCGTGCCCGCTGCCAGCATCTGGGCGATTCCTGAAGATGTGGACCAGGCCGATCCGGCGATCAAGGCCAAGATTGGCGAGATCGCCAAGCTGATGGGCATGCCGCTGGCGCAACTCGATGCCAAGCTGGCCGATGAGGACAAGTCCTTTGTCTGGATCAAGCGGCAACTCGATTGGGACATCGGGCAGAAGATCAAGGCGCTGGATGTCAAGGGCATCTACCTGCGCAAGGAATACAAGCGCCAGTACCCCGAAGGTGAATCCGCAGCCCACGTCGTGGGCTTTACCAATGTGGAAGACCAGGGCCAGGAAGGCATGGAGCTGGCCTTCAACACCGAGCTGGGCGGCAAGGCCGGCTCGCGCCGCGTGATCAAGGACCGCCTGGGCCGCATCGTCGAAGGCGTCGGCGTGGAGACGCCGCCGCAAGAGGGCCAGGACATCCAGCTGTCCATCGACAGCAAGGTGCAGTTCTTTGCCTACCAGAAGCTGCGCGACCAGGTGGCCGCCTTCAAGGCCAAGGCCGGCAGCGTGGTGGTGATGGATGCCCACACCGGCGAAGTGCTGGCGCTGGCCAACTACCCCAGCTACGACCCGAACAACCGCTCGCGCCTGACCGGCGAGCAACTGCGCAACCGCGCCATCACCGACACCTTTGAGCCCGGCTCGACGATGAAGCCCATCACCGTGGGCACGGCGCTGGAGCTGGGCCGGGTCAAGAACACCACGATCATCGACACCACCCCCGGACGCTACGCGATTGGCGGCTTCACGATCAGTGACACCCACAACTACGGGGCCTTGACGGTGGATGGCGTGATCCAGAAGTCCTCCAACGTGGGCGCGCTCAAGGTGGCGCAGAAGATGACGCCCCAAGAGATGTGGAATGTGCACTCGGCGCTGGGTTATGGGCAAAAGCCCCAGATCGCCTTCCCGGGCGCGGCCAGTGGCCGCCTGCGTCCCTGGAAGACCTGGAAGCCGGTCGAGCAGGCCACCATCTCCTACGGCTACGGCCTGTCGGCTTCGCTGTTCCAGATGGCGCGCTCCTACACCGTGTTCTCGAACGACGGCAATGTGATCCCGGCGACCATGCTCAAGCGCACGGGCCGTCCTGCGGGCACGCCGGTGTTCTCGAAGAAGACCGCCGAGCTGGTGCGCCACATGCTGTGGATGGCTGCCGGCCCCGGTGGTACCGGCCAGAAGGCGCAGACTGTGGGCTACTCCATCGGCGGCAAGTCGGGTACGGCCCGCAAGCAGCAGGGCCGGGGCTATGCCGCAGGCAAGTACCGCGCCTGGTTCACCGGCATTGCACCGATCGAGAACCCGCGCATCATCGTGGCCGTGATGGTCGACGAGCCCAGCCAGGGCAGCTTTTATGGCGGTACCGTCGCTGGCCCGGTGTTCAGCGAAGTGGTGCAGCAGACCCTGCGCCTGATGGGCGTGCAGCCCGATATGTCGGTCAAGCCGCAGATCGTGGCCAACGATGTGGAGGAGCCGCTATGATCACCACCACCCACAACACCACCACCGTGACCACGGTGCACAGCACCGCCGCCGCCGTTGAGTGGCTGCGCGAGCGTGTGCGTGGCGGTACCCTGCACACCGACAGCCGCCAGGTGCAAGCGGGCGACGCCTTTATCGCCTGGCCCGGCGGCGTCAACGACGGCCGGGCCTATGTGGCCCAGGCCGTGCAACGCGGCGCGGCCGCCTGCCTGGTCGAGCAGGCAGGCCTGGAACAATTTGATCTGCAAGGCATGCCCGTTGCTGCGATGGCCGATTTGAAGGCTGTCACCGGCCCGATGGCCAGCGCCTGGTTTGGCCAGCCCAGCGAGCAGCTCGATGTGCTGGCTGTCACCGGCACCAATGGCAAGACCAGCATCAGCTGGTGGCTGGCCCAGGCGGTGAGCCATCTGTGCGAAGCCGGCGTGCTGCCGCACCGGGGCTGCGCGATGGTCGGCACCCTGGGCGTGGGCATTCCGCCGCACCAGCTCGATGTGACCGGCATGACCACCCCCGATCCGGTGCTGCTGCAACGCGCCTTCCGCGGCTTTGCCGATGCCGGCTATGGCGCTTGCGCGATCGAGGCTTCGTCCATTGGCATTGCCGAGCACCGCCTGGCTGGCACCCGTATCCGGCTGGCCATCTTCACGAATTTCACCCAGGACCATCTGGACTACCACGGCAGCATGGATGCCTACTGGGCCGCTAAAGAGGCTCTGTTCCACTGGTCCGGCCTTCAATCGGCCGTGGTCAACCTGGACGACGCCCGGGGCGCGGCACTGGCGGCCTCCCTGGCCGGCGGCGCACTCGATCTGTGGACCGTCTCCGTGGATAAGCCCAGCCAGGCCCGTCTGTCTGCCCAGGCCATCCGCGCAGGCGAGCGTGGTCTGGTGTTCGAGGTCGTAGAGGCCGGCGCCGAAGGCGCTGCCGTGACGCTGCACAGCCAGGTGATTGGCCAGTACAACGTGCTCAACCTGCTGCAGGTGATGGCCAGCCTGCGCGTGCTGGGAGCCAGCTTGCAGCAGGCTGCACAAGCCTGCGCGGTGCTGGCGGCAGTGCCCGGCCGCATGGAGCAGGTCAGCCAGGCCGGTGCGCCGCTGGTGGCCATCGATTACGCCCACACCCCCGATGCGCTGGACAAGGCCTTGCAGGCGCTGCGCCCGCTGGCTGTACAGCGCGGCGGCCAGCTGTGGTGCGTGTTTGGCTGTGGTGGCAACCGCGATGCCGGCAAGCGCCCGCTGATGGGCCGCATTGCCCAGGCCGGTGCCGACGAGGTGGTCGTGACCAGCGACAACCCGCGCGGCGAGCAGCCCCAGGCCATCATCGACGACATTCTGCGCGGCATGACGCCCAGTGCGCATTGGCATGTACAGGCCGACCGCGCGGCCGCCATCGAAGAGGTGCTGCTGCGTGCAGCCAGCCAGGATGTGGTGTTGCTGGCTGGCAAGGGCCATGAGGATTACCAGGAAGTGGCCGGCGTGAAGCTGCCCTTTCTCGATGCCGCGCAGGCCCATGCTGCGCTGGCCAAGCGGAAAGAACAACTATGAGCATGATGACCCTGCAGCAGGCGCTGGGCTTCATTGAGCCCCTTGTCCCCCAGGCCCGGCTGGTGGGGGATGGTGCTGTGCCGCTGCTGCGCGTCCATTCGGACTCGCGCAGCCTGCAGGCGGGCGATTTATTTGTGGCGCTCAAGGGCGAGCGCTTTGATGCCAACCAGTTTCTGGCCCAGGCCCAGGCCGCAGGTGCAGCGGCCGCACTGTGCCATGCCGACCCGGCCGAGGCTGGCCTGCCCGGCATTGTGGTGCCCGATACCCTGGCGGCGCTGGGCGCGCTGGCCACGGGCTGGCGTGCGCAGTTCCCGCTGCCGCTGATTGCGGTGACGGGCAGCAATGGCAAGACCACGGTGACCCAGATGCTGGCCTCGATCCTGCGCGCCCATGCGGGTGATGCGGCCTGGGCCACGCGTGGCAACCTGAACAACGAGATCGGCGTGCCGTTGACCCTGCTGGGCCTGACGGCTGCGCACCGCGCTGCCGTGGTCGAGCTGGGCATGAACCACCCTGGCGAAATCGCCGTGCTCGCCGCGATGGCGCAGCCCCAGGTGGCCCTGGTCAACAACGCGCAGCGCGAGCACCAGGAGTTCATGCACACGGTGGAAGCCGTGGCCCGCGAAAACGGCAGCGTGCTCGCCGCGCTGCCGGCCGATGGCGTGGCGGTGTTCCCTGCTGGCGATACCTACACCCCCTTGTGGCAAGCACTGGCTGCCGGCCGGGCGACCTGCCTGTTCGGCGAACAGGCCGATGGTGCCCAGGCCTATGCCAGCGATGTGCGGTGGCAAGAGGGTGCCTGGCATTTGCAGCTGCACCTGCCCGGTGGCGCTGCGCCCGTGGTGCTGCAGATTGCCGGCCGCCACAACGTGCGCAATGCCTTGGCCGCCGCTGCTTGCGCCCATGCCGCCGGTGTGCCGCTGGCTGCGATTGCCCAGGGCCTGTCGGCGTTCGAGCCGGTCAAGGGCCGTTCGCGCGCGCTGGCCCTGCCCATCGCCGGCCGCAGCCTGACGGTGGTCGATGACAGCTACAACGCCAACCCGGATTCGGTGCAAGCCGCGATCGAGGTGCTGGCCGAGCTGCCTGCGGCCCAGCTCTTGGTGCTGGGTGATATGGGCGAGGTGGGTGACCAAGGGCCCCAGTTCCATGCCGAGGCCGGTGCGCTGGCCAGGCAGCATGGCATCGCCCAGTTGTTTACTTTGGGTGCCCAAAGCCAGTCGGCCGCCGAGGCCTTTGGTGCGGGTGCTCAGCATTTCGAGAGCATGCCTGCCTTGCAGGATGCGGTGTGCAAGTTGATGCCTCAGTTGGGCAGTGTGTTGGTCAAAGGTTCGCGGTTCATGAAGATGGAGCAAGTGGTGCAGGCGATGCAGTCGTGCGCAGACAAGGGCCTGAACGCCCATGAGGAGGCCGCATGCTGATTGTGCTCGCCAGCTGGTTGCAAAGCCTCTCGCCCGAGTTCGGCTTTTTGCGCATCTTCCAGTACCTGACCTTCCGCGCGGTGATGGCGGCGATGACGGCGCTGGTGATCGGCTTGGTGGCTGGCCCCAAGGTCATCCGCACCTTGTCGGCGCTGAAGATCGGCCAGCCCATCCGGGGCTATGCGATGCAAAGCCATTTGAGCAAGAGCGGCACCCCCACGATGGGCGGCGTGCTGATCCTGCTGGCGATCACCATCTCGACCGTGCTGTGGTTTGACCTGTCCAACCGCTTTGTCTGGATCGTGCTGATCGTCACCTGGGGCTTTGGTGCCATTGGCTGGGTCGATGACTGGCGCAAGGTGGTCAACAAGGACCCCGAAGGCATGCGCTCGCGCGAAAAGTATTTCTGGCAGTCGGTGCTGGGCCTGGCCTCCGCGCTGGCCCTGGTGTTCTGCATCTCGGAAAACACCAATGCCGAGGTCTGGAGCCTGTTCGTCAACTGGGTGCAGTCGGGCTTCTCGCTGGATCTGCCGCCCAACGCCGGCCTGATGGTGCCCTTCTTCAAGCAGGTGAACTACCCGCTGGGCGTGCTGGGCTTTGTGATCATGACCTACCTGGTCATCGTGGGCGCCAGCAATGCCGTCAACCTGACCGACGGTTTGGACGGCCTGGCCATCATGCCGGTGGTGATGGTGGGCTCGGCCCTGGGCGTGTTCGCCTATGTGACCGGCAGCGTCAATTTCTCGCGCTACCTGCTGTTCCCGCACATTGGCGGCACCGGTGAGCTGCTGGTGTTCTGCTGCGCAATGACCGGCGCGGGCCTGGCCTTCCTGTGGTTCAACACCCACCCGGCCCAGGTCTTCATGGGCGATGTGGGCGCGCTGGCGCTGGGCGGCGCGCTGGGCACGATCGCGGTGATCGTTCGGCAAGAGATCGTGCTGGCCATCATGGGCGGCATCTTTGTGGCCGAGGCCGTGTCGGTGATGATGCAGGTGGTCTGGTTCAAGTACACCAAGAAGCGCTATGGCGAAGGCCGGCGCCTGTTGAAGATGGCCCCCTTGCACCACCATTTTGAAAAGAGCGGCTGGCGTGAAACCCAGGTCGTTGTGCGTTTCTGGATCATCACGATGCTGCTGTGTCTGATCGGTCTGTCTACCTTGAAGCTGCGGTGAGCACCATGTCAACCGAGCACCTCCACCCTCTTGATCCTTTGGCAGAAGCCGCAGCTGCGCCCCTGGCGCCAGCGGTAGCGCCGGTGGCTGCGGCTGAGCTGGCGCAGCCTGCCGCGTTGCAGCCTGAGGTGGCAGCGCCTGGCGATGATGCCCAGGCACCAGCGCTTGCGACCACGGATGCGGCCTTGACGATGGATGAGGCCGCGCTGGAGGCCGCAGCGGATGCTGCAGCCTTGGTGGCCGGCGATGCTGCGGATGCTGCAGTGACTCCCCCGGCCGACGCCTCGGCAGTGGACATGGCCCCCGTGCCCGATGTGTCGACCCTGACGGCCGCCAAGGATGCGGCGGCCTTTGTCGCGCAGATCTTTGCCGATCCTGGCGTGTCGGACGCGGCCAGCAGCGAGGTGACCGCAGTGGATGTACAGCCCCAGGAGGCCGAGGTGGTCTATGCCCCGGTGCCGGCCCAGTGGCCGCAGGGGCAAGAGCATCCGCTGCAAGGCCAGCAGGTGCTGGTGCTGGGTTTGGGTATCTCGGGCCTGGCGATGGCGCGCTGGTGTGTGCGTTGCGGCGCCCAGGTGACGGTTGCGGATACGCGCGATGCGCCATCCCATTTGGCGCAGCTGCGCAGCGAGCTGCCGGAGGTGCGTTTTGTCGCCGGTGCCTTGTCCGCCGCGCTGGTCGATGGCCAGCCGGTGCGCGTGGTCTACCGTTCGCCCGGCCTCAGCCCCGAAACCGTAGCCCCCGTCGTTGATGCGGCGCGCGCCATTGGCTTGCCGGTCAGCGGCGAGCTGGATCTTTTCAGCCTGGCCCTGCAGTCGCTGGCCCAGGCCCATGGCTATGCGCCCAAGGTGCTGGCGATCACGGGCACGAATGGCAAGACCACGGTCACGTCGCTCACGGGGCAATTGCTCGCGCATGCCGGCATGACCACGGCCGTGGCCGGCAATATCGGCCCCAGCCTGCTCGATACGCTGTCGCAGCACATCGATGCCCAGAGCCTGCCCCAGGCCTGGGTGCTGGAGCTGTCGAGCTTCCAGCTCGAAGATGCGCATGCCTTCAACCCGACGGCAGCGACCGTGCTCAATATCAGCCAGGACCACCTGGACTGGCATGGCAGCATGGAGGCCTATGCAGGCGCCAAGGCCAAGATTTTTGGCAGCGATGCGCTGATGGTGCTCAACCGCGACGACCCGGCCGTGATGGCCATGTTGCCGCCACCGGTGCGGGTCAAGCTGCAGCGCCCCCAGCTGCGCCCCCACATCAGCTTTGGTCTGGATCTGCCCACGCAAGTGGGTGACTATGGCCTGGACGTGGTCAACGGCATGGCCTGGCTGGTGCGTGCGCAGGACGATGGCAACAGCGCCAGCAACAAGCGCAACCAGGCGGCTGCAGACGATGTGTTCCTGCAGCGGCTGATGCCCGCCGATGCGCTGCGCATCCGGGGCCGCCACAACGCGATGAATGCGCTGGCCGCGCTGGCGCTGGGCCATGCGGCAGGCGCCGGTTTTGCGCCGATGCTGTTTGGCCTGCGCGAGTACCGCGGTGAGCGCCACCGGGTCGAGCCCATCGGCATCGTCAGCGATGTGGAATATTTTGACGACAGCAAGGGCACCAATGTGGGCGCTACCGTGGCCGCGCTGATGGGCCTGGGTGCCGAGCGCCGCATCGTGCTGATCCTGGGCGGTGAGGGCAAGGGCCAGGATTTTTCGCCGCTGGCCGCGCCCGTGCTGCGCTATGCGCGCGCCGTGGTGCTGATTGGCCGCGATGCGCCGCTGATCGAAGCCGCACTGGCCGACACCGGTGTGCCGATGTTGCACGCAGCCAGCATGGACGATGCCGTGCTGCTGGCCAGCCAGAAGGCGGTCGCAGGCGACGCGGTGCTGATGTCGCCGGCCTGCGCCAGCTTTGACATGTTCCAAAACTACGGCCACCGCGCCGAAGTCTTCTGCCAGGCCGTTGCGGCGCTGGCCGAAGAGCGCGGTACCAGCCTGGAGGTGCAGCCATGAGCGCCGATACCGGACTGCGCAGCAGGTTCTCGGGCTGGTTCAAGCCGGCCGGGGAAAAGCCTGTGGATATCCTGCCGGTGCGCGTGGGTGGCAATGAGTACCGCCAGACGCCATCGAACACCACCAATATCTTTGGTGCCGACCAGGTGCTCATCTGGCTGGTGGTGGCCATCCTGTCCTGGGGCATCGTCATGGTGTTCTCGGCCTCGATCGCGATGCCGGACAACCCGCGCTTCGGCAAGATCGCGCATTACTATTTCTTCCAGCGCCACCTGATGAGTGTGGGGCTGGGCTTTGTGGCGGCGGTGCTCACCTTCCAGATCCCGATGAAGGTCTGGGAGCACTGGGCGCCCTGGCTGTTCATTGCCTCGATCCTGTTGCTGATTGCGGTGCTGATTCCGCATGTGGGCACGGTGGTCAATGGCGCGCGCCGCTGGCTGTCGCTGGGCATCATGAACTTCCAGCCCTCCGAGCTGGCCAAGATCGCGGTCATCATGTATGCCGCCGATTACATGGTGCGCAAGATGGAGGTCAAGGAGCGCTTCTTCCGCGCCGTGCTGCCGATGGGGCTGGCCGTGGGTATCGTCGGCGCGCTGCTGCTGGCCGAGCCCGACATGGGCGCCTTCATGGTGATCGCCGTGATCGCCATGGGTATCCTGTTCCTGGGCGGCGTCAATGCCCGCATGTTCTTCCTGATCGCGCTGGTGCTGGTGGCCGCCTTTGCGCTGATCGTGATGACCTCCGAATGGCGGCGCGAACGGATTTTTGCCTACCTCGATCCCTGGAGCGAAAAGCATGCGCTGGGCAAGGGCTACCAGCTCTCGCATTCGCTGATTGCGATTGGCCGGGGCGAGATCTTTGGCGTGGGCCTGGGTGGCAGCGTCGAGAAGCTGCACTGGCTGCCCGAGGCGCATACCGACTTCTTGCTGGCGGTGATCGGCGAGGAGCTGGGCCTAGTGGGCATCATTGCGCTCTTGGGTCTGTTCTTCTTCATGATCCGCCGCATTGTCGAGATCGGCCGCCAGGCGATCCGCATGGACCGCATCTTCTCCGGCCTGGTGGCGCAGGGCATTGCGATCTGGCTGGGCTTTCAGACCTTCATCAATGCCGGTGTGAACCTGGGCGCCTTGCCCACCAAGGGCCTGACCCTGCCGCTGATGAGTTTCGGCGGCTCGGCGATCTTGATGAACCTGGTGGCGATTGCCATCGTGCTGCGCATCGATTGCGAAAACAAAGCCATGGGTGCCGGGGGGGCGCGATCATGAGCGGCAAGACGGCACTGATCATGGCGGGCGGCACCGGCGGCCATATTTTCCCCGGCCTGGCCGTGGCCCAGGAGCTGCGCAGCCGTGGCTGGACCGTGCACTGGCTGGGCGCGCCCGACAGCATGGAAGAGCGCCTGGTACCCCCCCAGGGCTTTGCGCTGGAGCGGGTGGCGTTCTCGGGCGTGCGTGGCAAGGGGCTCATGTCCCTGGTCGGCATGCCGTTGCGCTTGTTGAAGGCCTTGCAGCAGGCGCGCGCCGTGCTGCGCAAGGTCCGCCCCGATGTGGTTGTGGGCATGGGCGGCTACATCACCGTGCCCGGCGGCCTGGCGGCCAAGCTGGCCGGTGTGCCCATCGTGCTGCATGAGCAGAACTCGGTGCCGGGCATGGCCAATAAGCTGCTGGCCCGCATGGCACAGCGCGTGTTCAGCGCCTTCCCCCATGCGATTGACGGCGGCCAGTGGGTGGGCAACCCGCTGCGCGCCGAGTTCCTGCAGCAGCCAGAACCTGCTGAGCGCTTTGCCGGCCGCAGTGGCCCGCTGCAGCTGCTGGTGGTGGGCGGCAGCCTGGGCGCCAAGGCCTTGAACGAGGTGGTCCCTAAGGCGCTGGCGCTGATGGCACCCGAGACCCGCCCGGTGGTCACGCACCAAAGCGGCGCCAAGCAGATCGATGCACTACAGGCCAATTACGCAGCCGCTGGTGTGCAAGCGAGCCTCACCCCCTTTATCGACGATGCGGCCAAGGCCTATGCGGATGCCGATGTCATTGTCTGCCGCGCAGGTGCCAGCACGGTGACCGAGCTGGCTGCCGTGGGGGCTGCGGCGGTGTTTGTGCCGTTTCCGGCGGCGGTGGATGACCACCAGACGGCCAATGCGCGCTTTCTGGTGGATGCCGGCGCCGGCTGGTTGGTGCAACAAACCGTTCTGACCCCGGAAAACCTGGCTCAGATGCTAGAGAATATGCAGCGGACGGGCCTGGTGGACATGGCCCAAAAGGCAAAGAAAATGCAGAAATTGGAAGCCGCCCAAGCAGTGGCGGATGCCTGCGTGGAGGTGGCACGATGAAACACGCCATCCAACGCATTCATTTTGTAGGTATCGGCGGTGCCGGCATGAGCGGCATTGCCGAAGTGCTGCACAACCTGGGCTATGTGGTCTCGGGCTCGGACCTGTCGGACAGCAGCACCATGGCGCATCTGCGCGATGCCGGTATCACCACCTTTGTGGGCCATGATGCGGCGCATATCGCCCAGGCCCAGGCGGTGGTGACATCGACGGCGGTGCAGGCCGACAACCCCGAAGTGGTGGCCGCCCGGGCCATGGGAATTCCGGTGGTGCCGCGCGCGCTGATGCTCGCCGAGCTGATGCGCCTGCGCAAGGGCATCGCGATTGCCGGCACCCATGGTAAGACGACGACCACCAGCCTGGTGACCAGCGTGCTGGCCGAGGCGGGGCTGGACCCCACCTTTGTCATTGGCGGCAAGCTCAACAGCGCCGGCGCCAATGCACGCCTGGGCAGTGGTGAGTACATCGTGGTCGAGGCCGACGAATCCGATGCCTCGTTCCTGAACCTGCTGCCCGTGATGGCGGTGGTCACGAACATCGATGCCGACCACATGGACACCTATGGCCATGACTTTGGCCGGCTCAAGACAGCCTTTGTCGATTTTTTGAACCGCATGCCGTTTTATGGCAATGCCGTGGTCTGCATCGACAGCCCGGCCGTTGGCGACATCATCGAGCGCGTGGCCTGCAAGGTCACCACCTATGGCCTGGGCGAGAACGCCCAGATCCGCGCTGTGAACCTGCAGGCCGACAACGGCCAGATGCGCTTTACCGTGCAGCGCCGCCTGGCCCAGCCCTTGCCCGATCTGGAGGTGGTGCTGAACCTGCCTGGCGAGCACAACGTGCTCAATGCGCTGGCCGTGGTCAGTGTGGCGGCTGCCATCGGCATCGATGACGCAGCGCTGCAGCGGGCGCTGCAAGGCTTCAAGGGTGTGGGGCGCCGTTTTCAGCGTTATGGCCAGGCCCAGCTGCCCAACGGCGGCGAGTTGACGGTTATTGACGATTACGGACATCACCCTGTCGAAATGGCTGCCACCATTGCGGCCGCGCGCGGCGCGTTTCCGGGCCGCCGGCTGGTGCTGGCCTTCCAGCCGCACCGCTACACCCGCACGCGGGATTGCTTTGAGGATTTTGTCCAGGTGCTGGGCGGCGCCGATGCGGTGCTGCTGGCCGAGGTGTATGCCGCCGGTGAGGCGCCGATCGTGGCGGCCGACAGCCGTGCGCTGGCCCGCGCGGTGCGGGTGGCTGGCAAGGTCGAGCCGGTGTTTGTCGAGCAGATCAGCAGCCTGCCCCAGCAGATTCTGGACCAGGCGCAGGACGGCGACGTGCTGCTGTGCATGGGCGCGGGATCGATTGGTGCGGTGGCTGCCAAGGTGATGGCATTGGCGGGTGGGCAAGAGCGTGTAGCGCCGCAGGGGAGCGCGGTATGAGTGAAACCATGAAAAACATTGATGTGAAGGCCTTGGGCAAGGTCGCGGTGCTGATGGGCGGGAGCTCGGCAGAGCGCGAGGTGTCGCTGATGTCCGGCAAGGGCGTGCTCGCTGCGCTGCAGTCCAAGGGGGTGGATGCGTATGCGTTTGACCCCTCGCAGCAGGACCTGGGCGAGCTGCGCAAGCAAGGCTTTGCGCGCTGCTTCATCGCGCTGCATGGCCGCCATGGCGAAGATGGCACGGTGCAAGGCGCGCTGGAGCTGCTGGGCATTCCCTACACCGGCCCGGGCGTGATGGCCTCGAGCATCGCGATGGACAAGATCATGACCAAGCGCATCTGGCGCTTTGAAGGCCTGTCCACCCCCGAGTGGCGCATGGCCGCCAGCGAGCAGGACACGCGCGATGCGCTGGCCGCACTGGGCGCGCCAATGATCGTCAAGCCCGCACGCGAGGGCTCGACCATTGGCCTGTCCAAGATCAGCAGCCCCGAAGAATGCGCCCAGGCCTATGCGCTGGCCTCGCGCTACGACCCCGAAGTGCTGTGCGAGCAGTTCATCGAGGGCATGGAGACCACCTGCGCGGTGCTGGGCCAGGGCCGCAGCGCCAAGGCACTGCCGGTGATCAAGATCGTCGCGCCCGAAGGCAACTACGACTACCAGAACAAGTACTTCACCGACACCACCCAGTATTTCTGCCCCAGCGAGCTGCCTGGCGAGATGGAAGCGGCGATCCGCGACCTGGCGGAAAAGGCCTTCCGCACCCTGGGCTGCCGGGGCTGGTCGCGTGCCGATGTGATGGTGCGGGCTTCGGACCAGCAGCTGTTCCTGCTGGAGATCAATACCTCGCCGGGCATGACCAGCCATTCGCTGGTGCCGATGGCGGCCCGTGCCACCGGCATGAGCTATGAAGACCTGTGTTTGTACCTGCTGGCCCATGCATCGAGCGATGCGGCCCAGGGTGCGGAGCTCTAAGACAAGGAGATGAGATCCATGGAGCAGACCATGCCAGTCCCCTTCGACGTCAAGCTGATGAACATGCTGGCCACGGCATTGTTCCTTGGCTGCGGCGCGTTGCTGGTGCTGGCTGGGGTGCGCTGGGCCATCCACCATCCGGCGCTGAGCATTGCGCGCATCGTGGTGCAGGGCGAGCTCGAACACAACAGCGCCGTGTCGCTGCAGGCCAATGTGATGCCGTCCTTGAAGGGCAACTTCTTCACGATGGACCTCGATGAGACGCGCCGTATCTTCGAGCAGGCGCCCTGGGTGCGCCAGGCGCGCATCAAGCGCGAGTTCCCCAGCACCTTGGCGGTGACGATCACCGAGCAGGATGCCACGGCGATCTGGGGCGCGGAGGGCGAGTCCCGCTTGCTCAACAGCGAAGGCCAGATGTTTGAAGGCGACTCGGCCGACCCCGATCTGCTGCATCTGCCGCACCTGTCGGGCCCGGCTGGGCGCTCGCAAGAGGTGCTGGCCATGTTCCGCGCGCTCGCGCCCATCTACGCCAAGCTCGACAACGCGCTGGTGGCGCTGGCCGAGTCGAACAGCGGCAGCTGGAAGGCCACCTTGCAGTCGGGCGCAGTCATCGAGATGGGCCAGGGCCGGGAGGATGTCCTGAGCGAGCGGGTACGTAAATTTGTTGAATCTTTGCCTGAAGTCACCGGTACCTACAGACGCAGCGTGGCATCGCTGACGTCGGCGGATCTGCGCCATGCCGGGGGCTATGCGGTGCGCATGCAAGGGGTGACCACGGGCACCTCGGCAGCGGGCCGGGCGCCAGTCAAAAAATAAAACACAGAGATGCGAAACATGAACCATACCAATCACTTGATCAGCGAGGGCTACTGACTATGGCGCGAGATAGCAAAGACGTGGTCGTCGGCCTGGACATCGGCACCGCCAAGATCATGGTGGTCGTCGCCGAGGTGCTGGGCAATGGCGAGCTCAAGCTGGCAGGGCTGGGCGTGGCGCCCAGCAACGGGCTCAAGCGCGGTGTGGTGGTGAACATCGATGCGACGGTGCAGAGCATCCAGCAGGCGCTCAAGGAGGCCGAGCTGATGGCCGACCTGAACATCCAGCGCGTCTACACCGGCATCACCGGCAGCCATATCCGCGGCATCAATTCCAGCGGCATGGTGGCGGTCAAGGACAAGGAAGTCTCGGCCGCCGATGTGGCGCGCGTGCTCGACACCGCCAAGGCGATCAATATTCCCTCGGACCAGCGCCTGCTGCTGGTCGAGCCCCAGGAGTTTGCGATCGACGGCCAGGATGTGCGCGAGCCCATCGGCATGAGCGGTCTGCGCCTGGAGTCCAAGATCCATATTGTGACCGGGGCGCAAAGCGCGGCCGAGAACATCATCAAATGTGTGCGCCGCTGCGGGCTGGAAGTCGAGCAGCTGCTGCTCAACCCGCTCGCCTCCAGCCAGGCGGTGCTGACCGATGACGAGCGTGAGCTGGGCGTGTGCGTGGTCGATATCGGCGCGGGTACCACCGATGTGTCGATCTTCACCGGTGGCGCGATCCGCCACACGGCGGTGATCCCGATTGCCGGTGACCTGATCACCAGCGACATCGCGATGGCGCTGCGCACGCCGACCAAGGACGCCGAGGACATCAAGGTCGAGAGCGGCTGCGCCAAGCAGCTGCTGGCCGATCCGGACACGCAGGTGGATGTGCCCGGTCTGGGTGACCGGGGCCCGCGCCTGTTGAGCAAGCAGGCGCTGGCCGGCGTGATCGAGCCACGCGTCGAAGAAATTTTCTCGCTGGTGCAGCAAGTCATCCGCGAGTCTGGTTATGAGGAGGTGCTGTCGTCGGGCATTGTGCTGACGGGCGGCAGCGCGGTGATGCCGGGCATGGTGGAGCTGGGGGAAGACATCTTCCTCAAGCCCGTGCGACGCGGCATTCCCAAGTATTCCGGCACCCTGGCCGAGATGGTTGCGCAGCCGCGTGCTGCCACCGTCATGGGCCTGCTGGAAGAGGCCCGCATGGCCCGCATGCGTGGCTACAAGGTGGCCCAGAAGTCCGGTTCGGTGAAATCGGCATTTGGGCGTTTGAAGGACTTTATTGTGGGGAACTTTTAACCATGCATGACACCCCTTGTTGGCTGGCGCAAAGCGGCCCTTCAAGGCTCAAAGGGTATGACCCTTGGAGACCTAAAGGGCCACCAAGCAACCAATGTTCATTAAAGAGTGAATTATCCGTAGACCATTTTTTCCAAATTGACGCGAGAGCGAGAGGAGCAGGCAATGACCATCGAAATGTATGAAGGCAACACATTCAACCAAGGCACCCAGATCAAGGTGATCGGCGTCGGTGGCGGTGGTGGCAATGCGGTCGAGCACATGATCGCCAACAGCGTGCAAGGTGTCGAATTCATTTCGGCCAACACCGATGCGCAAGCGCTGGAGCGTTGCCATGCCCACCGCGTGATCCAGCTGGGAGAGACCGGCCTGGGCGCGGGCAGCAAGCCTGAGAACGGCCGCGAGGCTGCCGAATCCGCGATCGAGGACATCCGCGCTGCGATCGTGGGCTCGCACATGCTGTTCATCACCGCCGGCATGGGTGGTGGCACCGGTACCGGTGCTGCCCCTGTGATCGCTCGCGTCGCCAAGGAAATGGGCATCCTGACCGTGGGCGTGGTGACCAAGCCCTTCGAATGGGAAGGCAAGCGCCGCATGTCCAATGCCGATGGCGGCCTGAGCGAGCTCGAAGCCAATGTGGATTCGCTGATCGTGGTGCTCAACGAGAAGCTGCTCGATGTGCTGGGCGACGACATCACCCAGGACCAGGCCTTTGCCCATGCCAACGATGTGCTGAAGAACGCCGTGGGCGGCATCTCCGAGATCATCAACGACCACGGCTACATCAACGTCGACTTTGCCGACGTGAAGACCGTGATGAGCGAGCCCGGCAAGGCGATGATGGGTACGGCAACGGCCAGCGGCCCGGACCGTGCACGCATCGCTGCGGAACAAGCGGTTGCTTGCCCACTGCTGGAAGGCATCGATCTGTCGGGCGCCAAGGGCATCCTGGTGCTGGTGACCGCGACCAAGGGCAGCCTGAAGCTGGCCGAATCGCGCCAGGCCATGAGCACCATCAATGCCTACGCCTCGCCAGAGTCGCATGTCATCTTCGGCGCGGCTTACGACGAAACCCTGGGCGACGAGATCCGCGTGACCGTGCTGGCCACCGGCCTGTCCCGTCCCGTGGCCAAGCGCCAGCCGATCTCGGTGATCCAGGGCAGCGCAGGTCTGCGTACCGGTACCGACGACATCGCCTACACGCCCCAGTCGGTCAACAGCCCCGTCTCGGGTCTGGGTGTGCAAAATGCGGTGCCCATGGGCAATGCCTTTGCCAACGACTTTGCCGACAAGAAGACCCCCTCGGTCTGGCGCACCGGCCGCAATGCGGCTTCGGCTCGCGTCGATGCGATGTCTTCGAGCGGCATGGAAGACCTGGAGATCCCCGCCTTCCTGCGCAAGCAGGCGGACTGATCGCCTTGCGGGGCTTTCGTTGAAGCCAGTCCAGCCTCTGGGATGGACCGGGCTTTGAAGACAACGCGCTGAAACCTTTCAGGGGTTCAGCGCGTTGTTATTAGAGGGCTGCGTGGTTGTTCGTTGTCCCGTCCGCTGTCCGTGCAAGCACGGGGGTAGCGGCTTTGTGCACAGATTGGCCGGCAAGGCAAGTGTTTGTCCTACAAGGCTTGCACTATCTGGGTGATTGGCATTTTTGCGCGTCCCAAGCGGGCGTACGGCGTAAAATCAACGAGTTATGCTCCAGCAACGAACCATCAAGTCTTTAACCCGTGCCGTGGGCGTGGGCCTGCACAGCGGCCAGCGGGTCGAGCTCACCTTGCGCCCTGCACAACCCAATACGGGCATTGTGTTTCGCCGGGTGGACCTGCCCGAGCCGGTCGATATCCCCGTCAACGCCGAAGCGGTGGTGGACACCCGCATGGCCTCGACCCTGGGCAAGGGTGATGTGCGCATCCATACGGTGGAGCATGTGATGTCGGCCTGCGCCGGCCTGGGCATCGACAACCTCTATATCGACGTGACGGCCGAGGAAATCCCGATTCTCGACGGATCGTCGGCCTCCTTTGTGTTTTTGCTGCAGAGCGCCGGTATCGAGCTGCAAAACGCGCCTAAGCGCTTTTTGCGCCTGACCAAGCCGGTCGAAATCCGCCAGGGCGAGGGCGCTGCGCAAAAGTGGGCGCGCCTGGACCCCTACCATGGCTACAAGCTGCGTTTCGAGATCGACTTCTCGCACCCGGCGGTGGATTCCACCGGCCAGACCTATGAGTTCGACCTGGGCATCGGCAACTACAGCCGCGATATTGCCCGCGCCCGCACCTTTGGCTTTACCAAGGATGTGGAAATGCTGCGCTCCAACGGCCTGGCATTGGGTGGTGGTCTGGACAACGCCATCGTCATGGACGACTACAAGGTGCTCAACAGCGACGGCTTGCGCTATGACGACGAGTTCGTCAAACACAAGATCCTCGATGCCATCGGTGACCTCTACATCGTGGGCTATCCCTTGCTGGCCGCCTACAGCGCGTTCCGCTCGGGCCATGGCCTCAACAACCTGCTGCTGCGCGAGCTGATGCAGCGCCAGGATGCCTGGGACATCGTCACCTTTGACCATGTGCGCGAAGCCCCGCAGGGCTTTGCGCAGTCTGCGCTGGCCTGGTAAGTCTGGGCTGCACGGATGCTGCTGTTTCGCTGGATCTTCATGCTGCTGGTGCTGATGGCAGCCCTCAGCTTTTGCTTTTACCTGGGCACCGGCCAGCGCCGCTACCGCCAGTGGTCCCTGCTGCTGGTCAAATGGACCGTGGTCGCGGGCCTGGCCTTCTTTGCGGTGCTCTTTGTCGGCCGCATGGTCTGAGCCAGACCGGCCTTGGGCAGGCCGCGCGACAGGTAAAGTGCGGTAAACCCAGGCTTGCCCCGGGCGGGCCAACACCGGCCCCAGCCCTCTGCCCATGCGGCTTTGCCGCCTCCTTCCCAACTTTACAAATGACACATACCGGTGCGCAGCACCGGCCTTGGGTAAACGATGGCGCGCCGACAGGCGTTAAATCTGCATGGGGGCATGCTTGCCGCTCGCACCAGCAGCCGCTGGTTCATCAGAAAGGATTCCGTCATGAACAAGCACCGAAGCCGTTTTAGCCGCCTGGCCGGCATGGGCAGCCTGGCCCTGGCATTGGCCGGCGCCCTGGCTTTTAGCGCGCCTGCACAGGCCCAGCCCGATGGACGCCATGGTGACCGCCATTACCAGCGCGATGACCGGCGCGACCATGCCGACCACCGCCGCTGGGAGCGTGAACGCGAGCGGGACCGCCGCTACCGCGAGCAGCAGCGCCGTGACTACCGCCACGACCACCGCCCACCTCCCCGTGTCGTGGTCGTGCCAGACCGGGGCCGTGGCATCGGCCCGCGCAATGACTGGTACCGGGGCGGCTATGTGCCCGCACCCTACCGTGGCTACAGCTATGTGGTGGGCGATTGGCGCGGCCACCGCCTCAGCGCTCCACCCCGGGGCTACCAGTGGATCCAGTACGGCGGTGACTACCTGCTTATCGCCATTGGCACCGGCCTGATCGCCAATATTGTCATCAATGGTTATTGAGCCGCCGCGAAGTCGCGATAATTGAGGGTTTGCATGGTGCCCACAACGAACCTTTGTGTGGCGCCACGCTCCAAAGCTTACTTTGGTGGTTGCACCTTATGCCGAGCGCTGCTTCACGGAGCGCACGGATCCACGCATAAGGAGCCTGTAGCCGGCCAGACCTGTGCACGCTAGCGATGCACAGGTTTTTTTTTGCCTGCGCGCTGCAGGCGGGGTGGCTCACCAGGCCGCAGGGGCACCCGGTGGATGCTCGCCTAGTAGCTGCGCCCGGCCTTGTACATCGCGTGCTGGCGGCGTTGCAAGGGGCTGGCCTCGGCCATGCGTGCCATTGCCAGGCCGGCATGGGCATGGGTGATCGCCAGGCCCAGCGCATCGGCTGCATCGGTGCCGGGCAGGCCAGGCAGCTGCAGCAGGCGGCGCACCATCTCCTGGATCTGGTTCTTGGCAGCGCGCCCATGGCCGACCACGGCTTTTTTCATCTGCAGCGCGGTGTACTCGGCAACCGGCAGGTTCTGCGACACCAGCGCCGTCAGCGCGCAGCCCCGGGCCTGGCCCAGCAGCAGGGTGGACTGGGGGTTGACGTTGACGAACACGATTTCCACCGAGGCCATGTCGGGCTGGTAGCGCTGGCTGACTTCGCAGATACCGTCAAAGATCATCTTCAGGCGGCCGGGCAGGTCACCCAGGTTCAGCGTGGTGGTGCGGATGGTGCCGCTGGCCACATAGGACAGGCGCTGGCCATCGACGTCGATGACGCCAAAGCCGGTGGTTTGCAAGCCAGGGTCGATGCCAAGGATTCTCATGCGTCTCAAAAGGGGTGGGGGCGCGGGCGCCTGTCAGGGAAGCTCAGCATAGCGCATGCGTGCCGCGATGGTGGCGCTGCGGCGGTTCAGGTAGGCGGAGTTGGGGTTCTTGTCCGCACCCTTGGGGTTGGGCAGCATGACGGCCAGGCGCGCCGCTTCATAGGCGCTCAGCTGGGCGGCCGGTTTGCCAAAGTAGCGCTGGGCGGCGGCCTCGGCGCCAAACACGCCGTCTCCCCATTCGGCATGGTTCAGGTACAGCTCCAGAATGCGCTGCTTGCTCAGCAGGAACTCCAAGGTGTAGGTCAGCAGCAGCTCCTGGCCTTTGCGCAGCAGGCTGCGCTCCGACGACAGCAGCAGGTTCTTGGCCAGCTGCTGGGTGATGGTGGAGCCGCCCATGATCCTGGCGGGCGGGCCGGCTTGCACCGCGCTGGGGTCAAAGGCCTCACCCCGCCGCTCGGCCTGGGCCTGGGCGCGTGCCAGGGCCTTTTCCCGGCGCTGCTCGGCGCGCTCGATGGCCTTGGCATTGCGCGCGCGGGCCTTTTCAATCGCATCCCAGAGCACGCCATCGTGGTTGACAAAGTCGTCGTCCTCGGAGGCGATCACCGCGCGCTGCAGGTTGACCGATATCTGCGACAAGGGCTGCCATTGCTGGCGCCAGTGCAAGCGCCCGTCCTGGCGCAGCTGGCGCCAGGCTTCGCTGCGCTCGAAGGCGGTGGAGGCCGGGTCCACGCGGGCCATCATCGCAATGCGGGCGACAAAGAACAGCTGCAGCGCGATGCCCAGCAGCAGTGCCCAGCCGATCCAGCGCGCAATCGCTTTCATCGGCGGGGCCTGCGGGCTAAGGCGGGGAGAGGGCTGGGGACCATCGGCGCCTGCGCTCAGTGGGCGGCCAGTTCGCTGCGCAGCTGCGCCAGCACCGGCTGGGAGGGGGGGCGCACACCGCGCCACAGCGCAAAGGCCTCGGCCGCTTGCTCGACCAGCATGCCCAGGCCATCGCGGCCCTGGGCGCCGTGCTGCGCGGCCCACTGCAAAAAGGGCTGGGCGGCGGGGCCGTACATCATGTCGTAGGCCAGCGCGCCGGGGCGCAGCAGCGCGCCGGGCACCGGGATGGCCGCGCCTTGCAGGCTGCTGGCGGTGGCGTTGATCACCACATCGAAGGGGCCTTCGAGTGTGCCCGCTTCCAGCGCCAGCAACTGGGTGGCCGAGCCCTGGGCCAGGTCGGCATGCTGGTCCACCAGATCCTGGGCCTTGGCATGGGTGCGGTTGCAGACCACGAGCAGCGCCGGTGCCTGGGCCATGAGCGGCGCCAGCGCGCCGGCAGCGGCGCCGCCGGCGCCCAGCAGCAGCACGCGCTGGCCGGTGAGCGCCACCCCCGCATTGCGCACGATATCGGCCACCAGGCCCAGGCCATCGGTGTTGTCGGCGTGGATGCGGCCATCGGCGCCCACCACCAGGGTGTTGGCCGCGCCCGCACGCAGCACGCGCTCGCTGAGGCTGTCGGCCAGGCGCGCGGCGTCGAGCTTGAAGGGAACGGTCACATTCATGCCCCGGGTGCCGGCCTGCACCAGCTGGCGCAGGGCCGCGTCAAAACCGTCCAGCGCCACCAGCTTGGCCTCATAGACCAGCGCCTGGTCGGTCAGCTGCGCAAACAGCGTGTGGATGCGGGGTGAGCGGCTGTGGGCAATCGGGTTGCCCATCACGCAATAGCGGTCTGGAAGGGGCATGGTCGTAAGGGCCTGGGCCGTAGCGGCTGCGCGGTGAAGGCGCTGGCCGCGCATGGCAGAAAAAAGGGCATGCGCTGGGCATCCGGTGGCGGCGCAAGGGGGCCCGCCAGCATGGCGCTCAAGCGCCTGCCACTTTACTGCAAATTGGCCGTTTCCAATGTCTGCTCGCGGGTGAAGCGGAATTTGGAGACGACGGCAATCTGGTCGGCCTTGGCGCGCAGCGCCGGGCCAAAGTGGCCAAAGGGGCCGCTGCTGACGGCAATGGCCTCGGCCCGGCGGTCGAGCTGCTGGTTGCCCGAGCTTTTGTAGACCTCGGTGCCCAGCACCCGGCCGTCGTGGTTGACGGTCATGATCATCACCAGCTCGCCATAGAGCTTGCGGCCACCGGCTTCGGGGAAGTTGCTGGTGCCCCGGTCCTCGACCTTGCGGCGCAGCTGGTCGTAGTAGATGGCGAACACCTCTTCGCGCGTGGCGGGGCTGATGTAGCGCTTCTTGGGGCGGGCGTTTTCTTCGTGGATGCGCTTTTCGATCTCGGCGAGCATCTTGAGCAGCTGCTGGTGCTTTTCTTCCTGCTCGACTTCCGCCTGCGAGGCGCTGGCCTTGCGCGTATCGGGCGGCTGGTACTGGGCCAGCTGGTTGCGCAGGTCGGCCAAAAGCTGCATCTGCTGGGTCTGCATGGCATCGAGCTGGCGCTGGCGCTCTTCAAAGTCATCACCCATGTTGGTGATGGCCGAGTAGGGCATGGGGCTGGTGGCGCGCTCCTGGCTGTTGGCTGATTCGCCGCCGCCGGCCAGGTTGGCCTGGGCGACGGCCTGGGCCTTGTCAGGCGGGGCGTCGTTGGACTTGGCGTTGACCAGAATCACTTCGAGCGGGGTGTCCTCGAACACCCGGTCAAAGGCCTGGGGGTCGACAAAGCGGATGCTCAAGATGGCGGCGTGCACCAGCACGGACACGGCCAGCGCCAGTTGCAGCGTGGACAGCGATCGAAGAAATTGGAAAAACTTCACGGTTCCGGGTTAATCGGTTTTTGTGGTCGCCGCGTCCTCACCGTCGCCCATGTCCACCGCGATTGCGATGGGCCCAGCCACAGCCTCCTCCTCATCTTCCGGCGACTCTGTCTCGGCCTGGTTGGCCTGTTCGTCGTCCAGTCTCTCCAGCACGGTTCCGGTCACATCCAGCGTGATCTCGTCGATCTCGCCGAGCTTGACCCGGACCTGGGCACCACGCGGCAAACTCTGCGCGCCCAGCACCGGAAACACCAATGGTAGTTCATCTGCACGCACCAGCATGCTGCCTGCCGGGCCTTCCTTCATAACTGTTGCAGTGAGGTCACTGATGCTGTTCTGCGCCAGGTACTTCAAGGTCCAGTAGCGCTCCATGCCGGCCTGGTAGCCGTTGTAGGCGCTGTAGGCCGCATCAAAGCCGCTGATGATGGAGAACAGTTCCGCATCCTTGGGCTTGAACGGGGCGACCAGCGCGGCGGTGGCGCCATGGCGCGCGCAGGCGATGATCTGCCACTGGTTGACCAGGTCGGTGTAGCGGCGCAGTGGCGACGTGGCCCAGACATAGCTTTTGACGCCGATGCCGGCATGCGGCAAGGCCTTGGTGGACATGCGCACCTTGATGCCGGGTGCCAGGCTGGCCTGGCTGCGGTAGATGCCGGGCACGCCATAGTCCGCCAGCAGCTGGCCCCAGCTGCTGTTGGCGACGATGGCCGCCTCGGCCACGATCAGATCGAGCGGCGCGCCGCGCTTGCGCACGGAGATCTGCACCGTCTCGCTGCCGTTGGGCACCTGGCCGCCATTGCCTTGCAGGCGGAAGTTGTAGTCCGGGCGGTTGAAATTCTCGGGCTTGCCGCGCACCACTTCGCGGCCGGCCTTGAGGTGGCGCGAGAGGCGGTAGAGAAAGCTCAGCTCGTCGCGCTTGTCCAGCAGCGGCTGGGGCGTGTCCTCGACCTGCAGCGCCGGGTCGGTCAGCCAGGCTTCGGTGGCGATGTGGTCGAGCTTGTCGTAGCGGAAGTTGCTAACCACCGGTACACGCTCCAGGCGCGTTTCCTTGTGGAGCACCTCCAGCGTGGCTTCGTCGTAGGTGACGTAGAGCGAGACGGCGGGGTTGGCACGGCCCTCATCCAGGGTGTAGATCTGCACCACTTCATCGGGCAGCATCGTGACCTTGTAGCCCGGCATGTAGACGGTGGAGTAGCGGCTGCGGCCCAGATGGTCAAGCGCCGAGCCGGGCTCGATCGCGAGACCAGGTGCTGCAATGTGCACGCCGACGATCACCTGGCCGGTGCCCAGGCCTTGTACCGACAGCGCATCGTCGATTTCGGTCGTGGCCGAATCGTCGATGGAGTAGGCCTCCACCGTGGCCAAAGGCAGATCGGCAGGCGGCAGCGGCGCGGTGACGGCCGGGAAGCCCGTGCCCTTGGGGAAGTTGTCAAACAAAAAGCGCTGCCAGTGGAACTGGTAGGACGAGTCGATGGCACCGGCCTGTTGCAGCAGCGCCAGCGGCGCGAGCTGCGCCTTGCGGCTGGCTTCGACCACGGCCTTGTACTCGGGCGCGTTCTTGTCGGGGCGGAACAGGATCTTGTAGAGCTGCTGCTGCACGGGCGCGGGGCACTGGCCGTTGACGAGTTCGGCCGCCCAGCCGTCGATCTGGGCCTGGATCTGGGCCTTTTTCTCGATGGCGGCCAGCGCTTGCTGCACGATCTCGGCCGGTGCCTTCTTGAAGCGGCCCTTGCCGGCGCGGCGGAAGTAGTGCGGTGCTTCAAACAAGGTGAAGAGCGCCGCCACCTGTTCGGTGATCGAGGCGTTCTCCGAGAAGTAGTCGCGCGCCAAGTCGGCAAAGCCAAACTCCTGCTCGGGCGCAAACTCCCAGGCCAGCTGGGGGTCGATGTCCGCCGACAGGGTTTGCGCCTGTGCGATCAGCTCCGCAGGCGTGGGCTTGTCAAATTTGAGAAGCAGGTTCGCTGCTTTGACCTTGACCCGTTTTCCGGAGTCCAATTCAATTTGGGCGGAGCTTTCAGCTTCGGAGAGGATACGGCCGGCCAAAAATTTGCCAGCGTCGTCAAACAGTGCATACATAGCCGGGCATTTTCCCATGCTGGATGGTGCCGGGGCGCGCTCGCAGGGTTTTTTGCGTGGGGGCTCTGGCCGGCCCACGGCGGGCGGGCCAGCCAGCGCTGGTGTTTACCAGCCCAGAAACTTGTCGATCTGCGGCAGATAGCTCTCGAAGTTGGACAGCGCATGGTCGCTGCCCTCGTCCAGCAGCAGCTGGGCGGCGGGGTAGCGCGCGACCATGTCCTGCCAGTGCAGCACCTCGTCGCCCATGGCGGCAATCAGCAGCTGGGCCGCGGCAGGGGGCTGGCCGTTGACGTTCAGTGCCTGCAGCTCGTCCAGGTACTCCGGGCGGAAGAAGAAGGATTCTTCCGGGTTGTGCCAGGCCGTTTGCTCGCCCAGGTGCTGCGCCAAGGTGACCCAGGGCGTTGTCGAGGGGTTGATCATCACGCTCTTGCAGCGCAGCTGCTGGGCCACCCAGCTGGCATAAAAGCCGCCCAGCGAGGAGCCGACGACCGCCAGGCTCTCGGGCGGCAGGCCGGCCCAGCTGCGGGTGGTTTGCAGCAGCAGATCGGCCGCTTGCCGGGGCGAGGCGGGCAGCTGGGGGGCTGACCACACCACATGCGGGCGGGTGTCTTCAATATGGCGTTGCAGGCGCTGGGCCTTGGCCGATTGGGGGGAGGAGCGAAAGCCGTGCAGGTAGAGCAAGTGGGTGGTCGTCATACACAAATGATAGCGCCCAGACCGCCACTGCTAAGGCCTTGACAACCTTAGTTGTTTTGTTGAATTGATTTGGTTCGGGTGACACAGGTAAAACCGGTCTTTACCGCTAGCGCTGGCGGCCATTCTGTGCCAAGCAGAGATAATGGCGGCCATGTCCGAAGTTCTTGATAAACCGAATCTGTTCCAGCGTCTCATGCCGATGCTGCGCGGTTATGACTGGCCGCTGATCTTCATCATCGGCGCCCTGGCCGCCATCGGACTGACGGCCATGTATTCCGCCGGGTTTGACCATGGCACCCGCTTTTCCGACCATGGCCGCAATATGCTGCTGGCGCTGGGCATCTTGCTGGTGGTGTCGCAGATCCCGCCGCACCGGCTGGCCAGCTTTGCGCTGCCGCTGTATGGCTTGGGCGTTGCCTTGCTGATCGCCGTGGCGCTGTTTGGTATCACCAAGAAGGGCGCGCAGCGCTGGGTGAACCTGGGCATCGTCATCCAGCCCAGTGAGCTGCTGAAGATTGCGATGCCGCTGATGCTGGCCTGGTGGTTCCAGCGCCGCGAAGGGGCCTTGCGCCCGGCCGATTTTGTCGTCGCGTTTGCGATTCTCGTCATCCCAGTGGGCCTCATCATGAAGCAGCCCGACCTGGGCACGTCGCTGCTGGTGATGGCTGCGGGCCTGGCGGTAATCTATTTTGCCGGCCTGTCCTGGAAGCTCATCATCCCGCCGGTGCTGATTGGCGTCATCGGCCTGCTGCTGATCGCCATCTATGGCCACCATCTGTGCGAAGACGGTATGGACCTGGTGGTGCTGCATGAATACCAGCGCCAGCGCGTCTGTACCTTGCTGGACCCCACCCGCGACCCGCTGGGCAAGGGCTTTCACATCATCCAGGGGATGATTGCCATCGGCTCGGGCGGCTTTATGGGCAAGGGCTTTATGGCGGGCACGCAGACCCATCTGGAGTTCATCCCCGAGCGCACCACGGACTTTATCTTTGCCGCGTTTTCCGAAGAGTTCGGCCTGGCCGGCAACCTGCTGCTGATCTTTTTCTTCCTGCTGCTGGTCTGGCGCGGCCTGGCCATTGCGATGCGCGCGCCCACCTTGTTTGGCCGCCTGATGGCCGGTGCGGTGGCGATGATCTTTTTTACCTATGCCTTCGTTAACATGGGCATGGTCAGCGGCATCCTGCCGGTGGTGGGTGTGCCCCTGCCCTTTGTCAGCTACGGGGGCACGGCCATGGTCACCCTGGGGCTGGCGCTGGGGATCTTGATGTCGGTCGCCCGATCGCAGCGCCAGCTGGCGCGGGAGCAGGCGCCGCGGCTCTAGCGGACAGGTGCAGGCCAGGCTTTGCCATTGAAAACACCCCCGCCAGCCGCAGATACGGAAGAGGTCGCGGCTGGCCCGCTGGCCGCCGCAAATCAACGCATGGGCCCACGGCCATTGCGCAAGCCCTAAAATCGTCTCTATGAATGCACCTTTTGACCTTGCTGTGGCCAAGCCGCTGGCGGCTTCTACCGAACAACGACTGGATATAGCGCGCAGCCTGTTGCTGACGCCTTTTGGTCTGGATGACAGCCATCTGGCGCGCGCGCTGGCGGACATTCGCGCCCACAAGGTGGACGATGCAGACCTGTACTTCCAGTACACCCGGGCCGAAGGCTGGAGCCTGGAAGAGGGCATCGTCAAGACGGGCTCCTTCTCGATCGACCAGGGCGTGGGCGTGCGCGCGGTGTCCGGCGAGAAGACGGCCTTTGCCTATTCGGACGACATCTCGCTGGCATCGCTGTTGGATGCCGCCCATACGGTGCGCAGCATTGGGGCGCAAAGCCAGTCGCGCCAGGTCAAGGTGCCTGCCAAGAAGATTGCGCTGAGCCGCTCGCTCTACCCCGATCTGGACCCGATCTCCACGCTCGACAGCACCGCCAAGGTCGCCTTGCTGGAAAAGGTCGAGAAACTGGCCCGTGCCAAGGATCCGCGCGTCAAGCAGGTGATGGCAGGTCTCGCCGCTGAACACGATGTGGTCCTGGTCGCCCGTGCCGATGGCACCCTGGCTGCCGATGTGCGCCCGCTGGTGCGCCTGTCGGTCACGGTGATCGCCGAGAGCAAGAGCCGCCGCGAAGTGGGCTCGGCCGGCGGCGGTGGCCGCTTCGGTCTGGCCTATTTTGACGATGAGCTGGTGCAGCAATATGTGGACGAGGCCGTCAAGGCGGCCCTGGTCAACCTGGAATCGCGTCCCGCGCCAGCCGGCGTGATGACCGTGGTTCTGGGCCCGGGCTGGCCCGGTGTGCTGCTGCATGAGGCGGTGGGCCATGGCTTGGAGGGCGACTTCAACCGCAAGGGCTCGAGCGCGTTCAGTGGCATGATTGGCCAGCGCGTGGCGGCCAAGGGCGTGACGGTGCTGGACGACGGCACGATCGCCGACCGCCGCGGATCGCTCAATGTGGACGACGAGGGCCAGCCGACCCAGCGCAATGTGCTGATCGAAGACGGCATCTTGAAGGGCTATATCCAGGATGCGATGAATGCGCGCCTGATGAAGGTCAAGCCCACCGGCAATGGCCGGCGCGAGAGCTATGCCCACATCCCCATGCCGCGCATGACCAACACCTACATGCTGGGGGGCGACAAGGATCCGCAGGAAATCATCGCCTCGATGCAAAAGGGCCTGTATGCGACCAACTTTGGCGGTGGCCAGGTCGACATCACCAGCGGCAAGTTCGTGTTCTCCGCCAGCGAAGCCTATTGGGTCGAGAACGGCAAGATCCAGTACCCCGTCAAGGGCGCCACCATCGTGGGCAGCGGCCCCGAGTGCCTCAAGCACGTCAGCATGATCGGCAACGACATGCGCCTGGACAGCGGCGTGGGCACCTGTGGCAAGGAAGGCCAGAGCGTGCCCGTGGGCGTGGGCCAGCCGACCATGCGTATCGATGGTTTGACGGTGGGCGGTACGGCCTGAGCGATCCAAATAGCCGCTGCTTAGGCGGCGGCTAACGCAAGAATCAACCAAACGCCTGCGCGGTTTCTGCCGCGCAGGCGTTTGTTTTTTGACATCTTTCTGCAGTGTGTCTTTCTCAGCTGCGCAATAAAAACGCGTATAGAAACAAATTGACAAAGCAATGGTGTGATTTCAACTTTGAAATCTTATTTTTTGCAATTTTTGTGCGTTTTATACAGAATGATGAATTGCGCCGCCCGCAGATGTGGTACATTGAAAAACATGCAAGCACGTAGCGCTTTTACCTTTTACTTTTGGTTCTCTGTCCCAGGCGGACGAGAGGTCTAGAAGCGCGCGAGCACCTAAACCTCCAGACAACCGCCGAAGCTGAAAAGCCCGGCGGTTTTTTGTTGCATAAACCACTCACACATTCAGGATCCTCAGATGACTCAGCAAGCCCAACCCACAAGCGATGCTTGGTATCGCGGTGTCGAGAAAACAAGCCAAACCGACGACCAACGTATCAAGGACATTACTGTGCTGCCGCCACCCGAGCATCTGATTCGCTTCTTCCCCATCAACGGCACGCCCGTTGAATCGCTGATCAGCAACACCCGCCAAAACATCCACAACATCATGTCCGGCACGGATGACCGCCTGCTGGTCATCATCGGCCCCTGCTCGATCCATGATCCGCAAGCCGCGCTGGAATACGCCCGCCGCCTCAAGGCCGTGCGCAAGCAGTACGAAGGTACCTTGGAGATCGTCATGCGGGTCTACTTCGAAAAGCCCCGCACCACGGTGGGCTGGAAGGGCCTGATCAACGACCCCTACCTCGACGAGAGCTACCGCATCGACGAAGGCCTGCGCATTGCGCGCCAGCTGCTGATCGAGATCAACCGCCAGGGCGTGCCCGCGGGCAGCGAGTTCCTGGACATGATCTCGCCCCAGTACATTGGCGACCTGATCAGCTGGGGCGCGATTGGCGCGCGCACGACGGAGAGCCAGGTGCACCGCGAGCTGGCCTCGGGCATCTCGGCGCCGGTGGGTTTTAAGAACGGCACCGATGGCAATATCCGCATCGCCACTGACGCGATCCAATCGGCCAGCCGCCCGCACCATTTCCTGTCGGTGCACAAGAACGGCCAGGTCGCCATCGTGCACACCAAGGGCAATACCAACTGCCACGTGATCCTGCGCGGCGGCAAGACGCCCAACTACGATGCCGTCCATGTGGCCGCCGCCTGCAAGGACCTGGAGGCCGCGCACCTGCCCGCCACCCTGATGGTGGACTGCAGCCATGCCAACAGCAGCAAGCAGCACGAGAAGCAAAAAGAGGTGGCGCGCGATATTGCCCAGCAGATCGAAGGCGGCTCGCGCAGCGTGTTTGGCGTGATGATCGAGAGCCACCTGCAAGCCGGCGCGCAGAAGTTCACCCCCGGCAAGAACGATCCGGACAGCCTGGAGTACGGCAAGAGCATCACCGATGCCTGCCTGGGCTGGGACGACTCGCTGGAGACCTTGGCCGAGCTGTCCGACGCGGTGCAGGCCCGCCGCGTGCGCGCAAATACCGAGGAGCGTGCCGCTGCAACGGTGTAAGCTGGCGGCTTTGGGGCGGCCGCTGCCCGCCCCGTTTGCACCACCAATAAGGGATTGTCATGCGCAATGAAGTACGGGTTCTGCTCGAGGATGGCCAAGAGTTTGTCCATGGCTTTGACAGTGCGGAGGCCATGTCCAACGAGGACGGGCGCCGCTGGCTGGACCAGGAATTTCTGCGTATGGACTGCGAGCCGCTGCGCGCCAGCGGCAAGGTGCTGATCGTCGACAAAGTTGTCGTCGTTGCCAAGGCCGCTGGCGCTCCGCTGCTGGGCGATGCCCAATGGCTGGCGCAGTTTGCCCGTGCCAGCGTAGGCGCGGTGGGCCGGCCCACGGTGGTGGTGAACACCAAGGCGATGACGGCCTCGTTTTAAGCGTTCTCACTGCCCGCCTGACCTCAAAGCGCGAACCGCTGGGTTCGCTCACCACGCCAAAAACCCGCTCGACAATGAGTGGGTTTTTTCTATTGTGGAGAATGCATCGTTAATCAACCGCTATGAATGCTGGCTGAAGAGGGTGTTGCTCCAACCATGGGTGCATCTGGCAGATATCTCGGGAGGGAGGGTGGATGCGAATCCTGTTGGTGGAGGATGAACAAGATCTGGCGCACTGGCTGGCCCGAACGTTGGCGCAGCAGTCGGGCATCGTCGTGGACTGGGTGGGCGATGGGCAGATGGCAGATCTGCGCCTGCAGCAGGAAGACTTTGATGCGGTAGTGCTGGACCTGGGTCTGCCTGGCATCGATGGCCGCACCGTGCTGGAGCGCATGCGCGAGCGCGATGACCGCACACCCGTCCTGGTGCTGACCGCGCGGGACTCCCTGGCTGAGCGCGTCGGCACGCTCAAAAATGGTGCCGACGACTTTCTGGCCAAACCCTTTTTGCTCGATGAGTTGGAGGCGCGCCTGCAGGCCCTGGTTCGCCGCAGCCGGGGGCGCGAGCACCCTCGGCTGTCCTGCGGGCCGCTGCAGTTTGATGTCGCTGCGCAGCGCTTTTCGATGGCGGGCGATGCCTTGCCGCTGACACCCCGAGAGCATGCGGTGTTGCTGGCGCTCATCCAGCGCAGCGGTGAGCCAGTGGGCAAGCAAAGTATCTTGGACCGGGTCTTCCTTGGAGACCGGGATGTGAACCTCCAGGTCATTGAGGTACTGGTGTTTCGCCTGCGCAAGAAGCTCTTGGGCCGTGGCGTGCAGATTGTCACCCTGCGCGGTCTGGGCTACTGCCTGGAAGAGGCGCAAGGCCGTGGCGTAGCCGGCGCTGCATTGCAAGGCCCATGATCTGGCGCAGCGCCGATCGCGATCTGGATGGCCGCGCTGCTTGGCGCCACCGCTGGCGTGATCGCGCCCGCTCTTTGAAGGCTGCGCTGCTGGTGTGGCTGGTGCCGGGTTTGCTGCTGGGCATGGGCGGCAGCTTGCTGTGGTCCACCTACAGCCTGCGCATCCAGGTTGACGAGGCCTATGACCGTGCGCTGGCGGGCGCGTTGCGTGCGATCCACTACAACATCTCCACGGCCAGCGGCGGCTTGAGTGTGGAGCAGCCGTATCTTCTGCTGGAATTCTTCGAGCTGACGGTCAACGGCCGGGTCTACTTCCGGGTCGCGACCGAGGACGGTCTGGTCGAAATGGGGAATCCGGGCCTTCCTTTGCCCGAGGGCGAGCTCGAACTCGGCGTGCCGCAGTTCTATGACGCGGTGTACCTGAATGAGCCCATCCGTGTGGCCGCCTGGGCTCGGCTGGCGGACCCGCCCGTCGCGGGCAATCCGCACAGCCGCATCGTGGTGCAGGTGGCAGAGAATCTTCAGGAGCGTGCGCTGGTGGAGCGGCACATGGTCACGCGTGCCATCTTGCGCGATGTGCTGCTGGTCGGCATCAGCGTGGTGTTGCTGGTGGCGGGCGTGGTGCGCGCGCTCAGGCCATTGAAGCGCCTGCGCCAGCACCTGGATGCGCGCGCCTGGGATGACCTCTCGCCCATCGATGCGGCCAGCCTGCCTGCAGAAGTGCGGCCACTGGTGCAATCGCTGAACCACTTGGTGGAACGCTATGCCCACAGCGCCCAGGCCCAGCGGCAGTTTCTCGATGACGCCTCCCACCAACTGCGCACGCCGCTGGCCTTGCTGCGTACCCAGATCGGCTATGCATTGCGTGAGCGGGACCCGGCCCAGATGCGGGCTGCACTGCATGCGATGCAAGACGGTCTGGGCCGGGCCGAGCGCCTGACCCAGCAGATGCTGGCGCTGGCCCGCGCCCGAGATGCCGGGGCCGCTGCCAGTATCCGATCGCAATTTGCCGAGGTCGATCTGCGGGCACTGGCGGAGCAGGTGGTCACCACCTTGTGGCCGCTCGCGCGCGCCAAGCAGATTGACCTGGGGCTGGATGTGGTGGGGTTGGGCGACGACCCCCGAGGGTGGCAGGTGCAGGCCCTGGGCTGGCTGCTGCGCGAGGCTATCAGCAACCTGGTGGACAACGCCATCCGCTATACGCCTGCCGGTGGCCAGGTCACCGTGCAGCTGCAGGGCAGCGCGTCGTCCATCGCGCTGGTGGTGATCGACAGCGGCGGGGGCATGAGCGAGCACGACAGGGCACAGGCGGGCAGCCGGTTTCGGCGTGGTGCTGCGGGCAAGCGCCAGCAGGGCGCGGGCCTGGGCCTGGCCATTGTGCAGACCATTGCCCAGATGCATGGCGCCGAGTTCAAGCTGGCCAATGGCCGTGATGCGCAGGGGCAGCTGGGTTTGCACGGCAGCTTCCGGATGCCGCATACCGCCGCTGACCTGGGAATAACCCCGAATTGAAAGGCTATTGAAAGCCGCGAGCGTTTAGTCTTTGTCTACCTTGGTGGCGATCCTTCGCCCGACCAGGTTTCACGCTTGGCCAGCGCTGCCAGCCAGGTTCCGGCCAGCCGCCCCTTGGCCAAAGCGCCCATGCC
This sequence comes from Comamonas sp. MYb396, assembly GCF_037479555.1. Classification (NCBI taxonomy): domain Bacteria; kingdom Pseudomonadati; phylum Pseudomonadota; class Betaproteobacteria; order Burkholderiales; family Comamonadaceae; genus Comamonas; species Comamonas sp. MYb396. Next base: position 71,854 of record NZ_JBBGYU010000012.1, on the reverse strand, counting down.
CAAAAAAGGAGACAAAACCGATGTTTGCAAGCCGTTTATCAGGCCAGGCCTCAGGCCTTTTCATCAGCACGGTCATCGCAGCGAGCACCTGGGCGCCAGCGATGGCGCAGGCAGAGCCCCGCCGCCCGGAGTGCATTGCCCCGGCCCAGCCTGGCGGCGGGTTTGACCTGACCTGCCGCCTGGCCCAGACGGGCATGCGCGAGTCCAAGGCGCTCCAGAAACCCATGCGCATCGTCTACATGCCTGGCGGCATTGGTGCGGTGGCCTACAACAGCATCATCACCCAGCGCCCGGCAGATGGCAGCGCCATTGCTGCCTTCTCCAGTGGCTCGCTGCTCAATCTGGCCCAGGGTAAGTTTGGCAAGTACAGCGCCGATGATGTGCGCTGGCTGGCCACTGTGGGTGCGGATTACGGTGTGGCCGTGGTGCGGGCGGATTCGCCCCACCAGGATCTCAAGGGCCTGATGGCGGCTTTCAAGGAAGATCCGAGCCAGGTGGTGCTGGGCGCGGGCGGCTCCATTGGCAGCCAGGACTGGATGAAGGCAGCGCTGACCGCGCGCGCCGCCGGCGTGGACTACAAGAAAATGCGCTTCGTTGCCTTTGAGGGCGGTGGCGAGGCCGTCACGGCGCTGCGCGGCGGCCATGTCCAGGCCTTCATGGGGGATGCGGCCGAGGCGGTCACCATGCTCGAAGGCGGTGCCCCCATCCGCGTGCTGGCGGTCTTCCACTCCGAACGCTTGCCGGGCAAGCTGGCCGACGTGCCGACCGCGGCCGAGCAGGGCTTCAACATCGAATGGCCGATCATCCGGGGTTTCTACGTGGGGCCCAAGGTATCGGATGCCGACTACCGCTGGTGGCAGCAGGCGTTTGACAAAGCCATGGCCACGCCCGAGTTCCGCAAGGCCCAGGCGCAACTGGGTCTCATGCCCTTGAACAAGACGGGGGCCGAGCTCGACCACTACATCAAGGCCCGTACCCGGCACTACACCGAGCTGGCCACGTCCTTTGACCTGGTCAAGTAAGACCTGGTCAAGTAGGAGCTGGTCAAGTAAGGCCTGCCTGGGCCTGGCACCTGCCAGCCATGGCCCATGGGGCTTGAACAAGGCGGCCAGATGTCCTGGTCCGCCGCACTCGCACATCTTGCGGAAAGATATCTATGGTTCTCAATGATCGCACCCTGGGCGTGGCGGCGCTGCTGCTATCGGCCTTTCTGGCGTGGTTTGGACACGGGCTGGAGGCAGCATTTGCCTACGAGCCCGTGGGTCCGCGCGCCTTTCCTATGTTGCTGGCCGCGGTGATTGGCTTGTGTGGCCTGCGCCTTGTTGTGAAAGGCGGCAACCCGGCAGCGCCCAACCCGCCCGGGGCCAACAGCCGCATTGCGCTGATGGTGGCGCTGGTGCTGGTGTATGCCGGGCTGTTCCAGTGGGCCGGCTTTGTGCTGGCCACGGCCGTGGTTGCCGCTTGCGTGGGCCGGCTCTTTGGTGGCAGCTGGCTGCAGTGCGGGATCGGTGGCACCAGCCTGAGCGTGCTGTTTTATGTTCTTTTTGACCGCTTGCTGGACGTGGTGCTGCCACTGGGCTGGCTGGAGGGGCTGCTATGAGCGCGATGCTGGATAACCTCTCCCTGGGTTTTGGTGTTGCCTTCTCGGGCACCAACTTGCTCGTGGCACTGATTGGCTCGTTCTTTGGCACCATCGTCGGTGTGCTGCCGGGCCTGGGCCCGACGAACGGGGTCGCCATGCTGGTGCCGATCGCCTTTGCGATGGGCTTGCCGCCCGATACCGCCTTGATCTTGCTGGCCGCTGTCTATGTGGGTGCCGAATACGGAGGCCGGATCACCTCGATCCTGATCAATGTGCCCGGCGAGGCGGCTGCGGTTATGACCACGCTGGATGGCTACCCGCTGGCGCGCCAGGGGCTGGGGAGCGTGGCGCTGTCCCTGTCGGCCTGGTCCTCCTTTGTCGGCTCCCTCATCGCCATTGTCGGTATCGCCGCGTTTGCGCCTTTTCTGGCGCAGTGGGCCTTGGCATTTGGCCCGGCGGAGTACTTTGTGCTGATGGTGTTTGCCTTCTGTGCGCTCACCAGCTTGCTGGGGGAGCAACCCATCAAAGGGGTTCTGGCGGCCGCCATCGGGCTGTCGATTGCGACCATCGGCGTGGATGCGAACTCCGGCGTTTACCGCTATACCTTCGACATCCCGCACCTGGCCGATGGCCTGGATTTTGTCGTCGTTGTCATTGGCTTGTTTGCCGTCGCGGAAATGCTGCAAATGCTGGAGAACAAGCTCTCGGGCCAAAGCGTCGAAGTGCCGCCCAGCCAACGCAAGCTCTTCAATCTGCGCGAGCTGCGCTTTACCTCCGGCAGCACCATCCGTGGCAGCCTGCTCGGGTTTGTGATGGGCGTGTTGCCAGGGGCGGGCGCCAGCGTGGCGTCGGCCGTGGCCTATGCCACCGAGAAGCGCTATATAGAAGACAAAGACCCGGATGCCAAATTTGGCCAGGGAGACATGCGTGGCCTGGCCGCGCCTGAGGCGGCGAACAACAGCGCCGCTACCGGCTCGTTCATCCCCATGCTCACCTTGGGCATCCCTGGCTCGGGGACGACGGCCGTGATGATGGGCGCGCTCACGCTCTACAACATCACCCCCGGCCCGGTGCTGTTTGAGCAGCAGCCCGCGCTGGTCTGGGGCTTGATCGCCTCGCTGCTGATTGCCAATGTGATGCTGCTGGTCATGAACATCCCGATGGTGCGGGTGTTTGCCTCGATGCTGTCCATCCCGGGCTGGCTGCTGGTGCCGGGCATCCTGGCCATCAGCTTTATCGGTGTCTATGCCATCAGTGCCACGACCTTTGACCTGATGGCGGTCGTCGCCATCGGCGTGATCGGCTACCTGCTGCGCAAGCTCCAGGTGCCCATGGCGCCGATGGTGCTGGGCGTTGTGCTGGGCACGATGATGGAGCAAAACCTGCGGCGTGCGCTGTCCATCACCAATGGCGATGTGTCCATCCTCTGGGCCAGCACGGTCTGCACCATCCTCTGGGTGCTGGCAGCTGCGGTGGTGCTGGGGCCCATGGGCTACCGTTGGTGGGTCAAGCGCAAGCGGGCAGAGCCATCTGCCGCTTGATGGCTGCGCAGTGCGCTATTAATAGAAAGGCGAGCACCTGGGGGGCGCCTTTTTCTTGGGGAGGGCCGTCGCGCAGACCGCTCAGTTGCGGGCGGCGAGCGCCTTGAGCAATTTGTCGTGGATACCACCAAAGCCGCCATTGCTCATGCAGACGATCACGTCTCCGGCCTTGGCTGCCTGCAGCACCTGGGCGATCAGGCTGTCGATATTGCTGGCGGTCTGGGCGCGCGCGCCCATGGGGGCCAGGGCCTGGGCAGCGTCCCAGTCCAGGCCGGCAGTGTGGCAAAAGGCCAGGTCGGCCGATTCCAGCGACCAGGGCAGTTGCGACTTCATCGTGCCCAGCTTCATCGTGTTGCTGCGCGGCTCGAACACCGCAAGAATGCGGGTTTGCGCGCCCACCTGCTGGCGCAGGCCATCCAAGGTGGTGCGGATGGCCGTGGGGTGGTGGGCAAAATCGTCGTAGACCTGGATGCCGGCAGCGGTGCCACGCAATTCCATGCGGCGCTTGACGTTCTGAAAGCGCGACAAGGCTTGGGCCGCTTCTGCGGGTGCCACGCCCACATGCTGGGCCGCAGCGATGGCAGCGAGCGCATTCATCTGGTTGTGCACGCCGCTCAGGCCCCACTGCACCCTGCCAGCGGGCGCATCTTTGTAGAGCACCTCAAAGTTGGACGGGTCGCCCTCGGCGCGCATATCGTCAATGGCAGCGCCAAAGCGCACCACTTCGCTCCAGCATCCTTGGTGCAGCACGCGGGTCAGGCTTTCTTCAACACCATTGGCCACCACGCGGCCGCTGGCGGGCACGGTGCGCACCAGGTGGTGGAACTGGCGCTCAATCGCTGCCAGGTCATCAAAGATGTCGGCATGGTCGAACTCCAGGTTGTTCAGCACGGCAGTGCGGGGGCGGTAGTGCACAAACTTGCTGCGCTTGTCGAAAAAGGCGGTGTCGTATTCGTCGGCCTCAATCACAAACACGGGGCGTGGGTCGCCACCGCCGGGCCGGGTGGGCGCACCCAGGCGGGCGGAGACGCCAAAATCCAGCGGCACGCCGCCGACCAGAAAGCCCGGCTGCAGGCCGGCGGCCTCCAGAATCCAGGTGAGCATCGAGGTCGTCGTGGTTTTGCCATGGGTGCCGGCCACGGCCAGCACATGGCGGCCCTGCAGTACATGCTCGGCCAGCCATTGGGGGCCGCTGGTGTAGGGGGCGCCGGTGTCGAGGATGGCCTCCATCAGCGGAAACTTGGGTGAGCCATCGTCCAGGCGCGCACGGCTGACGACGTTGCCGACCACGTACATATCGGGTTGCAGCGCGAGCTGGTCGGCGCCAAAGCCTTCGATCAGCTCGATGCCCAGCGCGCGCAGTTGGTCGCTCATCGGCGGGTAGACGCCGCTGTCGCAGCCCGTCACCTTGTGCCCAGCCTCGCGTGCCAGTGCGGCCACGCCACCCATAAAGGTGCCACAGATACCCAGAATATGAATGTGCATGGACGTCGATTCTACGGCGCGTCCGGATATAAGCCGCGCTCTGGGCGGCTGTAATTGCAAGCAAGTGCCGCAGGGGCCATGCAAATCCGACACAATGGAATGCATGAAGACTGATGCAAGCTGGGAAATCGCCTATACCGCCGCACGCATGGTGGTGGAGGAAGGCCTGGAGTGGGGGCCGGCCAAGAAGCGCGCCGTCAAGCAGCTGGGGCTGCCAGGCCGCACGGCGCTGCCCGACAACGAGGTGCTGGAAGCGGCGGTGCGCGAGTACCTTGAGCTGTTCTGCGCCGACACCCAGCCCGCTGAGTTGCGCGCCTTGCGCGAGATGGCCGTAGTGTGGATGGAGCGCATGGAGGCTTTCCGGCCTTATCTGGCAGGCGCCGTCTGGAATGGCACGGCCACGCGCCTGTCTGATATATACATTCAGTTGTTCTGCGATGACTCCAAATCAGCTGAGATTGCGCTGATTGACCATGGCGTGCGCTATGAGGTATCGTCGATCAACGGTTTCCACGGTGAGACGGTGGATGCCTTGTCGATCAGCAGCCTTTGCAAACCGCTCCATGAAAACATTGGTGTGCACTACCTGGTCTATGACCTGGATGACCTGCGCGGCGCCTTGAAGCCCGATGCCCAGGGCCGCACACCGCGCGGCTCGCTGGAGGCGGTGCGCCGCCTGCTGACCCCACCCACGGAGTGATGCCCCATGCCGACACCTGAACGCGCGCCTGTTGATGCAGCGCAAACCTTGCCAGCGCAGGCCGCCGCCAGCCGCCGGCGCCTGCTGACCGGTGGCGTGGCGGCGGCAGCTTTGGCCGCCGGTGCAGGCTGGGCCTGGTGGCGCCACCGCTTGGCCGAGCCCAGTGGCCCGGCGATGGACGGGCTGTGGGGCCAGGCCTTTGCGGCGCCCGGTGGGCAGACCGAAGTGCGCATGCAGGCCTTCCAGGGCAAGCCTTTGCTGCTGAACTTTTGGGCCACCTGGTGCCCGCCTTGTGTTGAAGAGCTGCCGATGCTCAACCAGTTCTACGAAGCGCAGCGCGCCAAAGGCTGGCAGGTGGTGGGTTTGGCGGTGGACCAGGATGCGGCAGTACAGCGTTTTTTGCAGCGCACGCCGCTGGCCTTCCCCGTGGGGATTGCCGGCATGGGCGGCACGCAGCTGACGCGTGACCTGGGCAATTCCGCAGGCGGCCTACCGTTCACAGTGGTATTTGGTAGGCAAGGTGACGTTCAACATCGTAAAATGGGGCAACTTCTTGCATCTGACTTGCAAAATTGGGCAAGTCTATAAGGTGTGCAAGCCGGGACGGCAGTAGTGCCGTTGATCAAAAATCAAAGATATTGAGTCAAATAGGGCGAAATTGGAGTAAATTTGCGCCCTGTTTGATTTTCTAGCCGTTGGAGCTCCCATGGATTTACGCAAGCTGAAAACCCTGATCGATCTCGTGTCCGAATCGAATGTCTCGGAGTTGGAAATCACCGAAGCAGAAGGCAAGGTTCGCATTGTGAAGGGCGGCGGCGCTGTGGTGCAGCAAGTGATGGCGGCGCCCGTGTTGCCCGCTGCGGCCCCTGCAGCGGCCCCCGCTGCTGCCGCTGCGCCGGCAGAAGCTGCTCCCGCTGCGGCGCAAGGCCATACGGTCAAGTCGCCGATGGTAGGCACGTTCTACCGCTCGTCCGCGCCCGGCGCCAAGGCCTTTGTCGAGGTCGGCAGCCAGGTCAAGGAAGGCGACACCGTGTGCATCATTGAAGCGATGAAGATCCTCAATGAGATCGAAGCCGACAAGTCCGGCACGATCAAGCAGATCCTGGGCGAAAACGGCCAGGCCGTGGAATTTGGTCAGCCTTTGTTCATCATTGAATAAGGCCTCGCCCATGTTCAAGAAAATTCTGGTTGCCAATCGCGGAGAGATCGCACTGCGTGTGCAGCGCGCTTGCCGCGAGCTGGGCATCAAGGCCGTGATGGTCTATTCCGAGGCCGACCGCGACGCCAAGTATGTGAAGCTGGCCGATGAGGCCGTCTGCATTGGCCCGGCTCCGTCGGCCCAAAGCTACCTGAACATGCCGGCCATCATCTCGGCGGCCGAAGTGACCGACGCCGAGGCGATCCACCCTGGCTACGGCTTTCTGTCCGAGAACGCCGACTTTGCCGAGCGCGTGGAAAAGAGCGGCTTCCAGTTCATTGGCCCGACGCCCGAGTCCATCCGCATCATGGGTGACAAGGTCTCGGCCAAGCAGGCGATGATCAAGGCCGGTGTGCCTTGCGTGCCTGGCTCCGATGGCGAATTGCCCGATGACCCCGCGCTGATCCGCCGCATTGCCAAGGCCATCGGCTACCCGGTGATCATCAAGGCCGCAGGCGGCGGTGGTGGCCGTGGCATGCGCGTGGTGCATACCGAGGCTGCGCTGGTCAATGCCGTGCAGATGACCAAGGCCGAAGCTGGTGCTGCGTTCGGCAATCCTGCGGTGTACATGGAAAAGTACCTGCAAAACCCGCGCCACATCGAAATCCAGGTGATGGCCGACAAGTTCAAGAACGCCGTCTACCTGGGCGAGCGCGACTGCTCCATGCAGCGCCGCCACCAGAAGGTGATTGAAGAGGCGCCGGCCCCTGGCATTCCACGCCGCCTGATCGAGAAGATCGGTGACCGCTGCGTGGCCGCCTGCAAGAAGATCGGCTACCGCGGCGCGGGCACGTTCGAGTTTCTGTACGAAAACGGCGAGTTCTACTTTATCGAGATGAACACCCGCGTGCAGGTCGAGCACCCGGTGACCGAATGGATCACCGGCGTGGATATCGTCGGCACCCAGATCATGGTGGCCGCTGGCGAGAAACTGCCGTTCACGCAGCGCCAGATCAACGCGCAGATGCGCGGTCATGCGATCGAATGCCGGATCAACGCCGAAGATGCCTACAAGTTCACGCCATCGCCTGGCCGGGTCACCACCTGGCACATGCCTGGCGGCCCGGGTGTGCGCGTCGATTCGCATGTGTACGCCAACTACTTTGTGCCACCGAACTACGACTCGATGATCGGCAAGCTGATCGTCTATGGCGACACCCGCGAACAGGCCATTGCCCGCATGCGCACCGCGCTGCTGGAGACGGCGGTCGAAGGGATTTCGACCAATATCCCGCTGCATTCGGAGCTGATGGTGGATGCCAAGTTCAATGCCGGCGGCACCAATATCCACTATCTGGAAGAGTGGCTGGCTGCGCGCAAGCGCTGATGCGCCCCCTTTCATCGTGATAGATGCTGGCATTTCCAAAGGAATGCCAGCTTTTTGCATTAAGGAAACCCTGTCATGTACGAACTGTGCCTGATGTGCCCGGAAGACCGGGTCGAGAGCGTGAGCGAAGCGCTGGATGCGCTCGATGCGCTCAGCGTCTCGGTCGAAGATGCCGATGCCCAGACCGATGCCGAGCAGGCGCTGTTTGGCGAGCCCGGCATGCCGCCGCCCAAGGATGGCTGGCAGCGCAGCCGCATCGTGGCGCTGTTCCCGCAGCGCGCTGCGGCCGAGGAGGCGCAGAGCCTGCTGCAGCTGCAGGATTTCTTTGCAGGTTGCAGCCTGCTGGGCATCCGTGAAGTGACCGAGCAAGACTGGGTGCGCCTGACCCAATCGCAGTTCGCTCCGGTGGACATCACGCCGGAATTCTGGATTGTGCCCACCTGGCATGAGCTACCAGCGGCCGCGACCCGCAGCATCCGGTTGGACCCGGGCCTGGCCTTTGGCACCGGCACCCACCCCACTACCCGCATGTGCCTGCGCTGGATTGCCCAGCGCGGCGCGCAAGGCCAGGACCTGGGCCGTGTGCTCGACTACGGCTGCGGCTCCGGCATTTTGGCCATTGGTGCCGCCAAGTTTGGTGCGGTGGATATTGATGCGGTGGACATTGACACCGCTGCCGTGGAATCGACCGAATACAACGCCCAGGCCAACCATGTGCAGCTGCGCGCCGGCTTGCCTGATGCCGCCCAGGGCGAGTACCAGACGGTGCTGGCCAATATCCTGGCTACGCCGCTGAAGGTGCTGGCCCCCTTGCTCTGCGCCCATGTGGCCCAGGGTGGCCACCTGGTGCTGGCCGGCATCCTGGAGCGCCAGACCGATGAGCTGAAAGCCGCCTACGCCCCTTATCTGCAGCTGGACGTGGCCGATACCGAAGACGGCTGGGTGCTGATGACAGCACGGCGCGCAGCAGATTCCGCCACCGGGACAGGCCGCTGAACTTCTGACCCTACAATCCACTGCGATGAGCCAGATAACGCGTTGCCCCCAGTGCCAGACCCGCTTCAAGGTGGTGGATGACCAATTGCGCATCTCCGATGGCTGGGTGCGCTGTGGCAAGTGCAAGGCGGTATTTGATGCGCTGACGCACCTGGTGGCCGGCGCGCCGGCGGCAGTGCCCGCAGGGCCGCAGGTGCCGGCTGTGGACCATGCCGCTGTCGCCGCGCAGGCCCCGGCGGTCGCGCCATCGCAGATGGTGTCGCCTGCCGCTCCTGCACGCAGTGCCGAGCCCGTGCAGGAGGGGGCTGCAGTGCTGCGGACGGAGAACTCGCTGCAGGTGGACCCCAACGCCCAGGTGCCCGAGCTGTCGGTGCTGGTGTTTCCGCGCCGCGCCAATGCAAGCGGGGATTCGGGCTATGTGGATTCGTCCTGGATGCAGGCCTATGAGGAAGAGGCCCAGGCGCAGACCCCCGTCGCGCCACCCGCAGGCCAGGACCGCAGCGGTCTGGAGAGCGAATGGCAGCCGATGGCGGACCAGCGCCCGGAATCGCTGCGCAGCAGCCGGGTGGACTTTTCGGCGACGGACGACCTGGCGGAGCTGCAAGCCCGCGAGGGCCGCTTGCTGGAGGCCATAGCCGAGCGCCAAAAGCCCGCGCAGGCACCTGTGCCGCCCGTGCCCCCTGTACCGCCAGTTCCAGCGCAGCCCGCTGAGGTGCCTGAGGCACCGGCGCTGTTTGTCGATGAGGTGGTGGCACCCGCTGCCCCGGCCGCAAAAGACCTGCAGCTGCAGGCGCCTGCTTCACCTCCGCCGTATTTGAGGCGGAGCAGCGCCCATGATCTGTCCGACCCCGCCCCGGCGGCGCGGCAAGAGGATGCGCTGCTGCTGGCGCCCGAGATGGCGGGCAGAACCCTGGATGCGGGCAAGCTGGAGCCCTCGCTGGCTGCAGCCACCAACTATGTGGCGCAGATGGACGAGGCCGTTGCAGCTGCTGATGCAGCGGCTGCCGATGCTGCGGCCGCCGATGCAGCCGCTGCCGACACCGCTGCTGCTGCCGGCATGGGTGCGGCAGCCGAGCCCGGTTTTGTGCGCGCCGCCAAGCGCAAGGCCTTCTGGCGCAAGCCCTGGGTGGTCGTGCTGTCGCTGTTGCTCAGCCTGCTGCTGTTGGCGGCCTTGCTGCTGCAGATCGCGCTGACCCAGCGTGACCGCCTGGTCCTGGCCCAACCCCAATGGCGCCCGGCGTTGCAAGCCGCTTGCCGCCTGGCGGGTTGCGAGATTGCGCCGCCCCGGCAACTGCAGGCCGTCTCCATCGACAGCACCAGCTTCAATGCCGTGGGGCCGCGCCAGTTCCGGCTGCGCGTGGTCTTGCGCAATGGTGTTGACTACCCGGTCGCAGTGCCGTCGCTGGAGCTGAGCCTCAATGACGCGGCAGAAAAGCTGGTGCTGCGCCGCGTGCTGAGCCCGCAGGAGCTGCAGGCACCTGCCGCGCTGGACGCGCATGGCGAGTGGACGGCGGAGATGGTCATCCAGGTGGCAGAGGCGGCAGGTGATGTCGTGGGCTACCGCGTGCTGGCGTTTTACCCTTGAATTTTTGATAACAGAAAGAATAGCTTCATGGCTTCGCTGATCTGCGGCTCGCTCGCATTTGACAACATCATGACCTTTTCGGGCCGCTTTGCCGACCAGATCATGCCCGATCAGATCCATATCCTGAACGTGTCCTTTCTGGTGCCGACCTTGCGCCGCGATTTTGGCGGCTGCGCCGGCAATATTGCCTATGCGCTGCACCTGCTGGGCGGCCAGGCGCTGCCAATGGCGGTGGTGGGCCATGATGGTGACGGCTATGTCGCGCATTTCAAGCAGCTGGGTATCGATACGCGCTTTATCAAAAAGCTCGACGACCACTACACCGCCCAGTGCATGATCACCACCGACATGGACAACAACCAGATCACCGCCTTCCACCCTGGCGCGATGATGCAGGCCCATGAAAACACCATCACCAAGGACTGTGGCGCAGCCATTGGCATCGTGGCGCCCGATGGGCGTGACGCCATGCTGCAGCACGCCGAGCAGCTGCATGCCGCCGGTATTCCCTTTGTGTTTGACCCGGGCCAGGGCCTGCCGATGTTCGATGGCAATGACCTGCGCCACTTCATCAGCCTGGCCACCTGGGTGACCGTGAACGACTACGAAGGCAAGATGCTGAGCGAGCGCACCGGTCTGTCGTTTACCGAGATCTCCACCCAGGTGCAAGGCCTGATGGTGACCCTGGGCGCCGAGGGCTGCGAGCTCTGGGAAAACGGTGTGCGCACCCATGTGCCTGGCATCCAGGCCACGGCCGTCGTCGATCCGACCGGCTGTGGCGATGCCTGGCGCGGCGGTCTGCTCTGGGGCCTGGAGCAAGGCCGTCCGCTGCGTACCTGCGTGGAACTGGGCAACCGCATGGGCGCCTTGAAGATCGCAGCACGCGGCCCGCAGAACTACCAGCTGGATTTTGACCCCGCAGCGGTCTGAGGCGGTGGCTTGGCCCCCCCGGGCTGAGCCTTGTCCTCAACCCTTGGCAAAGGCCTCCAGCGCCTCGCCGGTCATCCGGTAGCGAATCCATTCGCTCTGCGGCTTGGCGCCCAGGCTGTCATAGAACTCGATCGATGGCGTGTTCCAGTCCAGCACGCTCCACTCGAAGCGCCCGCAGTCCTTGTCCACGGCAATACGCGCCAGATGGCGCAGCAGGGCCTTGCCGGCGCCGCTGCCGCGGTGGCGGGGGTCCACGTACAAGTCTTCCAGGTAGAGGCCATTGCGCCCCTGCCAGGTCGAGTAGTTGAAGAAATACACCGCAAAGCCAATGGCCTGGCCATCTTGCTCGCAGATGAGGCCATGCGCCGTGGCGCCCGCGCTGAACATGGTCTTGTGCACATGGGCGGCTGTGGAGAGCACCTCGTGCTCGGCATTTTCATAGACGGCCAGATCACGCACAAAGCGCAGGATGGTGTCGGTGTCGTCGATGGTGGCGGGGCGGATGGTCAATGGCATACGAAAAAGCCGCTGGGGCGCTGGCAAGCAAAGGCTCAATCGTACAACGGCAACCAGGCCTGCACTGCCCAGGCCAGCAGGATGCCGCAGACCACACCGCCCACAATCTCGGCAAGGCTGTGGCCCATGCGTTCGCGCAGCGGCGGGGCTGTGGGTGCCGCATCGGGAGCTTGCGCCTGGAGGTGGTTGATGGCCTGCGCATGTTTGCCCACCTGCCGGCGCAGGCTGCTGGCATCGAGCACCACGATAAATGCCAGGGTCAGCGCGACGCCAAACGCCGGGTGACCAATGCCCTGTTTGAACGCGACCAGTGCCGCCATGCTGCTGACAATGGCGCTGTGGTTGCTGGGCATGCCGCCATAACCGATCAAGCCAAAGGCGGGCTTGCCAGCGCGCAAGCTGTTGATCAGAAACTTGAGCGAGCCAGCCACCAGCCAGGCCAGCAACGGGGTCAGCAGATACGACAGGTCCATGCTTATCCTTTCAGCCCTGCCAGCGCCCAGAGGCAGACCAGCACCCAGGCCAGCACCGTCAGCAGCAGCGGCAGATCGCTGAGCAAGGCATCGGTGGGCGACTCACCGCCATCGAGCTTTTCCACCACATACCAGTAGCGAAACAGGCCAAACAGGACCAGCGGTATGGACACCACCAGCTGCGGACGGACCGACATCACAAACATGCTGTAGAACAGCAGCGCACCGGTGGCGGCGATTTCTGCGTAGCGTTCCACCAGTGACACCGAATACTTCTGCAATACTGCCCGGGCTTCGGTGCCCGTTTGCAGCAGCTCCTGGCGCCGCTTGAGCGCCGCCAGATACAGCGCCAGGCACAAGGTGGTGACAAACATCCAGGCGCTGATTGGCACCTGCAACGCCTGCGCACCACCCCATACGCGCAGCACAAAGCCGATGGCGATCGTGAAAATATCGAGCACGGGCTGGTGCTTGAGGTAGTAGCTGTAAGCCAGGTTCAGCGCCAGGTAGGCAGCAATCACCGGCAGCACCTGCGGTGCCAGCGGCCATGCGGCCAGCAGTAGCACATACAGCACCAGCAGCAGCAGCAGTGCCTGGCGCACTGTCACCAGGCCTGCGGCGAGGGGGCGGCTTTTGGATTTGCGGGGGTGCTTGCGGTCCTGCTCGATGTCGCGCAGGTCGTTGACGATATAGGTGGCCGAGGAGGCGACACAAAACAGCAGCATGGCCAGCAAGGCCTGCAGCACGGCATGCTGGTCGGTGAACGACCCCGTGAACACCAGCGGCGCCAGCACAAAGCCGTTCTTGATCCACTGGCGCGGCCGCATCAGGCGCACAAGACCTTGCAGACGGTGGTAGGGCGAGGGGGGGGTCACGGCCATGGCGCTATCTTGCCGCACGCAGGCGATCGAGCAGGCCAAAGAGGACGCCCAGCCACAGAAGGATGAAGCCAGGCAAGAAGACCGCTGCATGGCGTTCGACCTCCAGCAGGCCATCGCCAAACACCGAGCTGAAGATGCTGTAGAAACACAGCAAGCCGCCCAGCCAGATGGCATGTGCCCAGAGGCACTGGCGCCCCCGAGGCAGCAGGGTATAGACAAAGGCGGCAGCAGCTAGCACGGCCATGACCGCAACCATCCCCAGGTACAGGCCCCGTGGGGCACTGACCATCAGCGATGAGGGCGAGCTGGCATACATGCCTGGCGACAGCTCACTGGCATGGTGGGGATAAAGCTGGGGGAAAAATCCATAAACCGGTTGGTAGGCCTCTGCGCCCGCGAGCAGTGTCTTGGCAATAGTTGCTGGTTGCTGGGCTGCCAGGTTCAGCAGCTTCAAGCGGCTGATGCTGGCGACCTCCGGGCATATGTTCTCTTTGAGGCCATGGTTGAAGACATGGGCATTGATACCGGCCATTTGGGCGCATTCGGGACGCAGCCCGAGGCTGACGGCTGCTTCTTCTGGCTCGCTGGAATGCATCAACACGCCATAGAAGATGGTGTCGATGCGGTTGACGCGGTCGATGCCGGCATAGAACTCCTGGCTTTGTGCGGGGCGCAGATAGCTATGGCAGAAGCTGGCCACCAGCACCGCGCACAGCATGGCAGCGCTGTGCAAGCGGTAGTGCCTGCCATTGAAGAGCAGGAAGGCGGCAGCCAGCACAATGGCCAGGTAAAAGTACTGCTGGTTGGAAAACCCCAGCATAAAGGTCAGCACTGCCAGCAGCAGCGAGGCCCAGGGGCTGCGCGCGTACGCATCCAGGCGGCAGGCCAGCAGCACCGTCACCACGAACAAGGAAAAGAACAGGCTGCTGAAAACCGGGTAGAGCGACTGGAAGTACAGCAAGGTGCTCATGTCCCACCACAGCAGCACAAAGCAGGCACTGAGAAACAGGCGCAGACGCATGCTGCGCAAGGCCCACATCAGCGCGGCATAGGCCAGCAGCACAATGGCCAGTTTGGTATAGGCCAGGTGCTGGATGGGGAAGGTGTCCCCCACGCTGTGCCCGAGCTTGAGCGCGCTCAGGTAGAGGGTCTCGGCCGTGGGATTGCAAAACTGCCAGAGCCGCTCGTTGTTGTAGTGCAGCTGCGCGACCACCCGGTCGGGTGCAGGGCTGTGGAAGGCTTCGGACTGGGCGTCAAAGTTCCAGATGCCGACGCAGCCCGAGGTACGCAGGAAATCGAAGTTGTTGGGGTAGCCGAGCACCGGTGCGTGCGCGCTGAACACCAGAAAACGACCGATACCCAGCAGCACCAGCACGGCAATGAGTAGCCAGGGCCAGCGGGCACCTTGGCGGTTGGAGACAAAGGCTTGCATGGCCGCTATTGTGCGTTGCCCGCCAGTACTTTCTGCACGATCTGGAAATGGTCCTCAAAAAACTCGGCCTCGCGGGCGCGTATCGCGTCGATGCTGAGCCAGAAGGCCTCGGCCGCGTCATCGTCGGCGCGCACGGCGGGCTTGGGGCTGCGCTGCAGGTCGAAATAATGCACATGGGTGATGGTGCGGCCACGCTGGCTGCGGTCGGGGTGGTCGAACACGGTCACTGATTGCAGGCTGGCCTGCAGTTGCGACTCGTCCAGCGCGCAATGCGTCTCTTCCTGCAGCTCGCGCAGGCAGGATTGCCAAAGGCTGTCGCGCGGCTCGACAAAGCCGCCGGGCAGGGCCAGCAGGCCTTGGCCGGGCGCATGGCCACGGCGGATCAGCAGCACCTCGTTGCCGCAGCGCAGCAGCGCATCGACGGTGACAAAGACCGGCGGGTAGGGCGCTGCCGACCAGGAGGCCTGGTAGCGGCGCAGCATCTGCCATTCGGTTTGCAGCGCGGCGTATTCTGCGGTAGTGCGGAACTGCTGCAGAAACTGCAGCGAGCTGGCGGGCAGCATGTCGGCCAAGGGAGCGAGACTTGCTGCAGAGCCGTCGCCTTGCGTGCCAAAGTAGGCATCGCGGATGGGGGTAGCGTCGATGCTGTTCTGGCGCGGCAGGCTGACCAGCTCCCAACCGGGGAAGTGGGCCAGGTAGCTGCTGCTTTCGTCCTTGAAGTGGCCCACCAGGCCAATGCGCGCACCCGGTGTGCTGTGGCTGGTGACGGCTTCGCGCACGGCGGTCACCCAGCGCGGCTCGTCATAGTAATCGCGGATGGGCACAAACACCAGGCGCGCTGCATCGGTGGGGCAGAGCGCTGCAGCAAACATCTGCGCACGCTCTTGCCAGGTGAAGGGGTTCTTGGGGCTGCGGGCCTGTAGCGCCGATCCCAGTACCACCACCACCTTGCTGGCGCGGGCAAGGGCCTGCTGCAGCAAGGCCAGATGGCCCAGATGCGGCGGCTGGAAGCGGCCAATCAGTACGGCCAGGTCATAGTGCTCGGTAGCTGCGGTCATGTCTCGTTGTCTTGGTGCCTGCTGGGGTGCTGGTTGGGGATTATGCGCTGTGGATGTGCCGGGGCGCCGCGCTGTGTCTTCATGGGTAGTAGGCCGCAATCGGCATTTGCCGGCCGGTGCCAAAAGCGCGCGGGCGCAGCCGCAGGATGGGCGGCGCCTGGCGGCGCTTGTACTCACTGCGGTGGACCATGCGCTGCACCTTGGCGAGGGTCTGGCGTCCTGCCTCGGTCTGTACAAAGCGATCGACAAAGAGGCGCGCGGCGTCGTACTCCAGGCTCGACAGGCGCTGGCCTTCGATGAGGATCTTGAGGATCTCGTCGAGCACGGCGTAGGGTGGCAGGCTGTCCTCGTCCTTCTGGTCGGGGGCCAGCTCGGCCGATGGCGGCTTGTCCATGATGGCCTGGGGGATCAGCTCACGCCCGGCGCTGGCATTGATATGGCGCGCGAGCGCGAACACCTCCGTCTTGTACAGGTCTCCGATCAGGCCCAGGCCGCCGTTGGTGTCGCCATACAGCGTGCAGTAGCCCACGGAGATCTCGGACTTGTTGCCCGTGGTCAGCAGCAAATGGCCAAAAGCATTGCTGTACTCCATCAGAATGGTGCCGCGAATGCGGGCCTGCACATTCTCCAGCGGCAGGCCTTGCAAAGGGCTGCCAAAGCTGGCCTCAAACTGCCGGGCATAGCCCTGTACCAGGTCGGCAATCGGGTGCGTGTGCAGCGCAATGCCCAGATTGCGGCACAGCGCCACTGAATCGTCCACCGAGCCGCTGGAGGAATAGTGCGAGGGCATGGTGATGCCCACCACGTTCTCGGGGCCGAGCGCCTCGGCCGCCAGCGCCAGGGTCAGCGCCGAATCGATGCCGCCGGAGCTGCCGACCACCACCTGGCGGAAGCCGCAGCGGCGTGCATAGTCGCGCAGGCCCAGAATGGTCTGCTGGCGGTAGAACTCCATCGTCGGCAGGCCTTCAGCCGGAGGGGTGGCGGGCTGTGTGCCATCGGGCAGGCAGAAGTCGCCACTGTCAAAGCCCAGCGTGCAGACGGATTGCACAAAGCGCGGCGCCTCCCAAACAATGCCGCGCTCGGGCTGCACCGCAAACGATGCGCCGTCGAACACGATCTGGTCCTGGCCTCCGATCTGGTTGACATACAGAATCGGCAGGCCATGGCGGCGCGAGGCATGGCTGAAGATCTGGTGGCGCTCCTCGCGCTTGCCCAGGTGGCTGGGGCTGGCATTGATGCTGACGACCACATCGGGGGCGGCATCGGCCATGCGCTCGAAGGGGTTGGTGGCGTAGTCGGCGCCGCTGTCGTTCCAGCCGTCCTCGCAGATCAGAAAGCCGACCTGCATCTGGCCGATGCGCAGCACCTTGGCCACGTCGCGGCCGGGCTCAAAGTGGCGGCGCTCGTCAAAGATGTTGTAGGTAGGCAGCAGCTGCTTGTCGTACTGCAGGCGGATGGCGCCGTTGTGCAGCACCAAGAGGCTGTTGTGCAAATGCTTGCCGGGGCCGGCGGCGCGGGTGGGCGCGCCCAGCACCCAGTGCAGATCGGGCAGTTGCTGGCTCTCTTGCAAAAGCCGCGCAATGCCGGCATCGACGCGCGCCAGAAAGTCGGGCTCGTCGAGCAGGTCGCCGGGGTAGTAGGCGGTCAGCGACAGCTCGGCAAAGACGACCAGTTGCGCGCCGTCGGCCTGCGCCTGGCGGGCGGCGGCCAGCATCTGGTCGATGTTGCCGTCCATGTCGCCCACGGTGGGGTTGAGCTGGGCCAGGGTGATCTTGAGCATGGAGGTTCCTTACTGCGTCACATGGAACACTTGCTTGAGGTAGGCCAGGTAGGTCTCGTCGTCGCACAGGGTTTTGCCTGGGCTGTCGCTGAGCTTGGCCACCGGCTGGCCGTTGGCATGCGTGAGCTTCATCACGATGTTGAGCTGCTTGAGACCCATGTCGTTGGCCAGCTGGGTGCCGATGCCAAAGCCGCACTGGATGCGATCGGCAAAGTGCTGGTAGAGGGCCAGCGCGCTGTCCAGGGTCAGGCCATCGGAGAACACCAGGCGCTTGGCATGCGCATTGATGCGCAGCTTGGCGTAGTGGGCCAGCGCTTTTTCGCCCCATTCATAGGGGTCGCCCGAGTCATGGCGCAAGCCGTCGAACAGCTTGGCAAAGTACATGTCGAAATCGGCGAGGAAGGCATCCATGCCGACGGTGTCCGTCAGCGCAATGCCCAGATCGCCCCGGTACTCCTGCACCCAGTCTTCCAGCGCAGCGATCTGAAAATCACGCAGGCGCACGCCATGGGCCTGGTAGCTTTGCAGGTACTCGTGAGCCATGGTGCCAATGGGCACCAGGTTCAGGTCGCGCGCCAGCAGCACGTTGGACGTGCCCTTGAACCACTGCGCCGTCTGCGTGGCAAAGGCCTGCACCACCTCGCGCTGCCAGGGGGCCGAAAAGCGCCGGCGCACGCCAAAGTCAAACAGCTCAAAGGGGTGGCGGTGCTTGGCCTCTTGCGCCAGCTCCTGCAGCCGCACTATTTTTGCCCCCAGGCGCTTGCGCCCTTCAGCCAGCGCGCTGGCCTGCGCAAAGCGGCGGAAGTACAGCTCGTTGACGATGGACAGCACAAAAATCTCAAAACCCATCACATGCACCTGAGGGCCATGGGCCACGATGTGCAGACCGTCGCCATCGGGCTCGACCTCGATGAAATCACGCTGGAACTGGAAGATGCGCAGAAAGTCGATGAAGTCGCTCTTCATGAAGCGCAGACTGGCCAGGTAGTCGAGCTCGTCCTTCTTGAACTTCAGCGCACACAGCGCGTCGATCTCGGCGCGCACTTCGGCCAGCAGATCGACCAGCGGAAACTCGGTCTGCGAGCGGCAGACAAAGCGGTAGGTGGACTGGGTCTGCGGATGGCGATGGAGCATGGCCTGCCACATCGTGAACTTGTACAAATCGGTGTCGAGCAGGCTGGTGATGATGGGCTGCATACCGCGTCTTTCTCTGTCAAAAATACGATCCATCAGCGCTTGTCCCTCAAGCACCAATGGCCAAACGGCTTACAAATTGAAAGCCGTGCTGGTGCAGCAGCGTACACCGAGGGCGCGCATCTGCTGCAAAAAGGTGTCTTGCTCCGCCTCAAAGCCGGCGACCGGGCTCATGCAGTCGGTCAGCAGGACAATGCGCGAGAAATCCTCGGCGCCCCACAGCGGCACAATATGCTGCACGATGTGCTCGGTGGTGGCGCGCACGCAGTGGCTGCCCGCCTCACCGGCAATCACCAGGGTATCGGCCTGCGCCAGCTGCTGGAGCAGAGCGGTGTTGAGGCCAGTTTCTGCATCCTGCGGGTCAGGCACCTCAGCGCAGATGGCGCTGTAGTGCTCGGTGTAGGGGTTCATGCCCTTGAACACATGCTTGACTGCACGCTGGCGCTGGCTTTGCCATTGGCGGCAGGCGTTCAATATGTCGGCATGCACGCCATGGCCGATGCCGCCGATCTCGCAGTGCAGCGGCCAGACCATCAAGGTGTAGCGGCCCTGGGCTTCCAGCGCATCCAGATAGGCGAGGGTACGGGCCTGCTCGTCCGGGTTGCGGGGCTGGAAGCTGCCGTCGCGCATCTGGGCCGCCGTGATGGCGGTAAAAGGCTGCACCGGGTTGCCATCGCCTTGCTGCCAGAAGGCGGGGTGGGCAATGTCATAGGCCTGGTGGGAGTCGAGTGTGACGGTGATGCCATCGAGCTGCGCAGCATGCTGCAGCAGCCATTGCGCCAGGCGTTGCATGTCGGCATGGGCGCCGGCCACCGGCAGGCTGGGGGCATAAGGCGCGGGGCTCGCCGCGCTGCTGGGGCGCCAGTCTGGTGGCAGATCGCAAAAGTCGTTTTGCGGGTCGATGATGAGCAGCTGTGTGCGTTGGCGCATGTCTTTCTCCTTCGATGTGAGGCAGTCTACGCTTGTTAAAACATTTTTGCAACTAACTAATTAAAAAAGGTCGAAGCAAATCTTTTGCCTGAAGTCTGTATTTTTATTGATTCTGGGTGGCTGCAGCGGCATACTGCCCTTCATGAAAAAGACTTGGTACAGAAATGATGCAAAGTGAAGCCGCCTCCATCCAGGTGCTGACCACCGTGGATGTGGTGGTGCTGACCTTGGTGGACGGGGTGCTGAGCGTCGTGATGGTGCAGCGCGAGCGCGCGCCGTTTGCCGGGGTCTGGGCTTTGCCGGGCGGCTACATCCATGCGCAAGAGGACGCCGATGCCCATGCCAGTGCCGCCCGCGTGCTGCGCAGCAAGGCGGGGATCGAAGAGGCGTACCTGGAACAGCTGGCCACTTTTAGCGGCCCGGCGCGTGACCCACGCGGCTGGTCGGTCGCCATCAGCTATTGCGCATTGATCCCGCAGCAAAAGCTGCCCACGCCAAGGCCGGGGCTGAAGCTGGTACCCGTCGCTGCCACTGGCCAGTTGCCGTTTGACCATGCACAGATCCTGCAGGCAGCGCTGGCGCGGGTGCGCAGCAAGAGCCAGTACTCCTCGCTGCCGGTGCATTTTTTTGGCGAGACCTTTACCCTGCCGCAGCTGCAGCAGGTCTATGAAAGCATCCTGGGCGAGCCGCTGAACAAGGTGAGCTTTCGCCGCAAGATGGACGAGCTGGGCATGCTGGAGCCCGTGCCGGGCGAAATGCAGGCCGGTGGCGCGCACCGGCCGGCGCAGCTGTACCGGGTGCGGCCGGAGTTCAGGCAGCAGCTGGCGCTGAGTGCGAGAGGATTGTGAGTGCGTTGCCCGGACTGACGAGCGCGCATGAAAAAATCCGCTGGATCACTCCGAGCGGATTTTTAAAGCAGACTAATCTGAACTGAATTACTTCAAGCCAGCAGCAGCGCGCAGTAGCGCAGCCTTGTCCGTACGCTCCCACGTAAACTCAGGTTCTTCACGGCCAAAGTGGCCATAAGCTGCCGTCTTGCTGTAGATCGGGCGCAGCAGGTCCAGCATCTGGATGATGCCCTTGGGACGCAGGTCAAAGTGCGCGGCCACCAGCTTGGCGATGTCGGCATCGGGGATCACGCCGGTGCCTTCGGTGTAGACGGTGATGTTCATCGGACGGGCCACACCGATCGCATAGGCCACCTGCACCTGGCACTGGCGCGCCAGACCGGCGGCGACCACGTTCTTGGCGACATAGCGGGCAGCGTAGGCGGCAGAGCGGTCCACCTTCGTTGGATCCTTGCCGGAGAAGGCACCGCCGCCATGGGGGCAGGCACCGCCGTAGGTGTCCACAATGATCTTGCGGCCGGTGAGGCCACAGTCGCCCTGGGGGCCGCCCACGACGAAGCGGCCGGTGGGGTTGATCAGGTACTTGGTGTCCTGCAGCCATTCCGATGGCAGCACGGGCTTGATGATCTCTTCGATGATGGCTTCGGTGAAGCTGGCCTTCATCTTGGTGGCGGTTTCCGACTGGTCGGGGCTGTGCTGGGTGGACAGCACGACGGTGTCGATGCTGTGGGGCTTGCCGTCCACATAGCGCATGGTGACCTGGCTCTTGGCGTCAGGGCGCAGGAAAGGCAGGCGGCCATCCTTGCGCAGCTGGGCCTGGCGCTCGACCAGGCGGTGCGCGTAGTAGATCGGCGCGGGCATCAGCTCGGGCGTTTCGTCGCAGGCATAGCCAAACATCAGGCCCTGGTCACCTGCGCCGGTGTTCAGCTCGTCATCGCTGGCCTTGTCCACGCCCTGGGCGATGTCCTGGCTTTGCTTGTCATAGGCCACCAGCACGGCGCAGCCCTTGTAGTCGATGCCGTAGTCGGTGTTGTCGTAGCCGATACGCTTGATGGTGTCGCGGGCCACCTGGATGTAGTCCACGTTGGCGCCGGTGGTGATCTCGCCTGCCAATACCACCAAGCCGGTGTTGGTCAGTGTCTCTGCCGCCACGCGGCTGTGTGGATCTTGGGTGAAAATAGCGTCCAAAATCGCATCAGAGATCTGGTCGGCTACTTTATCGGGATGGCCTTCGGACACTGATTCCGAGGTAAACAGAAAATCGCTGTTTGCCATAAACAAAAAACTCCTTCAAAGCTTGGGCAATTGCGTTGCCCGAGCCTTAAAGGAGCCTGGCGAACGCTTTAGCAGTTTGTTTTTAACGTCGCCCTGCAAGTTGCTCTTTAACTCAGCGACCGACACATTCTAATGCCTTTCTTGTTTCGACTATTTGCTGCGCTGCCGTTGTGGCTATTGCATGGCCTGGGCGCTGGCCTGGGCTGGCTCACTTTCGTGGCCTCGCCCACCTACCGCCGGCGCTTTCTGGCCAATGCCCAGCAGGCGGGTTACCGTTTTGCCGATGTGAAAAAGGCCGTGGCCCATGCCGGGCGCATGGTGGCCGAGGTGCCGCGCCTGTGGTTTGGCGCGCCGCTGCCCTGCGATATCCATGGGGCCGAGGTGATCGAGCAGGCGCTGGCTGACGGCAAGGGCATTGTGTTTTTGACCCCGCACATGGGCTGCTTTGAGCTGTCGGCCCAGTATATGGCGCGGCGCTGGGGCGTGGTGCATGGCCCCATTACCGTGCTCTACCGCCCGGCGCGCCAGGCCTGGCTGGCCAAGCTGATGGAGACAGCGCGTGCACGCCCCGGCCTGGCTTCGGCCCCGACAACGATGGCGGGGGTGCGGCAGATGATCAAGGCCTTGCGCCAAGGCCATAGCGTGGGACTGCTGCCCGACCAGGTGCCGCCCGATGGCCAGGGCATGTGGGTGCCTTTTTTTGGCAAACCCGCCTACTCGATGACCTTGGCTGCCAAGTTGGCCCAGCAGACGGGTGCGGCTGTTATATTGGCGCGCTGTGTGCGCCGGCCCCTGGGCCGGGGCTTTGATCTGTATGTGCGCGGCCTGCAGACCCCGCTGGCCCAGGAGGCGGAAGCCGCCGTGCTGCAGATCAACCAGGAAATGGAGCGCTTGATCCGCGACAGCCCCGAGCAGTACCTCTGGGGCTATGCGCGCTACAAGCAGCCGCGCAGCCTCGCTGCCGCTCCCTCGGAAGGTCAAAAGCATGGGTAAGTTGTTTATCGGGTGGATGTGGCTGATGTCGCACCTGCCTTTGTCGGTCTTGCGCGGCCTGGGCTGGTTGATGGGCCGGGTGCTGTTCTATCTGGTGCCATCGCGCCGCCGCATTGCGCTGCGCAATCTGGAGCTGTGCTTTCCCGAAGCCAGCGCTGAGCAGCGCCGGGCCTGGGCCAAGCAAAGCTTTGTGGTGTTCTGTCAAACCTGGCTGGACCGCAGCTGGCTGTGGTTTGCACCACAAAAAACGCTGGAGAAACGCACCCGCATGGCGGGCGCGCTCGAAGAGCTGGAAGGCGATACGCCGACCATCATCTTTGCGCCGCACTTCTACAGCATGGATGCCGGCGGTACGGCGCTCACCATCCACTGCAGCCGGCCCTTCACGTCGATCTTCTCGACCCAGCCCAATGCCGATGTCGATGCCTGGATCCGCAAGGGCCGCCAGCGCTTTGGCGATGTGCGCATGCTCAACCGCGACGATGGCATCAAGCCCATCATTGCCAGCCTGCGCAAGGACCATGGGCTGTTGTACCTGCTGCCGGACATGGACTTTGGCCCCAGCGACTCGCTGTTTGTGCCATATTTTGGCCAGGTGGCCGCGACCATTCCCTCGCTGTCGCGCTTTGCGCGGCTGGGCAAGGCCAAGGTGATCGGCATGTATACGCGGCTGACGCCCGAGGGCTATGAGGTGACCATCTCGCCCGCCTGGCAGGACTTTCCCACTGACGATGTAGTGGCTGATACCACGCGCCAGAACCGTGAGTTGGAAGCCCAGATCCGCACCATGGTGCCCCAGTACTACTGGGTGCACAAGCGCTTCAAGACCCGGCCCGAAGGCGAGCCCTCGCTCTATTCATAAACAACAAAGGCCCGAAGGGGCCTTTGTTGTTTGGCGTTCCTGCAGTTTATTGCTCGTCCGCAGGGGCTTCTGGCGCTGCTGGCGCGGCCTCAGGGCTGACCAGGCCTTCAGGGTGCGACCACTGCCACAGCAGCTGGGCGACCTTGTCCACATTCTGCTTCTTTAATGCGCTGAACAGCATCACCTCACCACCGCCGGCATTGAGCTTGGTGATGGACAGGATCTTGGCCTGCTCGACGCGGGTCAGCTTGTCGGCCTTGGTGAGCAAAATCAAGAACTTGAGGCCTTGCTCCACCCGGGGGCGGATGATGTCGAGCAGCGCTTCGTCCAGCTCGGTCAGGCCCAGGCGCGGGTCGCAGAGCAGCACAATGCCCGTCAGGCTGGGGCGGCTG
Source organism: Comamonas sp. MYb396 (assembly GCF_037479555.1). Lineage (NCBI taxonomy): Bacteria > Pseudomonadati > Pseudomonadota > Betaproteobacteria > Burkholderiales > Comamonadaceae > Comamonas > Comamonas sp. MYb396. Next base: position 47,876 of record NZ_JBBGYU010000012.1, on the reverse strand, counting down.
ACGAGGTAGTTCACCATCACCTGCTGCCAGCGCTTCTTGTCCTCGCGCGAGACAGCGGCATAGCCGTAACCGGGCAGGTCGGCCAGCACGGCATCGATCACGCCCTTCTTGCCCAGTGAGAACAGGTTGATATGCTGGGTGCGGCCGGGCTTTTTCGAGGCAAAGGCCAGCTGGTTCTGCTGGGTGAGCGTATTGATCGATGTGGACTTGCCCGCATTGGAGCGGCCCACAAAGGCGAACTCGGGCACATCGACAACAGGCAATTGGTGCAGCTGCGCAGCGGTGGTGAAAAAGCGGGCGGTGTGCATCCAGCCCAAAGCCGCCTTGCCATCAATGCCTGGGCTTGGCGTGTCTGCAACGGCTTGGGGGGTACTAGGTGTTGTCGTCATGTGCGTTCGAGTCTATCTAAGGCATCATTGTAGAATCTGGCCGCTTTGGCCTTATACCCATAAACCAGACAAAGACCCACGATATGAAGTTGATCGCCCCTTTGCTGACAACGGCTGTACTGGCTTTTTCTTCCGTTTCTGTGTATTCGGCGTCCGAGACGCCCAACCGGTCGCCCAAGCCGGACCTGGCCAAAGGGGAGGCCAGTTACACCGCCGTCTGCGTCGCTTGCCACAATGCCGATGGCAATGCTTCCATCGCCATCAACCCCAAACTCTCGCAGCAGCATCCTGAGTACCTGCTCAAGCAGCTGCAGGAGTTCAAATCCGGCAAGCGCAAGGACCCGGTGATGCAGGGCATGGTTGCCGGCCTGTCGGATTCGGACATGCTCAATATCTCGGCCTGGCTGGCCAGCAAACCCGGCAAGCTCGGTTTTGCCAAGGACAAGGACGCCGTGGCCCTGGGCGAGCGCATCTACCGCGGCGGCCTGCCCGACCGCCAGATTGCCGCCTGCGCGGGCTGCCACAGCCCCAATGGCGCGGGCATTCCGGCCCAGTACCCCCGGCTTTCGGGCCAGAACGCTGATTACGTCAGCAAGACCTTGCATGATTTCCGCGATGGCAAGCGCGGCAACAGCCTGCAGATGACTGGCGTCACCGCCAAGATGAACGACAAGGAAATCAAGGCGGTGTCGGACTATATTGCGGGCCTGCGCTAGGCCGGCGCCCTGCGCGTTGGGCCTGTGCCGCCACGGGGAAAGCCCCCGCGCAAAGACATTGAGCGCGTTGCTGGGCATTTTCCGGCCCCCCGGGCTATCCCTAGGGTTGCAGACTAAACTTGGCGTTCTGCGAACTTGTACTCTGGTGGCGACTCCATGGGGTGCGGACTGGCAGCGCAGCAGCGGTCCTGCTCCTGCTTTTCACCGATAGCGTCGTACCATGTCTGAATCTTCTCCCCCGCCAACGCAGCTGCAGCCTCAGCTGGGCACCCGTGCCGTCTATGAGATGCTGTCGTCGATGCGCTTTGCGATTGCGCTGCTGTCCATTATCTGCATTGCCTCGGTCATCGGCACCGTATTGCGCCAGCATGAGCCGGCCGTCAACTACGTCAACCAGTTTGGCCCCTTCTGGGCGCAACTGTTTCTGTCGCTCAAGCTCAATGCGGTCTACAGCGCCTGGTGGTTTCTGCTGATCCTGGCGTTTTTGGTGACCAGCACCAGCCTGTGCATTGCCAAGCATGCGCCCAAATACCTGGCCGATTTGCGCCAGTACAAAGAAAACCTGCGCGTGCAAAGCCTGCAGGCCTTCCACCACCAGGCCAGCGCCCATTTGGCAGAGACCCCGGCGCAGGCGGCGCAGCGGGTGGGATCGCAGCTGGCCGGCAGCGGCTGGAAGGTGCGCCTGCAAGAGCGCAGCGATGGCTGGATGGTGGCGGCCAAGGCCGGTGCCGCCCACAAGATGGGCTACCTGGCAGCGCACAGCGCCATTGTGCTGATCTGCCTGGGTGGCCTGCTCGATGGCGACTTGATTGTGCGTGCGCAAATGCTGCTGGGCGGCAAGACCACCTTCAGCGGCGGCGGCATGATTGCCGATGTGCCCGAGCAGCACCGGCTGTCCGCCAGCAACCCGACCTTTCGCGGCAACCTGATCGTGGCCGAGGGCGCGCAGTCGGGCACGGCCATCCTCAACCAGTCGGACGGCATCCTGCTGCAGGATTTGCCGTTTTCGGTGGAGCTGAAGAAATTCATCGTCGAGTACTACTCCACCGGCATGCCCCGGCTATTTGCCAGCGAGGTGGTGCTGCATGACAAGAAAACCGGCGCTGCGGTGGAAAAACGCATCGAGGTGAACCATCCCGCCAGCTACCAGGGCATCGAGATCTACCAATCGAGCTTTGAAGACGGCGGATCGCGCCTGCAGCTGCGCGCCGTGCCGCTGGTGCCGGGCATGAAGAGCTTTGAGGTGAAGGGCGAAGTGGGTGCCTCCACGCAGATCACGATGGGCGAGGGCCAGCCACCGCTGGAGATGGAGTTCACCGGCCTGCGCACCATCAATGTAGAGAATATGGGCGCCAACCCGGGTGATACGGCACAAGGCGGCACCGATGTGCGCAAGGTGGATTTGAGATCCAGCCTGGACAACCACCTGGGCGCTGGCAACAAGGTGACCACGCCGCGCGATCTGCGCAATGTGGGCCCCAGCGTCAGCTACAAGCTGCGCGATGCCTCGGGCCAGGCGCGCGAGTTCAACAACTACATGCTGCCCGTCGACATGGGAGATGGTCAGCCGGTCTACCTCTGGGGCGTGCGAGAGACTTTGGCCGACCAGTTCCGCTACCTGCGCATTCCGGCCGATGACCAGTCCAGCTACCGCGGCTTCCTGCGTTTGAAGGCAGCGCTGCAAACGCCAGCGATGCGCGAACGGGCCGTGCAGCAGTATGTGGCCGGCGCCGTGGAGCCGAGCCGCCCCGCACTGCGCGAGCAGCTCTATGCCTCGGCGCTCAAGGCGCTGGTGATTTTTGCCGGCGATGGCCAGACAGGTGCGAACAGCGTCACCGGCTTGCAGGCGATTTCGGCCTTCATGGAGCAAAATGTGCCCGAAGGCGAACGCGCCAAGGCGGGCGAAGTGCTGGTGCGCATCCTGAACGGTGTGCTGTTTGAGTTGATGCAGGTGGCGCGGGCCGACGAGGGCCTGGCACCGCTGGAGCCCAATGAGCAGACGCAGCGCTTCATGACCCAGTCGGTGCTGTCGCTCAGCGATGCGCTGCTGTACCCCGAGCCCCTGGTGTTTGAGCTGACCCAGTTTGACCAGGTGCAGGCCAGCGTCTTCCAGGTGGCCAAGGCGCCGGGCAAGCTGGTCGTGTACCTGGGCTGCCTGTTCCTGATTCTGGGGGTGTTTGCGATGCTCTATGTGCGTGACCGGCGCCTGTGGGTCTGGCTGGCGCCGCGCGCCGATGGCAGTGCCGATGCGCGCATGGCCTTGTCCACCAACCGCCGCACCCTGGATGTGGACCGCGATTTTGAGGGCCTGAGTCAAAAGCTTCTGGGCACCAGCCCCAGCGGAGAACAACGATGAATACTGCTTCCACCAACCTGCCGCCCGCCCAGGCGGGCACCGTGGTTCAAACGGTGCAACTCAACCCCGGCTACTTCAGCAGCCGATCGGTCTGGGACTGGCTGTTTGCATTGGCCCTGGCCGTTGGCGGCGGTTTTGCGCTGTTTTTGTACGGCCACCATATGGATGGCTACGAAAAAGGCATCCTCATCGCCTCGGTGCCGTTTTTCATCTGGCTGGGCTGGTTCTGGCGGCCCTTGCAGCTGTTGATGCTGGTGGTGACTGCGCTGTCGCTGCTGGCCATTGGCCTGTACCGGGTCGATGGCGCAGGGCAGATCGCCCGGTCGGAGACGGTGTTTGGCCTCAAGTATTTTCTGTCCAGCCAGTCGGCCATCCTGTGGATGAGCGTGCTGTTCTTCATGAGCACGGTGTTTTACTGGATCGGCCTGCTCTCCAAGGGCGAGGGATCGGCGCTCACAGCCGTCGGCTGCCGCCTGACCTGGCTGGCCATTGTGATGGCCCTGGTGGGCACGATGGCGCGCTGGTATGAGAGCTATCTGATGGGGCCGGACATCGGCCATATCCCCGTCAGCAACCTGTATGAAGTGTTTGTGCTGTTCGCCTGGATGACGGCGCTTTTCTACCTCTACTTTGAAGCGCATTACCAGACCCGGGCGCTGGGCGGCTTTGTGATGCTGGTGGTCAGCGCCTCGGTGGGCTTTTTGCTGTGGTACACCGTCGCGCGCCAGGCCCATGAGATCCAGCCGCTGGTGCCCGCGCTTCAAAGCTGGTGGATGAAGCTGCATGTGCCAGCCAATTTTGTCGGCTACGGCACCTTTGCGCTGGCGGCCATGGTGGCACTGGCCTACCTGCTCAAGGCCGCCACGCAGCGCGCTCTGTGGATCGGCCTGGTGCTCGTGCCCATGCTGGTGCTGGTGCTGCCGCTGGTGGCTTTCCGCATCTGGGGCGATGAGAGCCTCTACCCCTCGCTCGACAAGACCTTGCGCATGGCCTTGCCGCTGGAGCTGTTCTTCGGGCTGATGATCCTGCTGCGCGGCTGGATCAACCGGGGCACGCCGCGCCTGCAGATCATGGATGACCTGATGTACAAGGCCATCGCCGTGGGATTTGCCTTCTTTACCATTGCCACCGTGCTGGGTGCGCTCTGGGCGGCCGAGGCCTGGGGCGGCTACTGGAGCTGGGACCCCAAGGAGACCTGGGCGCTGATCGTCTGGCTCAACTATGCCGCCTGGCTGCACATGCGCCTGGTCAAGGGCCTGCGCGGTGCGGTCTCGGCCTGGTGGGCGCTGGTGGGCCTGGTGGTGACCACCTTCGCGTTCCTTGGCGTGAACATGTTTCTCTCGGGCTTGCACAGCTACGGCACGCTGTAAGCGGTACGCGCCAGGCTTACTGCGGGCGTTGCGGCTGCGGCGAGATCGCCTGTTGGGGCAAGGTGTAGTTGTGGTTGTCCATCAGATCGACCCCGCACATCAGGTGGTCGAGCCAGTCAAAGAACTGCGCAATGGCCGGGCCCATGATGGGCGCGCCGTGCTGGGGCACGATCAAGGAGATATCCAGCTGGCGCGCCATGGCCACCCACAGGCGCAGCACCTTGTTGGACACCATGTAGCGGCGGTGAAAGCCTTCCATGCGCGGAATGTGCGGGGCCAGGTCGGTCACGGGGGTGCGGGCGAGATAGCCATCGGTCATCGAGACGCCCAGGTCCCCGGTGAACAGGATGCGGCTGATCGGGTCGTAGAAGTGGAAATTGCCTTCGGCATGCAGAAAATGCGCGGGCAGGATGTGCAGCTGGCTCTGGCCCAGCGGCAAAATGCCACCGGGGTCCTGCACGGGGATGACCCGGTTTTCCGTCTTGCCGACCTTGGTGAAATGCGGCACAAAGCGCTCCCAGACGCGGGAGATCACCAGGGATGCGCGGGTCGAGGTGAGCCAACGGTCCAGTGAGGCGATGATGTCCGGGTCGGCATGCGAGGCGATCAGGTAGGACAGCTTGTGCGGCGAGAAGTAGCGCACCATGCCCATGTAGAGCTCATTGAAGGCGAGGTTGCCACCCGGATCGATGATGGCGCCGGTGCCATGGTCGACAATCAGGAACTGGTTGGCCTGCACGGCCTGCGCATCCTCTTCCACCAGATCGGTGAACATCAGACAAGCATGCTGCTCGTCACGGTACAGTTCCACAGGTTCCAACGCCATCTATTCCGCCCAGTTATCTATTGCAACGGGCGTGACTGTAACGGGGTGTAGTGGGTTGGACCTTGAGGTGGATCAAGGAGGCAGGCTGGGTGGTCCGAAGAGGGCAAGGGCCGGCGCTGGATCAGGGCTTGGCAGCGGGCTGCATCACGGTGGAGGGCTGCAGCTGGGGCTCAGGCCGGTCCGGGGCACTGGGGTCTAGCGTTTGCGGCAAAGTGGCCCGGTTGGCTGCTGCCGGTTCCGTGGGCAGGTACAGCGGCCCACGTTGGCCGCAAGCGGCCAATAGTGCCGCACCGGTGGCAAGGACAATGGTCCTGCATACAATTTGGTAAATACTCCACATTGAAGCATTGTAATGAACGAACTCGAATACCTGGATGCGGCAGAAAAACTCTTGCTGGCGGTTGAGCAGACCTGCGACCGCATCAACGATGAGACCGATGCCGATATCGACGCCCAGCGCGTGGGCGGCCTGCTGACCCTGATTTTTTCCAACCGCAGCCAGATCATCATCAATCTGCAGCCGCCGCTGCACGAGGTATGGCTGGCGGCCAAGTCCGGTGGCTACCACTACAAGTTCGATGGCAGCGTGTGGCGCGATACCAAGACCGGCCATGATTTCTTTGCCGATCTGACGCGGGATGCCGGTGTGCAGTCGGGTCTGCCCCTGGTCTTCAAGGCCTGACGCGACACCCCCGAGTAAAAAGGCCAGTCCGCGCAATGCGGGCTGGCCTTTTGTCTGGACGCTGGCGCTGTGTCAGTTGCGGAACAGGTCCAGAATCTTGTTGCGCTCTTCCGAGTTCGGCGGCGGCACCATGGTGCCAGCAGTTGACGCGGGGGAGTCCAGGCCCAGGTTGGGGGCACTGCGCGCATATTCTTCGTAGAGCCAGTCCCCACCCACATTGACCAGGCCGCTGGGCGGCGTCATCTTGTCTACCGGCACGTCCTTGAGCGCGTGCTGCATGTAGTTGATCCAGATGGGCAGGCTCAGACCCCCCCCATATTCGCGCGCACCCAGGCTGCGAGGGTTGTCATAGCCCATCCAGACGACGGCCGCATTGGTGGGCTGGAAGCCGGCAAACCAAGCGTCCACCGAATCATTGGTGGTGCCGGTCTTGCCGTAGATGTCCGGGCGCTTGAGCTGGGCCTGGGCCTTGGCGGCCGTGCCGTAGCGCGCGACATCCTGCAGCAGCGAGTCCATCACAAAGGCATTGCGGGCGTCGATGGCGCGCGGCAGGTCCTCAGTGGCCGGTGGTGCAAATTCAGACAGTACATTGCCACGGTGGTCGGTGATCTTGGCAATCAGGTAGGGATTGACCCGGTGCCCGCCATTCGCAAACACCGAATAGGCCGCCACCATCTGCATCGGGGTGACGGAGCCCGCGCCCAAGGCCATCGGCAGGTAGGGTGGCTGCTTGTCGGCATCAAAGCCGAACTTGGTCACCCATTCCTGCGCCTTCTTGGGGCCCACCGATTGCATCACACGGATGGTCACCAGGTTCTTGGAGCGTGCCAGTGCCTGGCGCATGGTCATGGGGCCATCGAAGCGGCCGTCGGAGTTCTTGGGCTCCCAGGGCTGCTGGCCGGCCGATCCGGGGAAGCTCAGCGGCGCATCATTGATCACCGTGGTGGGTGAGAAGCCTTTTTCCAGTGCCGCCGAATAGATAAAGGGCTTGAAGCTGGAGCCCGGCTGGCGCCAGGCCTGGGTCACATGGTTGAACTTGTTCTTGTCGAAATCGAAACCACCGACCAGCGCCTTGATGGCGCCGCTGCGCGGGTCGAGCGAGACAAAGGCGCCTTCCACTTCGGGCAGCTGGGTCAGCTCAAAGGTCTTCTTGGCGGTTTCCATGATGCGCACCACGGCGCCGGGGCGCAGCTTGGTGTTGGGCGGCGCCTTGTCGCTCAGGCCCGATTGCACGGGCTTGAGGCCGTCCCCGGTGATCTCGATCGGATCGCCATCGGCGCGGATCACCACAACCTTGCGCGGCGCAGCCTCGAGCACGACGGCAGACAGGATATTGCCGTTGTCCGGGTGCTGGGCCAGCACCTCGTCAATGGCCTCGTCCCGCTCCTGGCCAGCGGCCGGCAGGCTGATGAACTTCTCCGGGCCACGGTAGTGCTGGCGCTTTTCGTAGTCCATGATGCCCTTGCGCAGCGCCTCATAGGCCTTTTCCTGGTCGCTGGCGATCAAGGTGGTGTAGACGTTGAGACCGCGCGTATAGGCTTCGCTGCCGTACTGGGCAAAGATCAGCTGGCGCGCCATCTCGGCCACATATTCGGCATGCACGCGGTTGTCTGCATAGCTGGATCGAATCTTGAGTGACTCCTCACGTGCCTGGCTGGCCTGGGCGGGTGTGATGAAGTGGTTCTCTTCCATCCGGTCAATGATGTAGAGCTGGCGAATGCGGGCCCGCTTGGGATTGCTGATCGGGTTGTAGGCCGAAGGGGCCTTGGGCAGGCCGGCGAGCATGGCCGCTTCTGCCACCGTCACATCCTTGAGCGGCTTGCCGAAATAGGTTTCGGACGCGGCCGAGAAGCCATAGGCACGGTTGCCCAGGTAGATCTGGTTCATATAGATTTCCAGAATCTGGTTCTTGCTCAGCGTGTGCTCGAGCTTCAAGGTCAGCAGGATCTCATATATCTTGCGGGTATAGGTTTTTTCAGATGATAGATAGACATTGCGGGCCACCTGCATCGTGATGGTGGAGGCGCCCTGGGCCTTTTCGCGCCCCAGGTTGGCAAGCAGCGCGCGCGCCATGCCCTTGTAGTCCACACCGCTGTGCTCAAAAAAGCGCGTGTCTTCGATGGCCAGCACGGCATCGACCATCACCTTGGGGATCTCGCTGATCGGCGTCAAATTGCGGCGTTCTTCGCCAAACTCGCCCAGCAGAGCGCCTTCGGAGGAGTAGACGCGCATCGGCAGCTTGGGCCGGTAGTCGGCCAGCTCGGAGACATCGGGCAGGTTGGGGTAGGCCATGGCCAGGCCCACGGCGACCACCGCCGCCCCTGCGATGGCGCCGGCCACCAGCAAGGCCAGCAGCCAGCCAAAGAACTTCATGGCCTTGGTGGTGAAGCTGGAGGGCTTGGCTTGCTTGGGAGATTTGGCGGGAGGTTTTTCAGGCGTTCTGCGCGAAATCGGAGCGTCTGGATTCATGGGGTCAGACCGTCGAGGGGAGCTTGCATAAGCAGGGGATGCTATCACGCGGCTGCTTTGGCTGGGGTACGCGCCGGTTTTGAATTAGCTTGTGACAAATGTCATGCTGCGTCCAATGTATCCCTTGTATCGTATTGTTTTGACAACGAATTGGACCTGGGAGCAGGTGGTTCTTTGCTGCGCGACTATCTTGCTGATAGCATTCATAGGGGGTGTTAAGTTTTGTAGCTCAATATAGAGCAAATTAGGGAGGAGCCCATCTTGGTCTCAATGGGATCTTTGTTCCGACGCCAGCCGCCTAGCCTCTTGGGGATAGACGTGAGCGCGTCGAGCATCAAGTTGGTTGAACTGGGGAGGAGCGGCAGCGGTCAATACATTGTTGAGCGCTGTGCACAAGAGCTGCTGGAGCCTGGCTGGGTCACTGAGTCGGGCATCGAGCGTTTTGACGAGGTGGCCGATTCCTTGCGGCGTCTGGTCAAAAAAAGCGGCACGCGCACCAAGCAAGCGGCACTGGCGTTGCCGCTTTCTGCCGTCATCCAGAAGAAAATCGTGCTGCCATCGGGGCTCTCCGAGCTCGAGATGGAGTTTCAAGTTGAATCAGAAGCTAACCAATACATACCATTTTCCCTCGATGAGGTGAATCTGGATTTCTATGTCATCGGTCCCTCCGCCAATTCGGTGGGGGATGTTGACGTGTTGATTGCCGCTGCCCGCAAGGAAACCGTGCAAGACCGGCAGGGCCTGGCGGAAGCCGCAGGCCTCAAGCCCGTGGTGCTGGAGATCGAGTCCAACGCTACCGCGCTGGCGGCGCGGCGCTTGATCGGCAATATGCCCAGCAAGGGCAAGGATGCCTTTATCGCCATCTTTGAAATCGGTGGCAATGCGTCGTTCCTGCAGATCATCCACAACAACCAGGTGATCTATGAGCGTGACCAATCCTTCAATGGCGGCCAGCTCACGCAAATGATCATGCGGCAATACGGTTTCTCGCAAGAAGAGGCCGAGCAGAAAAAACGCGGTGGCGATCTGCCTGCCGACTACAAGCAGGTGGTCCTCAAGCCTTTTGTAGAGAGCATCGGGCAGGAGATCAATCGCGCTTTGCAGTTCTTCTTTACCAGTACGCCGCACAACCGCATTGACCACATCCTGCTTGCTGGCGGCTCTGCGGTGCTGAGCGGCCTGACGGATGCAGTGATCGATGCGACCGGCTTTGCCGCGTCCGCTGCCAACCCGTTTGAAGACATGGTGATGGATGCCGCCGTGCGGTCCAGGGCCAAGAGCAAGGACTTCACCACCTATCTCACCGCCTGCGGCCTGGCACTGCGGAGGTATGCAGCATGATCTTGATCAATCTGCTCCCCCACCGCGAAGCTGCGCGAAAAAAGCGCAAAGAAAGCTTCCAGGCATCGATGGTGGCCGCGGCCCTGGTGGGTGCGCTGGTCTGCGGTGCCGTGTATATGTTCTACCAGTACAAGATTGATCTGCAGGGCCAGCGCAATGCGCTGCTGACGCGCGAGATCAAGGCGCTGGATGTCAAGATCGCCGATGTGGCCAAGATCGATGCGGAAATTGCGGCGCTGAAGGCGCGGCAAAAGGCCGTAGAAGACCTGCAGTCCGATCGCAATCTTCCCGTGCATTTGCTCAATGAGCTGGTGCTGCAGCTGCCCGATGGCGTCTATATCGAAAGCCTCAAGCAACAAGATCAGACCGTGCAGATCCAGGGCATCGCCCAGTCGAATGAGCGGGTGTCCGAGTTGCTCAACAGCCTGGCGACCAAGACGCCCTGGCTCTCCAAGCCTGAATTGGTTGAGGTGGTTGGTACGACCACCCAAATCAATGCTCGGGAGAGAAAGCGGGTCGCTGGCTTCAACCTGCGCTTTGGCCTGATGCGCTCCAGCGACGTGGAGCAGGCCCATAACGCGCAGGCGCTGAAAAAATAAGGGCGACCATGGCAACGAAAAAAAATATTCAAGTGGGAGAGGCGCTGCAAGGCTTTCAGCGCCAGTTTCAAAACCTCGACCCCAAAGACCCTTCCGTCTGGCCGGCTGCACCGCGTGCAGCACTGTTGGTCATTATTGCGGGGCTCGTCATTGGTGCGGGTTGGTGGTTTTACTTGAGCAGTTTTGAGGAAGAGTTGACCGCCTCGCAGGCCCAGGAGCTCAAACTCAAGGAAGACTACAAGACCCGTCTGCGCAAAGCCGTCAACCTGGATGCGCTGCGCAAACAGCGTGAGCAGGTCTTGCAGTATGTGACCCAGTTGGAAAAGCAACTGCCCAGCAAAGCGGAGATGGCAGCGCTGCTGTCGGACATCAACCAGGCGGGTATTGGCCGCAGCCTGCAATTTGACCTGTTCAAGCCTGGCCAGACGGTGGTGAGGGACTACTACGCGGAATTGCCGATTACGCTGAAGGTCAATGGCAAGTACCACGACATCGGCTTTTTTGCGGCCGATGTTGCCAACCTCTCCCGTATCGTGACCTTGAACAATATCGCTTTGGCGCCGGCCAGCAAGGACAGCGCTACCTTGGCGTTGAATGCCACGGCCAGAACCTTCCGCTATTTGGATCCGCAGGAACTCCAAGAGCAGCAAGCTGCGAAGTCCAAACAAAAAGGGAAGAAGTAGGGTGGGATATGCATACTTTGTCTAAATGGATAGGGGCTGCGCTGGCGGTATCGCTGCTGGCAGGCTGCAGTGACGAAGGCGATGACCTGCAGCAATGGATGCAGCAGGAGCAGGCGAGCACCCGGCCTTCGGTCAAGCCCATCAGCGCTCCCAAGGAGTTCGTGCCGCAAGGCTATCTGGCCAGTGCGACGCTCGACCCGTTCAGCAAGGAACGCTTGGCAGCCCTGTTGGGTGGCAGTGCGAGCGCGCCAGCAACCATCTCGGACGCACTGGTCGCACCCGAGCGTGCGCGGCGCAAAGAGCAGCTCGAGTCGTTTCCGCTCGACACCATTTCCATGGTGGGTTTCTTGAAAAAGGGCGCGCAGGACGTCGCGCTGGTCAAGGCCGATAGCCTGATCTACCAGGTCAGCAAGGGCATGTACATGGGCCAGAACTACGGAAAGATAAAAAGCATCAGCGACAGCGCGATCACCCTGCGGGAGATTGTGCAAGACGGTGTGGGTGAATGGATAGAGAGAGATGCAGTGCTTGAGCTGCAGGAGGCCAAAAAATGAAGAAATTCAGTGTACTTATCCCTTTGATGGCCATGCTGCTGCCATCTTGGGCGCTGGCACAGGGGCGTATCAACAAAGTCTCGACCCTGGTGCGTGACGGCGTGGAGATGGTCAAGATTGAGACCGACGGTGCGCCGCTGGTCTTGCCAGAGACCTTCAGCATCCAATCGCCTGCACGCGTGGTGCTGGATCTGCCAGGGTTCAAAAGCGCAATGCCCAGCAACCGGGTGGAACTCAACCAGGGAAATCTGCGTTCCTTGAATGTCGTGGAGACGGATACCAAGGCCCGTGTGGTGCTGAACCTCAAGGAAAGCACCAGCTACAAGACCGAAGTGAGCGGCAACGACTTGCTGGTGGCGCTGGAACCTGCTGCCAAGGCGGTCGCCAGCGTCAATGCGCAAAACACGCAGTTTGCCGAAGATGGCAATAACTATTCGCAGCCGCTGTCGGATCTGGATTTTCGCCGTGGTACCGATGGTGCTGGCCGTCTGGTGATCTCCTTGCCGAACAACAAGGTGGGCGTAAATATCTCCAAGCAAGGCGATGGCCTGACCTTGGAGCTGCAGCATACCCTGCTGCCCGAGGCGCTGCGCCGCAGGCTCGATGTGGCGGACTTTGGCACGCCAGTGGGCATGATCTCGGCACGCCAGTCTGGCAGCACCGTGTTTGTGCAGCTGAAAAATGCGGGTGAGTGGGAACACAGTGCCTACCAAAGCGACAACCAGTTTGTCGTGGAAGTGCGCCAGCGCAAGAGCGACCCGAACAAGCTGGGTTCATCGGGCACCTTCACCGGTGAAAAGCTGTCGCTGAGCTTCCAGAACATTGAAGTGCGCTCGCTGCTGCAGGTGATTGCAGATTTCACCAACTTCAATATCGTCACCTCGGACACCGTCAATGGCGCGCTGACGCTGCGCTTGAAGGACGTCCCTTGGGACCAGGCCTTGCAGATCATCCTGGATGCCAAGGGCCTGGGCATGCGCAAGTCCGGCACGGTTCTGTGGATTGCGCCCAAGGATGAAATCGACGAGCGCATCCAGAAGGACTTTGATGCGGTTGCCAAGCTCGAAGAAAAGACGCCGCTGCAGACCCAGTCGTTCCAGCTCAACTATGCCAAGGCGACCGAGCTGCTCAAGCAAATTACCAGCAACTCCGGCGGTGGCGGAGGTACTGGCGGCACCCAAAGCCGTTTCTTGACGGCCCGTGGCTCGGCCATTGCCGAGCCCCGCACCAACCAGCTGTTCATTACGGATATTCCTGCCAAGCTGGAAGAGTTCAGACGCTTGCTCGTGACCTTGGACATCCCCGTGCGACAGGTGCTGATCGAGGCGCGGATTGTGGAGGCGCGCGACACCTTTGGCCGTGCGCTGGGTGTGCGCCTGGGCGGTGGCGATATGCGCGCGGCCAACGGTGGTGATGGGGGTTATAGCATTGGAGGCGGCAACCGTGTCGGCTTTGGCACCAGCTATGACAATGCGGTGGGAACCACGGGTATGGGGGGGACTAACACCTCCAACGGTAGCTTTGTCAACCTGCCTGCCGTTCTGTCCACCGGTGGTGGCAGTGGCTCCTTCGCACTGTCCATTTTCAACTCGGCGGCCAATCGCTTTTTGGCGTTGGAGTTGTCGGCGATGGAGGCTGATGGCAAGGGCAAGATTGTCTCCAGCCCGCGCTTGATTACGGCCGATCAGACCAAGGCGCTGATCGAGCAAGGTACCGAAATTCCCTACCAGAACTCGGCACAAAACGGCGCGACCACGGTGGAATTCAAAAAAGCGGTGTTGAAGCTTGAAGTGGTGCCCCAGATCACCCCTGAAGGCAGCATCATCCTGGACCTGGATGTCTCCAAGGACTCCCAAGGCGCTAACACCTCTGCAGGTCCTGCTATTGATACGAAGCACATCAAGACCCAAGTCTTGGTGGAAAATGGCGGTACCGTGGTGATTGGCGGTATTTTCGAGCTCTCGGAAACATCGACCACCAACAAGATTCCTTTGTTGGGCGATGTGCCGGTGCTGGGCAATCTATTCAAGAGCAATGTTCGTGAATCGGAAAAGCGCGAAATGCTGGTGTTCATCACTCCGAAGATGATTTCAGACCGCGGTGAAATGCGTTAATTAAGATAGACAGGGAGAGTTATGAGAAATTTGTTGAAGCCCTTGGTGCTGGTGGCGCCGCTGTTGTTGGCCGCCTGTGGCGGCGGTGGTGGCAGCGGTGGTGAAGCGCAACTGCAGTACAGCATCAAGCTGACGTCTTCCAAGACAACGGTGCCCGTGAATGTGGGAGGCAGTTTGCCGGGCTATCCTGGGGCGGCGGATTACTATCCTTATATGTCCACACTCTACATCCAGGCCAATGCGGGCAATAACCCGATTCCTAACCAGGAAGATGGTGCCTTCTCGTGCAATATCACCTCTGGGCTGGATTCGGGTGCGCTCTATTATCTGGATGGTAAGGATGAGCACACCATCGATGCTGTGATCAACGGGGCAACGGTCAAGGTGCCAGGCGCCTACCGCAATATTACGCTGGGCTCCAATGCTGGCGGTGCATCGTTCCACATCATCTCGCATGACATTGCTGGTGAAGTCACTGTGCAGTGCAGTGTGACGGATCCGCGTGACAGCAAGGTCTACACCGACCGTGCGACGGTCAAGGTAGGCGGTGGCAGCACTGCAACGCCTGCGACGGTCACCTTGACCAAGCAGACCGAGTATGTCGGCTCGCGTGACAACCTGAACAACATCCCCAACAGTGTGGTGGTGCAGGCTATCCTCAAGAACGACAATGACCAGCCTGTCAGCAGCGCGGGCAATGCCAACCTGCAGGTCAGCATTGTGCCGAATGCCGCGTCAGATGGTGCCAAGCTGCTGGCTAATGGCCAGTCCAATGGCGGCTCGATGCAGATCAACACCGTCAACGGTGTGGGTCAGTTCTCGGTGGCCAGCGGCCCAGCATCGGGCTCCCTGTTGCTGCGCTTGACGGTGGACCGCGCCGACAACGACGTCTCCAACGGCATCCAGGATCCCATCACGCAGTACGCGGTGATTCCCGTGGTGCATGCGATTGCCACCAGCGCACTGACTATTCCTGAATCGGAATTGGCGCAAACTGTGCAGAACGCTGCGCCCTATGTCCATGCCCTGATTGCCGAAGGCGGTGTGGCTCCATTCCTGTGGTCCACCAGCTCGACCCTGCCTGCCGGCTTGAGCCTGAGTTCTGATGGCCTGATCTCGGGTACGCCTAATGTCAAGACCCCTGGTGCCTACACCATTGTGCTGAATGTGCGCGATGCCAATGGCGCGGTTACACGCAGCACCCTGGTGCTGACCGTGGTGGGTAACCTACCGGACAATCCTGTGGCTTTCACCATCAATGGTTGCACTGGCTCGTCGACCTCGCCTTGCGAAATCGCATCAATGGATGTGGGAACTTCCTATACCTACGCCTTCACTGCGACGGGTGACAATGTGACCTGGGTTCTGGAAGGTGCGCCTGGCTGGATGCAGGTGGTCGGCCAAGGCTCCACTGGCCGCATCGGTTCGGGTTCGCTGTTGACCTGTGCCCAAATCGGGACCTACCGCATGTTCGTAACGGCAAAGAATTCGGCTAACTCGGTGACCCGCGAAGTAACCTTCCGTATCACTGACACCGCTGGCACCTGCACGCCGACTGAGCCAACGACGCCCGGCACGACAACGTGATCGCGTTGATGTAGACCCTTCACCGGGTCTGCCCCAAAACCTCCGGCAACCCCGGAGGTTTTTTTATGCCCGCCATTGCCCTATCATGTGCAGTCCGTTTTCAGGATCTAGCGCGATGGCACCTTCTGTGTGTTTGATTGGGCTGCCCGGCAGTGGTAAATCCACCATCGGCCGGCAGCTGGCACGCCTTTGGGGTGTGGATTTTGTCGATTCCGACCATGTGATCGAGGCGCAGCTGGGTTGCACGATCAAGGAGTACTTCTCGGCCCAGGGCGAGCAGGCTTTTCGCGATGTCGAGGTCCAGGTGATTGCCGCGCTCGCGACACGGGAGCGGGCCTGCATTCTGTCCACCGGTGGTGGCGCAGTGCTCAGGCCTGAGAACCGTGCGGTGCTGCATGCCCACACAACGGTGTTCTACCTGCATTCCAGCCCCGAAGACATTGCCCGGCGCCTGCGCAACGATACCGGGCGGCCCTTGCTGCAGGGCGATGACACGCTCAAGCGCCTCAAGGACCTGCTGGCGGTGCGAGCGCCCCTGTACGAAGAGACGGCGCACTACACCATCGACACCTTGCGTTGCGGCACCGGCCAGGTCATGCGCAAGGTCAGCATGCAGGCCGAGCTTGCCGGCTTGGTGCCGCAGCTGGGCGCGAATCTGGCAACTCCCCGATAATGGGCGGGCGAAACCGTACAACTTCCCGAAGCAAACACCTGTGACCGACACTGTTCATATTGATCTGGGCGACCGCTCCTACCCCATTCTGATTGCTTCTGGCTTGCTCGCCCAGGCGGACACCTTTGCGCACTGCCCCAAGGCCTCGCAGGCGCTGATCGTCAGCAATGACACGGTGGCGCCGCTCTATGCCCGCCAGCTGCAGGCCGCGCTCGCACCCCACTACCCCAAGGTCGAACTGGTAGTGCTGCCCGATGGCGAAGCGCACAAGAACTGGACAACCCTGCAGGGCATCTTTGATGCCCTGATGCACAATGGCGCCGACCGCAAGACGGTGCTGTTTGCTTTGGGGGGTGGTGTTGTGGGCGATATGACCGGCTTTGCCGCTGCCAGCTTCATGCGTGGTGTGCCTTTTGTGCAGGTGCCCACCACCTTGCTGTCGCAGGTGGATTCGTCGGTCGGCGGCAAGACCGGCATCAACCACCCGCTGGGCAAGAACATGATCGGCGCCTTCTACCAGCCCCAGCTGGTGGTCTGCGACCTGGACACCTTTGACACCTTGCCCGCGCGCGAGTTGAGCGCTGGGCTGGCCGAGGTCATCAAGTACGGCCCGATTGCCGATATGGCCTTTATGGATTGGCTGGAGGCTGAGATGCCTGCGCTGATTGCGGGCGACAAGCGCGCACTGGCCCATGCGGTGCGCCGCAGCTGCGAGATCAAGGCCGATGTGGTCTCCAAGGACGAACGCGAAGCGGACCTGCGCGCCATTCTGAACTTTGGCCACACCTTTGGCCATGCGATCGAGGCTGGCATGGGCTATGGCGTCTGGCTGCATGGCGAGGGCGTGGGCGCCGGCATGGTGATGGCTGCCGAGCTGTCCCAGCGTCTGGGCCTGGTCGATGCCGCCTTTGTGCAGCGCCTGCGCGCCTTGGTGGCCCGGGCCGGTTTGCCGGTGCGCGGCGCCATGTTGGATGCCCATGACAACGCAGGCCGCTATCTGGAACTGATGCGCCACGACAAGAAATCCCAGGCCGGCGCGATCCGCTTTGTGCTGATCGATGGCCCGGGCAAGGCGGTGGTGCGCGAGGCGCCCGATGCGCTGGTGCGCGAAGTCATCGACCTGTGCTGCGCCGGCGCAGTACAGGCCTGATCGGATGGACCGTCCCTCGCTGCTGATGCAGCCAGCCGAGCCCCAGCAGATATGGACCGAGCTGGGCCTGGCACCTTATGCTTGCTTCTCCCACCGCAGCCAGGGCCGTCTGCATGCGCAAGAGGCCGCGCCCACGCGCAGCGCTTTTCAGCGCGACCGCGACCGGATTGTCCACTCCACCGCCTTTCGCCGACTGGTCTACAAGACCCAGGTCTTTCTGAACCACGAGGGCGACTTGTTTCGTACCCGCCTCACGCACTCGATCGAGGTGGCGCAGCTGGGCCGCTCGGTGGCGCGGGCGCTGCGCATCAATGAAGACCTGACCGAAGCGATCTGCCTGGCCCATGACCTGGGCCACACCCCTTTTGGCCATGCGGGCCAGGATGCGCTCAATGCCTGCATGCAGGACTTTGGCGGCTTTGAGCACAATATGCAAAGCCTGCGCGTGGTCGATACGCTCGAAGAGCGCTACCCGGACTACAGCGGTCTGAACCTCTGCTTTGAGACCCGCGAAGGGATTTTGAAGCACTGCTCGGCCAAGCACGCGCGCCAGCTGGAGCAGCGCGAGCCCGGCGGTGTGGGGCAGCGTTTTTTGCTCGGCCACCAACCGGGGCTAGAGGCCCAGCTGGCCAATCTGGCCGACGAGATTACCTACAACGCCCATGATGCGGACGACGGCGTGCGCTCGGGCCTGATCAGCCTGGAGCAGCTGATGGGCGTGCCGCTGTTTGCCCGCTATGCCCAGGAGGCGCTGGCCGAGTACCCGCAGCTGCAGGAGCCGCGCTGGCAGCGCAAATGGCTGTATGAGGCCACGCGCCGCATGCTCAGTGAGCAGATCTACGATGTGATTCGCCACACCAGCGCCGGCCTGCAGGCCGCGCAGCCCGCCGATGTGGATGCTGTGCGCCAGCTGCCCGCGCTGGTCGGTTTCAGCAGCACGATGGCGGCCGAATCGGCCGAGCTCAAGCGCTTTTTGTTCAAGAACCTGTACCGCCATCCACAGGTGGTGCAGACCACCGGGCAGGCCAAGGTCGTCGTGCGCGAGCTGTTTGACATCTACCTGGCTGACCCCGCGCAGATGAAGCCGCGCTTTGCCGCCCGTGCGGCCGGTCTGGACCCGATTGCTTGTGCCCGCGTGGTGGCCGATTTCATCGCCGGCATGACCGACCGCTATGCACTGCGCGAGCATGAGCGCCTGACCGGCCAGCGCGTGCTGGTCCCCTGACAGCAGGACGCCTGCACGCTGGGCATGGCTTAGCGCCGCAAGTGGCAAAGCGCCCCTCGCTACAATGGCAGGCCTAGCGTCAGCCTCTGCCTGCCTGCGGCCCTGCGCCGCCCTAGCGCCCACCCCCGTTGCAGGGTGAAGGCCCGCAGACAGCCCCCGCTGGCCACCCATAACTCCACCAGAAAGCCCCACGATGACCGATACCCATGCTGCGCCCGCGCCTGCGGATGAGGCCTTGCACCAAGTGGTGATCGCCGACACCGTGAACTGGCTGGAAAAAGCCGTCATCGGCCTGAACCTCTGCCCCTTTGCCAAGGGCGTACATGTCAAGGACCAGATCCACTATGTGGTGAGCGATGCGCAGGACGCCGAAGCGGTGGCGCATGATCTGCACCGCGAGCTCGAAGCGCTGGCCGAAGCCAATCCGGACAAGCGCGATACCACCTTGCTGATCCTGCCGCTGGCCTTGCATGATTTTCTGGATTTCAACGATTTCCTGGAGATCGCCGACGAAATGATCGAAGAGCTGGATCTGGGCGGCATCCTGCAGGTGGCCTCGTTCCACCCACTGTTCCAGTTCGAGGGAACGACGGTCGATGACGTGACCAACTGTACCAATCGCTCGCCGTACCCGATCCTGCACCTGCTGCGCGAGGAGAGCATCGACAAGGCGGTCGAAGCCTTCCCCGAGGCGGATGCAATTTACGAAAAGAACATGGACACGCTCGATGCGCTGGGCCTGGAAGGCTGGCTCGACTTGGGCGTGGGCCCGCGCTGCCCCTTCCCGCACCAGGGCGCTGCCAGCGACAAGGCCAAGGAATGAAAACGATGAAAGCACCGCGCGCCGCAGGCCGTAGCGCCACCAAGCCCGCCGCCCCCGATGTCGCCCAGCAGCTGGAGCTCAAGCCCGGCCAGTCGATTGAGCTGCTCAAGGCGCTGCACATCCTCACGCGCGATGGCAAGCTGAACCAGGATTCGCGCCGCAAGCTCAAGCAGGTCTACCACCTCTACCAGTTCATCGAGCCTTTGCTGACCGAGCTGTCGGCGCAGGACCACCCGGTCAGCCTGGCCGACCATGGTGCCGGCAAGTCCTACCTGGGTTTTATCCTCTACGACCTGTTCTTCAAGAACCTGGGCCGTGGCCATATCTACGGCATCGAGACCCGGGCGCCATTGGTTGAGGCCTCGCAGCAGCTGGCGGCCGATCTGGGTTTTGCGCGCATGTCGTTCCTGAACATGTCGGTCGCCGATTCCACCCGTACCGATGCGGTGCCCGAGCGCTTTGATGTGGTCACTGCGCTGCATGCCTGCGATACCGCCACCGATGACGCCATCGCCTTTGGCCTGGAAAAGCGGGCCCGCGCCATGGTGCTGGTGCCCTGCTGCCAGGCCGAGGTGGCCGCCTGCCTGCGCCAGAACAAGGCCATGAGCCTGTCGCGCACTCCGTTGGCAGAACTCTGGCGCCACCCCATCCACACCCGCGAGATGGGCAGCCAGATCACCAATGTGCTGCGCTGCCTCTACCTGGAAAGCCAGGGCTACCAGGTCACTGTGACCGAGCTGGTCGGTTGGGAACACAGCATGAAGAATGAGCTGATCCTCGCCAAATACACCGGCCAGAAAAAGCGCGCAGCGGCCGAGCGCCTGCAGCAGCTCTTGGTCGAGTTCGGCCTGGACCAGTCTTTGCAGCACCGTTACCGCTGGGATTAATTTGCAGTTTTTGCGGGTGTGGCGCGGCTTATACCGCACAAACTTATCGCATCGATGACAGTGCTGTGACGTCATCGGAGATTCATAAAAGTCGCGTCGCCGCTTTCTAGACTGGGCCTTCCCTACGGTGGTTCAATAATCTGGAGAGTCGAAGCGATGAGCAAATCCATTTCCGACAAAGTCGTCCGCAACACGGATGGCAACACCCCTTTCAGCACCATTCTCGAAGCGAACATGTCGCGCCGTCTGGTGATGCGCGGCAGCCTGGGCTCGGCCCTGGCGCTGTTTGCCGGTGCCAGCATCTCCGCCTGCGGTGGCGGCAGTGATGGCGATGATGACAAGGCCGTCAAGCTCGGCTTTGCGTCGCTGCCCAACTCGATGACGGATGCCTGCGTAGTGCCCGCCGGCTATGTGGCCTCGGTCATCGGTGCCTGGGGTACGCCGCTCAACGACCAGGCAGCGCCCTGGAGCAATGAAGGCCGCAACACCTCGCAGGATCTGCTGCACTCCACCGGCATGCACCATGACGGCATGCACTACTTTCCGCTGGCTGGCAGCTCCAGTGAAGGCCTGCTGGTCGTCAACCACGAGTACATCGACGAAAAGGCCTTGCATCCCAACGGCCCCACCTCGGTGGGCGGCAAGCGCCCGGCTGAAGAGGTGCGCAAGGAGGTCAATGCCCATGGCGTCGCCGTCATGCATGTGCGCAAGCAGGGCAGCCAGTGGGAGATTATCCAGAACTCGCGCTACAACCGCCGCTTCACCTCCGCCACGCCGATGAACCTGTCCGGCCCTGTGGCGGGCACCGACTGGGTCAAGACGCCGTTCTCCACCACCGGCAGCCAGGTGCGCGGCACCAACAACAACTGCGGCAATGGCACCACCCCTTGGGGCACCTACATCACCGCCGAAGAAAACTGGGCCGCCTGCTTTGTCAACACCGGCGAGCAAACCGCCGCGCAAAAGCGCGTGGGCGTGCAGACCAAGCTGGGCCGCTACCAGTGGGAAACGGCAGCGGGCGATGCGACGGAGCAGCAAGGCGAATTTGCCCGATTCAACATCACCGCCACTGGCGCCGATGGCCTGCAGGACTGGCGCAATGAGGTCAACGGTTTTGGCTACCTGGTCGAGATCGACCCCTACGACCCCGGCAGCACGGCCACCAAGCGCACCGCGATGGGCCGCTTTGCCCACGAAGGCGCTGCCTACGGCATCCCGGTGGCGGGCAAGCCGCTGGCTTTCTACAGCGGTGATGATTCGCGCTTTGAATACATCTACCGCTTTGTGTCCGAAGCGCTGTGGGACCCCAAGGATGCCGAGCGCAGTGACCGCATTGCCGTGGGCCACAAGTACCTGGACAAGGGCACCCTGTACGTGGCGCGCTTTGATGCCGAAGGCAAGGGCGAATGGCTGGCGCTGACCCCCGCCACCAAGGGCAAGGACGGCCGCAGCCTGGGCGAGGCCTTTGGCAATATCGATGCCATCCTGATCAACACGCGTGGTGCGGCCGACTTTGTCGGTGCCACGCCGATGGACCGCCCCGAGTGGACCGCCGTGCACCCCAGCAATGGCGATGTCTACCTGACCCTGACCAACAACACCAGCCGCAATGCCGAACGCGGCACCAACCCCGCCAACCCGCGCCTGAACAATGTCAACGGCCATATCGTGCGCTGGCATGACGACGCTGGTGCCAACACCTTCCGCTGGGACATCTTTGTGTTTGGCTCGGACGCGGCGGGCAATGCCGACACCAACCGCTCGGGCCTGACCGAGCTGAACCAGCTCGCCAGCCCCGATGGCATTGCTTTCGATGACCGCGGTATTCTGTGGATCCAGACCGACAACGGCATCGATGGTGGCCGCAACAATGCGGTTGCCAAGGCCACCAACGACCAGATGCTGGCCGTGGTGCCGGGCGCCTTGAAGGATGCCAAGGGCACCGGCCCCGTCATCAATGCCAGCAACCAAGCCGAGCTGCGCCGTTTCTTTGTCGGCCCGAACGAGGCCGAGATCACCGGCTTTGCCTATACCCCCGACCACACCAGCATCTTCCTCAACATCCAGCACCCGGTGAACTGGCCCGCCTATGGCACGGCCGATGCCACCCGCGCGCCCGATGGCACGGTGCGCCCGCGCTCGTCGACGGTGGTGATCCAGAAGGCGGACGGCGGCCCGATCGGCGTCTGATCTTTTAGTCAGCCGCCATAGAAAAAGCCGCCGGTCCTGGGCGTCCAGGATCGGCGGCTTTGTTATGGGCGCTTGCTAGGTGGATTAGCCTGCGGTCGCGCCCGAGGTCTTCACCACTTGCTTCCACTTTTCGTTTTCAGCAGCGATGAACTTGCCAAATTCGGCCTGCGATTCGGTCACCACTTCGCCGCCCTGGTCGCCAATTTTCTTGATTACGTCAGGCTTTTGCAACACCTTGATGATGGCGGCATGCAGCTTGGCCTGCACATCGGCGGGCGTCTTGGTGGGGGCGAACAGGCCAAACCACGAAGTAGCCTCGTAGCCGGGCACGCCGGCTTCGGCAACCGTTGGCACATCCGGCAGCTCGGGCGAGCGCTTGGCGGTGGTCACCGCCAGCGGGCGCAGCTTGCCAGAACGCACGTGCTGGATCGCCGAGGGCATGTTGTCAAACATGATCGCAATCTGGTTGCCCAGCAGGTCGGTCACGGCTGGCGCGCTGCCCTTGTAAGGGATGTGGATCATGTCGACCTTGGCCATCATCTTGAACAGCTCACCCGACAGGTGAATGGAGCTGCCGCTGCCCGAGGAGCCAAAGTTCACCTGGCCGGGGTGGGCCTGGGCGTAGCTGATCAGCTCCTTGACGTTCTTGAAAGGCTGCGCAGGGTTGGCCACCAGCAGGTTGGGCACATTGGCCACGCGGGTCAGCGGCACAAAGTCTTTGTTGGGGTTGAAGGGCATCTTCTTGTAGAGCCATTCATTGATCGCGTGGGTGCCCACGGTGCCCATGAAGATGGTGTAGCCGTCGGCCGGAGCACGTGCGGCAAACTGGCCGCCGATATTGCCACCGGCACCGGCGCGGTTGTCGATGATGACCGGCTGGCCCAGCTCCTCGCCCAGCGACTGGCCGACGATGCGGGCCAGAATGTCGGTGGTGCCGCCGGCCACAAAGGGCACGATCAGTGTGATGGGCTTGTTCGGGAAGGCCTCAGCTGCAAAGGCTGCTGGCATGAGGGCTGCCCCCAGGCTGGCAGCGGCGATGGCTTGCAGCACGGTGCGGCGGGCGTTGAGGCGGATGGTGTTCATGGGTATCTCCAAAGCAAGGTGAAAAAGGCTGCCACTTGTTTTGTCAATGCTTGTTGGGTCTCGCGTGACAGCCGGAGGAAGGGAAGGTCTGGCCCGGTTTATGGCCAGAACAGGGAGGAGCCGATGTAGATGGCCCCCACGACGAACATCGAGACCACGGTGTAGCCCATGATGTCCTTGAGCTTGAGCTTGGACAGCGCCAGCGCCGGCAGGATCCAGAAAGGCTGCACCAAGTCGTTCCAGCCATTGCCCAGCATCACCGACATGGCGGTGTGGGCCTGCGATGCGCCCAGGGTCTTGGCCGCTTCAATCATGAAGGGGCCTTGCAGCACCCAGTGGCCGCCGCCCGAAGGCGCAAAGAAGTTGATGAAGAAGGAGCTCACCAGGCCCCACAGCGGCAGGGTGTAGGCGGTCGAGAAGCTCACAAACACATGGGCGATCGATTCGACCAGGCCCGAGGCATGCATGATGGCCATGATGCCGGCGTAGAACGGGAACTGCAAAATGATGCCGCCAATGGTCTTGACGCCTTCATTGACCTTTTCCACATACTTCATCGGCGTGCCCAGCAGCAAGATGCCCAGGAACAGGATGAAGAAATTGATCATGTTCAGATCCAGGCTGCCGTTCTGCATGAAGTGCATGGCCACAAAGGCCATGCCGGTGAGGCCAATCAGCCAGCTCAGGATGCTGCTGTTGTTCAGGCGGCCGGCAAAGGTCTTTTCATCGCCCAGCAGGTTGGCGGCCGATGGGCCCTTGGCCTCTTCGTTGCTGGCCAGCTCGGGGCTGATTTCGGTGATCTTCTCACCGGCCTTGGGGTGCATCGCCGCATTGATCAGCGGCAGCACAATCAGCACGACCAGCGCAGTCAGCAGGATGTGGGGCGAGAAGATGGTTTCGCTCAGCGGGATAATGCCCATCTGCTTTTCAAAGCTGTGGCCCTTGGTGGAGATCAGCACCGGAATGGTCGCCGACAGACCCAGGCTGTACATCGTAAAACCCGTGTAGGCCGAGGCGATGATGAGCGGGTAGTGCACGCCCTTGACGCGCACGGCCAGCTTCTTGGCCATGATGCCGCCAATCACCAGACCGAAACCCCAGTTGAGGTAGCTGCCCACGCAGCCCACGACGGTGGCCATGATGATGGCGCCACGCGGCGTGTGCACCATGCCGGCAATGCGGTTGAGGAAGCGGTCCACCACCGGCGCGGCGGCCAGCACATAGCCCATCACCAAGATCACCGCCATCTGGGTGGTGAAGGCCAGCAGGCTCCAAAAGCCCTTGCCCCAGTCCTGCACCACCAGGTTGATGGGCCGGCTCTCCACAGCAAAGGCCAGCACCATGGTCAATAGCGTCAGCAAGATCGCGAACACAAAGGGGTCGGGCAGATACTTGCGCATCAGCTCGGTGAAAAAAGCGGTGATTTTTGACATCAATGTCTCTTGTTATCGGTGGATGGAGCAAAGGCGGGCCGGTACCAGACAGGCCCACGAAAAAATTTAGACCGGTGCCACGCCCACGGTCATGCCGCCGCAGACATAAAGCGCCTGGCCGGTGACAAAACCGCTGCGCTCGTCGAGCATGTAGGCCACGGCATGGGCCACGTCATCGGGCGTGCCCACGCGCTTGACGGGCACGGACTGGATGATCTTTTGTGTGCGCTCGGCGCCCGGCGGGTTGGCCTTGTCGAACAGCTCGGTACGGATGGGGCCGGGGCCAATCGCATTGGCGGTGATACCCCATTGGCCCAGTTCCAGCGCCCAGACGCGGGTCATGCCGATCAGGCCGGCCTTGGTGGCGGCGTAAGCGGTGCGCAGGTCCTTGCCCAGCGCGGCACGCGAGGACATGTTGACGATGCGGCCAAAGCGCGCCTCCTGCATGCCCGGCAGCAAGGCCTGCATGCACTGGAAGGCGCAGCGCAGGTTCAGCGATACGGCCAGATCAAATTCGGCCAGGGTCTGGCTGGCGGCGTCGTTGGGCACCACGATGCCGACGTTGTTCACCAGGCGGGTGATGGGGCCGCCAGCGAGCGCTTCGCCCAGCGCGCGCGCCGTGTCTTCGGCGCTGCTGAGGTCGGCCTGGATCGCGACAAAGCCTGCCGGCACCTGGTCAATCTGGCGGTCGATGATGACCGGGTCATAGCCATCGGCATGGCAGCGCAGCGCAGCGGCTGCACCAATGCCGGCGCCGCCGCCGGTGATGAGCACGCGGGGGCGTGCGGGAGTCGATGGGGTCGATGGAGTGGACATAGCAGTTTCCAAGAAAGGCGTCACAGGCAGCACTGGCCGGCCACATAGGCCTTGCGCCAGCGCGTGATGCGCACCTGGGCAAACAGTGCAGCCTGGTAGAAGGGATCGGATTCGATAAAGGCCTGGGCGGCTTCGCGCGTGTCCAGGTCCACCACATAGAGGCCACCGCCCATGTCGCTGCCGTCGTCCTGCAGCTTGGCGCCGCAGGCCAGCAGCAGCTCGGCGTTGCGCGCCAGAAAGTCCAGATGCGCCGGGCGGTGGGCCTGGCGCACGGCCTGGTGTTCGGGCTTGTCGAAAGTCTCAATGATGTAGGGCATGGTGGCTCCGGGGTAGGGCGCGGCAGGCGTGCTTAGGACGGCTGCCGCTGTAAAACGGGTCTCTGAATGCCGGTCTCAGACCGTGGCAATCGGGGTCACGGGCGAGGCAATGGCGCCGGGCAGGTTCAGCGGTGGGGCGGTCAGCAGAAAGCGGCTGCGGCCATGGGCACGCAGCCACTGCGCCAGCGGCGTCAGGTGCCAGAGCTCACCCAGGTGCAGGCCCAGCTTGAACAAACAGTGCTCATGCAGCGGCAGCGCGGCGCAGCAATCGGCACCGGGCTGGGCCGGATGGGCTTCGACGGCATAGTTGTCGGCAGCGATCACGGCGATCTGGCTATCGCTGATCCACTGAAGCAGCTTCTCGTCGCGGCCATTGAGCACCGCGCAGCTGTTGTTCAGCACCACCGGGTCGGGGTTCTTCTGCATCGCCAGCACGGCCTGGGCAAAGCCGGTGTGCAGGCAGAGCATGTCGCCGGGCTCGATCTCCAGCCGGTCGGCCTCGATCACGCGCATCCACTCGTCGTAACCGATCAGGCTGCGGGCATCGCCGTAGTGCGCATGCAGGTCCAGCATCACGCCCCGGCCTTGCACGCCGTTCTGCGCCATGCCCTCGATGCCCAGCGCCTTGGCGCAGCTGGTGCTGCCGCTGCTCTCGGCCGTGGGCATGCCGGTGTCGCTGACCAGCAGCGGCCCCAGCACATCGCGGCCAGCGGCAAAGCCGTTGTAGTAGAGCGGCTCGGGCACACCGTCGCCATTGGCGTCGAACAGCTGGCCGGCATGGGCCAGGCCATCCCACTGGGTGGAGTACTGCAGCGACAGCACGGCCATGTCGTCCGACAGCACATCGGTGCGGCCGGGCTCCAGGTCGCCCAGCAGGCAGTTGAAGTTGACCAGGCCCTTGCGCTGCAGCGGGCGCAGCACAGGCGGTTTGCGGTTGGGGTTGAGGGCGCTGCCGCCTGGGTAGTCGAGGGGCAGGCTGAGCGAAAAGCGCAGGCCTTCCCGCACCTCGGCAACGCCCTGGCGCACCTTGGCGGCCGTCAGCAGGTTGAGGCGGCCGAGTTGGTCATCGGGGCCGAAGTCGCCCCAGGTCGATCCTGCAGGGCGCTGCTTCCAGCGTGGATTGGCATCGGACATGCTTGTCTCCTTGGTTGAGGAAGGGCTGCAGCGGGCGGTTGTTGTTCTTGGTACCCGTCTGCATGGTTCAAGGCGGTTGCCTCAGTGTTTTTGCAAAAAGCTGCCCAGTGCCAGGTCAAAGGCCTGGGGCACTTCGAGGTTGGACAGGTGCGAGGCCGGCACGGTCGCCAGCTCCGAGCCAGCAATGGCGGCATGCATGGCCTGGGCATCGGCCACCGTGGTGACCGGGTCGGCGCTGCCGCCAATCAGCAAGGTGGGGGTCTGGATGCGGGCGATATCGGCACGCAGGTCCTCCACGGCCAGGGCCTCGCAGCAGCTGGCATAGCCTTCGGGGGCAATGCCGGCAATCCAGGCCTGGGCGGCCCGCACCACCTGGGGCTGGCTGGCGATAAAGCCTTCGGTGAACCAGCGGCTGGGCGATGAATCGGCCAGGGTCTGCATGGCGGCTGTGCCATTGGCACGCACCAGCGCGGCGCGGTCGCGCCAGCCGGCTTCGGCGCCAATCTTGGCGGCGCTGTTGGCCACGGTGATGCTGCGCAAGCGTGCGCCGGCATGCACGCCCAGCCAGAGCCCTGTGAGGCCGCCCATCGAGATGCCGCAGAAATGGGCCTGGTCGATGCCCAGGCTGTCCAGAATAGCCAGCACATCGCCGCCCAGTTGGGCGAACTGGTAGGGGCCTGGGCTCACCACGCTGGCGCCGTGGCCACGGGTGTCATAGCGCAGCACGCGGTACTGGCTGCTGAAGGTCTTGGCCTGGGCGTCCCACATATCCAAGGTGGTGCCCAGCGAGTTGGAGAACACCAGCACCGGCGCACCCTCGGGGCCTTGCAGATCGATGTTGAACATGCCGGTCGCAGTGGTGATTTGTTGTGTTGCCATGGCGTTCTGTCCTTCAAAAAGTGCCCCTGCATCGCTGCGCGGGCGTGGCTGCGCCAAGGTGGGCGAGGCAGCAGCGCTGGTGTTGGGGGGGGAGGGTGTCGGGGGGATGCGGGGCAAGGCGCGGCCTTGGCAGGCCCGCGCTTGCCGCCGCAGTGGGCGTCAGACTTTTTCGAGAACCACGGCAATGCCCTGGCCCACGCCGATGCACATGGTGCACAGCGCGTAGCGGCCACCCAGTGCATGCAGCTGGTTGACTGCGGTGGTCGCGAGGCGTGCACCCGATGCGCCCAGCGGGTGACCCAGCGCAATCGCGCCGCCCCATTGGTTGACGCGCTGGTCGTCATCCGCAATGCCCAGGTCGCGCAGCACAGCCAGGCCTTGGGCGGCAAAGGCTTCATTCAGCTCGATGACATCCATGTCGGCCAAGCTCAGGCCGGCCAGTGCCAGCACCTTGCGCACGGCAGGCGCCGGGCCAAAGCCCATGATGCGTGGGGCCACACCGGCCGTCGCCATGGCCACCACCCGGGCGCGCGGGGTCAGGCCGTATTGCTGGGCGGCTTCTTCATTGGCCAGCAGCAAGGCGCAGGCGCCGTCGTTCACGCCCGAGGCATTGCCGGCCGTCACGGTACCGCCTTCGCGCACCACGCCCTTGAGCTTGGCCAGCGCCTCGATCGTGGTGGCGCGGGGGTGTTCGTCCTGGCTGATCACCAGTGCGTCGCCCTTTTTCTGCGCAATGGTCACGGCCACGATCTCGCGGGCCAGGTGGCCGGCAGCGATGGCCGCTGCGGCCTTTTGCTGCGAGGCCAGGGCCATGCGGTCCTGGGCGTCGCGCTCGATCTTGAAGTCGTCGGCCACGTTCTCGGCCGTCTCGGGCATGGAGTCCACGCCGTACAGCGCCTTCATCTGCTTGTTGACAAAGCGCCAGCCAATGGTGGTGTCGTAGACGGCATTGTTGCGGCTGAAGGCGGATTCGGCCTTGGGCATCACAAAGGGGGCGCGGCTCATCGATTCCACACCCCCCGCGATCATCAGGCGTGCTTCGCCGGACTTGATGGCGCGGGCAGCGGAGCCCACGGCATCCAGGCCCGAGCCGCAGAGGCGGTTGACGGTGGCGCCGGGCACCTCAATGGGCAGGCCCGCGAGCAGGCTGGACATGCGGGCCACATTGCGGTTGTCTTCGCCGGCCTGGTTGGCGCAGCCGTAGATCACATCGGTCACGGCCGTCCAGTCCACACCGGGGTTGCGCTCCATCAGCGCCTTGATGGGCACGGCGCCCAGGTCATCGGTGCGCACACCGGCAAGCGCGCCGCCGTAGCGGCCAAAGGGGGTGCGCACGGCGTCGCAGATATAGGCGTTGGTCATCTTGGTCTCCTTGGATGAATACAGATCGGCGCTGCGCTTACAGCAGGCTCAGGCCAATCATTTTTTCGAGTTCGGCCTTGTCCAGACCTGCAACGGTGTCGATGAGCTTGAGGCCTTGGGGCGTGACCTCGATGGTGGCCACATCGGTGTAGATGCGCTTGACGCAGCCAATGCCGGTCAGCGGGTAGCTGCATTGCTTGACGATCTTGCTCTCGCCCTTCTTGGTCAGCAGGTCCATCATTACCCAGGTCTGTTTGGCACCAATGGCCAGGTCCATCGCGCCGCCCACGGCCGGAATGGCACCGGCCTCACCGGTGCTCCAGTTGGCCAGGTCGCCGTTCTCGGCTACCTGGAAAGCGCCGAGCACGCAGATGTCGAGGTGACCGCCGCGCATCATCGCAAAGCTGTCGGCATGGTGAAAGAAGCTGCCACCCGCCAGCAAGGTGACGGGCTGCTTGCCGGCGTTGGTGAGGTCATAGTCTTCCTCGCCAGCGGCGGGTGCCGGGCCCATGCCCAGGATGCCGTTTTCCGACTGCAGGATGACTTCGCGGTCCTGGGGGATGTGGTTGGCCACGGCCGTCGGCTGGCCAATGCCCAGGTTCACGTAGGCGCCATCATGGATGTCCTGCGCCACGCGGGCGGCCAGTTCGTCTTTCGTGCGTTTTTGGTAGCTGCTCATGGTCTTGTCTCCTGCTTCAGGCTGTTTTTTTGAAGCCACCGGCTTGCGTGGCAACGCGCTCGATCTTGATGACCTGGTTGACATAGATACCAGGGGTGACCACGGCCTCCGGGTCGAGCTGGCCCAGCTCCACGATCTCATGCACGGTGGCCACGGTGTACTTCGCCGCAGTAGCCATCACCGGGCCAAAGTTGCGGGCCGATTTGCGGTAGGTGAGGTTGCCCCAGCGGTCGCCTTGCTCGGCCTTGATCAGCGCCACGTCGCCATAGATGGGGTACTCCAGCACATAGTGCTTGCCATTGATCTCGCGCGTTTCCTTGCCCGCGGCCAGCTCGGTGCCGTAGGCGGTGGGGCAGAAGAAGGCGCCGATGCCAGCTCCCGCAGCGCGCATGCGCTCGGCCAGATTGCCCTGGGGCACCACTTCGAGCTCGATCTTGCCGCTGCGGTAGAGCTCGTCAAACACATAGCTGTCGACCTGGCGCGGAAAGCTGCAAATGATCTTGCGCACGGCGCCGGTCTTGAGCAGCGCCGCCAGGCCCGTGTCGCCATTGCCAGCGTTGTTGTTGACCACCGTGAGGTCGCGCGCACCTTGCGCGATCAGGCCATCAATCAGGGCTGCGGGAATGCCGGCGGTGCCAAAGCCGCCGATGAGCACGGTCGAGCCGTCCTGGACGCGGCTGAGGGACTCGGCAATCGAGTCCGAAATCTTGTTGATCATCTTGTCTCCTGGTTCTGAACACGGGTCGCAACAGGCTGCTGATCCCGCTGCGGCATGGTCGCGCTGCGCTGGGGCAGTGCCTGTACCGCGTGCGACAAATGCAATGCCGAGGCTGCCTGCGCGAGACTTGGGAATGCATTTGAGAGGATCGGCGGCCCTTAGGGAGCTTCTGCAAAACTCCCTGCCGTGGTCTGCACGCGGGCTCGGGCGATCTGCGGCGTTGTCTTTCTTGTCAATAGCTGGCTATTGACTGCAAAAGACGCCTTGCATCTCATCCCGATCCGCGTCCATCCCGCTTGGCGAGGGTTTTGCAGAACCTCCCAGAGGCTCTTAGTAAAAATGTTCGTATATAGAACATTAGTTCGCTAAAAGAATTATAGACTGCCTGATAATCCGCTACCCGATGTCCCTGCGATTTGCTTTTGTATTGCCAGGGACCCGCTCCACGCCAACGACCAAGAATGCGGCCTATGAAAGAAGAAGACCCGACCCTCCGCCCCAGCGACAGCTATGTGCAGTCCTTCGCGCGCGGGCTGGAGGTCATCCGCAGCTTTGGCGCGGCCGCGCCCCGCCAGACCCTGACAGAAGTGGCCGAGGCCACCGGCATGACGCGGGCCGGGGCGCGCCGCATTCTGCTGACCTTGCAGACCCTGGGCTATGTGCGGGTGGAGGGCCGTTTGTTTGCGCTCACGCCGCGCATCCTGGATCTGGGCTTTGCCTATCTGTCGTCGATGCCGGTCTGGAACCTGGCCCAGCCGGTGATGGATGCACTGGTCGAGCAGACGCACGAGTCCTGCTCCATCGCCGTGCTCGATGGCCAGGATGTGGTCTACGTTTTGCGCGTGCACACGCACAAGATCATGAGCACCAACTTAGGCATGGGCTCGCGCCTGCCGAGCTTTTGGACCTCGCTCGGCCGGGTGCTGCTGGCCGAGCTGCCGCCGCAGGAGCTGCAGCCCTTGCTGGAGGGCCGCGACCGCACGATGTTCACCCGCTTCACCCTCCAGGACGATGCCCAGCTGCTGGCCGAGCTGGCCCAGGTGCGCGTGCAGGGCTGGTGTCTGCTCAACCAGGAGCTGGAAGAGGGCCTCACCTCGGTCGCGGCCCCCATCCGCAATGCCAGCGGCCAGGTCGTCGCTGCGATGAACATCAGCGGCCAGGCCAACCGCACCACGCCCGAGATCATGCAGGGCGAGCTGCTGCCCCAGCTCTTGCAGGCGGCCGGGCGCGTCTCGGGCCTGCTGGGCTACCAGCCGGGTCGGGGCATCGGCGGCAAGATAGCGCCACGCTGCTGAGCGGCGGGCGCCGTTGCGCGCTTGGGCCCCAGCCTCATCGTTCCCCCTTCGCTTTGATGCGCCCAGGCCGGTCGCGGGCTGCGGCTCGCCATGCCCTGGCCCCGGTAAGCCCTCTGTTGCTGGGGGCATTTCTCTGCTTTGAGCCGAGCCAAGCGCGGCCTGCGACGGCGCGCAGACAGCCCATGCGCTGCAGTTGCGGCGTTTCTTAACAAAACCTGAAGGCGCGTTAAGAAATCGCCTACTGTGGCTTTGTTGCTGCCTTGCATTCCTTTCTTAAAGATATGTAAATGAGAACCATTTTCCTCTTTAAGATGTGCGAGCTTTTCACGGTGGTAGCCAACCAGAGTGCGGATCTCCCATGCGGTACAGCCAGACCGAACACATACCAAGGCAATAAAAGGAACTGGAATGGCTTTCAAAACACAAGCCGTGGCAGCAGCAGTGGCGCTGTTGTGCACGGGCTATGCAGCGGCGCAGCAGGCGCCAGCTGAGACGACCTTGCAGGAAGTGCGCGTGCAGGGCGATACCGCAGCGGACGTGGGCTATGCAGCGCCCACGGCCAAGAGCGCCACCAAGATTGAAGCGCCTTTGCGCGACATTCCGCAAACGGTGAACGTGGTGCCCCAGCAGCTGATGCGCGACCAGGCCGTGCAGTCGATGCAGGACGTGCTCAAGGCCGTGCCCGGCATTGGCCTGTCGCATGGCGATGGCCAGCGCGACCAGGTGACGATCCGTGGCTTCTCGGCCATTGCCGACCAGTTTGTCGATGGCGTGCGCGATGACGCACTGTACTTCCGCGATCTGTCCAATGTCGAGCAGGTCGAAGTGCTCAAAGGCCCGGCATCGGTGCTGTATGGCCGGGGCTCTTCGGGTGGCTTGATCAATCGCATCACCAAGAAGCCTGGCATTGACCGCAGCGAAGTGGGCCTGACCCTGGGCAGCTGGAACCAGCGCCGGGGCGAGTTTGACCTGGCACGCGCGCCGCAGGACAGCATCGTCTCCTACCGCCTGACCGGCGCCATCGAGCGCGCTGACAGCTACCGCGACCAGCAGTTTCTGGACCGCAAAGCGCTGGCCGGCTCGGTGCAGTTCAAGTTCAGCGCGGACACGCAGCTGCTGCTGCAGGCCGACTACCTCAAGGACAGCCGCCTGACCGACTTCGGTATCCCCGCCTTCCAGGGCCGCCCGGTGAATGTGTCGCCCCGCACCTACTATGGCGCGGCCAATGCACGCGATACCGATGTCAGCACCTCGGAGGTGTACTCGGCCTCGGCCACCTTGAGCCACCGCTTCAACGACAGCCTGAGCCTGCGCAATGTGCTGCGCTACTACGACTACACACTGGACCGCAGCAACACCCTGGTCGGCTCGGTCAATGAGAAGGCGCAGACGGCGACCCTCAACCGTGGCCATCTGGAGCGCGACGAGCACGGCTTTTTCAACCAGCTGGAACTGACGCAGAAGCTGGACTTGGCGGGCATTCAGCACCAGATGCTGTACGGGCTGGAGTTGGGCCGCCAGAACAAGGGCCTGCTGAGCATCAACCAGAACAATGTGGGCACGGTGTCGCTGTTCAACCCGGTGCTGCCGGTCGTCTCACCGGTGCTGACGGCTGCACCGTCGGCCAACAACGACAGCGTCTTCAGCGTGGCCAGCGCCTATGTGCAGGACATGGTGACCCTGGCCCCGGAATGGAAGCTGCTGGCCGGCGTGCGCTATGACCGCTTCCGCCAGGAGACCGACAACTACACGCCAGGCAGCGTCAACCTGGGCCGCACCGATGTGGCCTGGAGCCCGCGCGTCGGCCTGGTCTACCAGCCCAGCAATGCGCTGTCGTACTACGTGTCGTTCAGCAAGTCCTTCCAGCCCTCGGGCGAGACCTTTGCGCTGGCAGCCAACAATGCCCAGCTGGCGCCTGAGAAGACCACCAGCCGCGAGGTCGGTGTGAAGTGGGATCTGCTCGACGGCAAGGCCAGCGCCAATGCCGCGCTGTTCGAGATCGAGCGCACCAATATCAAGAGCGTGGACCCCGTCAGCAACACCCTGGTGCCGCTGGGCGTGCAGCGCAGCCGAGGCCTGGAGCTGAGCTTTGCCGGTGACCTGTCGCAGGGCTGGCAGATCTGGTCGGGCTATGCCTACCTGCTGAGCGAGATGACCTCGTCACCTGCCGTCGATGCCGGCCAGGCCGTAGAAGGCAAGCGCGCCACCTTGACGCCCAAGCACAGCGCCAATATCTGGGTGACCAAAGCCCTGGGCCATGGCTTTGGCGCCGGTGGTGGCATCAACTATGTCGGCGCGCGTTTTGCCAACCCTGGCAATACCGTTGTGCTGCCGGGCTACGTCACCCTGGATGCCATGGCCTACTACCGCCTGAACAACGTGGACCTGCAGCTCAAGCTCAACAACCTGCTGGACAAGCGCTACATCGTGGCCGGCCACGGCTCCTCGCCCAACCTGAACCTGCCGGGCGCGCCGCGCTCGGTGCAACTGGTGGCGCGTTACCGCTTCTAAGCTGCAAGGCTGGAATAGAAAAAGGCCATCTGCCGTGCGGCGGATGGCCTTTTGTCGTTGTGGGTGTTGCGGTGAGAGGCTTAGTCGATATTGCCCAGGCCTTGGAGGTTGCCGAAACGGTCGCGGATTTGGATCCAGGTGCTGCCCTGGTTCAGCAGCGGCAGCGAGAATCCAAAGTTGTTGGTTGACAACTCGTTGGGAGGTGGGCCGGCCTTGGTGCAGGACACGAAATCGGGGCGGGCCGGATACTTTTGCTCGCAGCTCACCGAGCCATCGGAAGAAATCACTACGCCGTTGCTTTCCTGGTTGAACACCAGATGGGTGCGCTGGATCGGCCAGTACCATTCGCCAAACAGCTTGTCAGCGAGGGAAGTCTGGCTATCCAGTCGCATGCGCACAATAGCCTTGGGTTCCTCTCCAGGGAATGTCACTGTGCCCTTCTGCGACACATGGGGTGTTTGCTGTTCACGGTTCAGCGCTAGCTCAATGCGTACCGAACCTGCATTGGCCACCATCTGCGCCGATTGAGCGGCACCGCCCAGGCTGCGCCCGCCGGCGTACTGGCTCAATGCAAACTCGGCGCGCGAGGCCAGCGTATTCACCCCGGTACTGCCATAGCTGCCGCTGCCCATATGGAACGTGGGCTGGCCATTGGCGCCATAGTTAAAGACCTGCAGCACCATCGTCGAATTTTGTACATCCAGCGCCAGCCCGCGTCCTGGCTTGCCGGTCAGCTCATCTTGCACAATCCAGGTGCCATTGACCGGCATCCACTGGTGGGTAGCAGTCGGGGGTGGGCCTAGGGTGTACGCGCCTGGAATCGAATACTCCCAATAGTTTTGCTGCTGCCGCTCGCCATTGACGTGGTTGATGGCCGTTTCACTTTGCCCAATCAGCGGCAGCTGCAGCTCTGGCGCATTTTTCATCGTGGCATGGCCTGCAATCTGACCGCCCACGATTTGAAAACGCAGGCTTGCAATGTCGCTGTTGCTGTCCGTGGACTGGCACAGGAATTCACCATGCTCGGCATCCAGCGTGCAGGGCACTGTGCTATCAACACCCTTCTCATCTATCCGCTCCACCAGTTCTGGAAGATCTTGCGCATTGCGCTGGAGCATGGCCCACCGGTATGTCTTGAGCTGCAGATTCTCATCCAAGATAAGCAGATGCAAGCCGCGCAGGCCCACCTGTGCCAGCGGGTTGCTGAGGCTTGGCGTCAGCTCCTTAATCGCAAAGCGCTCCATAGCCACTGGTGCTTCGCCCGGAAACTGCACCGTTCCCTTCAAACCATTGCGGAAGGACACCGTCACACTGCCGGGCGAGCTGTCTTCCAAAGCATCACGCGCTTCGCTGCCAAAGCTGCGCCCGCCGGTATAGCGGACGAGTGGGGCAGTGATGCTGTTGCCGTCCAACTGCCCGGTTGCGGTGTAGAACGTGGCATCGCCATTTTTCTCGTAGCCAAACACCTGCATAAAAAAGGTATTGCCTTGCACATCGATGGCCAGGCCACGGCCAGGTTTGCCATCGATCTCGCTGCTGACGATCCAGGTGCCCGCTTGGGGTGTGAAGTCGCGTGCGGCCCAGCTGTTGGCGCTGAAGACCAGCAAGGACGCAATCGCTAGCGAAGAAAAGCGCATGGTGTTTCCATCTCCCGGGTTATTGGCTTATTTACCAGTTGGATCATAACGAATAGGTACGCAAGCTAGCTGTCAGGGAAGCGTTGATAATGGTGCCGCCTCTCCATCCGCCGTCCTCGCCCATTACGCCTATGGCCCGCCTTCCCCGACTCAGCATTCCTGACATGCCGCACCATGTGCTGCACCGGGGCAACAACCGGCAGACGGTTTTTGTCGATGACGAGGATTTCCGACATTTCGGCGATTTGCTGCGCCAGCTGGCGCAGACCCATCTGGTGGCAGTGCATGCCTTTGTGCTGATGCCCAACCATTTCCATCTGCTCTTAACACCTCAGACCGAGCAGGGCCTGCCGCTCTTGATGCAGGCGCTGGGCCGGGCCTATGTGCGTTATTTCAATGCCCGGCACGGGCGCAGCGGCACCTTGTGGGAAGGGCGCTACCGCTCGACGGTGCTTGAACCGGCCGAGCCGTTGCTGCAATGCATCATCTATATCGATTCCAACCCGCAGCGTGCAGGCCTGGTCGCCAAGGCGGAAGACTACCCCTGGTCCAGCTGCGCGCACCATTTTGGTGCAAAACCGCTGGCTTGGCTGCGCGATCCGGCCGCTTTCTGGGCCTTGGGCAACACCCCCTTTGCGCGGGAGGCCCGTTATGCCCAAATGCTGGCCTATGGCCTGTCGCAGCGCGACTCCCGGGCGCTGACAGATGCAGTTCAGGGCGGCTGGGCGATGGGCAGTGAGGACTTTGTGCAATCCCTGCAGTCCAAAACGGTGCGCAGGCTGCACAAAAAGAGTGCGGGCCGTCCCCGTCTGCTAGCTCCTTCCGACGAATGAATTAAAAATGTCATATAAATCAACGATAATTTTGCCAATTTAAATATGACCCTAATTAATTGTTGAGAAAAATCATTTGAAAATAATTGGTATCTGACCCTAAATAAAAATCTTGCTCGGGTATTGCCAGCTGCTCTACATTGACCTTCCCGCGATAGATTATTTGAAGGATTGCGCCATGTCGGCTTCTGCACGCGAGCACATGCAAGCTCAGGGTCTGTATGACCCGACTCTGGAACACGATGCCTGCGGCGTCGGTTTTGTGGCCCACATCAAGGGCCAGAAGAGCCATGCCATCGTGACCCAGGCTCTGAAGATTCTGGAGAACCTGGACCACCGGGGTGCGGTGGGTGCCGACAAGCTGATGGGTGATGGCGCCGGTATCCTGATCCAGCTGCCCGATGCGCTCTACCGCGACGAGATGGCCGCCCAGGGCGTCAAGCTGCCGCCGTTTGGTGAATACGGCGTGGGCATGGTGTTTTTGCCCAAGGAGCATGCATCGCGTCTGGCCTGCGAGGAAGAGCTGGAGCGCGCCATCAAGGCCGAAGGCCAGGTGCTGCTGGGCTGGCGCGATGTGCCGGTCAACCGCGAAATGCCAATGTCGCCTACGGTGCGCGAGAAAGAGCCTGTCATCCGCCAGGTGTTCATCGGCCGTGGCGCCGATGTGATCGTGCAGGATGCGCTGGAGCGCAAGCTGTATGTGATCCGCAAGACCGCCAGCGCGGCGATCCAGAACCTGCAGCTCAAGTACAGCAAAGAGTACTACGTGCCCAGCATGAGCAGCCGCACCGTGATCTACAAGGGTCTGCTGCTGGCCGACCAGGTGGGCACCTACTTCCGCGATCTGGAAGATGAGCGCTGCGTCTCAGCGCTGGGTCTGGTGCACCAGCGCTTCTCGACCAACACCTTCCCCGAATGGCCACTGGCCCACCCTTACCGCTATGTGGCGCACAACGGTGAAATCAACACCGTCAAGGGCAACTACAACTGGATGCGTGCCCGCGAAGGCGTGATGAGCTCGCCCGTGCTGGGCAATGACCTGCAAAAGCTCTACCCGATCAGCTTTGCGCACCAGTCCGACACGGCCACCTTCGACAACTGCCTGGAGCTGCTGACCATGGCAGGCTACCCTCTGGCCCAGGCCGTGATGATGATGATCCCCGAGCCATGGGAACAGCACGCCACGATGGATTCGCGCCGCCGCGCTTTCTATGAATACCATGCCGCGATGATCGAGCCCTGGGATGGCCCCGCATCGATCGTGTTCACCGATGGCCGCCAGATTGGCGCCACCCTGGACCGCAACGGCCTGCGCCCTGCCCGCTACTGCGTGACCGACGATGACTTCGTCATCATGGGCTCCGAATCGGGCGTGCTGCCTGTGCCCGAGCACAAGATCGTGCGCAAGTGGCGCCTGCAGCCCGGCAAGATGTTCCTGATCGATCTGGACCAGGGCCGCTTGATCGACGACGAAGAAGTCAAGTCCTCGCTGACCAATGCCAAGCCCTATATGCGCTGGATCGAAGACCTGCGCATCCGCCTGGACGATGTGGAAAAGCCCGTAGCCGGCGAGTCGCAGGTCGACCAGCAGGCCAAGGCCTCGCAAGAGTTCGGCGCGATTGCCGATGAGCAGCAGTCGCCCGAGTTGCTGGACCTGCAGCAGGCCTTTGGCTACACCCAGGAAGACATCAAGTTCCTGATGAGCCCGATGGCCGCCAACGGCGAAGAAGGCATTGGCTCGATGGGCAATGACAGCCCGCTGGCTGTGCTCTCGGACAAGAACAAGCCGCTGTACAACTACTTCCGCCAGATGTTCGCGCAGGTGACCAACCCGCCGATCGATCCGATCCGTGAAGCGATTGTGATGAGCCTGGTGTCCTTCATCGGCCCCAAGCCCAACCTGCTCGACATCAACCAGGTGAACCCACCGCTGCGTCTGGAAGTGACCCAGCCGGTGCTGGACTTCACCGACATGGTCAAGCTGCGCAACATCCGCTCGCATACCGCTGGCAAGTTCAGCTCGGCCGTGCTCGACATCACCTACCCGCTGGAATGGGGCAGTGAAGGCGTGGAAGCGCGCCTGGCTTCGCTGTGCGCACAAGCGGTTGATGCGATCAAGACCGGCAACAACATCCTGATCATCAGCGACAAGGGTGTCAGCAAGGACCGCGTGGCCATCCAGGCACTGCTGGCGCTGTCGGCCATCCACCAGCACCTGATCCGCGAAGGCCTGCGTACGGCCTGTGGTCTGGTGGTGGAAACCGGCACCGCCCGCGAAGTGCACCACTTCGGCGTGCTGGCCGGCTACGGTGCCGAAGCCGTGCACCCCTACCTGGCGCTCGAGACGATCACCTCGATCCACAAGCACCTGCCCGGCGATCTGTCGGCAGACAAGGCGATCTACAACTACATCAAGGCCATCGGCAAGGGTCTGTCCAAGATCATGTCGAAGATGGGTGTGTCCACCTACATGTCCTACTGCGGTGCGCAGCTGTTCGAGGCCGTCGGCATCAACAGCGAAACCATCGACAAGTACTTCACCGGCACCTCCAGCCGCGTCGAAGGCCTGGGCGTGTTCGAGATCGGTGAAGAAGCCATCCGCCGCCACAAGGCAGCCTTTGGCAACGACCCGGTGCTGGCCACCATGCTGGACACCGGTGGCGAATACGCCTGGCGTGCCCGGGGTGAAGAGCATATGTGGAGCCCCGATGCGATTGCCAAGCTGCAGCACTCGACCCGCGCCAACAGCTTCAACACCTACAAGGAATACGCGCAGCTGATCAACGACCAGAGCAAGCGCCACATGACCTTGCGCGGCCTGTTCGAGTTCAAGATCGACCCTGCCAAGGCCATCCCGGTCGAGCAGGTCGAATCGGCGGCCGAGATCGTCAAGCGCTTTGCCACCGGCGCCATGTCGCTGGGCTCGATCAGTACCGAGGCCCATGTGACCCTGGCCGTGGCGATGAACCGCATCGGCGGCAAGAGCAACACCGGCGAAGGCGGTGAAGACCCCGCCCGTTACCGCAATGAGTTGAAGGGTATCCCGATCAAGCAGGGCGAGTCGCTGGCGTCGATCATCGGCAAGGACCAGATCGAATCGGACTACGTGCTGCAAGACGGCGACAGCCTGCGCTCGCGCATCAAGCAAGTGGCATCGGGCCGCTTTGGTGTGACGGCCGAGTACCTGGCCTCTGCGGACCAGATCCAGATCAAGATGGCGCAGGGTGCCAAGCCCGGTGAAGGCGGCCAGCTGCCAGGCGGCAAGGTGACCGAGTACATCGGCAAGCAGCGCTACTCGGTGCCGGGTGTGGGCCTGATCTCTCCCCCACCGCACCACGACATCTACTCGATCGAGGACTTGGCCCAGCTCATCCACGACCTGAAGAACGTCGCCACCCATTCGTCGATCAGCGTCAAGCTGGTGTCCGAAGTGGGCGTGGGCACCATTGCCGCCGGCGTTGCCAAGTGCAAGGCCGACCATGTGGTGATCGCCGGCCATGACGGCGGCACGGGCGCATCGCCCTGGTCGTCGATCAAGCATGCGGGCTCGCCTTGGGAAATCGGCCTGGCCGAAACCCAGCAGACCCTGGTGCTCAACGGCCTGCGCAGCCGTATCCGTGTGCAGGCAGACGGTCAGATGAAGACCGGCCGCGACGTGGTGATCGGTGCGCTGCTGGGCGCCGATGAGTTCGGCTTTGCCACCGCACCGCTGGTGGTCGAGGGCTGCATCATGATGCGCAAGTGCCACCTCAACACCTGCCCGGTGGGTGTGGCCACGCAAGATCCCGAGCTGCGCAAGAAATTCAGCGGCAAGCCCGAGCATGTGGTGAACTTCTTCTTCTTCATCGCCGAAGAAGCGCGCCAGATCATGGCCCAGCTGGGTATCTCCAAGTTCGACGACCTGGTGGGCCGTGCCGATCTGTTGGACATGAAGGCCGGTATCACCCACTGGAAGGCCAAGGGCCTGGACTTCAACCGCCTGCTGGCCCGTGCCGAAGTGGCGGACGATGTACCGCTCTACCACACGCAAAACCAGGACCATGGTCTGGAAAAGGCCTTCGACAACATCCTGATCGAGAAGTCGCGCCCAGCCATCGACAAGGGCGAGCGGGTCAAGATCCTGGAGACCGTGCGCAATGTGAACCGCACCGTGGGCGCCATGCTCTCGGGCGCGGTGACCAAGGTGCATGCCGAAGGCCTGCCTGACGACACCATCCACATCCGTGTCGAAGGCACGGGCGGCCAGTCCTTTGGCGCCTTCCTGTGCAACGGCATCACCCTGTACCTGGTGGGGGACGCGAACGACTACACCGGCAAGGGCCTGTCCGGCGGCCGCGTGGTGGTGCGCCCTAGCCTGGATTTCCGTGGCGAAGCGCACAAGAACATCATCGTCGGCAACACCGTGATGTATGGCGCGACCACCGGTGAGGCTTTCCTGAGCGGCGTGGCTGGCGAGCGCTTTGCAGTGCGCCTGTCGGGTGCCACGGCAGTCGTCGAAGGCACGGGTGACCATGGTTGCGAATACATGACCGGCGGCACCGTGCTGGTGCTGGGCAAGACCGGCCGCAACTTTGCAGCCGGCATGAGCGGTGGCGTGGCCTACGTCTATGACGAAGACGGCCAGTTCGCCAGCCGCTGCAACACGACGATGGTGACCATGGACAAGGTGCTGAGCCAGTCCGAGCAAGAGGCCAGCATCGACAAGGGCATCTGGCACAACGGCCAGACCGACGAAGCGCAGCTCAAGCGCCTGCTCGCCGACCACCTGCGTTGGACCGGCAGCAAGCGTGCCCGTGATCTGCTGGACAACTGGGCGGAAGTGCGCAGCAAGTTCGTCAAGGTCTTCCCGACCGAGTACAAGCGCGCGCTGGGTGAGATCCATGCCCGCGCCGAAGCCAAGGCGCAGGTCGCTAAGGCCAAGACCTCGGCCAAGAAGAGTGTGGACGCCGCCGCAAAGTGAGGCCCCTGGCGGCCTGGCCGCCAAGCACCCAGCCCCTTATTAATGACCACGATTGCTGTCCCCGCCAACGCGGCGCGGGCAGCAGCCAAGCAAGAGATCCGATCATGGGAAAAGTCACAGGCTTTATGGAATTTGCGCGTATCGACGAGGGTTATGCACCCGTTGAAGATCGCCTCAAGCACTACAAGGAATTTGTTGTTGGCCTGAACTCGCAGCAGGCCAAGCAGCAAGGCGCCCGTTGCATGGACTGCGGCACGCCGTTCTGCAACAGCGGCTGCCCGGTCAACAACATCATTCCGGATTTCAACGATCTGGTGTACCGCGCCGATTGGGCGGCAGCCTTTCATGTGCTGGACTCGACCAACAACTTCCCCGAGTTCACCGGCCGCATCTGCCCCGCGCCTTGCGAAGCAGCCTGCGTGCTGAACATCAACAACGACCCGGTGGGCATCAAGTCCATCGAGCACGCCATCATTGACCGTGCCTGGGAAGAGGGCTGGGTGCAGGCGCGCCCCGCCAAGCACCAAAGCGGCAAGAAAGTGGCCGTGGTCGGCTCCGGCCCTGCCGGCATGGCCGCTGCCCAGCAGTTGGCCCGTGCAGGCCATGCGGTGACCCTGTTCGAAAAGAACGACCGCATCGGCGGCCTGCTGCGCTACGGCATCCCTGACTTCAAGCTCGACAAGCTGCACATCGACCGCCGCGCCGCCCAGCTGCAAGCCGAAGGCGTGACCATCCGCACCGGCGTGCTGGTGGCGGGCAAGGACGGCCTGGGCAAGGACAGCAAGGTCACCAACTGGGCCAAGGAAACCGTCTCGCCCGAGCAGCTCAAGTCCGAGTTCGACGCGGTGCTGCTGACCGGCGGCTCCGAGCAGTCGCGCGATCTGCCCGTGCCCGGCCGTGAGCTGGACGGCGTGCACTACGCGATGGAGTTCCTGCCCCAGCAAAACAAGATCAATGCCGGCGACAAGCTCAAGGGCCAGATCCGTGCGGATGGCAAGGACGTCATCGTCATCGGCGGTGGCGACACCGGCAGTGACTGCGTGGGCACCAGCAACCGCCACGGCGCCAAGAGCGTCACCCAGTTCGAGGTGATGCCCATGCCGCCCGAAGAGGAAAACAAGCCCCTGGTCTGGCCCTACTGGCCGATCAAGCTGCGCACCAGCTCCAGCCATGAAGAGGGTGCCGTGCGTGAGTTCGCGATCTCGACCAAGACCTTCAACGGCGACAAGGGCAAGGTCAAGAGCCTGACCACCGTGCAGGTCGAGTTCAAGGACGGCAAGCTGAGCGAAGTCAAGGGCTCCGAAAAGGAATGGCCCGCCGACCTGGTGCTGCTGGCCATGGGCTTTGTGAACCCGGTCTCGCCGGTGCTGGAGGCCTTTGGCGTCGACAAGGACGCCCGTGGCAACGCCCGCGCCACCACCGACTTCACAGGCGGCTACGCCACCAATGTGGACAAAGTATTTGCCGCTGGCGACATGCGCCGTGGCCAGTCGCTGGTGGTCTGGGCCATCCGCGAAGGCCGCCAGGCTGCCCGCTCCATCGACGAGTACCTGATGGGCTGGAGCGATCTGCCGCGCTAAAACCGCTAGCTACTCACCCACCCAAGACCGCAGCCGAGGCTGCGGTCTTTTTTTTGTGCCTGCTCGGCCTGAGAATATCCGAGATATTCAGCATACCCCCAGGGGGTACCTGGGGTTTTCATCTATTTTTCATATGTAATTTTTATAAATTACATTTATACTCTGGCCCAGTACCTGAGTTTGGCGTGCTTTTGCGCCGTTGCGAACACCGCCTGCCATGCCCCATAACGCCGAAGACAAGCACCGCGCCATCACCCGCCTGCGCCGCATCAAGGGCCAGGCGGAGGCCTTGGAGCGGGCGGTGGAGGCGGGCAGTGATTGCGCCCCCATCCTGCAGCAGCTCGCCGCCATGCGCGGGGCCGTACACGGCCTGATGGCCGACTTGCTCGATGGCCATATGCGCGAGACCATGGCCAAGCAGCCGGCGCCATCGCAAGCGGACATTGACGAAATGCTGTCGCTGCTGCGTTCGTACCTCAAATAGGCCTGTGGTCGTGACCGCGCCTGACTGTTT
Organism: Comamonas sp. MYb396; assembly: GCF_037479555.1. Lineage (NCBI taxonomy): Bacteria > Pseudomonadati > Pseudomonadota > Betaproteobacteria > Burkholderiales > Comamonadaceae > Comamonas > Comamonas sp. MYb396. The sequence goes on along the minus strand of NZ_JBBGYU010000012.1, from coordinate 3,491 downwards.
TCCCCCGTTTTTGACCCAAGGAGTCCACCCATGAAATCCCGCGCCGCTGTTGCCTTCAAAGCCGGAGAGCCTTTGCAGATTGTCGAGATCGACGTTGCGCCGCCCCAGAAGGGCGAAGTGCTGGTCAGGATCACCCACACGGGCGTGTGCCACACGGATGCCTTCACCTTGAGCGGTGATGACCCCGAAGGCATCTTCCCGGCGGTGCTGGGCCATGAAGGCGCCGGCATCGTGGTGGAAGTGGGCGAGGGCGTCACCAGCGTCAAGCCGGGCGACCACGTGATTCCGCTGTACACGGCAGAGTGCGGCGAATGCCTGTTCTGCAAGAGTGGCAAGACCAACCTCTGCGTGGCGGTGCGCGCCACCCAGGGCAAGGGTGTGATGCCCGATGGCACCACGCGCTTTAGCTACAACGGCGAGCCGATCTACCACTACATGGGCTGCTCCACGTTCTCGGAGTACACCGTGGTGGCAGCGGTGTCGCTGGCCAAGGTCAACCCCGATGCCAATCCCGAGCAGGTCTGCCTGCTGGGCTGTGGCGTGACCACCGGCCTGGGCGCTGTCAAGAACACCGCCAAGGTGCAAGATGGCGATACCGTGGCCGTGTTCGGTCTGGGTGGCATTGGCCTGGCGGTAATCCAGGGCGCGCAGCTGGCCAAGGCCGGCCGCATCATTGCGGTGGACACCAACCCCGGCAAGTTCGAGCTGGCCAAGACCTTTGGCGCGACCGACTGCATCAACCCCAAGGATTTCGACAAGCCGATCCAGCAAGTGATCGTCGAGATGACCGGCTGGGGCGTGGACCACAGCTTTGAATGCATCGGCAGCACGCAGGTGATGCGTGCAGCGCTGGAATGCGCGCACCGTGGCTGGGGCCAGAGCGTGATCATCGGCGTGGCGGGCGCGGGCCAGGAAATCTCTACCCGTCCCTTCCAGCTGGTGACCGGCCGCAAGTGGCTGGGCACCGCGTTTGGCGGCGTCAAGGGGCGCAGCGAGCTGCCCGGCATGGTCGAAGACGCGATGGCCGGCAAGATCAAGCTCGAGCCCTTTGTCACCCACACCATGGGCCTGGCCAAGATCAACGAGGCTTTCGACCTGATGCATGAAGGCAAGTCGATCCGCTCGGTGGTCAATTACGCCAGCTAAGCACTGCTGGCCGAAGCTGACCAGCGCCGGCTGCCAGCATGCGCTGCAATAGTCCTGCGCAGCGCTGGCGGCGCTGCCAGGGGCGACAATGCGAGGCTTGTTGTCCCTGCGGCCCGGCCCGCACCATTGAAATCCATGTCTTTTACCTCTCTTGGCCTTGCTCCGTCGCTGGCCCACGCTGCCCAGGCCCATGGCCTGATTGCACCCACGGCCATCCAGACCCAAGCCATTCCGGCCATTCTGGACGGGCGTGACCTGCTGGGCTGCGCGCCGACCGGCTCGGGCAAGACGGCGGCCTATGTGCTGCCCCTGATGCAGGCCTGGATGCTGAGCGACGCGGCAGGCCAGGCGGGCCGCCACGAGACGCAGGCCTTGATCCTGGTGCCCACGCGCGAGCTGGCCACCCAGGTGGCCGAGCTGGTCTATTTTGTTGGCGAGTCCCTGGGCCGCCGCCCCAAGGTGGCCGTGCTCACCGGTGGTGTCTCCATCAATCCCCAGCTGCTGGCCCTGCGTGGCGGCGTGGATCTGGTGATTGCCACGCCCGGGCGCCTGCTCGATGTGGTGGCGCACAGCAAGCTGCGGCTGGACACCATCAGCACCCTGGTGCTGGACGAGGCCGACCGCTTGATGGACCTGGGTTTTGCCGAGGAGCTGCAAAGCGTGCTGGGCCTGGTGCCCGCGCGTGAGCAGCGCCAGACCCTGCTGCTGTCGGCCACCTTTGCCCCGGCGGTGCAGGCGCTGGTGCCCACCTTGCTGCGTGCCACGCATGAGACGGTGGAGATCGCCTCGACCCACCTGCAGGATGCCACCATCGTGCAGGAGGCCTACTACCTCGATGCCGCCAAGCGCACGGCCTGGCTGCGTGAGCTGGTCACCCAGTACACCGGCCAGCGCATGCTGGTGTTTGTGGCCAGCCGCTACAGCGCCGAGCATGTAGCCAACAAGCTCTATGACAAGGGCATCAGCGCCACCGCCTTCCATGGCGAGCTGAGCCAGGGCGCGCGCCAGCAGGTGCTGCAGGAGTTCCGCAGCAGCCAGTGGCAGGTGCTGGTCACCACCGATCTGGCCGCGCGTGGCATCCATGTCGAGGCACTGCCCCTGGTGATCAACTACGACCTGCCGCGCTCGCCCACCGATTACACCCACCGCATCGGTCGTACCGGCCGGGCTGGTATCTCGGGCCTGGCCATCAGCCTGGTGACCCCCGCCAGCCTGGCGCACTGGAAGCTGATTGCCAAGCGCAATGGGCTCGATGTGGCGCTGCAGACGCTGGACCAGTACCCGGTCACCGAAGCGGTGCCCGCGCATGCGCCCTCTGAAGACGCCGGCAATGGCGGCATCAAGGGCAAGCGCATGAGCAAGAAAGACAAGCTGCGTGCAGCGGCTGCCCAGGCCGCATCCCCGCAACCCCCTAGCGAAGGAAATTCCGATGTCTGAAGCCCAAGCCAGCCTCAAGCTGCAGGCGGCCCATGCCTGCTTTGGCGGCGCCCAGCGTTTTTATGAGCATTTCTCCAGCCAGATCGGCCTGGCGATGAAGTTCTCGGTGTTTCTGCCGCCCAAGGCGGTGGAGGGCGAGAAAGTGCCCGCGCTGCTGTACCTGGCAGGCCTGACCTGTACCGAAGAGACCTTCATGACCAAGGCCGGCGCCCAGCGCCTGGCGGCGTCGCTGAACGTGGCCCTGGTGACCTGCGACACCAGCCCGCGCGGCGCGGGCCTGCCTGGCGAGGCAGAGAGCTGGGATTTTGGCGTGGGGGCCGGTTTTTACCTGGATGCCACGGCCAAGCCCTGGGTGCTGCACTGGCGCATGGAAAGCTACATCCTCGAAGACCTGCTGCCGCTCTTGGGCGCCAAGCTGCCGATCGACCTGCAACGCCTGGGCATCTTTGGCCACAGCATGGGCGGCCATGGCGCGCTGACCCTGGCGCTGCGCCACCCCGGCGTGTTCAAGTCGGTTTCGGCCTTTGCGCCGATTGCCAATCCCATTAACTGCCCCTGGGGCCAGAAAGCCTTTGCCGGCTACCTGGGCGATAACCAGGCCGAATGGGCCAAGCACGATGCCACCGCCCTGATGGCGGCGCAAAAGCAGCCGCCATACCCGGCCGGCATCCTTATCGACCAGGGCCTGGCCGACAAGTTCTTGCTGGAAAAGCAGCTGCTGCCCGAAGCCTTTGAAGCCGCATGCGCCCAGGTCGGCCAGCCGCTGACCCTTCGCCGCCATGGCGGCTATGACCATGGCTACTACTTCATCCAGAGCTTTATCGACGAGCACCTGCGCTTTCACGTGAGCCAGCTGTAAACAAAGCCAGATACGCGGATTTCTGCCAGGCGCTGCAGCCCCACGGGGC
>NZ_JBBGYU010000011.1:0-233467 GCF_037479555.1 Comamonas sp. MYb396 | reverse complement strand
TCTTTCGAGTCTGGCAGCTTTGCAAGGCATCGTGCTGTCGATAGACGCTATTGTATAGGCGTTTTCCCGAGGCGTCACGCAGTTGGCGAAAATTTCTGATTGGACAGCATCTGCATGACCTACCGATGACGATGCAAGACCATGGCAGCAGCAGACTCAGCGCCTGCCAGCGCCGATCCCCCTGCAACCGGGCCGCCGTTGGCGCGCACCCGATAATGGCGCCAACATGGCATTGATTACCTTATTAGACGCGCAACTGGCCTTTGGCCACGTTGCCTTACTGGACCACGCAGACTTCGCCCTGGAGTCCCAGGAGCGGGTTGGCCTCATTGGCCGCAATGGCGCAGGCAAGTCCTCGCTGCTGAAGATTCTGGCGGGCATGGAGAAGGCCGATGACGGCAATCTGCAATTGCAGAACGGCTTGCGCATCGCCTATGTGGCCCAGGAACCCAACCTGAACCTGGAGCACACGGTCTTTGAAGCGGCCTCTGACGGCCTGGCGGAAGTGACCGCCATCCGTGACCGCTACTTTGCCGCCGAAGACGGCGAGGACCTGGATGCACTGCAGTCCCAGATCGAGGCCTTTGATGCCTGGAACTGGGAGCAGCGCGTGGAAGAAACCCTGCAGCGCCTGCACCTGGACCCACAAGCGGTCGTCGGCAACCTCTCAGGCGGTGTGAAAAAGCGCGTGGCCCTGGCCCAGGCGCTGGTGCTGCGCCCCGATGTGCTGTTTCTTGATGAGCCGACCAACCACCTGGATCTGGACTCCATCGCCTGGCTGGAAGACCTGCTCAAGGAGTTCAAGGGCAGCATCATTACTATTACCCACGATCGCTCCTTTCTGGATGCGGTCGCGACCCGCATTGTGGAGCTGGACCGTGGCCAGCTGCGCAGCTACCCCGGCAACTTTGCGCAGTACGTCGTGCAAAAGCAGGAGCAGTTGGCGCAAGAGTCGGTGATCAATGCCAAGGCCGATAAACTGCTGGCCCAGGAAGAGATCTGGATCCGCAAGGGCGTCGAAGCCCGCCGCACGCGCAGCCAGAGCCGGATCGAGCGGCTCAAGGTGATGCGCAACGAACATGCCGCACGCCGCACCGCCCAGGGCAGTGTGAAGATGGACATTGCCTCGGGCACGGGCAGTGCCTACCAGGGCAAGATCGTTGCCGAGCTGACCGATGTCAGCAAGCGTTTTGGCGACCGGACCATTGTGCGCAACTTCAGCACCACGGTGCTGCGCGGCGACAAGATCGGTCTGCTCGGCCCCAATGGTGCGGGCAAAACCACCTTGCTGAAGATGATTCTGGGCGAGCTGGCCGCAGACAGCGGCACGATCCGCCAGGGCGCCAATCTGCAGGTGGCCTATTTTGACCAGATGCGCGATGCCATCAATCTGGATGCGACCCTGGAGGACTTCATCAGCCCGGGCAGCGAATGGATCGAGATTGGCAACCAGCGCAAGCATGTGAAAAGCTACCTGAGCGATTTCCTGTTCTCGCCCGCACGCGCGCACTCGCCAGTGCGTTCCCTGTCGGGTGGTGAGCGCAACCGCTTGCTGCTGGCCCGCTTGTTTGCCCGCCCCGCCAATGTACTGGTGCTCGATGAACCCACCAACGACCTGGACATCGACACCCTGGACCTGCTGGAAGACCTGCTGCAGCAGTACGACGGCACCGTCTTCCTCGTCAGCCATGACCGGACCTTTTTGGACAATGTCGTCACCAGCATCATCGCCGCCGAAGGCGATGGCCATTGGCGCGAGTACGAAGGCTCGGTGCAGGACTGGCTGATCCAGTCGCGCCGCTCGCGTGAGATTGCCGAGCAGCGCGATGCTGTGCAAGCCAGCAAGCAGGCCAAAGAGACCAAGGCCGCTGCAGCCGCCCCCGCGCCAGCGCCCGCTGCGGCAGCCGCACCCAGCGCACAGCCCAAGCGCAAGTTGAGCTACAAGGACCAGCGCGACCTGGATACCTTGCCGGCCCGCATTGCCGAGCTGGAAGCCGAGCAAAAGGACATCCAGGCCAAGCTGGCCGATGGCAGCCTCTACACCAAGGACTACGGCCAGGCGATGCAGTTGCAGCAGCGCGATGCGGCCCTCGAAGAGCAGCTGCTCGAAGCCTTGATGCGCTGGGAAGAGCTGGCCAGCTGATCCGGCGCCGCGCTGCGCTGCTCCCTCAGCGGCTCAGCGCGGCATGGGTTCGGCCTGCGCAAACTCGGCACGCACCCGCTGGTAGACACGCCAGAAGCTCGGGTCCTGCGTACAGGCATAGTTGATGCGCATCAGGGTGGACGGCTGGCGGCTCGCATGAAAGAGGCTGCCCGGCGCAATCAGGTAGTTTTCATCGAGCATGCGCTGGGCCAGCACCTCGGTATCCATGCCGGTATCCACCCAGCCGAACATGCCTGCGGGCTCGGTAACAAAGCGGCAACCAGACTCCAGCGCCAGCGGCACGCTGTGCTTGCGCGCCTGCACCAGATGGCTGCGCATGCGCTCGATATGGCGGCGCAGCTGGCCGTTTTCCATGCACAGCGCCATCGCGCGCTCCATCAGCGCCGGGCTGGTCAAGGTCGACAGCAGCTTGGTGTCCAGCATGCGGTCCACCAGATCGGGCGGCGCCACCATATAGCCCACGCGCCAGTTGGGCGCCAGGATCTTGGCAAAGCCGCTTACATAGATGCTGCGTTTGAGGCCATCGAGCACGCTGAGCCGCGTGGCATGTTCGGGCGCAATATGGCTGTAGGTGTCGTCCTCGACGATATAGAAATTGAAGGCCTGCGCCAGCTGCAGCACCTGGTGGGCGGCTGCCGGATGCAGGCTGTAGCTGGTGGGGTTGTGCAGCACGCTGACGCTGACATAGAGCTTGGGCGCATGGGTTTCGCAGTAATAGCGCATGACGGCCAGATCCGGGCCATCGGGCCCGCGCGGCACCGGCAGCACCTGCATGCCCAGCGCCGCCAGCCGGGCAAACTCCACCGACCAACCAGGCTCCTCCACCATCACCGCATCGCCCGCCTTCAGCAAGGTGCGGCTGACAATATCCAGCCCCTGGGTGGCGCCCATCGTGGTCATCACCTGCTCCACCCCCACCGGCAAGCCCAGCTCCTTGAGCCGATCGGCCAGCAGCGCGCGCAGCAGCTCATCGCCCATCGGCGCGCCGTAGCTCCAGTGCATGGCATGCAGTGCGTCCGAGCCCACGACCTTGCGCAGCGCCGATTGCAAAAACTGGTTCTGCAGCCATTCGGGCGGGAACATGCCGGCCCCCGGCTGCGGGTGCGTGGCCTTGTGCATCATGCCCCGGATCAGCGAGGTCGCATTGATGCGGGCAGAGGCGGCCGGCAGCGACAGCGATACCGCATCCTTCAAGGTCTTGTCCTTGGCCGCAGGCGCGGCGGGCTGCGCGGTGAGCACGGCCTTGGCCACATAGTCACGCACATAAAAGCCGCGCTGGCGGCGCGCCTCCACCAAGCCCTGGGCCTGCAGCAAGTCATAGGCCGCCACCACGGTATAGGGGCTCACGCTTTGCTGGGCAGCGCAGGCCCGCACCGACGGCAGGCGCGCGCCGGCCGGTAACAGGCGCGAGCGGATGCGTTCGGCAAAGCGCGCCGCCAGTTGCTCGGTCAGGGTATGGGTGGTATCGCGGGTCAGCATGGCAAAAGACAGAGATGTACTGGTTTTGGCACCAATACAGTTCATGGTATTGATTTTCTGTCTGTACTGTAACTGTATTGCTATCAACGCTACATTATTTTTTGGCCAGCCTGGCCCAGAGGACCAGACTGTCCCCGCCGCAACCGGCCCGCGCCTTCGCGCCACCGGAATGCCGCAGCGGCAGGGCATGATGGGATCCCCCAAGGGCCGTAGATACGATCACCATGACAACGACCATGACCGCCGTAGAGTTCAGCGCATTTCTGGTACTGGCCACGGCCATGAGCTTTACCCCCGGGCCCAACACCACGATGGCCGCAGCCATGGGCGCCAACTGGGGGCTCAAACCCGCGATGCGCTTTGTCTGGGGCGTGCCCCTTGGCTGGGGCGCCCTGCTGCTGCTTTGCGCCAGCGGCGTGGGCGCGCTGGTGATGGCAGCGCCCGCCCTCAAAGGTGCTATCAAGGCGGTCGGCATTGTGTACCTGGTCTGGCTGGCCTACAAGCTCAGCCGCAGCGGCCGGTTGGCTGAGGCCCAAAACGGCCATCTGCTCGGTTTTTGGCAGGCCGTGGGCTTGCAGTTCGTCAACGTCAAGGCCTGGCTGTTGGCGCTGGCCATTGTTGCGGGCTGGATTGTCGGCTTTCAGGATGCGCTGATGCGCCTGGCCATCGTGCTGCCGGTGATGCTGTTTTACGCCTTTGCCAGCAACTTTCTCTATGCCTCGGTCGGTGCGCTGCTGCGCAGCTGGCTGGCCCAGGGCCAGCGTCTGCTCTGGTTCAACCGGGCCATGGCGCTGATCCTGGTGCTGACGGCGGCATGGATGGTCAAGGCCTGAGCCTGCAGGTAACAAAGTCTGTGCCGATGCCCGCAAGCCCTCTACCCATCAGACAATCAAAGCCCCTCTGGCAGGCCCGAGATAAGGCCTGCCCCGCAAAGAATCATGCAGGCCAAAAGCCTGCCGGCAGAGGCCGCCCGCCGTGTGCCATCCCAGACGCCCGGCCCCTGCCAATACCCCAACCTACGGTGGCGCTGCGCTGCATCCACCCCGGCCAGGGCGCTGTCGCCCCGGCCACCTGCAATGAGATGAGGAAATGATGACGAACTGGACCCTGGCCAAACGCGCCGCCAGCATGAACCCCTCGGTGATCCGCGAGATCCTGAAAGTGACCGAGAAGCCCGGCATCATCAGCCTGGCCGGTGGCTTGCCCTCCCCCAAGACCTTCCCGATCGCGGCCTTCAAGGAAGCGGCGGACAAGGTGCTGCTGCAAGACGGCGCCTCCGCGCTGCAATACGCCGCCAGCGAAGGCTATGCGCCGTTGCGCGAGTTTGTGGCCAAACAGCTGCCCTGGGACGTCAGCCCCGACCAGGTGCTGATCACCACCGGCTCCCAGCAGGGCCTGGATTTGATGGGCAAGATCCTGCTCGACGAGGGCAGCCGCCTGCTGGTGGAGACCCCCACCTATCTGGGCGCCCTGCAGGCCTTTTCCCCCCAGCAACCCCAGGTGGTGGGCGTGGACAGCGATGACCAGGGCGTGATCCCCGACGATCTGGTGCGCAAGGCCGGAGAAGGCGCGTACAAGGCGCGCATGGTCTACCTGCTGCCCAACTTCCAGAACCCGACCGGCCGCAGCATGGACGACGCCCGCCGCCAGGCCGTGGTGGACCGCCTGGCCACCTTGGGTATTCCGTTTCTGGAAGACAACCCCTACGGCGACCTCTGGTACGACCAGGCGCCCCCTGCCCCGCTGACCGCCCGCAACCCCGAGGGCGGCGTGTACCTGGGCTCCTTCTCCAAGGTGCTGGCACCCGGCCTGCGCCTGGGCTATGTGGTGGCGCCCAAGGCCGTCTACACCAAGCTGCTGCAGGCCAAGCAGGCGGCCGATCTGCACACGCCCACCTTCAACCAGCGCATGGTGGCCGAGGTGGTGCAAAGCGGCTTTCTGGACCAGCATGTGCCCACCATCCGCGCGCTCTACAAAAAGCAGCGCGATGCGATGCTGGCCGCGCTGGCTGAGCATTTCGCGGACCTGGATGTGCAGTGGACCACGCCGACGGGCGGCATGTTCCTCTGGCTGCGCATGCCCGAAGGCATTGACACCGTCGCCATGCTGCCCGCCGCCGTCGAGCGCAATGTGGCCTATGTGCCCGGCAGCGCCTTCTATGCCAGCCAGCCCGACAACCGCACGATGCGCCTGTCCTATGTGACGGCCTCGGAAGAGCAGATCCATATCGCCATCCGGGCGCTGGCCGATACCGTGCGTGCCACGCTGGCAGCCCGATAAGCCAGCTGGCCTGATCGCCAGAGCGCCAGTCCGCATGGCAGGCACTCTGGCCACACCACCACGCAGCCCGCCTGTGCGCGGGTCGCAAGCCAATCCCAAGGAAGAGACATGCTGAAAATCTGGGGCCGCATCAGCTCGATCAATGTGCGCAAGGTCGTCTGGGCCGCGCAGGAAGTGGGCGTTGCCTTTGAGCGCATAGACACCGGCGGCAAGTTCGGCGGCACGCAGACGCCGGAGTACCTGGCCCGCAACCCCAATGCCATGGTACCGGCCATCGAAGACGGCGAAGGCGCCATGCGGCTAACCCTGTTCGAGTCCAATGTGATCGTGCGCTACCTCTGCGCCCGCTACTCACCCGGCGTGCTCTACCCGGCAGCGCTGGCCCAGCGCTTTGACGCCGAGCGCTGGATGGACTGGCAGCAAACGACGATGAACCCCGCCGGGCGCGATGCCTTTATCCAGCTGATCCGCACCGCCCCCGCGCAGCGCGATGCGCAAAAGATTGCCGCCTCCATCGCCGCGATGGAGCCCTTGCTGCAACTGCTGGACCGCCATCTGGCCAGCCACCCCTACTTGCAAGGCGCGCAGTTCGGCATGGCCGATATCCCCATCGCCTGCGAGGTGCACCGCTGGTGGAACCTGCCCGCCGCCGCCTACCAGCGGCCCCACTACCCGCATGTGGAGCGCTGGTTTGCCGCGATGCTGGCCCGCCCGGCCAGCCGGGGCGTGCTGGATATCACGATCGAATAAGCGCCACCCAACCCGCCCCGCAGCGCGCCACAACGGCGCGCCATGCTCTTTTTTGCCCAGCAAGACCCAACCACCATGCAGCCACGCCGCTTTGCCCAGCTCGATGTATTTGCCGACCATGCCCTGCAGGGCAATGCGCTGGCCGTGGTGCTTGATGGCGAGGGCCTCAGCGACGCGGCGATGCTGGACTTTGCGCGCTGGACCAATCTGTCCGAAACCACCTTTGTGCTGCCGCCCACGGCCGAGGGGGCCGCCGCTGGCGCCGATTACCGCTTGCGCATCTTCACCCCGGCAGGCGAGCTGGCCTTTGCCGGCCACCCGACCCTGGGCAGTTGCCAGGCCTGGCTCAACGCCGGCGGCAGGCCACGCCAGGCGCAGCGGGTGGTGCAGGAATGTGCCAAAGGCCTGGTCAGTATCCAACGCTCGGCTGCTGCCGGATTGGAGGGCCTGGCCTTTGCAGCGCCGCCACTGCTGCGCAGCGAGGTGCCTGCCGGTGTGCAGGCGCAGGTGCTGGCCGCCCTGGCACTGCAGGCCAGTGACCTAGTCGCCACGCAGTGGCTGGACAATGGATCGCGCTGGATGGGTGTGCTGCTGCGCGATACGGCGGTGCTGCCGCGCGCCCAGCCCAACGCGGCCGCGCTGCGCGCGCTGGGCGTCAAAGCCGGCCTCTGCGCCATCCACACACCCAGCAGCGGCGCGATTGCGGCAGAACCTGTGCTGGAAGTGCGTGGCATCACCTTGACCGCCCACGGCATCGCCGAAGACCCGGCCACCGGCAGCCTCAATGCCAGCCTGGCCCAGTGGCTCAGCGCAGCCGGCCATATCGCTCTGCCCTACTGCGTGCAGCAAGGGACGGCCATCGGCCGCGCAGGCCGCATGCGCCTGGTCGCCGATGCGCAAGGCCAGATCTGGGTGCAGGGGCGGGTACACAGCGTGGTCACCGGCCAAGTCATTCTCTGAATACCGAAGAAAGGAAGCTCTTATGCGTACACGTGCCTTTATGCAGGTCGATGTGTTTTCCGAAACCGCCTACCGTGGCAACCCGCTGGCCGTGGTGCTCGATGGCGAGGGCCTGAGCGACGAGGCCATGCAGGCCTTTGCCCGCTGGACCAATCTGTCCGAAACCACCTATTTGCTGCCGCCCACAACCCAGGGCCGTGCCCAGGGTGCGGACTACCGGGTGCGCATCTTCACCCCCGGCGGCGAGCTGCCTTTTGCCGGCCACCCCACCTTGGGCAGCTGCCACGCCTGGCTGGCAGCCGGCGGCCAGCCGCAGCAGGCCGGCCGCATTGTGCAGGAATGCGCCAAGGGCCTGGTGCCCTTGCAGCAAGACGCGCGCAATGGCCGGCTGGCCTTTGCCGCACCCTCGCTCAGCCGCAGCGCCATCAGCGCTGCCGAGCTGGCCCCGGTGCTGCAGGCCATCGGGCTGCAGGCAGACCAGGTGCTGGCCAGCCAAAAACTCAACAACGGCCCCGTTTTCTGGGCCCTGCTGCTGGATGACCCCGACACCGTGCTTGCGATCCAGCCCGACCTGACGGCGCTGCATGGCCTGGGCATGGAATTGGCCGTGGCCGCGCTGTACCCGCAAGCGGGCAAGGCGCTGATCGGCCGCGCCAGCCGCGAGGCGCGAGCCTTTGACGGCGCCACAGGCCAGGCCAGCCGCCCACCGGAGGCCGATATCGAGGTGCGCGTCTGGTTCAACACCGGCACCAGCCTCAGCGAAGACCCGATCACCGGCAGCCTCAATGCCAGCCTGGCCCAGTGGCTGCTGGCCGAGGACCATCTGCAGGCCCCCTATGTCGCCAGCCAGGGCATCAACCTGGACCGCAGCGGCATCGTCAACATCGCGCAGGATGCGGCGGGCCAGGTCTGGGTGGGCGGGCATGTGTCCGCCGGTATCCGCGGCGAGGTGCTGCTGTGAGCCAGGCCGGACTGGACCACCTCGTCGTCATGGCGGCCAGCCTGGACGAAGGCCTGGCCTGGTGCGAGGCGAGCTTGGGCGTGACGCCCGATGCGGGCGGCCAGCATGCCTTCATGGGCACCCACAACCGCCTGCTGCGCATCAGCAGCCCGGCCTTTGCCGCCAGCTACCTGGAAATCATCGCGATCGACCCGCAAGGCCAGCCGCCTAGCAGCCACCGCCGCTGGTTTGACATGGACGATGCCGCGCTGCAGGCCCAGGTGCGCCGCCAGGGCCCGCAACTGACCCACTGGGTCGCGCGCGTCAACGGCATCGGCCAGGCCACCGAGGCCTTGCGCGCGCTCGGCCATGCCGCTGGCACGCCCCAGGCCGCCAGCCGGCAAACACCCCGGGGCCTGCTGGCCTGGCAGATTGGGCTGCGCCCCGATGGCCAGCGCCTGCTCCAAGGCCTGCTGCCCACCTTGATTGAATGGGGGGAGCAGCATCCGGAAGCCAGCATGGCGGACAAGGGCGTTGCACTGCAGCAGCTGCAGCTGCTGCACCCCGATGCCCCAGCCCTGCACACCGCGCTACAGGCCCTGGGCCTGGGCATCCACCCCGCCTTGCAGGTGGACCATGCCGCCACGCCAGCGCTGGTCGCACATTTGCACACGCCCAAGGGGCCGGTGCAGCTGCGCAGCCCTCTCTGACCCGCCCTTCAACGCCCCCCTCTTTTTGACCTATGCAAGCCATCTCCCTGCCCAGCCTCGCCGAGATCGAGGCCGCCTCCCGCATCGTCTACCGTGAGTTCCAGGCCACGCCGCAGTACCGCTGGCAGTTGCTGGGCGAACGCCTGGGGGTCGAGTGCTGGCTCAAACACGAGAACCACACGCCCGTCGGTGCCTTCAAGATCCGGGGCGGTCTGTCTTACTTTGCGCAGATGGCAGCGCGCGGCACCTTGCCCGCGCAGGTGATCAGCGCCACGCGTGGCAACCATGGCCAGAGCATTGCCTGGGCCGCGCGCAGCCATAGCGTGCGCTGCACCATCGTCGTGCCCCATGGCAATTCGGTCGAGAAGAACATGGCGATGCGCTCGCTAGGCGCGGAGTTGATCGAGCACGGCGACGACTTCCAATCCGCCCGCGAGCATGCGATGGCGCTGGCCGAGCAAAGCGGCGCCCACATGGTGCCCAGCTACCACCCGGACCTGGTCAGTGGCGTCAGCACCTACTGGTGGGAGTTTTTACGCGCCGTGCCGCATTTGCAGACCGTCTATGTGCCCATTGGCCTGGGTTCGGGCGCCTGCGCTGCGGTGGCCGCCAAGCTGGCCCTGCAGCACCCGGTGCGCATTGTCGGCGTGATCAGCACCGGCGCCACCACCTACCGCGACTCCATCGCTGCCGGTGAAGTGGTCGAGGCGGTGGTCAGCACCGAGATTGCCGATGGCATGGCCGTGCGCCGCGCCGACCCGATGGCCCTGCCCGTGCTGCGCCAGCACCTGGACCACCTGGTGGCCGTCAGCGACGACGAGGTGCGCGACGCCATGCGCTGTTTGTTCACCGACACCCACAATGTGGCCGAAGGCGCCGGTGCCGCTGCACTGGCCGCCGCGCTGCAGGAGCGCGAGCTGATCGCCGGCCAGACCATTGGCCTGGCACTGACCGGCGGCAATGTGGATGCGGCCGTGTTCAGCCAGGTGCTCCGGGGTTGATCCTCAGCGGGTAGCCATCAGCGCGGTGGCACCGTCCACGCCAGCTGGTGGATCTCCTGCAGCAGCAAGGCCAGTTGCTGGGCCGCTGCCTCGACCACCGCCCGGCCTTTGTCTGCCGTGGCGCCGGCGGCATTGCCAACGGCGCCGCAGGGGTTGTAGTCTTCCATCGCCCAGCCCATCTTGGCGCTCTTGCCATTGCCCACAATCGCAAAGCGCCGCGCCCGGTCCTGCGACGTGGAATGGAAGCAACCCGCCTGCGCCATATCCACCTGCGCGGGTGCTAGGTGCAGCATCATCGAGGTTTCCACCTCGCCGCCATGGATGCCAAAGCGGTGCTCCTCGGCGCTGAACAAAGCCGTCACCTCGGCCGGCAACGGCAGGCCGCCCCAGCTGCTGCTGTAGACCAGCATGCCATGGGCGATGCGCAGCTCGCGCGCCACGATATCCATCACTGCGACCTGCCCGCCATGGGTGTTGAACATCAGCAGCTTGCGGATGCCCGCCCGCGCCACCGCCTGGCCCAGCGCCGTCCACAGGTCGATGATGAGCTTGGGCGGCAGGCTCAGGGTGCCGGGAAAGTTCAGGTGCTCGGTGCTCAGGCCAATGTTCTGCGCGGGCAGCACCAGCACCGGCACATCGGCCGGCAGCAGCGGCATGGCCGCCGCCACAATACCTTCCAGCAAAGTGGCATCGACGGACACCGGCAAATGCGGGCCATGCTGCTCCACCGCACCGACGGGCAGCACCGCCACCGTGCTGGCCGCCAGGCCGCTGGTCTGCGCCTGGGCAAATTCGCGCGTGCTGATATCCGCCCACCAGCGCGAGGACCAGGTGGCGACAGCAGGGTTTTCAGAGGCGGGCATGGGCATTCCAACAAAGGGCGGCACACCATGTGCCGGCGCAGCAGCTATCTTAGGCCATGCAGCTCAACCTAAGCCGTCTTGAGCCGGCGGTACAAGGTCTGCCGGCTGATGCCCAGCAGCTTGGCCGCCTGCGACACATTGCCCCGGCACTGCTGCAGCATCTGCGCAATGGCGGTGTGCGAGAGGGTTTTGAGATCGGTGGCCGGCAGGCTGGGCCGCTGCGCTTGCGCGGCCAAAGCGGCCACCGCCATCGGCGCGCCTTCGCGGTAGCGCAGCAGCTCCTGCGCCAGGTCATCGGAGAGCTGCGACCAGCCAATGGTGTCCTCGCCGGGCAGCAACAGCGCCGATGCGGTCTGCAGCGCATTGGCGTATTCGCGCAGATTGCCGGGCCAGGGGTAGTGCGCCATCGCAAAGGCCAGATCGGGGTGCAAGCGCACCGCTTGGCCGGGGTTGAACTGCTCCAGCAAACGGCGGGTGATGGCCTCGCGGTCGCTGCGCTCGCGCAGCGCGGGCAACTGCAAGGCCAGGCCGTTGATGCGGTAGAACAGATCGGCCCGAAAGCGCCCCTGCGCCACCGCTTCGCGCAGCTGGTGGTGGGTGGCGCAGACCAGCGCAAAATCGAGCTGCTGGGCCTTGCCGCCCCCCAGCGGGGTGATGCTGCGCTCCTGCAGCACGCGCAGCAAACGGGTTTGCAGCGCCAGCGGCATATCGCCAATTTCGTCGAGAAACAGCGTGCCGCCCTGGGCCTCGCGCAAGCGGCCCAGCTGGCCATCGCGCCGGGCGCCGGTAAAAGCACCTGATTCATAGCCAAACAGCTCGGCCTCGATCAAATGCTCTGGAATCGCCGCACAGTTGATGGCGACAAAAGGCGCAGCATGGCGCGCGCTGCTGTCGTGCAGCGCGCGGGCAAACAGCTCCTTGCCCACGCCCGATTCGCCCTGCACCAGCAAGGCAATGCCCTTGCCCCAGGTGCGCCGGCCGCGCTCTGCGGCGGCGCGCCAGCTCGGGTCGCCGGTGTCCAGCTGGGCCAGCGCATCAGGCGCTGATGGCTGGGGCACGGCCACGAGCGGCGCCCGGCCCCTGCGATCGCCTGGCAGCGCGGGCGGTGCAGCGGCCACCGGCGTGGCCTGTGCCGCCTGGGGCAGCACCAGGCGCGCAAACACGCTGCGGCCGGTGTGCAGGGCCGCCAGGTGCAGGCGTTCGGTCTGGGTGTGGCCCCGGGCCAGCCAGTCGCGCAGCGGCATCGCGCTGATATCGTCCCAGTGCAGATGGCCCCAGTCAGCGGCAGCAATCTTGAGGCTTTGCATGGCGGTGCGGTTGCCGCCCAGCAGCAAGCCATCGGGCGCGAGCGCCAGAATGCCTTCACCGGCAGTGCCCACCCCTTCGGCCTGGGTGTGGAAATGCATGCGCCAATCGCGCTGGTGGCGTGCCAGCAGCCAGCGGTTTTCGATCATGCGGGCAGCGGTGGTGGCCAGCCCCAAGGTATGGGCCTGGGCCAGGCGCTGGTCGCCAGAGATATCGAGCACGCCCAGCAGCTGGCCCTGGGCGCTGAAGATGGGCGAGGCTGCGCAGTTCAAAAAGCTGTTGGCCTCCAGAAAGTGCTCGGCACCTTCCACACGCAGTGGCGCGGCCTCGACCAGCGCGGTGCCAATCGCATTAGTGCCGCGCGCCTCTTCGGTCCAGATCGCGCCACTGCGCAGCGCCACGCGCTCGGCCTTGTTCAGGAAAGGGGCGTCACCCAAGGTGTGCAGCAAGGTGCTTTGGGCATTGGCCAGGATGACCATGCTGTGGCTGTCCTGGATCTGCTCGAACACATAGTCCATCACTGGCCGGGCAATGGCGAGCAGGTCTTCGCTGCGCGTGAGCACCTGGCGCATTTCGGAGCCGGTGAGCGGGTCACCGCCAGACACCCGGCCGACCGGCTGCACCCCCGCGCGCAGGCTGCGCTGCCAGGAGCTGGCAATGCGCGCCTGCACGGCCCCGGGCGGGCATTCACCATGTGCCAACAAATGCACCCGTGCCTGGCGCAGCACCTGGGAGGTGATCTGGGGATCCATGTTGTCTCCTTGCAAGCCTGTCTGCGCAGGCCCATGGGGACAGTATAGGAAAGCGGCCGCGCCGGGTCGCCCCGAATAGCCATGCCGCTGTCCGACTGTTCCAGATTGGAACACCTGCCTTGTCCAGCGCTGTTCCATCCGCTGTCCGGGCTTCACAGCAAGCTCAAACAAATCAACCACTTGGCACGCAATCAGGCCTGGCATGCATCTTGATATATCTGGTGTGACTCGTGCCCTCAGCGGCATTGCAGCCGGCACGAATCAGCTTGCGATATCCATTTCCAAGGAGACACACCATGCAATACGTATTTCCCGGCCAATCGGGCGCCAAGATCAGCTACAAAAAGCAGTACAACAACTTCATTGGCGGCCAGTGGAAGGCGCCCGTCAAAGGCCAGTACTTTGATGTGATCTCGCCGATCAACGGCCAGGTCTACACACAGGCCGCACGCTCGACCGCCGAAGATGTGGAGCTGGCACTGGATGCCGCCCATGCCGCGGCCGACGCCTGGGGCAAGAAGTCGGCGACCGAGCGCTCCAATGTGCTGCTGCAGATTGCCGACCGCATCGACGCGAATACCGAACTGCTGGCCTACGCCGAGACCGTGGACAACGGCAAGGCGATCCGCGAGACGCTCAATGCCGACATTCCGCTGTCGGCCGACCACTTCCGCTACTTTGCCGGCGCGCTGCGGGCGCAGGAAGGCGGCATCAGCGAGATCGACAGCACGACGGTGGCCTACCACTACCACGAGCCGCTGGGCGTCGTCGGCCAGATCATTCCCTGGAACTTCCCCATCCTGATGGCTGCCTGGAAGCTGGCGCCCGCCATTGCCGCCGGCAACTGCGTGGTGCTCAAGCCCGCAGAATCCACCCCCATCAGCCTGCTGATCCTCATCGAGCTGATCGAAGACCTGCTGCCCGCTGGCGTGCTCAACGTGGTCAACGGCTATGGCCGTGAGGCCGGCATGCCGCTGGCCAACAGCAAGCGCATCGCCAAGATTGCCTTTACCGGCTCGACCAGCACCGGCCGCGTCATCGCCCAGGCTGCTGCCAACAACCTGATCCCCGCAACACTGGAGCTGGGCGGCAAGTCGCCCAATGTGTTCTTTGCTGATGTGATGGACCAGGACGACTCCTTCCTCGACAAGGCGATCGAAGGCCTGGTGCTGTTCGCCTTCAACCAGGGCGAGGTCTGCACCTGCCCCAGCCGCGCGCTGATCCATGAGTCCATCTATGACCGCTTCATGGAAAAGGTGCTCAAGCGCATTGCCGCCATCAAGCACGGCAACCCGCTGGACACCGACAGCATGATGGGTGCGCAGGCCAGCAAGGAGCAGCTGATCAAGATCAGCAGCTACCTGGACCTGGGCCGCCAGGAAGGCGCCGAGGTGCTGATCGGCGGCGCCGAAGCCAAGCTCGGCGGCGATCTGGACGGCGGCTACTATGTGCAGCCCACGGTGTTCAAGGGCCACAACAAGATGCGCATCTTCCAGGAAGAGATCTTTGGCCCGGTGCTGGCCGTCACCACCTTCAAGACCGAAGAAGAAGCGCTGGAGCTGGCCAACGACACCTTGTACGGCCTGGGCGCAGGTGTGTGGACGCGCAACGGCAACCTGGCCTACCGCATGGGCCGCGCGATCAAGGCCGGCCGCGTCTGGACCAACTGCTACCACCACTACCCCGCCCACGCTGCCTTTGGCGGCTACAAAGAGTCCGGCATCGGCCGTGAGAACCACAAGATGATGCTCAACCACTACCAGCAGACCAAGAATCTGTTGGTGTCCTACTCCGAAAACAAGCTGGGCTTCTTCTAATAGAACGGTGTGCTGGGCGGTGTGCCCGGCCCAGGGCGCCATGGCGCTTTGGACTGGGGCCACGCACACCGGTCTGTGCAAATCCACCCCTACCGGCAGGCATGGCCCATGCCTTGCCTGCCATCACCGGAGACAGCAACATGGTTGTGGAAAAAGTGGTGGCCACGCCGGCCGCGCAAGCGCTGATTGCCTTGCTCAAAGACAAGCATGGCCCTGGCCTGATGTTTCACCAATCGGGCGGCTGCTGCGACAACAGCGCAGCCAACTGTTACCTGCTGGGCGAGCTGACCATTGGCCAGGGCGATGTCTACCTGGGCGATATAGGGGGCTGCCCGTTTTATATGAGCACCTCCCAGTACGCCTACTGGAAGCACACCCAGCTGATCATCGATGTGATCGACACCCACGGCGGCGGCACCTTCTCGCTCGAAGGGCCCGAAGGCAAGGCCTTCCATACGCGCTCGCGCGTCTTCAGCGACGAGGAGTTGGCGGCACTGCAGCAACAGGACGCACAAGGCATTGCAAACAATGCGCAGTGCTAGGCCATGGCAAGCGTTGCGCCTACTGCACAACCATGGTGCAAAAATAGAAATATTCTTTTTTATTCAATAGCTTAATTAATAACCATGGATGCAGACTGGTGAAATTGTTGCAATGCAGCATTCTTGCAAGCTCTCTACAATTTCCACTCTACCAACCCCACAGTGGAAGCCATGACTGCCCAACACACTACCCAAGCCAAGGTCCAGAATCTGGCCACCAAAAGCCTGGAGCTAAGCTTGGCTGCTCCCCAGGTGGTCGCACAGCGCGTCGGCCGCATGATGCTCGCGGGCTCCCAGCCCTCGGCCCGCGACCAGCAGGAGTTCTACCGCATGGGCAACGAGAAGGTCGCCGCCTTCTACGAATCCTGGATCGGCATGTGGACCCAGGCCTGCACGGCCTACTGGCAGACCGCCGCCAGCCTGTACACGGCCCCCGGGCTGCTCACCCCCAGCAGCAGCAACCCGCTCGCGGCCTTTGGCGTGGGCAAGGCCACATCGCGCATGGTCACGCAGCAGGTACGGGCCGTCACCGATGTGCTCAATGCCGGCATCACGCCCGTCCACGCCAAGGCGGTGAGCAACGCCAAGCGGCTCTCGCGCAGCAAGCGCTAAACCGGCTTCTCACCTATTGCTGCGCCTGGTTGCGCTGCAAGGCCCACATGCTCGCATAGCGCGCGCCCAGCGTCAGCAGCTGCGCATGGGTGCCGCGCTCCACAATGCGGCCGGCGTCCATCACCAAAATCTCATGCGCATCCACCACGGTGGACAGGCGGTGGGCAATCACCAAGGTGGTCTTGCCCTGCGCGGCCTTTTGCAGCTCCTGCTGAATGGCGCGCTCGTTGGCCGAGTCCAGCGCCGAGGTGGCCTCGTCAAAGATGAGGATCGGCGGGTTCTTCAGCAAGGTGCGGGCAATGGCCACGCGCTGCTTTTCGCCGCCTGACAGTTTGAGCCCACGCTCGCCCACCCGGGTGGCATAGCCTTCGGGTGAGGCGGCGATCATCGTGTGGATACGCGCGGCCTGCGCGGCCTGCACGACCTCCTCTTGCGAGGCGCCGGGCCGGCCATAGGCGATGTTGTAGGCGACGGTGTCATTGAACAGCACGGTGTCCTGCGGCACGATGCCGATGGCGCGGCGCAGGCTGTCCTGCGTCAGACCGCGGATGTCCTGGCCCGCAATGCGGATGGCGCCCGCCTGCACATCGTAAAAACGAAAGATCAACCGCGCGAGCGTGGATTTGCCGGCGCCCGAAGGGCCCACCACGGCGACTGTCTTGCCCGCAGGCACGACAAAGCTCAGGCCCTGCAAAATGGGGCGGCCCGGGTGGTAGGCAAAATGCACGTCGTCAAAACGCAGCTCGGGCTCGGCCTGCAGCGCCAGCGGCTGGGCCGTCGGCGCATCGGCCACCTCGCGCTGCTGGTCCATCAGCACAAACATGCGGTCCAGGTCGGTCAGGCTTTGCTTGATCTCGCGGTACAAGGTGCCCAGAAAATTGAGCGGAATGTACAGCTGGATCATGAAGGCATTGATCATCACCAGATCGCCCAGGCTCAGCCTGCCATCGACGACTCCCTGGGTGGCGCGCCACAGCATCGCCACCAAGGCCACGGCAATGATCAGCTGCTGGCCGCTGTTGAGCAGGCTCAGGCTGCTTTGGCTCTTGAGGCGCGAGCGGCGCAGTTTTTCCAGATCGCCGTCATAGCGCTGGGCTTCGAAGGCCTCGTTGTTGAAGTACTTCACCGTCTCGTAGTTCAGCAGCGAGTCGATCGCCTTGCTGTGCGCCGAGGAGTCGATCAGGTTGGCCTCACGCCGAAAATGCGTGCGCCACTGGGTGACCACGACGGTGAACGTGATGTAGACCGTGAGCGCCACGATGGTGATGATGGCAAACCAGATATCGAACTGCACGGCCAGGATGCCCAGCACCAGCGCCAGCTCGATCAAGGTGGGTACGATGCTGTAGAGCGAGTACGAGATGAGCGACTCGACGCCTTTGACGCCGCGCTCGATGTCGCGCGTCATGCCGCCGGTCTGGCGCTCGAGGTGAAAGCGCAGGCTCATCGCATGCAGGTGCTCAAAGGTCTGCAGCGCAATTGCGCGCGCGGCGCCCTGCGTGGCCTTGGAGAACACCAGCTCGCGCAGCTCGCCAAATACCGACGTCAAAAGCCGCAGGCCCCCATAGGCCAGCAGCAGGCCCACCGGCACCACCAGCAAGGCCTGGGGCTGGCCGGGCCGGATATCGAGCGCATCGACCACATGCTTGAGCAGCACCGGCACCCCGACATTGGCCACCTTGGCCCCCACCATCAGCACCAGGGCAGCCAGCACGCGCCACTTGTAGGTCCAGAGATAGGGCAGCAGCCGCTTCAAGGTACGGCCGTCGCCAGCGGTCAGATTTTTTCCATCACTAGGGGTAGGGCTTGTGGCGGCGGGCGCCTCGGCATAACGTCGCATCGGAGACAATGGTGGGTTTGTTATAGACCTCCATTGTGACCATGAATACCCCACGCACCGCATCCAACGCGCTTCCCCAGGACAAAGAGCTGGTTTTGCGCGTGGTTCCCATGCCTGCCGACTGCAATGCCAACGGCGATATCTTTGGCGGCTGGGTCATGTCGCAGGTGGACCTGGGCGGCTCGGTGCTGCCGCTACGCCACTCGCGCGGCCGCACCGTCACCGTGGCGGTCAATGAATTCATCTTCAAGCAGCCCGTGCGCGTGGGCGATATCCTGTCGTTCTACGCCAAGCTGGTGCGCGTGGGCACGACGTCGATGACGGTCCAGGTCGAGGTGTTTGCCGAGCGCCTGTCCAAGCAAGGCCAGTTCTTCAAGGTGACCGAGGCGACCTTGACCTATGTCGCCATCGACGACGAAGGCCACCCCCGCACCGTGCCTCCGCTGCCGGTCTGACCGGCCACGGGCCAGCGACCGGCCTAAAAACACCAAAGCCGCTGCAACGCAAACCTGCGCTGCAGCGGCTTTTTCACAAGCGGGAGGCCGGGGCCTCAGCGATCAAGCCAGGCTTTCGGCCGGCTTTTCCGTCTTGGTAGCGGTGGTGCTGGCGGCCACGGGCTTGCGCGTGCTGTTGGAGCACTCGATCTCGCCGGTCAGTTGGCCGCCTTCTTCGATGATGACCTTGCCGTAGCGGATCTTGCCATGCACACGGCCGCTGCCAAAAATCACCAGCTTGTCGCGCACGGTCAGGTTGCCTTCGAATTCACCATGGATCTCGGCAATGTCGATTTCCGCCGAGCCACGGAAGGCGCCTTCTGCAGTGATCTGGATCACGCGCGAATCCATCGTGGCCTCGACCGTGCCTTCCACCACCAAGGTGTCGCAATCGGTGATCTCAACGCCCTTGAGCTTGATATTGGGGCCAACAGTCAGTTTGCTGCCGGTGCCGGCGGTGGTATCAGTGGTCACAGTGCTGGTATAGGAAGAGGTAGGAGAAGGGTTGCTGGGCTCATCGGCCTTGTGGCCGCTCAGGTTGCCGCCGAGCACGGAGCTGGCAGAGCCCGCTGCGGTGCTGGGCAAGGTGCTGCCCGATGTACTGGAGGCATTGCCTCCCATGAACTTGGAGGCGGAAGAGTCATTGTCACGGCGTCCGCCGAAAAAAGGGTTTTGTACAGCCATCGGTTCTCCTTGTGAAAAGCTTCTACATGCTATTCAATTTATAGCTAGGGTGTTCACAAAATTTGACACTAGTCGTAACAGGCGGCAACTATGGCGGCCTTTCCTATCAATATTTTCATCGGTCGGACAAATCTCACATTTCCCAACATCGCAACAGTGCCGCCAGCCCGCATCAGGACACGATATAGGCCGCCGTGGCCGTGGCCAGCACCTGGCCGCTGCTGTCGCAAAAGTCAGACCGCGTCGTCGCCACGCGTGAGCCCAAGCGCAGCACCCGGGCCTGCAGCCCAAAGGGGCCATGGGTGCCAGGGCGCAGGTAGTCGACCCGCAAATCAATGGTGCCCAGCTTGGCAAAGCGCATCAGGCGCTGCATCACCGGCTCACCCACATGCTTGGCGCCGGAGGCCGCCATCACCGCGATGCCGCCCAGCGCATCCAAGCTGGCACTGATAACGCCGCCATGCACGCGCTGCAGACCAAAGTGGCCGATCAGTTCATTGCGCATCTCCAGGCTGGCCCAGACCGCGTCGTCCTGCACGTTCTGGAGCTTGAGCCCCAGGAGCTTGTTGAAGACGATGCGCTCTTCAAAAATGTCGCGCAGGCCTTCAACATAGGCGTTATCCAGGCCCTGCATAGAGACATAGGCTGGTGCTTCGAGGTGCGGGGTGGGCAAGGTGGCGGTGCTCATCCACCGCAGTATGCAGTCAAGCGCCCGGCACGGCAATCGCAGATTCTGCTGGGATGCCACTGCGCCATGCGCTAGACTGCGCGCAAATACAGCCCATCTATGCCTGACACCCTGCCCCCCGCTCCGCCCACCGCCCGCACGGCGCCCCGGCCGCCCTTGCGCCTGAGCTGCGTGGTGCCCGCCTATAACGAAGCCAGCAACCTGGAAGCCTTTCTGCCCTCCTTGTACGAGACGGTGCGTGCGCTGTCCGTCGATTGCGAGATCGTGCTGGTCAACGATGGCAGCAAGGATGCGACCGACGAGGTGGCCCAGCGCCTGGGCCAGCAGCTGCCGCTGCACTACATCCAGCTGGCGCGCAATTTTGGCAAGGAAGCGGCGATGACGGCCGGGCTCGACTATGCACGCGGCAATGCGGTGCTGTTGATCGATGCGGACTTTCAGCACCCGCTGCCGCTGATTGCCGAGATGGTGCAGCTCTGGCAGGGCGGCTATGACATGGTCTACGGCGTGATTGCCGACCGTGCCGGCGAGGCCAAGGCCAAGCGCTGGGGCACCTGGCTGTTCTACTACCTGATGAACCGCGACAACGCCGTGCATATCCCCGAGAACGCGGGTGACTTCCGGCTCATGGACCGCAAGGTGGTTGATGCGCTGCGCCAGCTGCCCGAGCGCAACCGTTTCATGAAGGGCCTGTACGCCTGGGTCGGCTTCAAGAGCGTGGCGCTGCCCTTTGTGCCCGACAGCCGGCGCAGCGGCCAGTCCAGCTTCAATTTTCACCGGCTCTTCGCGCTGGCCTTCCAGGGGCTGACCTCGTTCACCACCTTGCCGCTGCGCATCTGGAGCCTGGTGGGCTTTTGCATCTCGGTGATGGCCATCATCTACGGCATCTACATCACCATCGAGACCATCGTGCTGGACAACCCCATCGACGGCTGGCCGACCTTGGCCGCCGGCCTGATGCTGTTCTCCGGCGTGCAGCTGATGTCCATCGGCATGCTGGGCGAGTACATCGGCCGCATCTATGACGAGGTCAAGCGCCGGCCTTTGTACATCGTGGCGAACAACGACGACCGCAGCCCCGTGAGCAGCGAGCCCGCTGCCCCGCCGCATGTGCCCGCATCCGCCACCGCGCCAGCACCGGTCGCGCCGATGCCACCGGAGTCCTGAGCTTGCGGATCGCTGCTGCGCTCGAGCGCCTGCGCAGGCTGCCCCAGGGCCTGCAGTTTATTGCCGTGGGCGGCTCGGCAGCAGCCACGCATTTGCTGGTGGTGCTGCTCTTGGTGGGCAGCACAGGCATGGCGCCGCTGCTGGCCAATGTACTGGCTTTTCTGGTCGCCTTTGTGGTCAGCTACAGCGGCCACGCCTGGCTGACCTTTGCCGATAAAAAGGCGCCGCATGCCCAGGCGCTGCCGCGCTTCTTTCTGGTCGCCTGCAGCTCCTTCGCCCTCAATGAACTGCTGTACTACCTGGCACTGCACCAGCTGCACTGGCACTATGCCTGGAGCCTGGTCGCGGTGCTGGTCGTCGTGGCGGTATTCACCTTTGCCGCGGCCAAATGCTGGGCCTTTGCCCACGCTGCGCCGCACTGAGCACCATGAAACACATCACCCTCTGCGCCGACGATTTTGCGCTGCACCCGGCTGTCGACGCCGCCGTGCTGGAGCTGGCGGCGCTGGGCCGCCTCTCGGCCACCAGCTGCATGACCACGGCGCCGGGCTGGCGCACCGCGGCGCGCGCCTTGCCGGCTGTGCGCGGCCAGCTGGACCTGGGCCTGCATTTCAACCTGACCGAAGGCCATGGCCTAGCGCCCGATACCCCCATCACGCGCATTCTCAGCCATGCCTATACCGCCCGGCTGTCTGCCGCTGCGCTGCGCGATGCCTGGCGCCGCCAGCTCGATGCCTTTGAGGATGCGTTGGGCATGCCGCCCGTCTATGTGGATGGCCACCAGCATGTGCACCAGCTGCCCGGCGTGCGCAAAGCGATGCTGGCTGAACTTGAAGCGCGCTATGGCGCAGCGGCGCGGCAGATCTGGATCCGCTCCACGGCCCCTGCAGGCGCTTTGCGCTGGCAGGCCAAATCGGCCACGATTGCGCTTCTGGGCGGCTGGCGCCTCAGCCACCAGCTGCAGCGCCAGCACTGGGCGACGAACCGGGGCTTTGCGGGCGTCTATGGTTTTGATGCGCCGACGCAAGACGCCTATGGCGGCCTGATGGCGCAATGGCTGGCCGAATGCCAAGACGGCAGCTTGTTGATGTGCCACCCGGCGCAAACGTCGATGCCAGACGACGCCATTGGCCAGCAGCGGCCGGTGGAATGGGCCTATCTGCGCTCGGCTGCGTTTGGCGCGCTGCTGGCAGCGCAGGGCTGCCGCATTGGCAAGCTGGCCCCTGGCAAGGGCGCCCAAGCAGCGATCACAGACCGCTGAAGTTGGGCTTGCGCTTTTCCATAAAGGCCTGCATCGCCTCTTTGGCAGCGGGCTGCTGCAGCAGATCGGCAAACACACGGCCTTCTTCGGCGATGCGCGACTGAACGGCCGCCATCTGGCCGCTCTTGAGCAGGCGCTTGCTGGCCATCAGCGAGGCCAGCGGCTTGGCGGCCAGCTTGGCGGCTTGCGCCTGGGCAATGGTGTTGCATTCGGTCGGTGGCACCACGCGGTTGACCAGGCCCACTTCCAGTGCCGCCTCGGCCATGAAGGGGTCGCCCAGCAGCAAGGCTTCGCAGGCGCGCTGGTGGCCCATCAGCTGCGGCAGCAGCAGGCTGGATGCGCCTTCAGGGCAGAAGCCCAGGTTGACGAAGGGCAGCGAGAACATCGCGTTGTCACCGGCATAGACCAGGTCGCAGTGCAGCAGCATCGTCGTACCAATGCCCACGGCCGGGCCGCAGACGGCCGCGACGATGGGCTTGGGGAAGGCCGCCAACGCCTGCAGGAACTGGAACGGCGGCGCATTGTCATCGGGCTTGGGGCCATGGAGGAAGTCGCCCAGGTCGTTGCCGGCGGTGAACACCGAGGCATCACCCTGGAACAGCACCACGCGCACCTCGGCGCTGCTGGCGGCCTGCTGCAAGATCTCTGCCAGGGCCAGGTACATGGCACCGGTCAACGAGTTCTTCTTGGCCACCCGGTTGAAGGTGATGGTGCAGATGCCCGCTTCGGCCAGCACCCGGATATCGTCGCAGGAGGATTGGATCGTCATAACAGTCTCTCAAAAAAGGGGTCGGTGCCGGGCCCAGGCCACGGCGAACACCGAAGACGCTGGCATGCTAACCGGATTTGGCGCGCCTTATTCCTTGTAGTAGACCAGCTGGTGGCTGGTGGCCAGCAAAACGCCCTGGGGCGACCAGATCTGCGCGGTCTGGTCAAAAAAACCATCCCGAAAGCCCTGGCCCTGGGCCTGGGCCAGCACTGGCTGGCTGCCGACTGCGGCCAGTTGCTCGGCACTGGCATGCACATAGACCGTCAAGGACACGGTGCCCACCGGCACGCGCTTGGCACGGCGCAGCCAGATGCGGGGAAAGAAGACATCGCACAGCGAGGTGAGCGCCGGCACATCGAGCGGGCGCGGGGGCTCGTCACTGACCCACATGCGAGTCAGACTCGGGCTGCTCGCGCCGTCCCACGCCGTCGGATAGCCGCCCAGCAGCGGACGGATGTTGTAGCGGTTCAGCCATTCCACGCGGAAATCGGTGGTGTAGCGCTCCACCGTGCTGGAAGGCGGCACCTCGGGCATCGCGTACTCGTCATCCGACCAGGTATCGCGCGCCACTGCGGTCATCGCGGTCGCGGTGGTCGTGGTGGACCACTGGCCCTCGGCATCCTGCTCGCGCAGGGTGATGATCCAGTGCTGGGTGCTGCGGTTGGTGCGGGCCGGAATGGCCTCGATCACATAAGGCCGCTCGCCCACCGCGCCGGCGTAGTTCACGGTGATCGCCACCAGGTCCCCCAGGCGCTGCGGGTGCTGCAGCACGGCCTGGGCCACTTGGGCTGCTGTTATGCCGCCGTAGGGACCCACCATGTTCCAGTAGTCCTGGCTGGCCTGCGCCGCATACTGGTTCTGGCCGCTGGGTTGCATCGCCATCGCACGGTCAAAGGCATGGCGTTCGTTGGGGGTGGAGAGTTCACTCATTCGGACATCTTTCGCAGAAATTTTCGAATCCGCTGAAAACGCCATGTGCCCGTACCAAGCCTTTCAAGACCTGTCTTGCAGTTGCATTTTCTGCCACCCTACATTAGCAGCCAACGGCATCTGTTGCAGCCCAGTGGGCGACAGATGCCGTGGCCAGCGCCGGTTTAGACGCGCTCCAGAATGCCCGCCGCGCCCTGCCCCATGCCCACGCACATGGTCACCATGCCGTATTTGAGCTTGTTGCGCTGCAGCGCATGCACGACGGTGGCCGCGCGGATGGCGCCCGTCGCGCCCAGCGGGTGGCCCAGCGCAATCGCGCCGCCCATGGGGTTGACCTTGGCCGGGTCCATACCCAGCTGCTGCATGACGGCCAGCGACTGCGCGGCAAAGGCCTCGTTCAGCTCGATCCAGTCGATATCCTGCAAGGACAGGCCCGCATGGCGCAGCGCCACCGGGATCGCTTCAATCGGGCCAATGCCCATGATCTCGGGCGGCACGCCCTTGCTGGCATAGCTGACAAAGCGCGCCAGCGGCGTCAGGTTGAAGCGCTTGAGGGCCGCCTCGCTCACCACCAGCAGCGCACCTGCACCATCGCTGGTCTGCGAGCTGTTGCCGGCAGTGACCGAGCCGCGCGCCGCAAACACGGTGCGCAGCTTGGCCAGGCCCTCGATCGAGGTGTCCGGGCGCGGGCCTTCATCGAGCTCCACCGTGCGCGAGCGGCTGACCGCCTCGCCCCGGGCGATGTCCACGCCCCGGTCGGTCACGGTGATCGGCGTGATCTCGGCGGCAAAATCGCCCGCCTGCTGCGCCGCCAGCGCGCGCTGGTGCGACTGCAGTGCAAAGGCATCCTGGGCATCGCGGCTCACCTTCCAGCGCTGCGCGACTTTCTCGGCCGTCAGGCCCATGCCGTAGGCAATGCCGACATCGCCTTCGCGCTCAAAGATGGACGGCGACAGCGACGGCGAGTTGCCCATCATCGGCACCATGCTCATGCTCTCGACACCGGCAGCGATCATCACATCGGCCTCACCCACGCGGATTCGGTCAGCCGCCATCTGCAAGGCCGTCAGGCCCGATGCGCAAAAGCGGTTGACCGTTACCCCGCCCACCCCCACCGGCAGCCCTGCCAGCACCGCGCTGATGCGTGCTACATTCAGGCCCTGCTGGGCTTCGGGGATCGCGCAGCCGCAGACCACATCCTCAATCGCCTGCGGGTCCAGCCCCGGCGCCTGCGCCAGCACGGCCTTCATCACCGTGGCCAGCAGATCGTCAGGGCGCATATTGCGCAGATAGCCTTTGTGCGACTTGCCAATCGGCGTGCGCGTCGCCGCAACGATGTAGGCGTCTTGAACTTGTTTACTCATGATGACTAGTCCTCGGTATTCACCTCCCTCTCCCGCAAGCGGGAGAGGGCCGGGGTGAGGGCCTGCAGCAGCTGTGCAAGCACCTCGTTGGTTTGTAGCAATACGTCGTGGTTCCAAAATCGCAGCACGCGCAAGCCTTGCTGCTGCAACCAGACGGTTCGCTGCTGATCATGCAATTCCTGCGGAGCCTGGGCGTGCTGCCCACCATCGACCTCAACCACCAGGCCATGTTCCAGACAGACAAAATCCAGGATGTAGGGCCCCAGCGGATGCTGTCTGCGGAACTTGGCGCCCGCCAGTTGGCGGTTGCGCAGGTGGCGCCAGAGCAGTTGCTCTGCGGTGGTGGAGGCTTGGCGCAAGGCGCGGGCTTGTTGCACACTGACATCCGCCCTCACCCCTGCCCTCTCCCGCGAGCGGGAGAGGGAGTTGGGGGATAAGGGTTGCTTTTCCACGGTGGGCCTCAGTTACGGACGGGCTTGCCGGTGTTCAGCATGCCCAGAATGCGCTCCTGGGTTTTTTCCTTCACGATCAGGTCGGTGAAGGCCTTGCGCTCCAGCGCCATCAGGTACTCCTCGTTCACCAGGGTGCCGGCATCCACATCGCCGCCGCAGACCACATCGGCCATATGGCTGGCAATCAGCATGTCGTGCTCGGTGATGAAGCCGCCTTCGCGCATATTGACCAGGGTGCTGCGCAAGGTGGCTGCGCCACTGCGGCCAGCGACCGGAAAAGGCTTGCGCTGCGGTGGGCGCCAGCCCGATTGCGCCATGGCCTTGGCCTGCGTCAGCGCCACAAACAGCAGCTCGTCGCGGTGCGGCACGATGACATCATCGGACTGCAGGTAGCCAATCGCCTGCGACTCCAGCGCGCTGGTGCCGACGGTGGCCTTGGCGGCGGCCGTAAAGCCATTGGCCAGGAAGGGCAGCAGATCCGTGCCGGTGGAATACTGCGCATGGCGTGCGGCCTGGTAGGCCACATTGGTGAGGCCGCCGGCGCCGGGCACCAGGCCCACGCCCATCTCCACCAGGCCGATATAGCTCTCCATATGCGCCACGCGGCGTGCGCAGTGCAGCAGCAGCTCGCAGCCGCCGCCCAGCGCCATGCCATGCACAGCGCCGACCACCGGGATCTGCGCATAGCGCACCGACAGGAAGAGCTGCTGCATCACCTGCTCGATCTGGTCGATGGCCATCGGGCCTTGCAGGGCAAAGGCCGGCATCATCGCCTGCAGATCGGCGCCCACGCTGAAAGGTGCATCGCCCGACCAGACGACCATCGCATCAAAGTCCTTTTCGGCCAGCGCCAGCGCGGCCTGCAGGTCTTCCATCACATCGGGGCTGATGGCATGCATCTTGGTCTTGATGCTGAAGACCAGCACCTGGTCATCCAGGGTCCAGCTGCGTGAGGCCTTGCTCTCGGCCAGGGTGCGGCCTGCCGTGCGCCAGTCCTGTGCGGGCGCGCTCGCCTCACCCAGCACGCGCTCGGGGAAGAGCTGGCGCGCATAGACCGGCAGATCGCGGCGCGGGACAAAGCGGCTCTCGGCAGCGCTCCAGGAGCCCTGCGCCGTGTGCACACCGCCGGCGTCCGCCACGGGGCCTTCAAACACCCACTGCGGCAGCGGCTCGGTGCTGAGCGCCTTGCCTGCGTCAATGTCTTCCTGCACCATCTTGGCCATCTGCAGCCAGCCGGCCTCTTGCCACAGCTCGAACGGGCCTTGCTGCATGCCAAAGCCCCAGCGCATGGCCAGATCCACATCGCGGGCATTGTCGGCAATGTCCTTCAGATGCACGGCGGCGTAGTGGAAGCTGTTGCGCAAGATGGCCCAGAGGAACTGGCCTTGTGCGCCTTCACTATTGCGCAGCAGCTGCAGGCGCTCGCCGGCCGGCTTTTTCAGCATGCGGGTGTAGACGTCATTGCCCTTTTCGCCCGAAGGCACATAGGCCTGGTGCTCGGGGTCAAAGCGCTCGATGCCCAGCTTGGTCTTGCGGTAAAAACCTGCCTTGGTCTTCTGGCCCAGCGCGCCGTTGGCGATCAGCTGGGTCAATACCGCTGGCGTCGTGTAGCTGGCGTAGAACGAGTCGCTCTGCGCCGTCAGCTGGGTCTGCATGGTGGCGATGACATGGGCCAAGGTGTCCAGGCCCACCACATCGGCAGTGCGGAAGGTGCCCGAGCTGGCGCGCCCCAGCTTCTTGCCGGTCAGGTCGTCGACCACGTCGTAGCTCAGGCCAAAGCGCTCGGCCTCGGCCATGGTCGACAGCATGCCAGCCACGCCGACGCGGTTGGCAACAAAGTTGGGCGTGTCCTTGGCGCGGACGACGCCCTTACCCAGTTGGCTGGTCGCAAAGCTTTCAAGCTGGTCCAGCACCTGGGGCTCGGTCGCTGCGGTCGGGATCAGCTCCACCAGCTGCATATAGCGCGGTGGGTTGAAGAAGTGGATGCCGCAGAAGCGGTGGCGCAGCTGCTCGGGCAAGGCTTCCGACAAGGCCGTGATCGACAGGCCCGAGGTGTTGGAGGCCAGGATCGCATGGGGTGCAACAAAGGGCGCGATCTGGTGGTAGAGGTCGCGCTTCCAGTCCATGCGCTCGGCAATCGCCTCGATCACCAGGTCGCAGTCCTTGAGCTGCGCCAGGTGTTCTTCGTAGTTGGCGGGCGTGATCAGATCGGCTTCCGCCGCCACACCCAGGGGCGAGGGCTTGAGCTTTTTCAGGTTGGCAATCGCCTTCTGGGCAATCGCGCTTTTGGGGCCTTCCTTGGCCGGCAGGTCAAACAGCACCACTGGCACGCGCACATTGACGAGGTGGGCCGCAATCTGCGCGCCCATCACGCCGGCGCCAAGCACCGCCACTTTTTTCACCACAAATCGGGACATGGTTACTCCACTTTTCATGGCTGTCAGCCTCTGACAGAGAGGCGCTGACAAGCCGTTGTATTCAAAACCTATTCGACGCGCGACCAGGTCTGCGTGCGGCCAAAGGGGCCAATCGATCCGCGCACATCGAGCTTGTTGCCGTTGTCGGCAGGCGTGAGCTTGAGGCTGTAGCTGCTGCCGTTTTCCGGGTCCAGGATCTTGCCGTCTTCCCAGACGGCCTTGCCCTGCGCCTGCTTGGCACCGCGGATGATCTCCAGGCCGACGAGCGGCTGGCCCTTGCGGTCATCGCTGCAGCGGTCGCAGACGGCCTGCGGATCGGCGCCCTTGCGCAGCAGCTTTTCCACCTTGCCGCTGAGCACCCCGCCGCTGTCGCTGATGCGCACCTCGGACTTGGGCTCACCGCTTTTCTCGTCAAAGGTGCGCCACAGGCCCACCGGCGACATCTCGGCAGCCAGCGCTGGCAGTGCCACCGCCAAGCTGCCAGCCACCATCAGCACAGGTTTCAGCAAGGTTTGCATCAGGGTCTCCTTCGGTGTTTTTCGGCAGCACTGCAGGCGGTCAAGCCAGCGCGGCGTCGGTGTTCATCAAGAGCTTGCTGCCGGTGCGCATGGTGCGCACGCGCAGGCCCGCCTCGGGGAAGAGGCGCGCAAAGTAAAAGCGCGCCGTCTGCAGCTTGGCTTCGTAGAAGGTCTTGCCCGTCACATCGCCTTCGGCCAGTGCGCGCAGCGCGGTCTGGGCCATGCGTGCCCACCAGTAGCCCATCACCAGGTGGCCCATCACGCAGAGATAGTCGGTCGCGGCGGCCCCCACTTCGTCGGGGTTTTGCAGCGCCTTGAGGCCCAGCTCGGTGGTGATGCCGGTCATCTGGCCGGCCAGCTGCGCCAGCGGGTTGATGAAATCGGCCATGCGTTCGTTGACGCCCTCTTCCTCGACCAGACCCTGCACCAGCTTGCCCAGCGCCTTGAGCGCCGCACCCTGGTCACCCAGCACCTTGCGGCCCAGCAGGTCCAGCGCCTGGATGCCATTGGTGCCTTCGTAGATCATGTTGATGCGCGCATCGCGCACAAACTGCTCCATACCGGTTTCATGGATGTAGCCATGGCCGCCAAACACCTGCTGGCACAGCACGGTCACCTCAAAACCCTTGTCGGTCAAAAAGGCCTTGAGGATGGGGGTGAGCAAGGCGACCTGCGCGGCATGGGCCTTGCGCAAGGCTTCGTCGGGGTGGTTCAGCTCTTCGTCGACCAGGGCCGAAGTGGCGATCATCATCGCGCGGCCGCCTTCGCTGTAGGCCTTGGCAGTCAGCAGCATGCGGCGCACATCGGGGTGGACGATGATGGGGTCGGCCGGCAGGTCCTTGGCCTTGGTGCCCGAGAGGCTGCGCATCTGCAGCCGGTCCTTGGCATAGGCCAGCGCGTTCTCGTAGGCCACGGCCATCAGACCCAGCGACTGGTTGGCCACACCCAGGCGCGCGGCATTCATCATCACAAACATGGCCTGCAAGCCCTTGTTGGCCTGGCCGACCAGGCTGCCCACGGCGCCATCGATGGCGATCTGCGCGGTGGCATTGCCATGGATGCCCATCTTGTGCTCCAGTCCCGAGCAGCTGATGGGGTTGCGCGCTCCCAGCGAGCCATCGGCATTGACCAGGAACTTGGGCACCAGGAACAGGCTGATGCCCTTGCTGCCCTTGGGCGCATCGGGCAGGCGTGCCAGCACCAGGTGCACGATGTTGTCGGTCATGTCGTGCTCACCGGCGCTGATGAAGATCTTGTTGCCGGTGATCTTGTAGCTGCCATCGGCCTGCGGCTCGGCCTTGGTGCGCAGCATGCCCAGATCGGTGCCGCAATGGGGCTCGGTCAGGCACATGGTGCCGGTCCATTCACCGCTGGTGAGCTTGGGCAGGTAAAGCTTTTTCTGCTCGTCCGAGCCATACACATGGAGTGCCTCATAGGCGCCGTGCGACAGGCCGGGGTACATGGCCCAGGCCTGGTTGGCGCTGTTGAGCATCTCATACAGGCACTGGTTCAGCACAAAGGGCAGACCCTGGCCGCCATAGGCGCTGTCGCACGACAGGGCTGCCCAGCCGCCTTCCACATACTTGGCATAGGCTTCCTTGAAGCCCTTGGGCGTGGTCACGCTCGAATCGGCCGGGTTGCGCGTGCAGCCTTCGGCATCACCAGGCAGGTTGAGCGGCTGCACGACCTCGACCGCAAACTTGCCGGCCTCTTCCAAAATCGCATCCATGGTGCCGGTGTCCACCTCGGCATAGGCCGGCAATTGGGCAAAACGGGCGGGCAGGCCCAGCACTTCTTGCATGAGGAACTGCATGTCGCGCAGCGGTGGGGTGTACTGAGGCATGGAAAGTCCTTTGGAAAAATGACGAGGTCAAACAGAAACGGAAGCGGGCGCATCGGGCTGCGCCGCCAGGCATGGGGCCAGCGCGGCATCGATCAAGACAGCCTCGCGCTCGGGGTGGACGGCATGGCGCAGCAAGACGCCGCGCAGGCCAGCGGCGGCATGGCGCAGCGCCTGCGGGCCATGGAGAAAGCGGGTTTCATAGTGCAGCGACAAAATGATGCCGTGCAGCTCGAACAGCACCTGGTCGGGCGCGACATCGCTGCGCAGCTGGCCTTCGGTCTGGGACTGCACGATCGCGCGGCGCATCGCATCCATCCAGATGCGCACCGACTCGGACAGCGCATCGCGCACATCGCCGGGCCGGTCATCAAACTCCACCGCGCCGCTGATGTAGAGGCTGCCGTAGAGGCGGCTGGCATCGTTGGGCTGGGCGGTGCTGCCCATCCAGCCGGTGGCCATGTGCAGCATGCGGGCGAGCCCGCGCGGCACCTGCAGCGCCGGCACAAAGATCTCGCGCTCAAAGCGCTCGTGGTATTCGCGCACCACCGAGCACTGCAGCTCCTCGCGTGAGCCAAAATGGGCAAACACGCCGGACTTGCTCATGCCCATGGCCAGCGCGACCATGCCCAGCGACAGGCCATCGAGCCCCTCTTGGGCGGCCAGGGACAGGGCAGCATCCACAATCGCAGCACGCGTTTGGGCGCCTTTGGCCAGCTTGGCGATCTCGGCAGGGCCTGGGGTGGAAGCAAGGGGTTTGGTCATAAATCAAAAAATAGCACGATCGTTCTTTTTTTGATTCTTGCACAAACCCAGTGTGCTGCCAACCGCTGGTGTGCAAAGCAAGGGTAAACCACGGCAACGGCCGTGCCCCGCATGAAAAAAGCTGCTGGCCTTGTCAGGCTCAGCAGCTTTTGCGATGGGGTGGGCTGGCGTCAGTGCGCCATCAAGGACAGGCAGGCGTCGAGCTGCTCGGTAGGCAGGCGGCGGAAATCCGAACGCGCAAAGCGCTGCAGGCGGCCAATCAGGAAGGACATCAGCACGCTGGAGCGCACATTGGCATCCACGGTGGGCGTAGCCGATGCATCGCCGCCGGGCACCACGCGCAGGCACTGGCGCAAGGTGGTCTCGATGCGCTCGAAGAACTGCTGCATGCGCTGCTGCAGGCGGGGGTTTTCGGACTGCAGCGCGTCGCCCAGCATTACGCGCACCATGCCGGGGTTGCGCTCACCAAACTGCAGCACCATGGCCACCACCCGGTGGGCCTGGGCAATGCCCTGCTCCACGGTCTTGGCGGGGTCCGGCACATCGCGGCCGGTGATCTGCACGGCCAGGCTGTAGACGGACTGCTCGATGAACTCGATCAGGCCCTCGTACATCTGGGCCTTGCTGGCAAAGTGGCGGTAGAGGGCCGCCTCGCTGATCGACATTTGCGCGGCCAGTGCCGCCGTGGTGATGCGGTCTGCGCCTGGCTGCTCCAGCATGGCTGCCAGCGTCTGCAGAATCTGGATTCGACGCTCTCCGGGTTTTGGACGTTTACGGGTAGGTGCCGGGTTAGCGGCTTCTAGCGGCGCATCGACGAGGTCGGCGGCGAAAGAAGATTCTTGATCAGACATGCGTTGAATATGAGGCTGCACCCGACGCAGTCTCCCAACACCGCCAGGTATTTTTTATTGATAAAAGTAAGGCACTCGCCTCACAGGTTGCCAGCGCAACCTTGGGCCCTCTGTAACATCTTACTGCAAAAGAACTGCAGAAAAATGATAAAAATCATGTGCATTGCTAGATGCACAAATCAATTACGCAATCAAATGTATCAATAACTACGAATCATTGTTCCGTAGGCCGTGTCAGTCAAAATTTCGAGCAGCATCGCGTGTGGCACGCGGCCATCGACAATATGCACGGCATTGACACCGCTCTTGGCGGCATCGATGGCGCCGGCCAATTTAGGCAGCATACCACCCGAGATGGTGCCGTCCTCAATGAGGTCATCGATCTGGCGCGAGGTCAATTCGGTCAGCAGCTGGCCTTGCTTGTCGAGCACGCCGGGGATGTTGGTCAACAGCATCAGCTTTTCGGCCTGCAGCACGGTGGCCAACTTGCTGGCCACCACATCGGCGTTGATGTTGTAGCTCTCGTTGTTCTCGCCAAAGCCAATCGGGCTCACCACGGGGATGAAGGCGTCATCCTGCAGCGCCTTGACCACGCTGGGGTCGATGGACAGGATGTCGCCGACCTGGCCGACATCGTGCTCGACCGACGGATCCTTGTTGTCCTTCAACTTGAGCTTTTGGGCGCGGATCAGGCCGCCATCACGGCCCGTCAAGCCCACGGCCTTGCCGCCAGCCTGGTTGATCAGGCCCACGATATCCTGCTGCACTTCGCCGGCCAGCACCCATTCGACCACTTCCATGGTTTCGGAGTCGGTCACGCGCATGCCCTGCACGAACTTGCCTTCCTTGCCCAGGCGCTTCAAGGCGTTTTCGATCTGCGGGCCACCGCCGTGCACCACCACAGGGTTGATGCCCACCAGCTTGAGCAGCACCACGTCTTCGGCAAAGTCGGCCTGCAGCTCGGGGTCGGTCATGGCGTTGCCGCCGTACTTGATGACCATGGTCTTGCCATGGAACTTGCGGATGTAGGGCAGTGCCTGCGCCAGAATTTCAGCCTTGTCGCGCGGGGCAATGGAGAGAGAAGGAGTCGTCATGGTTGCAGGCCTTTACAGCAGCGGAGAAGATGCAAAACGCGCATTGTGCCCCAAAGTGCCGCCTGCCTGCTGATCAGCGAATCCAGCCTGGTAGCTTGAAGCGCACGATCACCAGATAGGCAGCGACATAGGAGACACAGAACAGCGCACAAAAACCGATGAGGATATAGGTGTTGCGCCAGAACAGAACCGCCGGCACCACGGTGAGCAAAGTGAACGCCCACAAATACGGTGCGGTCCGGTTATTGCGGCGCAGCATGCGGCGGGCGGCGTTTTCATCGAGCACGCTGCGCACGATACGGCGGTAGATCAGCTGGTGCAGGTGCAGCGCGTCGGCCATGCCCGGCGAGTCGCCGCGCGCTAGCTTGCGGTAGATGGAAAACATGGTCTCCCAGACCGGATAGATGAGCAGCAGCATCGGGAACCAGGGCGAGACGATGGGGTGGCGCTGCACCAAGGTGATGCTGCAAAAGGCGATCACGATGCCCCAGACATAGGCGCCGCCATCGCCGGCAAAGAGCTGGCCCATGGGGTAGTTCCAGAACATGAAGCCCAGGGTGGCGGCTGCGGTGATCACCAGGATCGCCGCCAGCTCGCGGTCGCCCAGCTGCAGCGCCACATGGGTGAGCGCCGCGCAGATGATGACCGCCACCATGCCGGCCAGGCCGTTGTAGCCATCGATGATGTTGAAGGCATGGGGCAGGCCGGCAATGGCCAGCACGGCCAGCGCCATGCCCAGCCAGGGCGCGGCGCTCAGCGCCGTATCGAGCCAGACCAGGCCCATGCGCGGCACGGTCATGCCCAGCAGGTAGACGGCCAGCAGGCCGGTCAGCAGGGTCAGCACCAGGCGGTAGCGCACCGTCATGCGCTGGGTCATGTCCTCGGCAATACCGCCAGCCACCGCCGGCAGCATCGCCATGAAGAAATACAGCACCCACTGGTTCCAGTGCAGTGCATTGCCGTAGTAGCCCCACCAGTTCTGCAGGCCGGCCACGCCCACCGTCAGCACCAGGCTGACAAACATGGCCAGACCGCCCAGCCGGGGGATGTTGCCCATATGGAAGCGCTGGGGCAAATCCTTGCCATAGCGTTTGGCATGGCCGCGCATGCGGCGCACGATGAAACCCGCGCCAATGAGCGTACAGAGAAAAGCGACCACTGCCAGGAAAATCATTATTCAGTCATCGTGAGTGCTGCCGTGGGGGTGCGCCGGAGCAAGGCCCGGGCGCGCCAAAAAACTGCCGAGGCCCACAGCCGCAGCAAGCTGCGAATATGCCACAAAGCATGGCGGGCCCGGCGGTGGCTGGCGCGCTGGCCGGCATGGCCTATCACGCAATCAGCACGCGCCAAGGTCCAGCCCGCCAGGCGCAGGCGCAGGCACAGATCCACATCCTCGCAGTACATGA
Source organism: Comamonas sp. MYb396 (assembly GCF_037479555.1). Taxonomy (NCBI): domain Bacteria; kingdom Pseudomonadati; phylum Pseudomonadota; class Betaproteobacteria; order Burkholderiales; family Comamonadaceae; genus Comamonas; species Comamonas sp. MYb396. The sequence continues at coordinate 198,752 of NZ_JBBGYU010000011.1, read as the reverse complement.
AGTACGCGGTATTGAGCCCGCCAATGCCCTGCCAGACGGGGGTGGGCAGCAGCCACATCGCGCCATTGACCCATTCGGCCCGGGTCTCGCGCCGTTTGACCGCATAGCGGCGCAGCAGGGACCAGGGGGTGGGCAGCTCCCGCTCGCTGTCCTGCAGCTGACCGTTTTCATCCACCTGCATCGGGTAGGCCAGGCCCACGCCCTGGCGCTGCAGCGCGCGCACCAGCGCGGGGAAGGGGTTGCCGCCGCGCAGGTCCACATCCGGATTCAGCACGCAGACCAGCGGCTCCGTCGCGCCCGCCAAGGCGGCATTATGGTTGGCCGAAAAGCCTTGCGGCACGCTGTTGTGGCGCAGCTCCAGCACAAAAGGCCAGCCGCCTGCAGGTGCCAGGGGCGCAGGCTCGGGCAGGTTCAAGGTCAGCACCACGCGGCTGACACCGTTGCCGCCAGCGCCGTGCAGCGCCAAGGCATCGAGCAGCTGCTGCACCATCGCCCCATGGCCATGGCTGACGACAGACAGGGCAATAGCGGGAATGGACGGAGGCAAGGAGGTGGGGCTGGCGGACATCAGCGGGCATTATCCATCAGCGGCCCGCGCGGAAATCAGCCCAGCGCGCCAGTTGTAACAGCGCCTCAGTACAGGCGCAGCGCCAGCAGCACACGCAAGATCAAGGTGTCGACCTTGCTCATGCGCCAGTAATAGCGCTGGACTGACGCACGCAGCGCCGTCGTCCAGCTGCTGCGCGAGCGGATCAGCATGCGCAGCTGGCGGCGCTGGGCATCGGCCAGGTCGGCGCCATGGAGCCGGTCGAACTCGCTCAGCTGGTCGATCCAGCCCGGGCCCGCCTGGCGCAGCCGGCGCCAAAAGCGCTGCACGCGCGCCCATTGGCCCGCCAGGCCCTGCTTTTGCATGCCGATGGTGTTGCTGCCATGCTGGCGGTAGAGGATATGGCTCTCGCTGTCGAACACCACCTGGCCAAAGGCCGACACCACCAGGTAGGCCCACCAGTCATGCGCCAGGCAAAAGCCGGGGCGCTGCGCCAGCAGGCGCTCGCGTGCCGCGCGGTTGAGGGCCATCGTGCAACCGGTCGCAATGTTCTGCACCAGCGCATTGCCCCAGCCAATGCAGCGGCGGTCGTAATCGGGCGAAGGGCCGATGGGCTGCAGATCGCGGTCCACATACTGGGTGCGCGAGCAGTAGAGCGCAGCGCCCTGTTCGCCTTCCAGCAGCGCCAGCGCGCGGCTCACCTTGCTGGGCAGCCAGACGTCATCCTGGTCACAGAAGAAATAGAAGCCATAGCCCGCGCCCACGTTTTGCAATAATTCGTAAAAACTAGCTACAAAACCAAAGTTTTCGCCGGCCTGGATGTGGATGTTGGGATGGATGCTGGCATAGCGCCGGACAATAGCCAGGCTCTGGTCACTGGAGCCGTCATCGCGCACCCAGATATCGCAACCCGCATGGCTTTGCGCCAGCAGGGAATCGAGCTGCGCAGGCAGAAACCGCTCGCCGTTGTATGTAGACAATAGAATTGCCACACGATTTTGCTTGTCAGTCATTCATCTTTCACCTGCATCTGCAGGCCTATCTCGGCAGAATTCCTACCCATTCCCATATCCATGACCCGCGAACACCACGTCTACACCCGCCACATCGATCTCCAGCAGCGCAGCTCGCTGTCCGTGCTGGCGAACAAGATACCGCCGGGCGCCCGTGTGCTCGATCTGGGCTGCGGCCCCGGCGTGCTGGGCCAGTACCTGCACGAGCACAAGGCCTGCACCCTCGATGGTGTGACGTTCAGCGTCGAGGAGGCCGCGCTCGCCAGGCCGTATTATCGCGATCTGGCCGTGGCCGATCTGGAACAGATCAACCTGGCGGAGGCTTTTACGCGGCGTCAGTATGACTATATCGTCTGCGCCGATGTTCTTGAGCACCTGCGCCAGCCCGAGCAACTGCTGGCCGACTGCCGCGATCTGCTGGCAGAAAACGGCGAGATTTTGGTCTCCATCCCCAACGCCGGCTACTGCGGCCTGGTGATGGAGCTGATGCAGGGCGAGCTGCGCTACCGCGAAGAAGGCCTGCTCGACGCCACCCACCTGCGCTTTTTCACCCGCCAGTCGCTGCTGCGGCTGATGCAAGCGGGCCAGTGGAGCGTGCAGTCGATCGAGACCATCGACCGCCCGCTCGACGAATCCGAATTTGCCCGCACCACCGCCGACAGCCTGCCGCCCGCCGTGATGCGCTACCTGCTGGCCCAGCCCGATGCGCTGGCCTACCAGTTCATCTGCAGCATCCGGCCCTGCAGCGATGCTGCTGCCGCCCAGGCCCATGCGCTGCTGGCGATCGAGAGCGAGGCCAACAAGGCGCATGCCAGCTTCACCACCAACCTGTACTGGGCCGATGCCGGCCAGTTCAGCGAATCGCACAAACTGATTGCCAAGGGCCAGATTGGCGCCCTGCAGCAGAGCATTCGCTTTGCGCTGCCCCGCTTTGATGGCGCCCAGCCCAGCCTGCGTTGGGACCCGGCCGACCGCCCCGGCTTTTTGCACCTGCATGCGATGCGCCTGTATGACGCCAGCGGCGCCCTGCGCTGGCGCTGGGACGCCGACCAGCCCGAAGCGCTGGCCCAGGTGCCGCACAGCCAGATCAGCTGGCAGCCGGCCCCCGCCACCGCGCCGGGCAGCACCCTGCTGTTGCTGACCGGCGATGACCCGCACCTGCACCTGCCGATTTCCCCGGCGCTGCTGCAGGACTGCCTGCAGACCGAGGGCGCCGTGCTCGAAGTGAGCCTGGGCTGGCCCATGTCGGCCGACTACGCCGCGCTGGCCGATAGCGCCCAGGAGCTGCAGGCCCGCATCCGCCATGCCGACACCGAGGTGCTGCGCGCCCAGCAGGCCCAGGCCGATGCCCACACCCAACTGCGCCTGCTGCAGGCCCATATGCAGGCGCAGAAAGACAACCTGGAAGCGGCCATTGCCCAGCAGCAAGAGCATATCCAGGGCCAGCAGACCCATATCGGCAACCTGCAAACCCATCTGGGCAATATCGAGGCCTCAGAGGCCTACCGCGTGGGCCAGAAACTGGCCAGCGCCAAGGCCCGGTTGCGCGGCCGGCCTGCGCCCGCCCCGGCCGTCGTGCATGTGCCCGAGCCAGAGCCTGTGCAGGATGCAGTGCAAGCAGTCGATGCAGCGGAGATGATGGCTGAGGTGCAGGATGAGACCCTGCTCGCCGTCGTGGTCGAGGAAGCAGCGCCCGCTGACACCCTGGCCGAGCCGGTGCGCCCGCTGGCAGCCGCCCAGCCCGCGGCCATGGTCGACATCATCGTCCCGGTGTACCGGGGCCTGGGCGATACGCAGCGTTGCCTGCAATCGGTGCTGCAGGCGGCGACGCAAACCAACAGCCAGCTGGTGGTGATCAATGACGCCAGCCCCGAGCCGGAATTGACCGCCTGGCTGCGCGAGCTGGCCCAGCAGGACAGCCGTGTGCAGCTGCTGGAGAACGACAGCAACCTGGGCTTTGTGGCCACCGTCAACCGCGGCATGGCGCTCAACCCCAGCCACGATGTGCTGCTGCTCAACAGCGACACGGAGGTGTCGCACGAATGGCTGGACCGCCTGCACCGGGCGGCCTACAGCGCCACCGACGTGGGCAGCGTCACGCCGCTGTCCAACAACGCAACGATCTGCAGCTACCCGCGCTTTTGCGAAAAGAATGCGCTGCCGGCCGACGCCGATCTGCTGCGCCTGAACCACCTAGCCGCCAGCGCCAATGCCGGGCAGACGGTCGAGGTGCCCACCGGCGTGGGCTTTTGCATGTACATCCGCCGCGACTGCCTGGCGCAGACCGGCCTGTTCGATGTGGCGCATTTCGGCAAAGGCTACGGCGAAGAGAACGACTTTTGCATGCGCGCCCATGACCTGGGCTGGCGCCATCTGCTGGCGCTGGACAGCGTGGTGCTGCACACCGGCGGCGTCAGCTTTGGCGACAGCAAGACGCCGCGCGAGCAGGCCGCCTACCAGACCCTGCTGCAACTGCACCCCCGCTACGACAGCCTGGTGCAAGCGCATCTCAAGGCAAACCCGGCCCAGGCCGCGCGCAATGCCATCGACAAGGCGCGCCTGCGCCAGCACCCGCTGCCGCGCGTGCTGATGGTGCTGCACAACGCGGGCGGCGGCACGCTGCGCCATGTCAAGGAGCTGGCCCACAGCCTGCGCGACCGCGCGGTATCGCTGGCCCTGACCCCGCTGGAAGACAACTACATCCGCCTGCAGTGGCTCGATGCCGCCGAGGGCTATGACGAGGAGTTCCACTGGCCCACGCAGTCTGAAGCGCTGGTGGCGCTGCTGCGCGAGCTGGGCGTGAGCCATGTCCACTTCCACCACCTGATGGGGCTGAACCTGGAAGTGATGCGCCTGCCCGAGCTGCTGGGTGTGCGCTATGACTTCACCGCCCACGACTACTACGCGATCTGCCCGCAGATCAACCTGATGGAGCCCACCCACAACCCGCGCTATGCGGCCTTGGGTGTGCCACAGTGCCCGCAGTGCTCGGGCGCCGAGCCGGCACCCACCGGTGAGTACATCGATGCCTGGCGCATGCGCCACCGCCTGTTCCTGAACCAGGCGCGCTATGTGCTCGCGCCCAGCAAGGATGCGGCACTGCGCATGCACCAGTACTTCCCCGATGCGCCAGTGCGCTATGTCACGCACCATGACATCCCCGATGCCGCCTCGCTGCCTGTTCCCAAGGGCCAGCCGCTGGCGCCCCATGCCCATCTGCGCGTCTTTATCCTCGGCGGCGTCAGCCTGGCCAAGGGGGGCGATGTGATGGAAGCCGTAGCGCTGGCCGCCGCCCAGAGCCAGGCGCCTGTCGAGCTGCACCTGCTGGGCTACCCGCACCGCCGCATGCGCACCCAGCCCCATGCCAGCCTGACCATCCATGGCCCCTATGACGATGCCGACCTGCCCGCGCTGATGGCGCGCCTCCAGCCCGATGTGGTCTGGTTCCCGGCGCTGTGGCCCGAGACCTATAGCTACACCTTGAGCGCCTGCCTGCAGGCGGGGATGCCGGTGATCGCGCCCGATATCGGCGCCTTCCCCGAGCGCCTGGCAGGCCGCCCCTGGACCTGGCTGCGCCCCTGGAGCACCTCGGCCGACGAATGGCTGGCGCTGATGCAGGAGATTCGCCAGCGCCAGTACGTGGAAGGCCAGCCACCGCTGCCGGCGCCGGCGGCTGCGGTCGAGCGGAAGGCCCAGTACCTGCAGCCCTGGAGCTACGGGCACGATTACCTGACGGGCCTGCGCCAGTCTGCCAATTAAATAAAATAGGCCAATAGTGCTTGCAAATCAAGCACCCACCGCTACAAAAACAAAGAGCCATTCCTTGTCATCCACTCTCTCTACCTTGCGCAAGCTGCCCCACAAGCTGCGCCAGCTGGGCCGCAGCCTGTACCTGCTGGCCGCCGATCCACGCCAGTTGGGCAGCAACAGCCGCAGGCTCTGGCGCGCCTGGCGCACGGGCGGCACCCAGATGCTCAAGCACCAGCTGCTGTCGCTGGGCCATCCCGATGCACCGACGGTGCCCGTCGCCCCTACCGATGCCTGGCAGGACTACCAGCAGCGCCTGGCCAGCGAAGTGCTGCCCGTGCTGCGCGCCGAGATTGCCGCGTTAAAGCAGCCCGTCAGCATCTCCATCCTGGTGCCCACCTACAACACCGACCCGGCCATGCTCACCGCGATGGTCGACTCGGTACGCGCCCAGATCTACCCGCACTGGGAGCTGTGCATTGCCGACGATGCATCGCCCAAGCCCCATGTGCGCCAGATGCTGCAGGAGCTGGCCGCGCAGGAGCCGCGCATCAAGCTGCACCTGGGCGAGAACAACCATGGCGTGTCGCACGCCAGCAACCGGGCGCTGGCGCTGGCCACGTCTCCGTTTGTCGTACTGCTCGACCATGACGACCTGCTCCAGCCCCAGGCCATCTACCGCGTCGCCCAAAGCGTCATGGCCGATGACCCGGACATGCTGTACTCGGACGAAGTGCTGGTCAGCCCTGATGGCAAAGAGGTGCTGCAGTACTTCCACCGCCCGGCCTTCTCGCCCGAATATCTGCGCAGCCACCCCTATATCGTGCACATGGTGGGCTTTCGCACCGCGCTGCTGCGCAGCCTGGGTGGCTTTGACGAGGCCTTGGGCATCTCGCAGGACTACGACCTGATCCTGAGGATCAGCGAAGCGGCCAGCCGCATCGTGCACCTGCCGGAGATCCTCTACCAATGGCGCACCCACACCGGCTCGGCCGGCCACGACAAGATGGCCCAGGTGATGAGCACATCGACCGCCGTACTGCAGCGCCACCTGGACCGCAGCGGCGTGGCGGCGCGCTCGGCCCCCGGGGTGTCGTTCAACTTCTTTGAAACGCAGCACCAGATCGCCGATGGCCAGCGCGTGGCCATCATCATCCCGACCAAGAACTACGGCAGCCTCGTGCGCCAGTGCGTGGACAGCATCCGCGCCACCGTGCAGCATGCCGCCTACGACCTGATCGTGATCGATCATGCATCGACCGAGCAGGCCAGCCTCGACTACTTTGCGCAACTGGAGCAAGAAGGCAGCGCCACCGTGCTGCGCTACCAGGGTCCCTTCAATTTCTCGGCGATCAACAACTGGGCGGTGCGCCAGCTGACCCGGCCCTACAGCCACTACCTGTTCTGCAACAACGACATCGAGGCGCTGGAGAGCGGCTGGCTGGAGCACATGCTGTCGCAGTGCCAGGACGCGAGCGTGGGCATGGTGGGCGCGCAGTTGCTCTACCCTGACCGCACCTCGATACAGCACGCCGGCGTCTGCGTGGGCGCCTTTGGCATCGCCGAGCACTATGGCAAGTTCTTGAAGCTGCCGCCCGACCGCGTCGATATCGCCTTCATGGGCCGCCTGGTGAGCACGCACGAAGTATCTGCCGTGACCGCCGCCTGCCTGCTGATGCGCAAGGACGCGTTTGATGCCATCGACGGCTACGACGAAAAGCTGGCCGTGGGCTTTGGCGATGTGGACCTGTGCCTGCGCAGCTTGCAGCTAGGCTGGCGCGTGCTGTACTGCCCGCAGGCCACCTTGGTGCACCATGAGTCGATCACCCGGGGCAAGGCCGAAGGCTACGACCCGCACCCCGAGGATTCGGCGCTGTTCGCCAGCCGCTGGCGCGATTTTCTGGACCAGGGCGATCCCTACTTCCACCCCGCATTTGAAGTGCGCCATACCTGCTGGCTGGTGCGCACGCCGCTGCACTGCCAGCCCTCGATCAACCGCCGGCTCTTTAGCCGCAGCGGCCTGGGCCAGCGCATGCAGCGCCTGAGTTACAGCGCCAGCGTCTCGGTGCCGCTGCAGCCGGCAGCAGCTGCGGCAGGCACCCAACCCGCCGCCTGACGGAAAACTGGCCGGGGCCCAGAGCGGGCTGCCGGCCAGCGGTCAAACGGGGCGCTGCAGCAGCAAAAAGATCTCGTTGTTGGTCAACACCTCACGCGGGTACTGCGCCAGCAAGGCCTCGGGCACGGGCCCCGGTTCATAGTGGCGGCGCTCCTCGCGCGCCACCGTAAAGCCCGCCTCCTTGGCCAGCGCCACCAGCTCATCGGCAGTCAGGCGGTTGAGCTCCTGGTATTCCTTGAACACAAAGCGCTTGTAGCCCTCCGGCCCAAAATCGGCAAAGCCAAAGTCCACCTCATCGGGGCTGAGTTCGCCGTCATAGCCTTCAATCACCGTCCAGAGCGCATCCTCGTCCACCAGCAGGTGGTGCCAAGCCACATCGTCATAACGGCGTAGGTGCGAGCCAAAGGCCGAGTAGAACAGCGGCTCGATCTGCAAGAAGAAATGCCCGCCGGGCTTGAGGCAGGCCAGCAGGTCTTTCAGGATGGGCAGCAGCTGGTCGCGCTGCACATGCTCAAAGGTCGACCAGCTCATGATGCCGTCATAGAGCGGCGCCTGGCCCGCCAGCGGCGCGCTGGGCGTGATGGTCTGAAAACTCAGCGCCGCCGGAATGCGCTGCATGCCCAGTTGCTCCTGCGCAATGCGGGGCAGCTTGGCGTATTCCTGGCGCACATCGATGCCGTGGATGGCCCCCGCGCCATGGCGCAGCACCAGGGCCAGATCGGTGATGCCATCGCCGCAGCCAAACTGCAGCAGCCGGGCCGAACTCACATCCATGACCGGGCTGAGCCACTGTGCCACCACATCGGATGCGTAGTGGAAGTGAGAACGGAACCACTCGTCGGTAATTCGGCTGTCGTCAAAGTCAGGCAGGCCCAGCAGCTTTTCACGCAATTGCGCCAGGCGGCGCATACGGCTTCCGCGGTTCATGATGGCTTTCGCAGCACGTACACATCCTGGTGGTTCCAGAACTGCACGGGCGAGAAATATTCGAGCTTGTCGGCGCCCGCGGTCTCGGCAATGCGGGCGCGCACAAAGGCTTCGGTCGTAAAGGCTGTGCCGTACTCGTTCGGGTCAATCGCGTGCGACTCGCTCGACGGCGCAAAGAAAAATCCCTCGTCGTCGAGCGGTACGCTGTCAAACCGGGCCGCCTTGATGCCATGCGTGCTGAACACCAGAATGCCCCCCGGCGCCACCACGCTGTACAACACCTGCAGCCAGCGGCCCCAGGTGGCGCGCGGCAGGTGGCTGAACAGCGACAGCACAAAGACCGTGTCGTACTGGCGCGGCGCCACCAACTGCTCAGGGACGCTGGCCGAGACAAAGCCCTGCACGCCAAAGGTGCGCTGCGCGAAGTCCACCGCATCGGGCACCACATCGGACACCGTCACCTTGTCCGGCCCCAGCAGATGGGCCAGATGGCGGGTAAAGCGGCCATGGCCGCTGGCAAACTCCAGAAAATGCTGGCTCTGCACCAGCGGCTGGCCCACCCGCTCCATCACCGTCATCAGCTCGGCCAAGGTGCGCCAGCCATCGGCCAGGTAATCGCGCAGCGGGTTGCTGCTGCTGGCGTGGCCGGCAAAGAAGCCAAAAATATCATCGGCCGAGGAAATCGTGCAGTCCAGGCCAAAGATGTTGCGAAACGAGCCAGTCAGCCCGTGCTGCTCGATCAGCGCATGCGCTGCCAGCATCACGTCCTTTTCGGCACGGGCACGCAGCAAGAGGCCCGAGGCCGCTTCAAAATTGCCATGTGCCAGCATCAGCTGGGCATCGGCCAGCAGCTGCTGGCCCTGGCTGGTCGCAGAGGGAGAATTCGTGGTCATAAATCTGGTGGCGATGAGCGCGCCAGCGCAGATGCTGGCGCGCTCGTTGGCTGGGGTGCAAGCCGCACGCACTCTTGCGCGCAGCCTCAGCCCCAGTGGTGGGGCAATCGTACCAGCCCAGGCAGTGGCTTGGGGTAGATAAAACGGAAGACGCTGTACTGGAACCATTGGTCGTAAACGGCCAGGCCCGAGCCATCGAACAAAAAGGCGCTGACCACATAGTCACCGCTGTGCAGTGGCAGATCGGGGAAAGTCAGCACCGATTGCCAGCTGCCGTCGGCCAATTGCACGGGCACAGCGCCTTCCTCGTGCGTGGCCAGGCAGGCAATGCCCACACCCTTGTTCTGCTCGATCATGAAGCCGATATTGGGCCGCTCTGCACCATTGCCGCGTGCCTTGATGGTGACGACCAGATTCTGGCCTTGCAGCACCGGTGGGTCGCCTGGGCCCAGGTTGGCAATATCGACCGACAGAATGCAGGCGTTGCCAGCGTCTTCAGACGGGGGCAGGTCCGGTGGCTGCACGGCATATGGGGTGTCCAGCGGATCGGCAGGCTCGGTGGCGATAGCCGCTGCGGCCACATCGGCCAATGCACCGGGCGTTAGGCCTGCCGCATCATCGCCCCACTGCAGCTGGTCCTTTTCATCCCGCTTTTGGCGGGTGCGCACATCGTATGCCGCCAGCACCGCCTCGGTCTCGCCAAACATCTGCACCTGCCCCTGCTCCAGCCACAGAGCGGCATCGCAGAGATGGCGGATATGATAGGGGCTGTGCGAGCAAAAGAGGATGGTGCAGCCCTTTTGGCGAAAGTCCAGAATGCGCTCGATGCACTTTTTCTGAAAGCTCTGATCACCCACGGCCAGCGCCTCATCGACGATCAGCACATCGGGCTGCACGGCAGTGACCAGCGCAAAGGCCAGGCGCACATTCATACCCGAAGAATAGGTTTTGACGGGCCGGTCGATGGCGTCCTGCAGCTCGGAGAACGCAATGATCTCGGGTTCGAGCTTGCGCATTTCCTCATGGCTGATGCCAATCAGGCTGCCGGCAAAATACAGGTTGTCGCGGCCGCTGAAATCGGGGTGAAAACCAGCGCCCAGCTCCAGAATGGCGGTAATGCGGCCCGAGCGCTCAATCGAGCCTGCGGACGGTTGCATGGTGCCGGCCAAGAGCTTGAGCAGCGAGCTTTTGCCGGCCCCGTTGTCGCCCACCACGCCAATGCACTGGCCGCGTCCCAGGCTGAAACTGACATCGCGCAGCGCCCAGTGGCTGCGGTGCATGGCACGGCCACTCAGCAGCGCCTTCACCCGCTGGCGCGGCGAATCATAGAGCTTGTATTCCTTGCCCAGGTTCTTCACCACCAGCACGGCGGCGGTCTCTTGCATCTTCGCCATCTGCATGCCCGTCATAGCCAGTCCACCAGCTGGTCGCGGCTGCGCCGCACCAGCACATTCACCACCACGGCAAGCACTGCAATCCACACAGCGCTCACCACCCAGACCTGCAGCTCAGGCCACTGGCCTTGCAGCAGTGCCGACTGGTAGCCCATCACATAGGACGCCATCGGGTTGAGCCATAGCAACCAGCGCCAGCCCTGCGGAAACATCGTGATCGGAAACAGAATCGGTGTCAGGTAAATGCCCACCGACAACGCAAAGCCCACCAGCTGCACGGTATCACGCAGGGCTGCTGCAAAAATCGCCAGCGCATAGGACAGCAGCAAGGTCATCAGCAGTTGCATGGCCATCAGCGGCAGCAAGGCCAGTACCCCCCATTGCATATGGTGAACGGGGATATAGCACAGCGCCAGCAGCAGCATCAAGGGGCCAAAGATCCAGGAGCTGGCCAGCACCGATCGCACCGGAAACAGCACCGGCGGCAGCGGGTTCTTCTGCAAGATGGAGCCCGCCTCCAGCAGGCTGCCCATCCCGCGCGAGACCGCATCGCAAAAGGCCATCCAGGGTAGCGCGCCGACAATCAGAAAGGTGCCCACTGCATGGCTGGATGCACCCTCTCCCAGCCGCATCGCAAACACGATGTCGAACACCAGGTAGTAGGCCGCCACGGACAGCAGCGGCTGCAGGTAGGGCCAGATGACGCCCAGCGCGGTACCGGCATGGCGCGCTGCCACTTCTCGGCGCGTCATCACGCCGACCAGGGCGCGACTGGCGACCAACTCGCGGGTATTTTTTATCAGGGAGTCCAGCATAGACAGGGGCTTATCAATGAGCGTGCCAAGCCTATCAGCATGGCATAAACAAGTCGAGGAGGCAGGGCCTCCTCTTTTGTTGTCCGTCTTGGGACAAGATCTTATTTTTGTACCGCAAACTTGGCGGACAAGGCTTCCAGATTGGCAGAGTCGGTTTTTGTCTGCTCATTGATCTTTTCTACTTCAGCTGTGCGTGCCTGCTGGATCGCCTGCTGGATGAATTGCTTCTCCAGTTGAGGCTTCACCTCCTCCAACGCCATGGTTCGGGCAGGCTTCTTTTCAATCAGCTTGATGATGTGGTAGCCAAACTGCGTCTTGATGACTGGACTCAGATCGCCCGGTTTGCTCAGCGCAAATGCAGCTGCTTCAAACTCAGGAGCCGTCTGACCGCGGGGGACCAAGCCCAGATCGCCGCCTTTGAGCGCAGAGCTGGTATCCGAAGAGTTCTCCTTGGCCAATTTGGCAAAATCAGCACCAGATGCTGCCTCTTGGCGCAGCTTCTCGATCTGCGCCTTGGCCTTTGCATCGTCCTGGTTGGCAATCAGAATGTGAGCCACATGCGCCTGTTCAGGCGCTTGGTACTTGTCTTTGTTGGCCTGGTAGGCTGCACGGACCTGTGCGTCCAGTAACTTTTGATCGGGCGTGTGCGCCTTGTCGAACGTCACCAGATAGGCGTCCGACAGAATCTTGTCGTTGGCGATTTTCAGCGCAGCTGCAGTCTCGGACTGCTTGCCCATTTGGGCCTCGGTCGCACGCAGTGCTAGAACGCGACGAATGTAGATCGCATCAGCCATCTGGGCAACACTGTCCTTGCGAGCCAGAAAGGATGCACGCATCTCAGGAGGGAGTCGCTTGGCATCGCTCAAGATGTCGCTCTCCCGCACTGCTACACCGTGGCCTTCAATCAGCACGGGATCTGCCGTTTGTGCCATTACAGCCGCACTGCTGGCACCCAATACAGCCACCAATCCCAGGGAAGTCAACCAACTACGCATCTAGCATTCCTCAACTCAAAAGATGCAGCATAGCAAAAGCTGAGCAAACAAGAATTCATGGAACCCCAGCGGAAAGCACGGGCATCCAACACCTTACAAAAAACAAAAAAAGGACAGAGATTGCTCTCTGTCCTTTTGGACTCACTAGAAATCTAGCTCGTAAGCCCCGAAGGGCCTAAGAGAGATTACTTAGCGAAACGGTGAGGCCAGGTGATACCGTAGGTACCGCTGAAGCCGTTAGCCAGACCGCCGCTGTTGGACAGCTTGATGAAGGAGGAACCAACCACTGGCAGAGCCTTGGTGTAGTTGATAGCGCCCCAACCGTTTTCGTAACCAACTTGAACGTTGGTACGAGCAACGGTTGCACCCAGCACCGACTTGCCAGCTGCGTCGTTGAACGACAGCACGTTCACTTCGCCGCAGAAGTCCAGACCCTTCAGCAGGCTAGGCGAGATCACAGCGCCGTTGCGCTTGGAGGTTTCTTCACGATCCCAGAAGGTGTAGCCGCTGGTGTTCGCGCAGATCAGACCGTTAGCGGTGTTCACGTAGGTGTTGGTTTCGGTGAAGTAAGCTGCACCAGACAGGTCCACCACGCCATCGTTGAACACGCGGTAGCCAGCGTCTGCAGGCTTCTTCGTGTAGTCAGCGCCCACGCTGTAACGACGGGTAGGCATGGACAGCACCCAGTCAGTCTTAGCGGAGATAACCGCGTCCAGAGCGTACTGGTTCGACACACCAGTGTTGGCCACAGCTTGCGTCAGACGCGAAGCTTGTGCTTCTGGGTTAGCCGTAGCAGCCAGGTAAGGCGTCGACAGATCTGGGAAGTCGAAGTTCACAGGCTTGACGATACCGGCCTTCAGCAGTGGATCAGCAGTCAGCTGAGCTGCGTTGGTAGCGTTAGCGGCAGAGTTGGTTTCGTCCTGTGGGAACAGCACGAAGTTACCACGGCCATTGCCGCCGGTAGCGGCGATAGCGGTAGCAGCACCGGAGAACGTGGTGGTTTGGTTCACGTTCAGGATGTACCAGTCAGCAGTCAGCTTGCCCGATGGGGTGTCAAAACCGGAGGTCTTGGCAGCGGTCACGCTGGCAACATCCAGAGGGTTGATGCTCAGGGTTGCGTCCAGAACGTCGCTGGTGCAAGGTGCCACGCCGTTAACGTGCTTGGTAGCCTTGTACATCGCGGTGGAGGTACCGGAGATGTCAGCCATGTTCAGGATTTCGATGTAACCTTCCTTGGTCTGGGCAGCGTCAGCACCAGATGGCAGGCGGTCGGTCACGAACTGAACTTGTTGGCCACGGATATCGGGCAACGTGCAGCTCTTGTCGTTGGTCAGGAAGTACGAACCTTGTTCGTTGCCTTGCACCGAACCGGTCCACACGTCACCAGGCGACAGGAACACGGTAAAGTCCAAGATATCGTCAGAGTTGGCGGCGCCACGGAAACGAACCTTCAGAGCCTTGCCGTTGACGGTGTCGGTGTTCACCACGTGGAACACGGACATGTTGTCGTTTTGCGAGGTGAAGTAAGGCACCACCAGGATGTGACCTGCACCGCCTTCGCTCTGTTCCAGAGCAGTAGCGGTTGGGGGGGTCATCGTGCTGTTAGGGAACACGGATTGGGCAGACGCGGCGCCTGCAAAACCACCAATCATGGCAGCAATGCTCAGTGCCAGAACATTTTTCTTCATAAACACACTCCAGTTAAAAAAAGTTAGTCAGCGCAACTACCACGATTGTTTACGCTAAGAAATAATAGCATAGCGCTCACGGGGTATGCAAAGCAAGCAGCCTGTTTTTTTTAGCAGCCTGTTGAGTATTTACAACAGCCAACCGCATACAGATAAGCTTGCACGCATGCCTGTCAGCATCAAGGTGCCTGGTAGAGATTCCACCGACCGTCTTCGAGCAACCAAGTTTGCGTCGAATACATGTCAATGGTACCCATTTTTCGGCCAGGAATCGGAGGATTGACCTTCAAATTCACGCCAACCTCGCACTTTTCGGGCTCGCAAGTCGCCTTCTTCACCTCGGCACCCACCGCAAAGGTAGCCATGTAGTTCTTGGCAAAGCGCTTGTCATCGACCGCTTGACGGAAGGCATCATTCATATAGCTGCGGGCTTTCTCCGCATCACCCTTGAGGCGTGCATCCCAATAGCCTTGGGCACGCTTGGCAACGGCTTGTTCCGGCGGGTCTGGCTGAAAGCTGGCACAAGCCACCAACGAGGCGGCAGCGCCGATTGCAAACAAAGCTTTCGCGGATTGAATCATCAAATTTGAAGTCATTTTTCAATATCTTTACAACATAGCTTATTACTGTGCCTGCACAGGCTGCACAGGGGCGACATGCGACGCAGGGCGCGTAGATGCATTCGAGCGAATCAACAGATCATCGTCATTCAAGCCACGCAGGCGGTCACGCAGCTCTTCGCTGACCTCACGGACATCTACATCGGTTCGTACGACACGAGGTGTCATCACCAGCAAAAGTTCCGTTCGTCCTGTTTGTCTGGTGGTGCTGCTGAAGGCTTTGCCGATGATCGGAATGTCTTTCAGCAAAGGAATACCTGAGTTGGTATCTTCATTCCTGTCTCTGATCAAGCCGCCCATGACGATCGACTCACCAGAACGCACGGCCAGCTTGCTGACCAGCTGGCGGTTGGAGAACTTGGTCTGTTGCGATGCGGTGTCAAGGCCGGCGCTGTCGATGACGGACTGGTCGATCTGCAAACTGACCATATTGCCAGAATTGACCGAAGGCGTGACATTCAGAATCACACCTGTGTCCTTCAGCTGGTAGTTATCGGATACATAGTTGTTGGACGGTACATAGCTACTTCCAACCCTGATTGGGATCTGCTCACCGACCGTAATGGATGCAGGGTGGTTGTCCATCACCATCACAGATGGGCTGGACAGCATCTTCACCTGCCCCTGGCCCGCTACCGCACTCAAGCGGGCGGCGATATCACCACCGCTATTGAACAGGGAGTAGGTAAAGCTCCCCTTCGTGACAGCAGCGGCGCTAGAACTCGTAGCCCCCAAAGTGCCCAGGCTACCAGTACCCGAATAATCGCGACCATTCACTCCAATCCCACTGTTGCGGAACAGCCACTCTACGCCGTATTCCAGATTGTCATTGAGCGTCACCTCAATGATGCTGGCCTCGATCAGCACCTGGATAGGCGCCACATCCAGGCGTTTCAGCGAAGACTCGATCTTGCGGAACTGCGAGCCGGTGGCCCAGACCAGAATGGTGTTGTTGAACTCATCGGCTACGACTCGGATATCGCCAATGGCTGTGGCAGTAATGGTCGGTGTGCCGCCTTGCTGCTGGGAATTTCCACTGGTGCCAAAACGGTTGGAATTGTTGTTGCCGAAGCCAGAGGAAAAGCCGGAGGTGCTGCCAAAGCTGTTGAAACCGCCTGTACGGTTGTTGTTATTGTTGTTGACGCCATTGAGACCAGGCGCAACACCCGAGGTCATGTTGCCGCCAGCGCCCTGCTGGCCGCCAAAGATGCCGTTGAGCACTTGGGCCAGGTACTTGGCATTGCCGTTTTGCACGCGGTAGACATAGAGCTCGGGCTCGCTGCCACCGTAACCTGGCACATCGAGACGGCGAATCCAGCGTTCGGCTTCATCCAGATAGGAGGCACGCGGCGTAATCACCATCAGCGCGTTGAGGCGCGGGATGGGCAGCACGCGCAGCGCACCAAACAGCGGGTTGGAATCGCCCAGCGAGGTCAGCAGCGCGGCCGCAGCGGCCGCATTGCCGCTCAGCTGGTTATTGCCTCCCCCACTGGCAGCAGCGCCAGTCGCCTGGCCAGGCCGGCGCGCAGCGGCAGCGCTCGCAGCGCCACCCGTTATGCCTGCAGACCCGGCAGCGCCTTGGCCCTGCGTTGCCTGGCCACCACCGCCATTGACCATTTGCAGCGCCGCACTGACTTCTTCGATCGAGGCGTGCTTGAGCGGATAGATGCCCACCGACATGCCCTTGAGCAGGTCCACATCAAAGGTCTTGACCATCTCCATCCAGCCTTCGGACTGGGTGCGTGTGCCTTGCATGATCAGCACATTGCGCACGGTATCCACCTTGATGAGGGCCTCTGCCGGGATGATGGGCTTGAGGATATTGGACATCTCGGTGGCGCCAATGTACTGCAGCGGCACCACGATCACACCATAGCCAGGAGCCATGCTGCCAGGAGCCCCAGCCATGCGCACATTGCCCACCAGGCTGCGCAACGCCTCGGGCTTGCCCACCTGGTAGGTGCCGCGGGCATCGCGCACCATCGCCAGGCCGTTGGCCTGCAGCGCCGCCTCCAGCAGGAAGACTGCCTTGTCCGGGTCGATCGGCTTCGGGGTCGTCAAGGTCACCGTGCCCTGCAGCGGCGGGTGCATCACATAGTCGATCTTGAGGATATCGCCCAGCACGGTGCGAACCACCTCGGCCACTGGTGCTTCCTCAAAGCGGAAGCTGACGGGTGCGCCGGCGGCAACGGGAGCTGATTTGTCGATATTGAGCAGTTTGTCTGTGCCACGCAGCACGCGTGGCTCAGTCGATTCCTCTTCCTCGTCGCCACCCAACTTAGGGGTGATCAGGATATTTGGCGCTTGGATGACCGGGGCGGAGCCATTGGCTTGCACGGCCGTTTGCGCATGGAGCGGCAGCAGCATGCCCATCTGGCCCAGTGCGACCACCAGTGCAGTCTTGAAAAATACGGGAGACTTCATGGTTCTAACCCTAGGATCTATCTATATATATAGGGATTGCCGCGCTCAAGGGCGCTGGGCAGCGGTAGAGCCACCCAGACTTGCACGGCGACGAGGTGGAGGAGTATCGGTGCCGGCAGGGGGCTGAGCGATCTGGACAGGGAGAGCTCTGGCAGACGCATGGGTCTCTGTCGCCCCGCCATAACCCTGCTGCAGCTTGCCCTTTTGCAAGGCAATTTCCTTGGTCACGCCTGCACGGGTGAAATACACCCGGTTATCTGCGACCGAGCTCAAGGTCCAGCCATCAAGCAAGCCCTGCAGCGGCAGGGATTTGTCCTTGCCCTGGAAATTGATGATGATGCCGCCGGTCTTGCCGTCCGCACTGAGATAAACGCCGCTGAGCACCGCATCGGCCAGGTAGTCCGGCGGAGGCGGTGGCGCCTCCGCAGCCGCCACCGGTGGTGGAGGTGGCGGGCGCCGGGTAGGAGAGAACAAGGGACGATCAAGCATCGCCAGAAACTGGCTATGGTCCATCGCCTGTGCCTTGCCCAGGCGAGGGACGATATCGTCCAGGTTGGATTTCTGCCCTCGGGGCATGGTCCAATGGGAATTTTTCAAGCCACCGCTGGGGCTGAGCCACATCCAGACCAAAAGCAGGACCAACACCACATTGGCAGCTATCAAAATGACACTTGTATAGCGTTTCATGGACGCTCCCTCAACACGCTCAAGGTCATCTGGAGGCTCAGGCGAGGCGCCATCTTCTCATTCATCACTTGCAAAGTGCCCTGGTTTCTGACTTCGACATCGGCCAGCAGCATCACTGGCAGCTGCTCATTCAGCACGGCGAGCGCGCTATCTACGGCCAGCAAGTCACCTTCAGCGCGTACCGACAGCGGAATGCGGTCAAAACCCTTTTCTTCCTTGGCCGGCAACACCTGGCTGCTGACCACCGTCAACCCTGCCGTGGTCAACAGGCTGCGCACCTTCTGCTGCACGGCATTGCCGGTCTGCGCCACATCCTGGCTGGCGGGGTAAATATACTCAGCACGGATCTGCAAGGCACGCTCGAGCGACTGGTCAATCTCCTCGCGCTGCAGATCCAGGCCGCGCAGTCGCGCATAACGGGGCTCAAACTCCGACAGACGCGCCTGCGCCCAAAGGTGTTTGCTGGCGATATAACTGCCAAGACCAATCAAGGGCAGCAGCACCAGCAAAGCGGTGGCAACTAGGATCAGCAGTTCTTTGCGGTTGGGGCGGGTCACTATCATGGTTGTTTCCCTCCAGCGTCAGGGGGAGGGGTTACAGAGCCACCCAGGCTGGCTCTCGGCTTGGTACTGCCACCCAATGTGGCTTTGGAGGCTGGGCGGGGGGCTGTGCCAGTGGTGGCGCCCGCTGCCGGTGCGACGGCAGTAGGTGGCGCGGCAGGCGCAACTCCTACCGGAGCGGTCGGGGCATCGGCCCCAAGGGGTGCAGCAGCGGCTGGCTCTGCAGGCTGTGGTTTCGCAGCTTCTGCCTCTACCACAGTCTTGGGACCAAATACCTTGGCATCTAGCCCCAACTCGATAGTGAAATTCTCTTTGGTGCCGCCGCCCATGCGGGTAGCGGCGCTGGGCGCGCGCACATCCTTGACGCCATCCTGGTTGCTCAGCTTCTGCATCAGGGCCGACGCATTCTCGGTCAAACCGGAAATCGTTACTTTGCTGCCCTGGATACGCGCCGATTGCAGCGCCGTATCATCGGGCAGCACATGGGTCAGCATGCTGAGCACCTGGACCCCATCAATGCGTTCGCCCAGCAACTCCGACAGGCCCGCGACCTTGTCGGCACTCTGGATCAGGCTATCGCGCTTGGCCACCACATCGGCGGTCTTGGCGGCCATGCCTTCATAGGCATGGGTTGCCTCAATCGCGCGCAGCCGCAGCTGCGCCGTAGGGGTGGCAGCAATCACAGCGCACAACAGCAAGGCGAGCGCCGCGCCACCCACATTCCACCACAGCCGCTTGCGGCCCCAGGCATAACGGGCGTGTTCGCCAAAGCCCTGGAACACCACGGGGCTGCGCTCCGGAGCAAACACCCATACCTCGGGCTGCTCCAAGGATTCGGCCTTGGTCTGCCCTTTGAGCGTTTGCAGGTGCAATTGCTCCGCGACCCGGGCCTGCAGATAGGGCTCGGTCTGGGTCCTGGAGGCCAGCACCACCAGCAATTTGACCGCCTTGCTGCTGCGGCTCAGTTCGGTGTAACCCCAGAGCAGGTCGTCTGCGGCAAAGGGGCTGATCGCCTGCACTTCCAGCTCGGCAGCGCTGGCGCAATCCTGGGGGTCCAAGGCAGGCAGGGCCACCGTCTTGCGCAGTACCATGTGCTCGGGCAGCTCCACCGCCCAAAACGCAGGCTCCCGCCCGGCCTTGGCCACCGGCTGGCCGCTCTCCCACACCACGCTGGGCGCGCCTTCGGCAGGCACCAGGCGCAGCATCTGCTCGGGCCGCAACCATGACAGCGGCGGCCACTGCGGCGCCCTGCGCCATGTCTTGAAAACATCGGCCTTGAGCTGGTTCAGATCCAGCCCAAAAAAGCGCGATTCAGTTGAAATTGCCATAAGGGTTCTTTGCTTCGATCAGGATGCAGGCTGCAGCATCTGGCGCGCCTCAAACGTGTACCAGGGCAGACCGTCCCGCGTTCTGGCCCCAAAGTACACACTGCGATCTACGAGAAAAATACGTCCATCGGCCATCGGCACCTGGGCGGTTATTCGGTAACGGCGTTGCGCCCCGCCGGGTCGCGCCAGGTTGGCGTCCAGGCCAGAGGTATCCAGGCCAGGCTGGCCCCGCGATGCAGCAATGCGGGCTGCAATACCCTCGTCGCCATTGGCCAGCACCCGCAGAACTTGCGGAGGAGCTGCCAGCGGATTGACCGTGGCGCCTCCCGAGCCGGTGGTTGACGCGGTGATCAAGGGCGCGAGTCTAGCATAGAGGTCGTAATCGATTCCGGGCACCTGCATCAGGTCTTCTATCGCTTCAAAACGCTCAGGGCGGCGGCCATCGAGCGACGCGCGTTCACGGCGATCAAGGATCGCCACGGCGAGTTCCTGGGCTGCAGATTCGGGCAGTCCGCCACCAACGCTCATCAGGGCCGTCAACAGTGGCAGCGATGCGCCATTGATATTGATAAGGCCATTGAGCGGCATCACACTGACCGCCACCTGCGCGCCCTGGTAGTTGACCGAGGTTTCGGTGGTTTCCTGCAAGATCGTGCGGTCGGCCGACAGCTGCTGCAACACCATGACCACAGCCGCATCGCCCACCGCCTGCGCGGTCACCTTGTCCTTGGCAACCCCCACCATCTTGGCTTCCTGGCGCACCACACCGCTGACGCCCGTGACCATCAGGCTCAGTGCCGCAACCAGCCAAAGCACGGCGATCAGGGCCATCCCCTGCTGGGAGGATGCCGTGGCCGTGCGGCGTTGAATCTGTAAGCGCATCATCCGCTCGAGCCTCCCAAGCTCGCGCCGCCGCCGCCTCCTCGGGGATCCCCCGCGGGCATCACGCGCAACTGCACCACCACCGGTGCCAGCACCATCGACTCGGTGGACATCACCACCTGCACCGCCTGCGGCAGCCGATCCACCGCGCCCCAGTCACTGCCCCATTGCGGCGGGTCAATGGCCCCGTCCAGGTACTGGAAAGACAGGCCCGTTGCATGCTGCAGCAGCGGGTAGGTCTGTGCCCCACCCCAGTCGGGCAGGGTCTGCTGGTCGATCCAGGGCAGGTAGCTCAGCATGACGGCAGGCGCGCCGTCATAGCTGCCCATCGCCAGCCGGAAATGGTAGCGGCCACCGACGCCGTAACGCGCCGGCATCACCCCCACCCAGGTCATCGACTGGCCTGCGCCTTCAAAGAAAAATGCCGAGGGCGTGGCGCTGAGCATGCCTTGCTGCTGCAGCCCCTGCACCCGTTTGGCGGAGATGCGGCCCAGTACGGCGCGCAAAAAATCGGTGCTGGCGCGCGACTCGTCCATGCGTTCGAGCCGGTTGTCGATGCTGGTCTCCGTCCGGCCCATGGTGCCCATGGCACCGGCCAAGCCCAGCACGATCAGCGACAGCAAGGACATGGCCACCAGCATCTCCACCAACGTAAAGCCGGCGGCCTGGCGGCGCTGGCCATGCAGGCTGCGCACAAAAAAATGCGGGTGAACGCGGCTCATCCTGGCGGCACCACATTCTCTGCCGGGTCGGGTGGCCGGCGCTGCGCACGCAAGGTCGTGAGCTCAAATTCGCGCGCGCGCTCGCCCTCGGCCCAGTGCACGCTGATGTGCACCTCATGCAACACGGGGATGTTCGGGCTCTCGTCCACGCCGGTCTTGAACGGCGCGCTTTGCACGCTCCACTGGTAGCCATTGCTCTGGCCCGATTCGTTCCAGCCGCTTTCGTAGACCGAGTCGCGCGAGTCCATGATGGACTGCGCCAGTTGCACCGCATATTGGTAGCGATCGAGATCACCGACGCTGCGCGCATTGCTGCCCGTGGCGCGGTAGATCATGCCCAGCGAGATCGCCATGATGGACAGTGCCACCAAAATCTCCAGCAAGGTCATGCCTTGCTGCTGGCGCGGCCGCAGGGACAGAGACGACAGCGCCCTCATTGGAACAAGGGCTCCTGGGTGACGCGGCCTGAGAGCCAGTCCACCCGCAGGCGCGTGCCAGCGCCGTTTTTGCGCAGAATCTCCACGCTGCCGCCGGTGGAGCCCCCCGAGGCCAGGAACACGATCGAGGCCGAGCTGTTGGGCACAAACTCGCGGTCTGCGACCGTGGTGCGCAGATCGACGGTCTCGGGAATCTCCTTTTCCGCGCCCGCATAGCCATAGTGCCTGGTCTGCAGGTCCACGGTAAAGCGCACCGGCTCGCCTTGCGAGACGGCGGTATAGCGGGCCGAGCGCAGCTGGCTGATCATCGTGCGCACGGTATCTCGGTACTGCACCCCGTCCTTCAGCCGGTCATAGGCGACCGGCGCCATCGCCACCACCAGGGCCATGATGGCGAACACCACCATCAGCTCGATCAAGGTAAAGCCTTGATGGGCTGCTGGGCGCTGCGTAGCACGGGGGTGTCGGCGCAGCCATGGCAAGGCAGTCGGCACGGGGATTCCTGGTCAGACCGGAAAAATGGCAGGCGCCGGTTTACTGCGCGTTGCGCACATCGGCGGCTTCGCCTTCGCCCCCGGGCTGGCCATCAGCGCCCAGCGACAGGATGTCGACCCGGCCACCGTTGTAGCTGTAACGGTAGGGGTTGTTCCAAGGGTCATTGGGCACGCCACCCGACAGATAAGGGCCGTTCCAGCCGCGCACATTGCCCGGCTGCTTGGCCAACGCGTCCAGACCTTCTTCGGTGGTCGGGTAGCGGCCGGTATCGAGCTTGAAAATATCCAGCGCCTTTTGCAAGTCGGCAATCTGCACGCCGGCGGTCTTGGATTTGGCGCCGCCCAATTGGCTCAGCACCTTGGGGCCCACCAGGCCCGCCAGCAAGGTCAGGATGGCCAGCACCACCAGCAGTTCGATCAGCGTAAAACCACGGCTTTTGCGTGGCGTCTTTTGGGTGAAAAAGGCCTTCATGGCGGGCTCTCCTTGCAGTATTAAAAATTAAGCAGCCAGATCGTTGACGGACAGAATGCCCATCAAGATAGACACAATGATGGAAGCAATCATGATGCCCAGCACCAGGATCAGCACCGGCTCGATCATGGTCAGGGCGCGTTTGATGCCGGTTTCCACCTCACGGTTCAAAATATTCGACAGCTCCAGCATCATCGAGCCCAGGCGGCCGGTCTCTTCACCGACGCGCACCAGGTTCACGGCCAGCGGCTCGAACACCGTCGTGGTGTTCATCGCCTGCACCATCTTGCCGCCCTCTTTGACGATGGGCGGAATCTTCGCCAGCTCAGCCTGGATCAGGCGGTTGCTGACCGTATCGGTCGCGATATGCAGCGCGGTGAGCAAGGGCACGCCGTTGCCCAGCAAGGTGCCCAGCGAGCGCGAATACAGGGTCAGCTGGTACTTGAGCGCCAGGCGCCCCAGAATTGGCATGCGCAGCAACACGCCCTGCCACCACAACCGGCCCTTGGGCGAACGCAGCCAGCTGCGCATCACATAGACCACGGCGGCGCCACCCAGCAATACCACCCAACCGTTCTTGCGGAACACCTGGCCGATGGTCATCACGATCTTGGTCGGCGTGGGCAGTGCATCGCCCATGTCGGTGAACAGTTTCTCGAACTGCGGCACCACAAAGCCCAGCATCGCGATCAGCGACAGGATCGCCACGGCCACGAGGATCATCGGGTAGATGGTGGCCGAGACCACGCTTTCCTTGAGCGCACGCTGGCGCTCCAGATGCTCCACCAGGCGCTGCAGCACGGCCGACATCTGGCCACTGGCCTCGCCCGAGCGCACCATGTTGATGTAGAAATCGCCAAACAGCTCCTGGTGCACCATCAGCGCCTTGGACAGCGGCACCCCGCCCTTGACCGCTTCGAGCACGCCGGTCAGCAGCTCGCGCATGCTGTCCTTGAAGGCCATGTCGATCAGCACGCGCAGCGCGTTATCCAGCGCCAGGCCGGCCTTGAGCATGATCGACAGCTCCGAGGTCATCGCCAGCACATCGGCGGCCTTGGCCGGGCCCTTTTGCGACTTGGGCGCCTTGGCCTTGCCAATGGCGCTGGCAGCGGCCGGCTTGGCCCCAGCGGCCTTGGCGCCTGCCGGCATCAGTGCGGCAGCATCCACCGCATCGACAATGCGCACCGGCGTGAGCTTTTGCGCGCGCAGGTGCTTTTGCACCGCCGCCGCATTGGGCGCTTGGAAAGTGCCGCGAACCTGCTCGCCCGCGGCATTGATCGCATGCCAGGCAAAATCAGCCATCAATCTGGTCCTGGGTGACGCGGGCGACTTCGTCCAAGGTGGTCATGCCGGCGGCCACCTTGCGCAGGCCGTCCTCGTGCAGGCTCAGCATGCCGGACTTGGCCGCCAGGTTGAACAGCTCGTTCGAGTCCTTGCCCGCATTGATCGCATTGCGCATCGGCTCGTCGAGCACAAACAGCTCGTGGATGCCGGTACGGCCCTTGTAGCCGGTCTGGCGGCAGGCATTGCAGCCCACAGCGCGGTAAATCACCTGGCCTACTTCGCTAAAGCGCGCCAGGCCGGAGCGCTTGCGCACCTCTTCGCCCGGCTCGTAGGCCTCTTTGCAATTGCCGCACAAGGTACGCACCAGGCGCTGGGCCAGCACCCCATTGACCGAGGAGGTGATCAGGTAGCTCTCCACCCCCATGTCCTGCATACGGGTGATGGCACCGGCGGCGGTGTTGGTGTGCAAGGTCGACAGCACCAAGTGACCCGTCAGCGCCGACTGCACCGCGATCTGCGCGGTTTCGCCATCACGCATTTCACCGATCATGATGATGTCCGGGTCTTGCCGCAGGATGGAGCGCAGCGCATTGGCAAAGGTCAGGTTGATCTGGGCATGCACCTGGATCTGGTTGATCCCTTCGAGCTGGTACTCGACCGGGTCTTCGACGGTGATGATCTTGTTCTCGAGTGCATCAATCTTGGACAACGCTGCATACAAGGTGGTGGTCTTGCCCGAGCCCGTGGGCCCGGTCACCAGCAAAATGCCGTGCGGGCGGCCCAGCAGGTCGTTGAACTTGGACAGCGTGTCCTTGGCGAAGCCCATGGTTTCGAGCTGCAGCCGCACGCTGGCGCGGTCCAGCACCCGCATCACGATGCTCTCGCCATGCACGGTGGGCACGGTCGAGACACGCAGATCGAGCTCGCGGCCCTTGACGCGGGTCTTGATGCGGCCGTCCTGCGGCAGGCGGCGCTCGGCAATGTCCAGATGCGCCATCAGCTTGACGCGCGAGCCCACAGCCGCCGACAGGCGCGGCGGCACCAGCTCACCGGGGTGGATCACACCATCGACCCGGTAGCGCACATGCAGCCCATCGTCAAAAGGCTCCAGGTGGATATCGGAGGCGCGCAGATCGGTCACCTTGCCGATGATGCTGTTGACCAGGCGAATCACGGGTGCCTCGCTCGCCAGGTCCTTCAGATGCTCGACAAAGTCGCCCACATCGGAGCCATCGCCAAACATGTCATCGCCGTCGTCTTCTTCGGCTTCGGGCTCGGGCTCCTGCAGCGCCTTTTCAATATCGGCCTGCAGTGCCAGGTGCGGGCGAATCTGCAGCCCGGTCGACATCTGCAGCGCCTTGATGACAAACGGGTCCTGGGGCGAGGCCATCGCCACATCCAGCACGCCATCCTGCAGTTGCAAGGGGAAGACATGCTGCGAATGCTGGAACTCGGGCATCAGGCCCGGCACGCTGATCGCCTCGGCGGGGAAATCGGTGCCCAAGGTGAAAGGAATCTGCAGCTGGGTCGCCAGCGTATGCATCAGATCCAGCTCGGAGACCAGGCCCAGCTGCACCAGCACCTGGCCGATGAGGCTGCCCATCTCCTGCTGGGCCTGCAGCGCACGCTCCAGATCGCGTGGCGACAGCTTGCCCGCCTGCACCAGCATCTCGCCCAGCAAGGGGCGGCGCCCGGGCTCTGTGGCCAGGGCTGCATCGCTGAAATCGTCAATGGTGCTGGTGCTCATGCGTCTATGGTCTCAAAAGCCTATGACAGGCGTGGTATTCATCCCCTTAGCCTATAGGGCACCCAGTGTAGGCGCCAGGCATGGGAGACAAATGGGAGGAAAAGCAAACTCAGGCAAAAACATCGGCCTCGGCAAAGGCCTTGCCCTGCTGGTCCTTGGCCGACAGCTGCGGCTCCAGGCCGTTCAACTGCCAGTCGATCGACAACTGTGCATCATTCCAGATAATGCAGCGCTCGTGGGCCGGCGCGTAGTAGTCCGTTGTTTTGTAGAGGAACTCGGCCGTCTCGCTGAACACGACAAAGCCATGGGCAAAGCCCGGTGGCACCCACAGCTGGCGTTGGTTGTCCTCGCTCAGCTCCACAGCCACCCATTGGCCAAAGCTGGGCGAGCTTTTGCGGATGTCAACGGCCACATCCAGCACCCGGCCCTGCACCACCCGCACCAGCTTGCCCTGGGCCTGCTCCAGCTGGTAGTGCAGACCGCGCAGCACACCCCGGCTGCTCTTGCTGTGGTTGTCCTGCACAAAGTCATAGTGCTGGCCCACCGCCGCATCAAAGGCTTTTTGGTTGAAGCTCTCAAAGAAAAAGCCGCGCGTGTCGCCAAATACCTTGGGCTCGATGATCTTGACGTCGGGCAGCGCCGTGTCGATGGCTTGCATGCCTTTACTCCTTGGGCTCCTGCAGCAGGCGCTGCAGGTACTGTCCGTAACCGTTCTTGGCCAAGGGCTTGGCCAGCGCGGCCAGCTGCGCGTCGTCGATATAGCCGCTGCGCCAGGCGATCTCTTCCGGGCAGGCAATCTTCAGGCCCTGGCGGCTTTCCAGCGTGGCGATGAACTGGCCGGCATCCAGCAGGCTGTCATGCGTGCCGGTATCGAGCCAGGCATAGCCCCGGCCCATGATCTCCACGCTCAGCTGACCTTTTTCCAGGTACAGGCGGTTCAGATCGGTGATCTCCAGCTCGCCGCGCGGCGAGGGCTGGAGGCCCTTGGCCAGCTCCACCACCTGGCTGTCGTAGAAATACAGGCCGGTCACCGCATAGTTGCTCTTGGGCTTGGCTGGCTTTTCTTCCAGCGACAGCACCTTGCCCTGCTTGTCAAAGTCGGCCACGCCATAGCGCTCGGGGTCGGTCACATGGTAGGCAAAGACACTGGCGCCCGCGTCGCGCTGCATCGCGCTGGCCAGCAGCTTGTGGAAATCATGACCATAGAAGATATTGTCGCCCAGCACCAGCGCGCTTGGCGCACCGGCCAGAAAGCTCTCACCAATCAAAAAGGCCTGTGCCAGGCCATCGGGGCTGGGCTGCACCGCGTATTCCAGGTGGATACCCCACTGGCTGCCATCGCCCAGCAGCTGCTCGAAGCGCGGCGTGTCCTGCGGCGTGCTGATGACCAGGATCTCCTTGATGCCCGCCAGCATCAAGGTGGTCAGCGGGTAATAGATCATCGGCTTGTCGTACACCGGCAGCAGCTGCTTGCTGACCGCCAGGGTGGCCGGGTGCAGGCGGGTGCCGGAGCCGCCCGCCAAGATGATGCCTTTGCGTGCTTGGACTGTCATTTTCAGAGAATCTCCTGCAGCATGCGCTGCACGCCGGTTTGCCAGTCAGGCAAATCCAGCGCAAAGCACTGCTGCAATTTGTGGGTGTTCAAACGGGAATTGTGGGGGCGGCGCGCTGGCGTCGGGAAGGCCGAAGTGTCGACCGCCTGCACCTCCTGCGCCGTCAGATTCAGCGCCGGGTTGATCTTGCGCGCCGTCTCCAGCACAAAGCGGGCATAGCGGTTCCAGGTGGTCTCGCCACCGGCCACCAGGTGGTAGATACCGCTCAGCTCCTGCGCCGAGCCCATCGCCGTGCGCAGCGCATGGGCCGTCACATCGGCGATCAGGTCGGCACCGGTGGGCGCCCCCCACTGGTCGTCGATGACGGCCAGCTTGTCGCGCTCCTGCGCCAGGCGCAGCATGGTCTTGGCAAAGTTGCCGCCGCGTGCGGCATAGACCCAGCTGGTGCGAAAAATCAAATGCTTGGCGCCGCTGGCCGCAATCTGCCGCTCACCGTCGAGCTTGGTCTGGCCATAGACCGACAGCGGGCCGGTGGCCTGGTCCTCTTGCCAGGGCTGGTCGCCACCGCCATCGAAGACATAGTCGGTGCTGTAATGCACCAGCCAGGCGCCCAGCGCCTGGGCCTCGCGTGCCAGCACGCCCACGGCGTCGGCATTGATCGTGCGGGCGGCCTCGGGCTCGCTCTCGGCCTTGTCCACCGCGGTGTAGGCTGCGGCATTGACAATCACATCGGGCGCCAGCGCACGCACGGTTTCGGCCAGCGCCTCGGGGCGCAGCAGGTCGCCGCACAGCGGGGTGCTGGCGCGGTCCAGTGCAACCACTTCGCCCAGCGGCAGCAGGCTGCGCTGCAGCTCCCAGCCGACCTGGCCGTTCTTGCCCAACAACAGTATTTTCATCGCATCGTCCTGTCAGGCAGCCCCGGCATGCAGATGCCAGGCCCGCCTCGCTAGCGCCCTCAGGCGTACTGCTTGTTGACCCAGTCCTTGTAGTCACCCGACTGCACCTGGGCCACCCAATCCTGGTGCTCCAGGTACCACTGCACGGTCTTGCGGATACCGCTGTCAAAGGTTTCTGCCGGCTTCCAGCCGAGCTCCTTCTCCAGCTTGCGCGCATCGATCGCATAGCGGCGGTCATGGCCGGGGCGGTCCTTCACATAGCTGATCTGCTCGGCATAAGAGCGGCCATCGGCACGCGGGCGCTGCGCGTCAAGCAGGCTGCAGACATGCTGGACGATCTCGATATTGGGCATCTCGTTCCAGCCGCCCACGTTGTAGGTCTCGCCCAGACGGCCCGCCTCCAGCACACGGCGGATGGCGCTGCAGTGGTCCTTGACGTAGAGCCAGTCGCGGATCTGCATGCCGTCGCCATACACGGGCAGGTTCTTGCCCGCCAGCGCGTTGACGATCATCAGCGGGATCAGCTTCTCGGGGAAGTGGTAGGGGCCGTAGTTGTTCGAGCAGTTGGTGGTCAGCACCGGCAGGCCATAGGTGTGGAACCAAGCACGCACCAGGTGGTCGCTGGCCGCCTTGCTTGCGCTGTAGGGGCTGTTGGGCTCGAAGTTATGGGTTTCGGTAAAGGCCGGATCGTCCTTTTCCAGGCTGCCGTAGACCTCATCGGTCGATACATGCAGAAAACGGAAACCGTCCTTGCGCTCACCTTCCAAGCCGCTCCAATAGGCGCGGGCAGCTTCCAAGAGGCGCAAGGTACCGACCACATTGGTCTGGATAAAGTCCTCGGGGCCGTGGATCGAGCGGTCCACATGGCTTTCAGCGGCAAAGTGCACGATGGCGCGCGGCTGGTGCTCGGCCAGCAGGCGGTCGAGCAGCGCGCGGTCGCCGATATCGCCGTGCACAAAATGGTGGCGGCTGTCGCCCTGCAGGCCCGCTAGGTTGTGCAGATTGCCCGCGTAGGTCAACTTGTCGAGATTGACCACCGGTTCATCCGAACCCGCCAGCCAGTCCAACACAAAATTCGAGCCGATAAAGCCGGCGCCTCCGGTGACGAGAATCATGGTCAGTACAGGTAGTTCAACAAATAACCGTCCATTATCGCATTGCCCTTCGGCTGCACTGCCCTGGCTCGGCCAATCCAGGGGCTATCGCTGTAACCGCATGTGGGCGGGGCTCAGCCCTTGGCGCCAAAGCGGCTGTGGGCGATATGCAGCAAGCCGTCAAAAATCAGGTTTTCGACCAGCTCGAAGGGCCGCGTCATGCTGGGCATCATCTTCCAGCCGGCGCCGCCGGTCATCACGCAGGCAGGCTCCTGGCCGCAGTGGGCCATCACATGCTGCACCATGCGCTCGACCGCACCGGCGATTGCATAGGTGCCGCCGCTGGTCAGTGCATCGCTGGTGTTGGTGGGAAATGGCCGCACCTCGCCGGTCGGCACATGCAGGCCGGCCGTGCCCGACTCCAGCGCCTTGAGCATGATGCCGTGGCCCGGCAGTATCAGCCCGCCCAGAAACTTGCCATCGGCATCGATGGCCTCGACGGTCACCGCCGTGCCCACCATGACCACCACCACCGGGCGCTGGCGCCCCTGGGCCAGCACATGGTGCCAGGCGCCCACCATCGCCACCCAGCGGTCCGTGCCCAGGCGGCTGGGGTGGTCATAGCCATTGGTCAGGCCCGCCTCCGCATTGGACGACACCACCCAGTTGGGCGCCAGGTCCCAGATGTCCATCTGCGTCTGCACGCGGCGGCGCACCACGTCGCCGGCCACCACGCAGCCGAGCATGTACTGCGGCTCGGGCAGCTCGGCCCAGCTGCCCTCGGCCAGGCGTTCGATATTGTCCAAAAACTCCACGCCATGGGCCAGCACGGCGGCGCCCGGTTGTGCTGCGTCATACATCGCCCACTTGAGGCGCGTGTTCCCTACGTCGATGGCCAGAAAATGCATGGGCGGCATTATCGGCCTTTTTGGCCGCCCGCCTTGTTGCACGTGCAACATCCCGGGGGCCGCGCGTCTTCCTGGCGCCACTGTGAATTTTTTTCAAGCGACCCCGTCTGACTTCATGGCGTTCACAAATAGCTATATATTGGACAGTTCCTGTAACCAACCCTCTAGGAGTCACCATGGGACTGTTCAGCTTTATCAAGGAAGCCGGTGAGAAATTGTTCGGCGGCAAGGAAGCAGCTGCCGCAACCGCAGCACAAGACCTGAACGCGACAGCGGGCGCTGCCATCGAAAAATACATTGGCACCCAGAACCTGGGCGTGTCCGATGTGAAGGTGGCCTTTGATGCCGGCAAAGTCACGGTAACCGGTGTGGCTCCCACCCAGTCGGCAAAGGAAAAAGTCACGCTGTGCTGCGGCAATGTCTCGAGCGTCAGCGATGTGGACAACCAGATGACCGTGACCAACCCCGAGCCAGAAGCCAAGTACTACGATGTGGTCTCGGGTGACACGCTGTCGGCCATCTCCAAGAAGATGTATGGCGATGCCAACAAGTACATGGTGATTTTCGACGCCAACAAGCCCATGCTGAGCGACCCCAACAAGATCTACCCCGGCCAGAAGCTGCGCATTCCTGCGCTGTAATCCAGCCCAGCAGCTTGGATAAAAAATCCCGCAGACGGCCCTGGCCGCTGCGGGATTTTTTTTGTCCAGGTGTGCTGGTTAACGGGCCTGCGTCTGCTTGAAGCGCTCGACCAGCTGGCGCAGGTCCTGCTCGGCCTTGTAGATAACCGCCAGGTACTCGTGGTTGTTGATGCCCCAGAGCGAGGAGTCCATGTCGGTGGTGTGGGCCACCAAGAACGGCAAGGTGGTGACCACCCGCATCTGGGCACGGCCCTGCAGGTAGCTGTCAATGGTGTTGGTGTGCGGGTCGCGAATGGAAGAGTTCCACTCGGACAGCGCTTCGAGCGCCGGCCGGGCGTAGATGTTGTGCACCATGCTGGTCATGCGGTCCAGCACCACAAAGGTCTCGCCGTCCTGCTCCTGCACCTCCAGCACCTGGGTGCCCGGGTGGATCTTGGCGATCAGGCCGGCAAAGATATCCCACTGGCCGTCATGGGCGGCCAGCCAGCCATCGACGCGGGCGCGGCGCTGGGCATAGTCGGGCGGCATCTCGACATCGTCTTCCATGATCTCCAGCTGCGTCGCGCCGGTCTGCAAGGCCTTGCGCGCCAGGTACTGGTAGCTCATCGCGCAGCCCAGCCAGCCGGGGCTGAAGCGCACGCCATCGAACACCGCCACCTCGGACTGCAGGCCCGGCAAGGTCTGCTCGATGAAATGGGCGCGGCGGCGCACGGTCTCGGGCATGCTCAGCACCATGCAACTGCCAGGCAGCGGCTGCTGCACCGTCAGCGCCTCCCACTGCGCCGCATCGATGCGGCCCAGCGCATAAAGCGCGCGCAGCACCATGAATTCAAACTGCTGACCGCTGCGGGCCACCTCATCCGCCAACCCTTGCTGCAGCTGTGCAGGCGCCTGCGCTTGCTGCTGCAGCATCTCCTGCACGGCCTGCACCATCGCCTGGGCGTCGCCCACCGGCGTCACCCGCAGCGCGGGGTTGTCCAGCAAGGCCGCATGCTGGTGGATATCGGCACTGCTCTCGGTCACCACAGGCGTGCCCAGGCTCAGGCATTCGTACACCCGGGTGGTTTCCAGCAAGGCGCCTTCGTAGTAGTGGATATTGACAACCACCCGCGCCTGGCGCACGGCCTGGCGCAAGGCATCACCAAACAGGTTACCCTCGATGCGCACCTTGAACTGGCGCTGCAAGGCCTGCAGCATCTCCTGGCGGCGCGGCGCATTCACATCGCCGTAGAACAGCACATCGCAGCTCGGCTCGGCGGGCGGCAATGCAGGCTCGCCGCAGTCCTGCAGCAGCTGCGAATACGCGGCCACGCCGCCAATGGGCACCAGGAAGGTGTGCGGATAGCGGATGCCCTTGGTCTCCAAAAAGGCCAGGTTGGCTGGTGCATAGTCCCAGGCGGACAGCGAGTTTTCCAAAATCGCCAGGTAGTCATCGGTGAACCAGCGCGGGCTGACGCTTTGCTCCATCTGAAAGACGATGCGCTTCTCACCGGGCGGCAGCTGCTTGAACATCTGCGGGCAGACCACGATGTACATGTCCAGGCCAAAGCCCTCGGCGGGCACATCCTGCAGCAGGCTCACTTCAAAGCCGGCCTTGCGCAGCACCTGGGCCAGCCCATGGGCGACAAACTGCGTGTGCGCCGTGGCCAAAATGCCGTAACGCCGGTTGCTGCCCGGCAGCAGGGCCACCGCCGGCATAGGCGCGCCCCGGGCCTGGCGCATCTTGCGGCGCAGCGCATGGCGCAGCCGGCGCAGGCCTGCGGGCTCATAGGGCGCCAGCTTTTGCTTGAGCCGGAAGACCACGCGCTTGCCTTTGCGCAGCAAATCAGTGATCTGCCACATCGGCGAGAGCTTGCGCGCCAGCGCCTGCATCTGCTGGGCCTGCTGCTCGATCTGCCACTGCTTTTGGGCCACATCCTGCTGTAGCGCCAGAAGCTTGATGTCTTGCTGCTGCTGGCGTGCCGTCAGCCATTGGCTCTGTGCCTGGGCCTGCTCCAGCGCATTCTGGGCTTGCTGAGCCTGGGCCTGGGAGCCCTCCAGATGGCCCCGCAGCTGCTGGCGCTCCAGCTCCAGGCTGCGGATATCTGCATCGAGCTTCTCGATCCAGCTGTGGCGCTGCTGGCCGGCCGCTTCCAAGGACTGTACCTGCTGCTGCTTGTCACCCAGCGCATGCTGCAGCGCCATCATCTCGGCCTTGGCCTCCAGGCGCGCGCCTAATGTAGCAAACACCCGGCAGACCTCACGTTGAAAGGCCGCATCACTGCGATCACAGAGGCGGCGCAGCAATGCAGGCTGCTGCGCGCCCACTAGCAGCACGCCCAGGCCATTGCTGTGCGGAAAATGCAGGCTGGGGTAGCGCCCCTCCAGCTCCGCCCAGAGCTGGTACACGCCAAAGTCATCGCGGTGCACATTGCTGTCATGGAACAGCACCACACCGCGCTCGCTCAGCTTGGGCAGCCAGGTCTCGAAATCATGGCGCACCGCCTCGTAGGTGTGCAGGCCATCGATATGCAGCACATCCACGCTGCCGTCGGCAATACTCGGCAAGGCCTCGTCAAAGCGCATGCGCATCAGGGTCGAGAACTGGGTGTAGTGCGGGTCATGGGCCTGGCGCAGGCTGGCCAAAATGCCCTCGCCGTAGGCGCCGGCATGGGCATCGCCCTCCCAGGTGTCGACCGCATAGGTGCGCGTCAGCAAGCCCTGCTCCGCAATCGCCTGGCAAAAAGCCAGGTAGGAAATGCCCGAATAAGCGCCCAGCTCGACCAGGCTGCGCGGCTGCGCCACCGCCATCAGCCAGGCGGCAAACGGAATATGCCCGGCCCAGGGGGCAGGATGGGTCAGATGGTAGGGCTCCATCAACGCGGCGGGCAGCAACCAGCCATCGCTGGCGCGCGCTTGCCCCGGGAGGTCTGTCATACGGTTCATGGGGAAGAGGTTTCCTGTTGCGCCTGGCCGGCCTGCAGCACGATGGACCGCATCGGAATGCCCAGCAGTCCGGTGGCCATGTTCGTGGACTCGGACTTGAAGTGCAGCGCATCCTGGATCCAGTGCTGCTGCACATGGTCGTGCTGCGAGCCATCAGCGAGTGCGACGTCGATCGAGTAATTACCCACCGGCATGCGGGGCATGTCAAAACTGAACTCGGCCTGCAGAACCTGGCCGCCGGCGCAGGCCACGGGCTGGCCCAGGTAGCTCAAATAGCTGTTGTCACCAAAAACGGCCTGGCCGGTGCGGTCCTTGACCACAAAGCCGACGATGGGCGACTGCAGAGGCTGATGGCACTGGGCCTGGATGCGCAAGACCACCGGCTCGCCCCCGACCACCCAGTGCAAGGGGCGCTGCTGCGTGTCCATCAGCCAGGCGCCGGTGATGCGCGCCCCGCCCAGGCCAAACGAAGGCGCCTCGGGGTTGAAGCGAAACACCTCGATATCGTTGCGCAGCGGCTCGGCGCGGAAAAAATCGCGCCGCTGGTCATGCCAGGGCAGGCCGGCATCGAACACCGGCGCCGCCGGCGCCGCAGCGGCCGGCCCACTGCCCTGCTCGGCCTCATAGCAGGCCTGCATGTAGCGGTCGCAGACCTCCTTGGTCGGGCCAATCTGCATGACCTGGCCCTTGTCGATCCAGACCACGCGGTCGCACAGGCTCTTGATGGCAGCGGTATCGTGGCTGACAAAGAGCAAGGTGCCGCGCTCCATGAAGCTGCGCAAAAAGCGCATGCACTTCTGGGTGAACACCGCATCGCCCACGGCCAGCGCCTCGTCGACCACCAGGATATCGGCGTCCACATGGGCAATCACCGCAAAGGCCAGCCGCACATACATGCCGCTCGAATAGGTCTTGACCGGCTGGTCAATGAACTCGCCAATATCGGCAAAGGCGGCAATCGAGTCAAAGCGCTCGGCGATCTGCGCATCGCTCAGCCCGAGCAGTGCCGCATTCATCGCCACATTGTCCCGGCCCGAGAACTCGGGGTTGAAGCCTGCACCCAGCTCTAGCAGGGCCGCGATGCGCCCATGGGTGGTGACCGCGCCGCAGCTGGGCGCCAGAGTGCCGCAGACCATCTGCAAGAACGTGGACTTGCCCGAGCCATTGCGGCCAATGATGCCAATGGTCTCCCCCCTGGCTACCTGCAGGTCCAGCCCGCGCAGCGCCCAGAATTCGCGGTGGTAGGGCTTGGGCTCGCGCCCCATGAGGCGCGAGAGGCGCGGCATCATAAACTGCTTCAGGCGGTCACCGGGCGCGTCATAGATATGGAAGCACTTGCCCAGGCCCTGCACTTCCAGTGCCAGAGATTCAGAGGACATCGGCAAATCCCTTGCGCGTCTTCTGGAACCAGGCAAAGCCCAGCCAGGCGACCAGGCTGCAGGCCAGCATGCTGATGGCCCAGCCGCTCCAGTCCGGCATACGGCCCCAGATAAGCACGGCGCGCGTCTGTTCAATGAAAAAAGTCAGCGGATTGAGCCACATCGCGGTCTGAAAGCTCGCAGGCAGCGCATGCACGGGAAAGAAAATCGGCGAGATAAACATCAGCATCGTCGTCATTACCCCGGTGATCTGCTTGAGATCGCGGGCAAACACGCCCAGCGACGCAAAAAACCAGCCCACGCCGACACTGAGCAAGACCAAAGGCGCCCAGACCAGCGGCAGCAGCACGGCCGTCAGCGGGATCTTGCCGTTCAGCACCAACAGCGCCACGAGCAGCACCACCAGACTGGCCAGCGCCTGGAACAGCGCCGAGCACACGGCCACCACCACCAAAATCTCCAGCGGAAACACCACGCGCTTGACGTAGTTCACATTGGCCAGCACCAGGTGCGGGGCGCGGTTGAGCACATCGGAGAACAGGCCGTAGACGATCAGGCCGGCAAACAGCACCATCGCAAACTGGGTCTTGGACTCGGGCCCCTCGCCCCAGCGTGCCTTGAACACCACCGAGAACACAAAGGTGTAGATGACCAGCATGCACAGCGGTATCAGCACCGCCCACAGCCACCCGCCGAGCGATCCCTTGAAGCGCTCACTCACTTCCCGGCGCGTCATCTTGACCACCAGCGGCCAGTGCGCACGCACGCTACCCACCAACGCGCGCGCAGAGGCAGCGCTGCCTACACCGACAGTCAATGTGAGACTCCATCCATCATGAGGCGGCCAAGTTTACAGGCTCGGCGCTATCCCGACTGCCTCGGAAGCGGCTCGGTTACAAGCGGCGACGATTACACCGCTCATTGAGACCAGGGCAAACCCTGGTAACGCCAGCCACCAAGCTGGCCACGCTGCCCCTGGGCATTCGCATCGCCCTCAAAGCCCTGCAAGATGTTGTAGGCCTCCAGCCCCAGCTGGCTGGCGCGCTGCGCCGCTGCCACCGAGCGCACGCCGCTGCGGCACAGCAGCACGATCTTGGCGCCGGGTGCCCGCTGGGCCAGGGCCAGCAGCTGGGCATCAAAATCCGGGTTCATCGCCATGCCCGGCCATTGCTTCCAGGCAATGGCCACGGCGCCAGGCACCTGGCCGACCCAGGCACGTTCGGCATCGGTGCGCACGTCGACCAGCACGGCCTGCTGGTTTTGCACCCAATGCCAGGCCAGGCGGGCACCAATATCACCGGCATAGCCATTGGCAGGCGCAATGGTCTGCTGTTCTGCGGTCAAGCTCATAGATACATCTTCCAAAAAATAGCGGGCAGACCCAGCCCCGCTATGCTGCCCGGTCCCAGGGCGGGGCCGGCATGTCCTTGAGCTGCTGGCGCAGCGCGCGGTGGTCAGGCACCACCTCGGCCACGGTATCCCAAAAGCGGGGGCTGTGGTCCATCACCCGCAAATGCGCCAGCTCATGGGCCACCACATAGTCGATCACGGCTGGCGCATAGTGCATCAGCCGCCAGTTCAGCCGGATCGAGCCATCGGACTTGGCACTGCCCCAGCGCGTCTCGGCACTCGAGAGGCGCAAGCTGGTGTAGTGCACGCCCAGCAGCGGCGCAAAATGCGCCAGCCGCGCCAAAAAATGCTGGCGCGCGCTCTGGATGAACCAGGCCTGCACCAGATCGCGGATCTGCGTGCGCCCCGCACTGGGCGGCAGCGCCAGATAGAGACGCGAGGGCGAGCCCGGCGCCTCTTCCTCGACCCGCCAGACGGCCCCGGAGCGCGCCACGCGCTGCTCGCTATCGACCACCAGCTGCAGCGGCTGGCCCAGAAAGGGCAGGCTCGCCCCATCTTCCCAGCGGATGCTGGCGCTCAGGCTGCTGGCGCGGCGCTGCTGCATCTCGGCGATCTTGCGCACAATCCAGCCGGCCTTGTCCTGCAGCGCCTCGTCAATACCCGGCTGCGTCACCCAGCGCGGCGCGCGCACCACCAAGCCTTCCTCACTCACCACAAAGCCAATACTGCGCCGCTTGGCACGCTGGAGCAAGTAGGCCACCCGCTGGCCCTGCAACAGAATGCTGCGGTTGGCCGCAGGGTGGGCCTGCAAGGAGGCTGGTGCTGCGGTGGCGGCAGGGGTGGGAAGAACGGTTGGCCGGGCGTCCGGTGCGGGCCGCGGCGCCGACATGGGCACGGGCACAGGCCGCGGAGGCGCTGCAGCGGCAGGCGCAGGCGCCAGCACAGGCTTGGCATCGGCGGCCATCGCCGCCGCAGGAGCCGGTGGTGGTGGCCGCGCAGCGGCAGCTGGCTCGCTGCGCTCCCACAGGTCCAGCGCCATCTGCACCAGGCGGCGCACATCAACCATGGCAGCACCCCGCTCTGCGGCAGCAGTAGGTCAACAAGACACGCTCAGCGGCGGACACGGCAGTCTTTTTCCTTTATTTGGTAGCGCTACCCGGCTCGGCAGCGGCGGATGCTGCTGCCATGGCCACAGCTGGCGCCTGCAGCGCCGGCTTGCCCACATAGGCCTCGGGGTCCAGGCGGCGCATTTCGGACTCGATCCAGTACTCGACCTCGGCCATCAGCTCGTCATGCTTGCGGCCCTTGCTGTCGATGGGCTTGCCCACGGACACATCGACAATGCCGGGCGTCTTGACAAAGGCCTTGCGCGGCCAGCATTTGGCCGAAGTCACCGCAATCGGCACCACCTGGGCACCGGTCATGATGGCCAGGCGCGTCGCGCCGGTCTTGTAGTCGCCGCTCTCACCACGTGCAATGCGTGTGCCTTCGGGGAACATGATCACCCAGATGCCCTGGCCCAGCAGGCGCTTGCCCTGCTCCACCACCTTGTGAAAGGCGCGGCTGCCATCCTTGCGGTCGATATGGATCATGTCCAGGCTGCCAATGGACCAGCCAAAGAACGGAATCTTCAGCAACTCCTTCTTGAACACATAGGCCAGCGGCGTGGGCATGATCGCGGGCATCAAAAAAGTCTCGAAGGTCGACTGGTGCTTGCACAGCAGCACCACACCCTTGTCACTGCCGGGCTGGCCGGCGACCGGCAAATTCTCCATGCCCTGCGTCCGGACTTTGATGCCGCAGAACCAGCCAGCGCTGTCTGCCGACAGCTTGAGCCAGCGGCGCGCCACCGCATAGCGGGCGCGGCTGCTGGCACCACAAACCCGCAGCAGCAAGATGGTCAGGGTGTAGGGAATGACCGTCAGGCCCATGAAGAGCGTATGCAGTATCGATCGGAGCAATGACATGGATCAAGTAGAAAAGGCAGGGGGACGCAAAAAGCCAGGCCCCTGGCTGGCCAACGCCAGCGGGCCCAGCCCAGAGCCGCGAACCAGCGCAGCTGCGTCGCACAGTGCGCCAAAGGCTGCTGCAAAAATTCGACCCACGCCATGCAAAACAGCAGGGCGCAGGCGTGGTTGGCGCTAAATCATATCGGAAGCCAAGGCCCCCGTCCGCAGCCGGTGGAACGAAGCTGCATAGATCGACTGCATAAGCACCCACCAAAACCCCAATTTCTGAATCACATCAAAGAATTGCGGTGGATAACTCAGCCAATTTACGAAAAAATGTGGATAAGAGGCGATGGCCTCCGCGCCCGCTCGGTGCCGCGCCTGGCACCGGAGCAAGCACTTATGCACACAATGTGGAAAGCAGACCCTCTAGCACAATATCCTGACTCTATCGACAAGATTGCCAGATCATAAAACATAACTCAATGAAAGATATAAATAAAAAAATTTTGTCAGCCAATCCTCCAAGCCAACTGACAATGTGTGGTAATTCTGATCCAGGTCAGAGCGCCGATATTTCAACAAAGTTATCCACAGAAATCCAAGTCCTGTATTGATTTTTCTTGAGATTTGCCTTGTGTATAAGTTCTTTGGTTTGTCACAAGATTGCAGTAGACCCAGATGCAATCAGGAGAAACACCATACGGGCCGGCTCAGGCACCGGGGCGGGCTTTGGCTCATGCGGTGGCGCGCCAGTCGCTACACTCGAAGCTCTCGCGTCTCTTTCCGCCCCCCCCTTGATTTTTCTGTCCATCGCCGTCCACACGCCCGCCTACAGTGCCATCAGCGCGGCCAGTGAACTGCTGACCTACCAAGCCCCCCATGCGCTGCCCGCAGGCAGCCTGGTGCGCGTGCCGCTGGGCAAACGGGAGGTGCTGGGCGTCGTCTGGGGTCCGGATACCGCATTTGCCGGCGACCCGGCCAAGATCAAACCGATCACCGCGGTGCTGGAGGCGATTGCGCCATTGCCTGCAAGTTGGCTGCGTTTGGTACATTTTGCCGCCCGTTACTACCAGCGCAGCTTGGGCGAGATGGCAATTACTGCGCTGCCCCCCGCGCTGCGGGACCTGACGGTCGAGCAACTGGCCCGCCGCCTCAAGCGCAAAAAGACGGCAATAGACAGCGATGTCGCCGCCGACCAGGCACTGGCCTTAAGCCAGGAGCAGATGGCAGTTTGCGCGCAAATAGACAAAAATCCGGGCCCATTCCTGCTTTTTGGCAGCACTGGCAGCGGCAAGACCGAGGTCTACCTGCACCAGGCCGAGGCTTTGCTCGAACGCGATCCCCAGGCCCAGGTGCTGGTGATGGTGCCGGAGATCAACCTGACGCCCCAGCTGGAGGCCCGTTTCCAGGCACGCTTTTCGGCCCGCCTGGGCGACAGTGCGGTCGTCAGCATGCACAGCGGCATGACGGCACCCCAGCGCCTCAAGAGCTGGCTCGCGGCCCATACCGGCCAGGCACGCATTGTGCTGGGCACACGCATGTCGGTGTTTGCCTCACTTCCCCATTTGCGGCTATTGATCGTCGACGAGGAGCATGACGCCAGCTACAAGCAGCAGGAAGGGGCGCGCTACTCAGCGCGCGACCTGGCCATCTGGCGCGGCCATGACCTGCAGGCCCAGGTGATTCTGGGCTCGGCCACCCCCTCGCTGGAGAGCTGGTGGGCCAGCCGGCCTGCCAGCGGCGAGGATGCCGGCGGCCGCTACCTGCGGCTGGCCATGCCCAGCCGCATTGGCGCCGGCCAGATGCCCCGGCTGCGCCTGGTCGATATGCGCCAGCAGCCGCGCCAGGCACTGTTCTCACCCGCGCTGCTGCAGGCCATTACACAGCGGGTGGAGCGGGGCGAGCAGGCGCTGGTGCTGCTCAACCGGCGCGGCTTTGCGCCGGTGCTGTTCTGCGGCGACTGCGGCTGGAAAAGCGATTGCCCGCACTGCAGTGCGCACCAGGTCTTCCACAAGATAGACCGCACGCTGCGCTGCCACCACTGCGGCTACAGTCAGCGCGTGCCGCTGGCCTGCCCCAGCTGTGGTAACCCGGATATTCTGCCGCTGGGCAAGGGCACCGAGCAGCTGGAAGAGGCGCTCGAGCGCCTGCTGCGCAATGTGCAGCGTCCCGATGGCCAGCCGGCCCGCATCGCCCGCATCGATGCCGACACCACCAAGGCCAAGGGTGCGCTGGAAGAAAAGATGGCCGATGTGCATGCCGGCGATGTCGATGTGCTGGTCGGCACGCAAATGGTCGCCAAGGGCCATGATTTTCGGCGTGTGACCCTGGTCGCCGCCGTGCAGCCCGATGATGCGCTGATGTCCAGCGACTTCCGCGCGCCCGAGCGCCTGTTCTCGCTGCTGCTGCAGGCGGCCGGCCGCGCCGGGCGCGATGCGGCTTACGTGGCCGCCCAGGGCAGCGCCGTCGAGATGTGGCTGCAGACCCAGCAGCCCGAGCATGCCGTCTACCAGGCCCTGCGCCAGTGGGACTACAGCGGCTTTGCCGCCCAGCAGCTCAAGGAGCGGCGCGATGCGGCCATGCCGCCCTTCGCCCACCAGGCCATCATCCGCGCCGATGCAAGGTCGCAGCAGGAGGCCCAGGCCTTTTTGCGCACCGCCTCCGAGCTCGCGCACAGCCAGCAGCTGCTGGACGGCAACGAAGTCTTTGTCTACCCGCCGATTCCGTTGTCGATGCAGCGCGTGGCCAATGTGGAGCGCGCCCAGATGCTGATCGAGAGCCCCTCACGCAAGGCCTTGCAGCAGTTCCTGCGCGCCTGGCAGCCTTGCCTGCACTGGCTGCGCGCGCATCCGGAGCACAAGGGCCTGGTGCGCTGGCTGGTCGATGTCGACCCCCAGGCTATCTAGACCAACCAGGTCACCGCCGCCGAAAAGCTGACAAAGGCCAGCGCCGTGCTGACCAAGATAATGTGCGCAATGCGGCCATTGTGGGCGCCATAGCGCCCGGCCAGCAAGGTGACATTGCTGGCACTGGGCAACGCAGCCACCAGTGCGACGACCAGCAGCGCAAACGGCTGGATCGGCAGGCCCGCCGCCATCGCGGCATGGCCCAGGCCCAGTACCAAGAGCGGATGCACAAAAAGCTTGACCAGCGCCAGCGGCACATAGCTGGCGGGGGCCGCGTATTCCTCTTCCACCATCTTGGAGCGGGCCAGCACCGCGCCCACGGCAAACAGCGCCACCGGGGTGGCAGCGCTGCCCAGCAGGCCTGCGGTCTGGTCCAGCGCCTGGGGCAGCTTCCACTCCATGAACGAGGCCAGCGCGCCCAGCAAGATGGCCCAGGGCATGGGGTTGGTGAGCACACCCTTGAGCGCCTTGAGCAGCGCCGCACGTGCATTGCCTGCCGCCCCGTCCATGCGCGACAGCGCCAGGCACAGCGACGTGGTGAACACCATGTCGACCAGCATCGTGACGATGGCCGGGCCGGCCGCCGCATCGCCCAGCAGCGCCACCAAGAGCGGCAAGCCCATGAACCCGGTATTGGGAAAAGCCGTCACCAGCGCGCCAAAAGCGCTGTTGTTCCAGTCCATGCCGCGCAGGCGCGAGGCCGCCACGCAGCCCACCACCAGCAAGAACTGGCACAGCACATACAGCAGCAAGATGGGCAGGTTCATCAGCTGCGCAAAAGGCAGCGACGAGCCGGCCTTGTACAGCATGCAAGGCAGCGCGAAATACAGCACAAAGGCATTCACGCCCGCAATCGCGGGCAGCGGAAAAATGCCGCGCCGCGTGGCCACAAAGCCGCACAGAACCAGCGCAAAAAACGGAAAGGTGACTTGGAAGACGGACAGCACGGCTCGATTGTGCCCAGAATGCGCCAGCACAGATGTAGCGCGAGGGACCGGCACTGGCTGGCGCGCGGTCCACAAAAGAAAAGACCGGCCCCATCGATGGCCGGTCTTGCAAGGCCCTGTCTACACCTGCGTGTCAGATCAGAGCCCAAAACGATCTAAAGCACTTAGATCGTCACCAATTTCTCGACTTCCGCGCATTTACGCCGGGCCAGCGCCAGGTTGCTGCGCTGCTTGTCCAGCACCAGGTACAGGAACAGACCTTCCTTGAGCGCCACCGGGCGGATGATGTGGTACT
This sequence comes from Comamonas sp. MYb396, assembly GCF_037479555.1. NCBI lineage: Bacteria > Pseudomonadati > Pseudomonadota > Betaproteobacteria > Burkholderiales > Comamonadaceae > Comamonas > Comamonas sp. MYb396. The sequence goes on along the minus strand of NZ_JBBGYU010000011.1, from coordinate 156,114 downwards.
GCGAACCCAGGGTGATCAGGATGTCATCGATCGAGTCTTGCAGACCCAGCGATTTCATCGTCTTGAGCTTGGCCCGCACAACCTCGGTGTTGCCGGCCGCTGCCAGCTCCAGGTCCAGGCCCGATCCGGCACTGCCCAAAAGCATGCCGCTGCCACTGTCCACCAGCGCGGCGCACATGGCGCCCTCCACCGTCAAAAGTTGCGTCAACGTGTCTTGAACCGAAGCCATCTCACTCCCCCTTCACACACTGGCGGTTTATCGTTGCTGCGCCATGCGGCCAGTGCGGCGCATACGCAGCTCTCCCACAACAAGGTGCCGGCCGCAGCCAGACTTGCCATCAGACTTTGTTCATCTCCGCGCCCACTTCGGCCGCGGCCCACAGCACGCGGCCCAGGATCGCATTGGTATCGAGAACCATGCACAGAATGCAGGGGAACTCGGAGGTGACCGACTGGAACACGACCACGCCGCTCTCGGTCTCGAAGGTCAGGCGCTTGCAGCCGGTGTGGTTGATTTCGCGCCCCACGGCACGCGCCATCGCCATCAGCGAGCCGGCCATGGCCGACAGGCGGTTGAGCTGCAGCTCGCTGTTCGTGCGCAAGGATGCAATTTCAAATCCATCGGGCGTGCTCAGCAGTGCCACACGCACGCCATCAACAGGACCAATAAGCTTATCAAGCGCCTGCTGGCCTGCCTTGACGACCTGGGCAGGGATCAGAGGTTGTGATGCAGTCATGAATTCTCGCTTTGCAGGGACAGCATGGAAACAAGTACGCTCATCGCATCCAGCAGCTGCCCACGGTCGCGCGGGTCCGCTTCCAGAACGGGAATCACCCCATGGCCAGCAGAATACACGCCTTGGGCGAATGTTTCAATTTGTTCTGTTTCGGCCGGGCGTGCGCTCAGCACCAGCGTGACAGGTGGCTGGGGCAGTTGCGCGATCTCGTCGAGGATATGGTTGGTCTCGGCCAGGCTGGTCGGGCTGTTTACATCGGTCATGATGAACACGCCCATCGACACCGACAGCACCCACTGGCGCACAAAGCTGAAACGCTCCTGGCCCGGGCAGCCGCAGATCTGCACCACCTCACCGCCACCCAGATCGATCTCGCCAAACTCGGTGCCAACTGTGGTGAGCTCCTTGCTGTGGGCCGCCAGATCGAGGTTGCGGACATCGGAGCTGGACATCAGCGCACCGCACAGCGAACGCACGGCGGTGGTCTTGCCAATGCCCATGGGCCCGCACAGCGCAATGCGCGGCATCTTGTGCGGCCCGACTCCGCCTGATTCTTGATTCATCCCGGCTTACCTCCCCCTCGTATCCATCGGCCCAAACGGCTGAGCAAACCTTTGGAGTGTAGCGGCTCGCGATGGTGGGAGGGGGAAGAAGCAGCGGAAATGACAGGCATGGCCACGCCGCGCAGCACGCCGCGCCGGCCCAGCTCGACCAAAAGGCCACGGGCCACCGTGTTGTCCAGCCCGCTGTGCAGGCACAGCTGGACGATGGAGACCGGTTCGCGTGAAAGCAGCGCCAGCGCGCGGATGCAGGGACCGGTATTGAAAGGCGCGCCCACCGACACCCAGGACTTGAGCTGGTAGCGGAACTCCTGGCGGGTCGTCGGTGCAGGCTGTGCAGCGGCCTGCACCGATTCCTGGCGGATGACCTTGTTGCGCGCATCCCAGTCGAGCAGAAAGACCGCTGCGCGGTCAAACATGTCGATCAAATCGCTCAAGGTGTAGTCCGCCTCCAGCCGACCCACCCAGCTGGCGCCATCGAGCATCGCCGTCTTGACCTGCCCGATGCAGACCACGCAAGGTGCCTTGCCCAGCGACGAGATTGCATCGGCCATGCCCTGGTCCAGCACAATCAGCTGGGCGCGGTCACGGGGTACCTCCTTCCAGGGAAGCACCGATTTGCGCGAGGCCACGCCATACAGCGGCGCAAAGCGGTTGCGGCTGCTGGGGGTCAGCAATTCTGCGGAAATACCGGCGGTCTGCATGGCGATAATTTCACACTTTTATTGGCTTAATTAATAGGGTTTGCCACTTAGCCGCAGCAATACTATCGGCATTCTAAAAGCTTGCTTGCCAGACGCAAGTGTTTCTTTGGGGGTTTTACCATCTGCTCTACATTCATTGACAATTTCAAAAAATCTGTGGTTTTTTGTGTAAGCAAACATGTAAAAGCCAAAGTCCTGAATCTGCAGATGCCTGTCGTTGCGGCTATTCTTCTGCGCTCTCCTTCCTGATCTGCAAAGGTACGCTCGCCACCATGGCCGCTGGTCTCAATCTCGCCCAATTACAAGCTGTGCACTACACCCAGGGCCCCTGCCTGGTGCTCGCCGGTGCCGGATCGGGCAAGACCCGGGTGATCACCCACAAGATTGCCCGCCTGATCGAGACCGGCATGGCGCCGCGCAAGATTGCGGCCATCACCTTCACCAACAAGGCCGCCTCCGAAATGCGCGAGCGCGCCAAGAGCCTCATCGGCCGCCAGGCCAAGGATGTGCTGGTCTGCACCTTCCATGCGCTGGGGGTGAAGATGGTGCGCGAGGACGGCCATGTGCTCGGGCTCAAGCCCCAGTTCAGCATTCTGGACAGCGACGACGTGGTCGGCATCCTCAAGGATGCCGCTGGCGGCACCGCCGATGTGGCCACCGCCCGCCAGTGGCAGTGGACCATCAGCAAATGGAAGAACATGGGCCTCGACTACAAGGAGGCGCTGGCCCAGGCTGCCGATGACAACGAGCGTGCCATTGCCGTGCTGATGCAGCGCTACGACGAGCGGCTGACCGCCTACCAGAGCGTGGACTTTGACGACCTGATCGGCATGCCGCTGCGCCTGCTGCGCGACCACCCCGAGGTCCGCGCCAAATGGCAGGCCAACCTGGGCCATGTGCTGGTCGACGAATACCAAGACACCAATGCCACCCAGTACGAGCTGCTCAAGCTGCTGGTGGGCGAGCGCGGCCATCTCACCGCCGTGGGCGATGACGACCAGAGCATCTACGGCTGGCGCGGCGCCACCTTGGACAACCTCAAGAAGCTGCCGGTCGACTACCCCCAGCTCAAGGTCATCAAGCTCGAGCAGAACTACCGCTCGACCAGCGCCATCCTGCGCGCGGCCAACAATGTGATCCAGCCCAACCCCAAGCTGTTTCCCAAGACCTTGTTTTCTGAGCTGGGCGAGGGCGAGCCGGTGCGCATCGTCGATTGCGACTCCGAAGAGCACGAGGCCGAGCGCGCCGTCGCCCGCATCCTGAGCCTGCGCGCAGCGGCCAACCCGCCGCCGGACTGGAAGAACTTCGCCATCCTCTACCGCGCCAACCACCAGGCCAAGCCTTTCGAGAAGGCGCTGCGCAAGGCCAATGTGCCCTACAAGGTATCGGGCGGCACCAGCTTTTTTGACCGCGCCGAAATCCGCGACCTCTGCGCCTGGTTCCGGCTGTGGATCAACAACGACGACGACCCGGCCTTTCTGCGCGCCATCACCAACCCCAAGCGCGGCATCGGCCACACCACCTTGGGGCGCCTGGGCGAATTCTCCAAGGCCCACCGCTGCAGCATGTTCGGTGCGCTATTCAATGCCATGCTCGAAGACGCGATGCCCGCCAAGGGCCGCGAGAGCCTGCTGGAGTTTGGCCGCTATATCAATGACCTGGAATACCGCGCCCGCCAGACACGCGGGGCCGAGCAATCGCTGGCCTTTCTGCTCGACTGGCTCAAGGAGATCGGCTACGAGCAGCACCTCTATGACGCCGAAGACAGCGAGAAGGTCGCCGCCGCCCGCTGGACCAATGTACTGGAGTTCTGCGACTGGATGGCCCAGCGCGCAGGCGGCCAGACCACGACGGCGGCCGATACCACGACCGTGAGCGAGTCCAAGAGCCTGCTCGAAGTCTCGCAGACCATCGCCCTGCTCTCGACCATCAGCGAGCGCGAAAAGGAGCAGGACATGGTGATCCTCTCCACCCTGCATGCCAGCAAGGGCCTGGAGTGGCCCCATGTGATGCTGATCGGCGTCAACGAAGGGCTGCTGCCCTTCAAGCTCGATGACGATGACGGCCGCCAGCAAAAGGTCAGCGACGATACCGCGCAGCGCCTGCAGGAAGAGCGCCGCCTGATGTACGTGGGTATCACGCGGGCCCAGCGCTCGCTGGCCGTGAGCTGGACCAAGCGGCGCAAAAAGGGCCGCGAGCTGGTCTCCGCCCTGCCCAGCCGCTTTATTGCCGAGATGGGCCTGGACAGCAGCACCGCCCGCGAAGACCCGCGCGAGAAACTGCGCCAGCTGCGCGAAGAGTTCGCGCGCAAGGCCCAGAGCACCGCTGCCGCCAGCCCCGATCCCCTCTGACTATCCATGACCAAGACCCTGATCCTGACCGTTTTTTGCGCAGCGCTGAGCAGCGCCTGCACCAGCCCCCCCGCACCCCGCCCCGCCTGCCCCAGCGCGCTGCAGATGGAGCAGCCCGAGCTGCTGGGCCACTGGCAGGCCGAGCTGCCCGGCCTGCCCGGGCCCGTCACCCTGCAGCTGGCCCCCCACCCCGAATGGAACGGCACCGTCAAAGGCCAGATCCAGCGCCCCGGTGGCACGGCCATCGTCGTTGGCGATGTGGACAAGGGCAAGCTGACGATGGAAGAGTCGGCCGATGGCAAAAAGGTCTCGGGCACCTGGCTGGGCGAGGTGGTCGACGGCAGCTGCGGCCGCGAGATCCGGGGCGAATGGTTGGATGCGAACGACAACAGCCACGCCTTCGTCATGCGCAAGCCATCGAAAACGCCCTAATCGCCGCAATAATGGGCATCCGCGCAGCCGTCCCAGCCACGCGTCCTACCTTCCTCCTCGACCATGACAACAACGAAATTTCTGCGCTCGCCAGCACCGCTGGCGGCGAGCCTGCTGATGGCCGGTCTGCCGCTGGGCAGCTTTGCGCAAACCCCTGCCAGCGCCAGCGCCACAACGGCCACGGTGTGGCAGCAGTGCACGGCGCTCAGCGACGGCCCGGCCCGCCTGGCCTGTTTTGACCAATGGGCGCAGCAGCAGTCGCAGCAGCCCCTGCTCAGCCAGCAGGCCCAGCCCGCAGCCAGCACCCCTGCCGCCTCGGCCAACGCCATGGTCGGCCTGACCCCGCCAGCTGGCGCCCTCGCCGCCGCCGATGCGCCCGCCCCGATTGGTGGCTGCCGCGATGACGCCTACACCGAGATGTCGCGCTTTTGGGAGCTGGAAGCGGGCACCGATTGCGGCCAGTTCAGCTTCCGTGGCTACCGCCCACTGTCGGTGTCGGTGGCCGTCGGCGACAAGGTCAACCGCCAGCCCAGCTCGCTCAATCCGGTCAATTCGGCCACCACCGAGACCGACTACCAGCGTCAGGAGATGCGCATCCAGCTGTCGGTGCGCACCAAGCTGGCGCAAAACCTGCTCACCGACCCCAATGGCAAGCTGCGTGATTCGCTGTGGATTGGCTACACCGGCCTGTCCTACTGGCAGGTGTTCAACTCGGACCTCTCGCGCCCCTTCCGCACGACCGACCACCAGCCCGAGATCTTCTACGTCTACCCGACCACCGCCCAGCTGCCCTTTGGCTGGCGCTGGCGCTACAGCGGCGTTGGCCTGGAGCACCAGTCCAACGGCCAGAGCGACCCGCTCTCGCGCAGCTGGAACCGCACCTACCTGATGACCGGGTTTGAGCTGGACAACCGCTGGCAGCTGCAGGCCAAGATCTGGCACCGCATCAACGAGAGCGCGGAAGACGACAACAACCCCAATATCCAGAACTACATCGGCCGCAGCGAGCTGAAACTGGGCTGGAACGTCAACCAGCGCAACTGGATGGGCGTGACCGCACGCGGCTCGCTCAACGGCCATGGCAAGGGTTCTGGCCGCGTCGAATGGATGCATACCCTGGGTGATGGCTGGATGGGCGGCAAGAGCAACCTGCGCCTGCATGCCCAGCTCTTCCACGGCTATGGCGACAGCCTGATCGACTACAACTACAAGCGGACTGTGTTCTCGCTGGGCTTCAGCCTGCTGGACTTTTAAACAGGACGTCTGCTCAGCAGACGTTTCCCGCTGCCCGAGAGGATCTTTAGGCAGACAGCCGCAGCAGGCGCTGGCACAGATCCGACTGCGGATCCTCCAGCCCATGGAGCACCGTGAAATGGTCGCAGCCGGGCAGCGCCGCCTGCTCGGCCACATTGCCCGCCGCCTGCCAGGCGCTGTGCATCAGCAGCGACTGGCGCTCAAACTCGCTTTGTTCGCGCCCGCCCCAGACCAGGTGCATGGGGGTGGCGCAGCGCCTGGCCGCAAACGCGGGCGAGTTGCGCGCAACCAGCCCGTCGTCAAGCTGGATCAGCGGCTGCAGGTAGCTGTAGCGCAGCGGCGCGATATCGTAGAGGCCGCTGATCAGCAGCGCGCCGCGCAGCGGGTCATCGGGCAGGCCATAGTCGCGCTCCCAGCGCGTTTGCAGGCACATCGCAGCCAACTGGCCACCAGCAGAATGCCCGCCCACCACCACCCTTGCCGGGTCGCCGCCATAGGCCTCGATATGGCGCAGCACCCAGGCCAGGCTGGCGCGGCACTGGCGCACGATTTCGTCAATGCTCACCTGCGGGCACAAGGCATAGTTCACCACCACGGTGCAAAAGCCCAGCGCCTGCGGGCCGAAGGCGACGCAGCTGAACTCCTTGGAGGTGTTGGCCCGCCAGTAGCCACCATGCAGATAGACAAACACGGGCGCCGCCGCGCCGCCCTCGGCCGGGAAGATATCCAGCGTCTCGGCCAGAGTCGGGCCAAACGGCACATCCAGCGTGCAGCGCAGCCCCCTACGCGCCTGGGCACTGCGCTCGGCAAAATGCTGGCGGGCGGCAGCCGGGTCGGCCACCGGGCGCAGCGGGTCGTACTGTGCATCAATCTGCGCCTGCGATTCAAAATCGCGGTACAGCTTGAAAGGCCCGGGCGCAGCCATGGCCGGGTCAGCCGGCATCGGGCACCACGGCGGTGACCTCGATCTCCACCTTGGCGCGGTCCTCGATTAAGGCCACGACCTGCACCGCCGTCATCGCGGCGTTGAAGCTGCCGATCAGCTCGCGGTAGGCCTTGCCGATCTCCGCCTGCTGGGCCATATAGGCCTCTTTGTCGGTGATGTACCAGGTCATGCGCACGATATGCTCGGGCCGGGCGCCGCCCTCTTCGAGCACCGCCACAATGTTCTGTAGCGCCTGGCGCACCTGGCCGGCCAGGTCGTCGGTGTGGAAGACCCCTTGCGCATCCCAGCCGATCATGCCGGCGACAAAAATCTGCCGGCCGCTGACCATCACGCCATTGGCATAGCCCTTGGGCCGGGGCCAGCCCTGGGGAAGTAGTACTTGCATGAGACGATTCCTTCTAAAAACCAAGCATTATTGAAAGCGCTCACCGGCCAGCCAGGCCGCCATGCGGCGGTGGATGGCTGGCGGTATGCGGATGGCCTCATGGCTGTCCAGGCTGGTGAACACCAGCGCCTGGTGGGCCAGTGCCCGCACCTGGCCATCGTCGCCCACACAGCGCAGCGCCAGCTGCAGCGAGCGGCTGCCCAGCCGCAGCACGGCCAGCTCCAGCTGCACCGCATCGCCCATGCGGGCAATGGCACGAAAATCACAGGCCAGGTGCACGATGGGCAGGCCGGTGCGCTCGGGCCCCAGCATCTGGGCATAGGGGTGGTGCAGCGCCTGGTTGAACCAGTCCTCCACCAGCGACTGGAACAGCACCAGGTACTGCGGATAAAACACAATGCCGGCCGGGTCGCACTGCGCAAAACGGATGCCGGTGGCCACGCGGAAAACGGGGCCGGTCTCAGGCCAGGTCAGGGCTGCCATGTCAGACCCCGATGTAGCGCTGCCACAGCGCGGGCTGCGCCTCCAGCTGCGCCGAGCTGCCCTGCCACACCACCTGGCCGCGCTCGATCAAGGTGTGCTGGTCGGCCAGCGCCATCAGCCGCTTGACGTATTTGTCGATCACCAAAATCGCCTGGCCCTGCGCGCGCAAGGCCGCCAGGCACTGCCAGATCTCCTCGCGGATCAGCGGCGCCAGGCCTTCGGTCGCCTCGTCCAGGATCAGCAGATGCGGGTTGGTCATCAGCGCCCGGCCAATGGCCAGCATCTGCTGCTCGCCGCCCGAGAGCCGGTTGCCCGGGTTACCGGCGCGCTCGGCCAGGCGCGGGAACAGCTGGTAGACACGGTCCAGCGACCAGGGGTTCTCCGAGGCATTGCGGTTGGCCGCAAAGGCCTGCAGGTTTTCCTGCACCGTCAGGTTGGCAAAGATCTGCCGGCCCTCGGGCACCACGGCCATGCCCATGCGGGCGATGCGGTCGGCAGGCAGGTGCTCGATGCGCTCGCCGCGAAACCGCACGCTGCCGGCCGATGCCGGTGTCATGCCCAGCAGGCTGCGCACCGTGGTGGTCTTGCCCATGCCATTGCGCCCCAGCAAGGTCGCAACCTCGCCCGCCGCCATGCGCAGATGGATGCCAAACAGCACCTGGCTGCTGCCGTAGCAGGTCTCCAAGGCTTCCACTTCCAGCAAAGTGCTCATCAGGCGGCCTCCTCTGCGGCTTCATCACCCAGGTAGGCGCGCCGCACATCCGGGTTGCGCCGAATCTCATCGGGCGTGCCCGTCGCGATCACCTTGCCAAACACCAGCGTCGAGATGCGGTCGGCCAGGCGGAAGACCGCGTCCATGTCGTGCTCCACCAGCAGGATCGTCGTGTCCTGGCGCAGCTGCAGCAGCAGCTGCACCATGCGCTCGGATTCGTCCGGCCCCATGCCCGCCATCGGCTCATCGAGCAGCAGCATGCGCGGCCGCGTGGCCAGCGCCAGTGCCACCTCCAGCTGGCGCTGCTCGCCATGCGCCAGCAGACCGGCGGTTTGCTGCAACTGCGCAGCCAGGCCCACGCGCTCGGCCACCTCGGCGGCCTGCGCATAGCGCGCGCTCTCGCTGCGTGCGGGCCGCCAAAAGCGCCAGCTCGATCCATCGCGTGCCTGCACACCCAGCGCAATGTTCTCCAGCACCGTCAGGCGCTTGAAGATGCTGGTGATCTGGTAGGAGCGCACCAGGCCGGCCTGCACCCGCGCGGGCATGGGCTTGCGCTCCACCGCCTCACCAGCAAACAGGATCTGCCCTTCATCGGGCGCGAGCGCCCCCGACAGCTGGTGGATCAAGGTCGTCTTGCCCGCGCCGTTGGGCCCGATCAAGGCATGGATCTGGCCAGCCTGCACCGCAAAGCTGGCATGGTCGGTGGCGGTGAGGCCGCCGAAGCGCTTGACCAGGTTCTGCACCTGCAACAAAGGGGTTGGCATCTTGGCCGTGCTCATCGCTTGCTCCACATGCCGCGCCGCAGGCTCAGCAAACCATTGGGTGCCACCAGCACCACGATCAGCAGCACGGCGCCCAGGCCCAACTGCCAGTGCACCGTGTAGGCGGCCAGCACTTCTTCCAGCAGCAAAAACACCGCCGCGCCCACCAGGCCGCCATAGAGATGGCCGACACCGCCCAGGATGACCATGATCAGCAGGATGCCCGACTGGGTCCACTGCAGCATGCCGGGGCCGACAAAGCTCCCCTGGTTGGCCAGCATCGCGCCTGCCAGCCCGGCAAAGGCACCGGCCAAGGTGAAGGCGACGAGCTTGTAGCGGTAGACCGGAAAGCCGATGGCCTGCATGCGCGTCTCGTTTTCCTTGATGGCCTGCAGCACATGGCCAAAACGGGCGTTCAGCACCCGCGCCATCGCCAGCAGGCTAGCGCTGACCAGCGCCAGCACCACGTAGTAGAAGGTCGCGTCCTGGCCCAGGTCCAGACCCAGGCCAATCTCCGAGCGGCTGGGCAGCGACAGCCCGTCATCACCGCCCAGCGATTTGAACGACATGATCAGGTAGTACAGCATCTGCGCAAAGGCCAGGGTGATCATGATGAAGTAGACGCCCTGGGTGCGCAGGCTGATGGCGCCCACCAGCAGCGAAAAGGCCGCGCCCATCAGCATCGCCAGCGGCCAGGCCAGCCAGGCGGAGGTCACACCCTGCTGCATCAGCAGGCCCACGGTGTAGGCACCCAGGCCGACAAAGGCCGCGTGGCCAAAGCTCACCATGCCACCAAAGCCGAGGATGAAGTTGAGGCTGGCAGCGGCCAGGCCAAACACCAGCACACGGCTGGCCACGCCGATGTAAAACTCTTCACCCGTCGCCTGGGCGATCAGCGGAAAGGCGATCAGCAGCGCCAACAGCGGCAATACCCAGCGCGGCTGCAAGCGGTGGTCGAAGACGCTGGGCTGCGCCGCTGGCGTGGCCTGGGCCGCAGCGGTCTGGGGGGCGGAGGTGTCAGTCATGGGCGGGGAACAGACCTTGGGGTTTGGTGAAGAGCACGGCAGCCATCAGCACATAGATCAGGATCGAGGCCACGGCCGGGCCGGCATTGGCCGCCACCTCGGGGCCCATGGCCTTGTCAAACAACAAGGGCACGAGGGTACGGCCGGCGGTATCGACCAGGCCGACCAGCAAGGCGCCCAGCAGCGCGCCCCGGATCGAGCCGATGCCGCCAATGACGATCACCACAAAGGCGAGGATCAGAATGCTCTCGCCCATGCCCACCTGCACCGCCAGCAGCGGGCCCAGCATGCCGCCCGCCACGGCACACAGCGCAGCGCCCAGCGCAAACACCAGCGTGAACAGCCGGCGCACATTGGCGCCCATGGCAGTTGCCATCTCGCGGTTGGCCGCGCCCGCGCGCACCTGCATGCCAAAGCGCGTGCGGGTCACCAGGAGCCACAGCAGCAAAGCCACGGCAAGGCCCACGCCGATGATCAGCAGCCGGTAGGCCGGGTAGGAAAAACCATCCATCAGCTGGACCGGCCCGGCCAGCGCGGCGGGTGGGTTGAGCATCAGCGGCTGCGCGCCCCAGATGATGCGCACGATCTCGTTGCTCATCAGCAAGATGGCAAAGGTGCCCATCACCTGCGACAGGTGGTCGCGGTGGTAGAGGCGGCGCAGGATCGTGTATTCCAGCAGCACGCCCACCACCACGGTGGCCAGCACCCCCAGGCCCAGGCCCAGCCAGAACGAGCCGGTGGCCTGGCTGAGGCTGGCCACCAGGTAGGCGCCGATCATGTAGAGCGAACCATGGGCCAGGTTGATCATGTCCATGATGCCGAACACGAGCGTGAGGCCAGCGGCCAGCAGGAACAGCATCAGGCCGAACTGCAGGCCGTTGAGCGTCTGCTCAAGAATCAGGATGGTGTTCATCGATCAGGAGGGCATCTTGCAGTCTTTGACGTAGGCATCCTGGTGGTTCTTGAACACCGTGCCCACCGTGCGGTTGGTCAGCTTGCCCTGCGCATCCTTGCTCACCACGCGCAGGTAATAGTCCTGCACCGGAAAGTGGTTGCTGTTGAACTTGAAGCTGCCGCGCACCGACTCGAACTTGGCCGCCTCGATGGCCTTGCGCAAGGCCGCCTTGTCATCGAGCTTGCCCTTGACATCACGCACCGCCGCGTCCATCAGGCGGGCGGCGTCATAGCCGTGCGAGGCGTAGAGCGAGGGGCTGCGGCCAAACTCCTTCTGGAAGTCGGCGACGAACTTCTTGTTCGCCGCATTGTCCAGGTCATGCGCCCACTGCGAGGTGTTGAAGGTGCCCAGCATCGAGTCACCCACCGCACGGATCACGTCCTCATCGGCCGAGAAGCCCGGCGCATACAAGGTGATGTCCTTGGACAGTCCGGCCCCGACAAACTGCTTGATGAAGTTCACGCCCAGGCCACCGGGCAGAAAGATATAGACGCCATCGACCTGGGCCGCACGCATCTTGGAGATCTCCGCGCCATAGTCCAGCTGGCTCAGCGAGGTATAGGTCTCCATGCCGATCTCGCCCTTGTAGAAGCGCTTGAAGCCGGCGATCGAGTCCTTGCCTGCGGGGTAGTTGGGTGCGATCAGCGCCACACGCTTGAAGCCCTTGTCCTGCATGGTCTGGCCCGCTGCCTCATGCAAGGCATCGTTTTGCTGCGAGACATTGAAGAAATACGGGTTGCACTGGGCGCCGGCGTACTGCGAGGGGCCGGCATTGGGGCTGATGAAGAAGGTCTTGTTCTGGAACGCCGCCGGGCCCACCGCCAGCATCACGTTGGAGAACACGGTGCCGGTCATGAAATCCACCTTGTCGCGCTTGAGCAGGCGCTCGGCCGTCTGCTTGGCCACCTCGGGGTTTTGCTGGTCATCGACCACCACCACCTCGGCGGGCAGGTTGCCGATCTTGCCGTTCATGTGCTTGACGGCCAGTTGGAAGCCGTCGCGGATATCGGTGCCCAGACCGGCGCCGGGGCCCGACAAGGTGCTCAGCAACCCCACCTTGACCTGGTCGGCGGCACTGGCGCTGCTGGCGCAGAGCAGCGCGATGGACAGACTGACAAGACTGCGATGCAAGAGATGAGGCTTCATGCTGGTTCCCTGGTTGAAGTACGTAAAAATTTGCCGAGCCGCTACTATGCCGGGCTGTGCAGACGAAACCGTTGTAGTTTTCCCGTAGCTGTGCGCGGCAGCTGCGCGACAAAATCCAGGGCCCGTGGGTATTTGTAGGGCGCCACCGTGCTTTTGACAAAATCCTGCAAGGTCTTGACCATGTCCGCGTCCGCCGCAAAGCCCGGGCGCAGCACCACAAAGGCCTTGACGATCTGGCCGCGCTCGCTGTCGGGCAGGCCAATCACCGCGCATTCGGCCACCGCCGCATGCGCGAGCAAGGCGTCTTCGACCTCGGGCGCGGCAATGTTGTAGCCCGAGGAGATGATCATGTCATCGGTGCGGGCCTGGTAGATGAAGTAGCCGTCTGCATCCATCACATAGGCGTCACCGGTCAGGTTCCAGCCCGCATGCACATACTGGGTCTGGCGGCTGTCGTTCAGGTAGCGGCAACCGGTGGGGCCCTGCACGGCCAGCTTGCCCACCGTGCCGGCCGGCACTTCCTGGCCCTGCTCATCGACCACCTTGGCGCGGTAGCCGGGCACGGCGCGGCCGGTGGCGCCGGGCCGTGCCTCGTCCTCACGGTGCGAGATAAAGATATGCAGCATCTCGGTCGAGCCGATGCCGTCGATGATCTCGATGCCGGTCGCCTCTTTCCACAGCGCGCGCGTCGAGGCATTCAAGGCCTCGCCGGCCGATACGCATTTGCGCAACCGGGTCTGGCGCAGCCGCTTGCCCTGCTGGGCCATCACGCGGTACGAGGTCGGCGCGGTGAACACCACGGTGGCGCCAAATTGTTCGATGCCATCGACCAGCTGCAGCGGTCCGGCCTTCTCCAGCAGCGCCATCGAGGCACCAATCGCCATCGGGAACAGCACCTGACCACCCAGGCCAAAGGTAAAGGCCAGCGGCGGGCTGCCGATAAAGACATCATCGGGCGCAGCCCGCAGCACATGGCGCGGCCAGCAGGCGCAAACCGCCATGACATCGCGGTGGAAATGCATCGTGGCCTTGGGCACGCCCGTGGTGCCCGAGGTAAAGCCCAGCAGGCAGGTGTCGGTGGCGGCCGTCTGCACGGCGTCAAAATGCGGCGATGCCTGGGCCATCAGCGGCTCCAGCGCCTGCGCTGCCGGCAGGCCCGTGCCGTTGAAGTAGCGCACCGCCTGCAAGCGCGGGTGGGCCGCCTGCGCTGCCTGCACCTCGGCCAGCAAGGCCGCATCGCAGAGCGCATGGCTGATCTGGGCAATCTCGATGATGGTGCCCAGCTCCTTGGCGCGCAGCAGCGGCATGGCAGCCACCGCAATGCCGCCAGCCTTGACGACGGCAAACCAGCTCGCCACCGTCATCGGGTTGTTGGGCGCGCACAGCAGCACGCGGTTGCCAGGCACCAGGCCCATCTGGGCGGTCAATACGTTGGCAATGCGGTTGGCATGGGCCTGCAGCTCGGCATAGGTCCAGCGCACACCCTGGGCCTGCAGGCACAGGCGCTCGCCCCGGCCCTCGGCCACATGGCGGTCCAGCAGCTCGGCGGCGCAGTTGAGCCGCTCGGGGAACTGCAGCTCGGGCAGCTCGAACAGGTAGTCGGGCTGCAACTCGGGCGGCGGCAGATGCTTGGCGGCAAAGCGGTCGATATGCGCGGTATAGGGCGTGGCAGACATCTCGCAAACTCCAGGCTGAAAGCAGAAACCGGGACCGGAGTCCAGGTCCTCGGCAATGGTCAAGGCGCAGCGGGCGCCACTTGTTTGAGCAGCTCACGGGCGATGATGAGCTGCTGCACCTCGGTCGCTCCTTCGTAGATGCGCAGCGCGCGGATCTCGCGGTACAGGCGCTCGACCGGTTGATCGCTGACAACACCCAGCCCGCCCCACATCTGCAGCGCCGCATCGATCACCTGCTGCGCGTTCTCGGTAGCGGTCATCTTGGCCATCGCCGCTTCGCTGGTCACGCTCTGGCCCTGGTCGCGCTGCCAGGCGGCGCGGTAGGTCAGCAGCGCGGCGCTGTCGATCTGCGTGGCCATCTGTGCGAGCTTGGCCTGGGTGAGCTGAAAATCGGCCAGCACGCCCTGGAACATGCGGCGGCTGGTGGCGCGCTGCAAGGCCTCGTCCATCGCGCGGCGCGCAAAGCCCAGCGCGGCGGCCGCTACCGAGGTGCGAAACACATCCAGGGTGCGCATCGCCAGCTTGAAACCCTCGCCCGCCGCGCCCATGCGCTGGCTGACCGGCACGCGGCAACCGTTGAAGCGCAGCCGCGCCAGCGGGTGCGGCGCGATCACTGCGATGCGCTCGGCAATCTCCAGGCCGGGCGTGTTGGCGTCGACAATTAACGCCGAGATACCACGCGCGCCCGGCGCCTCGCCAGTGCGCACAAACACCACATAGAAGTCGGCAATGCCGCCGTTCGAGATCCAGGTTTTTTCGCCGTCGATGACATAGTGGTCGCCGTCCAAGCGGGCCGCGCAGGCCATGGCGGCCACGTCCGAGCCGGCATCGGGCTCGGACAGCGCAAAGGCTGCAATCGCCTCACCCCGGGCCACCCGGCCAAGGTAGCGCGCCTTCTGCGCCTCCGTGCCCGCCAGGCTGATCGCGCCCGAGCCCAGCCCCTGCATCGCAAACGCAAAGTCGGCCAGGCCGTTGTGGCGCGCCAGGGTTTCGCGGACCAGGCAGATCGCGCGGGTGTCGATCTGCGCGGCCGCGCCGCCATGCGTCTCGCCGGCCACCGCATGGCGCAGCCAGCCCGCCTGGCCCAGCGCCTGCACCAGGCTGCGGCAATCGCCATCGGTATCGCTGCTGTGCACATGGGCCACATGCTGGGCGGCCCAGGCATCCAGCGTCTGCGCCAGCTGCGCGTGGCGCGGCTCAAAAAACGGCCACTGCAGGTAACGGGTGTCGGCCATGTCAGTTCCCCTGGAATTGCGGCTTTTGCTTAGCCACAAAGGCCTCGTAGGCGCGCTTGAAGTCTTCGGTCAGCATGCAGATGGCCTGCGCCTGCGCCTCGGCCTCAATGGCCTGGTCGATGGTCATCGCCCATTCCTGGTGCAGCTGGGTCTTGGTGATGCCATTGGCAAAGCTCGGGCCTGCGGCCAAGTCGGCGGCCATCTGCTGGGCCTGCACCAGCAGCGCTTCGGGCTCTGCCAGGCGGTTGAAAAAGCCCCAGCGCTCGCCCTCGTCGCCGCCCAGGCTGCGGCCGGTGTAGAGCAGCTCGCTGGCGCGCCCCTGGCCGATGATGCGCGGCAAAAAGGCGCAGGCGCCCATGTCGCAGCCGGCCAGGCCCACGCGGTTGAACAGGAACGCGGTCTTGCTGCGGGCCGTGCCCAGGCGCATGTCCGAGGCCATGGCCATGATGGCGCCAGCGCCCGCGCAGATGCCATCGACCGCCGCAATGATGGGCTGCGGGCAGGCGCGCATGGCCTTGATGAGCTCGCCCGTCATGCGGGTGAACATCAGCAGCTCGGGGGCCTTCAGGGCCACCAGCGGGCCGATGATTTCATGCACATCGCCGCCCGAGCAGAAGTTGCCGCCCGCGCCCACCAGCACCACGGCCTTCACATCCTGCGCCCATTTCAGCCGGTGGAACAGGTCGCGCAGCTCTGCATAGGAGTCAAAGGTCAGTGGGTTCTTGCGCTCGGGCCGGTTCAAGGTGATCGTCGCCACGCCGGCATGGACCTGCCACAAAAAATGCTGTGCCTGGTAGCCGGCCAGCTGTTGGTGGTTGCCCGCCACCAGCGCGGGGTCGATTCGGTATTCACTCATGCCTGTCTCCACAAATTCGGGGTTCACATCACTTCGCCGCCTGCCACCGCAATGGCCTGGCCAGTCATCGCGCCAGCGCCTTTACCGCAGAGCCAGACGACCGCATCGGCCACCTCTTGCGGCTGCACCAGGCGGCCCTGGGGGTTGTCGCGCACAAATTCGGCCATGGCCTGCTCGGGGCTGCGGCCGGTCTTGGCCACCACCCGGTCGATGCTGGTCTTGACCAGGTCGGTTTCGGTATAGCCCGGGCACACGGCATTGACCGTGATGCCCCGGCTTGCAACCTCCAGCGCCAGCGCCCGGGTCAGGCCCACCACGCCATGCTTGGCCGCCACATAGGCCGACACATAGGCGTAGCCGATCAGCCCTGCCGTGCTGGCCACGTTGACGATGCGGCCATAGCCGGCCGCCTGCATCGCTGGCAGCACCTGCTGCATGCACAGCATCGTGCCGGTCAGGTTCACCGCCAGCATCTGCGACCAGAGCTGGGCATCGGTCTTCATAAAGGGCGCGCTCTGCGCCTGGCCGGCGTTGTTCACCAGGATCTGGATATCGCCAAAGGCGGCGACAGCCTGCGCAAAGGCCGCGACCACCTCCGGCCCCTGCGCCACATCGGCCAGCACCCGCTGGCACTGGCCTGGGTAGGCATCCACCAGTTTTTGCAGCGGCTCGGGCCGGCGGCCCAGCACCGTCACCCGCGCGCCCTGCGCCAGCAGCTGGCGCGCAATCGCCTCGCCAATGCCCTGGCCGGCGCCGGTTACCAGTGCATGCTGTCCTTTAAAGGTCTTGCTTGGCATCGGCAGCGCTCCTCAATGGCCAGCGGCCGCTTGCTGGGCCTTTTCGCGCTCGAACAGGCTCTCCATCTGGCGCTTGCCGGCAAAGTAGGGCTTGGGCCAGGCGATGGCGGTGTAGCCAATCTTGGCCGCCTCGGTCAAGGTCCAGGCCGGGTTGGCCAGGTGCGGGCGAGCGACAGCACAGAGATCGGCGCGGCCGGCCGCAATGATGGAGTTGGCATGGTCGGCCTCGCTGATCGCGCCGACGGCCATCGTCGCAATGCCTGCCTCCTGGCGGATGCGGTCGGCAAAAGGCGTCTGGAACATGCGGCCATAGACCGGTTTTTCCTGCTTGCTGACCTGGCCGGACGAGCAGTCGATCAGGTCCGCGCCTGCGGCCTTGAAGGCCTTGGCAATCTCTACCGCGTCATCGGGGGTGATGCCGCCGGGCACCCAGTCATGGGCGGAGATGCGCACCGACATCGGCCGCTCCTGCGGCCAGACGGCACGCACGGCCCGGAACACCTCCAGCGGGTAGCGCAGGCGGTTTTCCAAGCTGCCGCCATAGGCGTCGCTGCGCTGGTTGGTCAAGGGCGAAATGAAGCTGGACAGCAGATAACCATGGGCGCAGTGCAGCTCCAGCCAATCGGCGCCGACCTCGGCGGCCATCTGGGCAGCCTGCACAAACTGCTGCTTGACCTCTGCCATCTGGGTCAAGGTCATCGCCTGCGAGATCTGGCTCACGCCTTCCAGGTACTGCTGGGGCGAGGCCGAGATGATCGGCCAGTTGCCCTCGGCGAGCGGCAGGTCCGTGCCTTCCCAGGCCAGGCGGGTGGAGGCTTTCGCTCCGGCATGGCCGATCTGCATCGCAAACTTGGCATCAGTGTGGGTGTGGATCCAGTCGCTGATGCGCTGCCAGGCCTGCTTTTGTGCCTGGCTGTAGGTGCCCGGGCAGCCGGGGGTGATGCGGCCTTCGGGGCTGACGCAGGCCATCTCGGCAAATACCAGACCGGCGCCGCCCATGGCCCGCGCCCCCAGGTGCACCAGGTGGTAGTCACCGGGCACGCCATCGACCGCCGAGTACTGCGCCATTGGCGAGACGACGATGCGGTTCTTCAAGGTCAGGCCGCGCAGGGTATAGGGCAGGAACATCGGCGGCGGCGCCTTGCCCTGTACCTCCACCCCGTTTTGCGCGGCCAGCCAGGCCTCATAGCCACCCAGCCAGGCGGCATCGCGCAGGCGCAGGTTCTCATGGCTGATGCGCTGGCTGCGCGTCAGCATCGAGTACATGAACTGCTCGGGTTCGAGCTGGTCGCAGTAGCGCTTGCCGCAGACTTCGAACCACTCCATCGCATTCCAGGCGGCATTCTGGATGCGCAAGGTCTCCACCCGGCGCAGCGCCTGGTAGGCCTCCAGCACCGCAGGTATCTGCGCCTTGCCATCGCCCAGCTGCTGGAACTGCCGCGCCAGCTCGATCGCATCTTCAATGGCCAGCTTGGTGCCCGAGCCAATCGCAAAATGCGCCGTGTGCACGGCATCACCCATCAGCACCACATGGCTGCCCTTGGCGTTTTGCAGCCACCACTGGTCGCAGACCACGCGCTGGAAATTGATCCAGGCCGAGCCGCGCAAATGGCGGGCATTGGTCATCAGCCGCGCGCCTTGCAGGTTGTCGGCAAACAGCTTTTCGCAAAAGGCAATCGACTGCGCCTGGTCGGCCGTGTCCAGGCCGCAGGCCCTCCAGGTCTCTTCGGTGGTCTCGACGATGAAGGTCGAGGTCTTGTCGTCGAACTGGTAGATATGGGCCTGGAACCAGCCGTGCTCGGTGCGCACAAAGTCAAAGGTGAAGGCCTCGTAGACCTTGTTGGCGCCCAGCCAGATAAAGCGGTTGGGGCGGGTGACGATATCGGGCTTGAAGACCTCGGCGTACTTGCTGCGGATGCGCGAGTTCACGCCATCGCTGGCGATGATCAGGTCGGCATCGGCATAGTCTTCGTCGGACTGCACATCGGTCTCGAACACGAGCTGAACACCCAGCTGCTCGCAGCGCGCCTGCAGGATGTTGAGCAAATGCTTGCGGCCGATGCCGACAAAGCCATGGCCGCCCGAGCGGATCTTGCGGCCCTTGAACAGCAACTCGATATCGTCCCAGTGGTTGAAGGCCTCTTCGATCTGCGCAGCCGTCGCCGGGTCCCATTCGCGCATGTTGTCCATCGTCGCATCAGAGAACACCACCCCCCAGCCAAAGGTGTCATAGGGCTTGTTGCGCTCGACCACGGTCACGTCATGCGCGGGGTCCATCTGCTTCATCAGCAGTGCGAAATACAAGCCGGCGGGGCCGCCGCCGATGCAGACAATTTTCATGGCCAGGACCGTCCTGAAAAATACTTTATAACTAAATTATTGATGCATAAATAATTCACTAAAATACGCACATACCCTATCACTGGAGCCGCCTGCGGTACTGCACCATGGGCGCCATGGCTGACATGCAAACCCTCTGCAACTCCCCCTCCGACACCGGTGGCGGCATGGCTGGCCGCGAGGCCGGCCTCGCCCATGACGAACACCAGGCCGTGCGCCTGTGGCTGCGGCTGATGACCTGCAGCACGCAGATCGAACAGGTGATTCGCAGCAAGCTGCGCACCCAGTTCGCCACCACCCTGCCGCGCTTTGACTACCTGGCCCAGCTCAGCCGCTTCCCCAAGGGCCTGCGCATGAAGACGCTGTCCGAGTACCTGATGGTGACGGGCGGCAATATCACCGGTCTGACGGACCAGTTGGTGGCAGAAGGCTGGGTGGAGCGGGTGGCCGATGACGAGGACCGGCGATCGATGACGGTGCGCCTGACGCGCAGCGGCAAAAAGCAGTTCAGCACCATGGCCAAGGCGCATGAGCAATGGCTGGAGCATTTGCTCGCGCCCCTGGGCGCAGATGCCGCGCGTGAGCTGTATGAGCAGCTGGGCCTGCTGCGGCAGATCGTGGGCCAGCGGGTGGAGCAGCTTGCCGACTGAGTGCCAGCCCTAAAAATGACAAAGAGCCTGCGGACCGCCCCTGGTCCGGCAGGCTCTCAGGCTTCTCTTTGAAGAATTACATCGCGGTATCGGCCTGGCTGAGGTCGCCATCGGCCTCATCGGCCTCCAGCACCTCGGGCATCTTGACGATGGTGGTCGGCACCTTGCTGTGGCGGGCCACCTCGCGCGAGACCGAGCCGATCAGAATGCTGCCCAGCATGCTCTCGCCGGTGGCACCGAGCACGATCAGGCCGCAGCCCTTCTCCTCGGCGATGTCGAGCAGGCTCGCGTAGATATCGCCCAGGC
The DNA here is from genome assembly GCF_037479555.1 of Comamonas sp. MYb396. Taxonomy (NCBI): domain Bacteria; kingdom Pseudomonadati; phylum Pseudomonadota; class Betaproteobacteria; order Burkholderiales; family Comamonadaceae; genus Comamonas; species Comamonas sp. MYb396. The sequence continues at coordinate 135,803 of NZ_JBBGYU010000011.1, read as the reverse complement.
GGATCTCCACCTCATACGAGACACCGGCCAGGCGCAGCATGTCCAGCGCCGGGGCGACCAGGTCCATGCCCGCTTCCAGGCTGGCATTGGCGATCAGCTCCGAATCCTGCGTGGCCAGCTCCAGAAAGCTCGCCTCCTTTTGCACATGGGCGACCACCACATGGGCGCGCAAGCCCTGCTGCACCAGCTGCACGCCGTGCTGCACCGCCTGCAGCGAGTTGGGCGATCCGTCGACGGCGATCATGATGTTGAGCATGGGCTTCTCCTTGGCAGTGAAAGATAAGACCAGTGTAGCGATCTGCCGGCAGCCCCTGTGTCAGAGACGAGCCTGCGAAACCCGCCGCGCCGTCAACTACCGCACATCTGCGAAAATGCCCGGTTATGCTGCAGTTCGACCTTCTCAAAACCGATCCCACCAGCCACGCACGCCGTGGCACGCTCACGCTCAACCATGGCGTGGTGCAGACCCCCATCTTCATGCCCGTGGGCACCTATGGCACCGTCAAGGGCGTGATGCCACGCAGCCTCGAGGAAATGGGCGCCCAGATCATTCTGGGCAATACCTTCCACCTGTGGATGCGCCCGGGGCTGGATGTGATGAAGAGCTTTGGCGGCCTGCACGGTTTCGAGAAATGGGACAAGCCCATTCTGACCGACTCGGGTGGCTTCCAGGTCTGGTCGCTGGGCGCGATGCGCAAGATCACCGAAGAAGGCGTGCATTTCCAAAGCCCGGTCAATGGCGACAAGCTGTTCATGTCGCCCGAGGTCAGCATGCAGATCCAGACGATTCTGAACTCGGACATCGTCATGCAGCTCGACGAGTGCACGCCGTACGAGACCAACGGCAAAAAGACCACCGAGGCCGAGGCGCGCAAATCGATGGAGATGAGCCGCCGCTGGGCCAAGCGCTCCAAGGAAGAGTTCGAGCGCCTGGGCAACCCCAATGCCTTGTTCGGCATCGTGCAGGGCGGCATGTTCAAGAACCTGCGCGAGGAATCGCTGCAAGGCCTGCTGGAGATCGATTTCCCCGGCTACGCCGTGGGCGGCGTCTCGGTGGGAGAGCCCAAGGACGAGATGCTGGACATCATGCAGCACACGCCCCACCTGCTGCCTGCCAACAAGCCGCGCTACCTGATGGGCGTGGGCACGCCCGAGGACCTGGTCCAGGGTGTGGCCGATGGCGTGGACATGTTCGACTGCGTGATGCCCACGCGCAATGCGCGCAACGGCACCATCTTCACCCGCTATGGCGACCTGAAGATCCGCAACGCCCGCCACAAGACCGACCACCAGCCCATCGACACCTCCTGCACCTGCCACGCCTGCGCCGGCAAGAGCGGCGTGAGCTGGGACAACGGCGGGCGCGAGGGTTTCAGCCGCGCCTACCTGCACCACCTGGACCGCTGCGGTGAGATGCTGGGCCCCATGCTGACCACCATCCACAACCTGCACTACTACCTGAACCTGATGCAGGAAGTGCGCCAGTCGCTCGATGCCGGCCACTTTGCCCAGTTCCGCGCGCAGTTCAAGTCGGACCGGGCACGCGGTATCTAAGTTCTCGGCCCCCCCTCCCCTGCCATGCAAAGCGTGGGGGCCAAGAGACAGCGCAGCATGGCGCTTGACAGCCCCTGCGTAAAGTAAGAGACAGCGCCGTCTGGGGCTTTGCGCCCCTCGGTGCACCGCAGCTGCCCACGGCAACAGCGCTGTTTGATCCCGGCATATTTCAGATTGATGCGCCGACTGGCATGCGTTCTTAGCTCCCATTTTGGAAGCAATAGCGATTGACTGAGATTATCGATTAATCAAAATCTCAGCCAGGCCCTGCGCGGCTGCAGCACTCTGCCCACCTGCCAATGTGTGACTGGCCCACGGGGTCGGGCCCATGGCGGTGCAGGGGAGCGGGTATATTTCGCCCATCCTCCCTCACACCCATGCTGACCGCGTCGCCCGTCCACCCCTTGGAGCAACCCCATAGCGGTCGCTTGCTGCTCTGCGCCAGCTTAGCGGTGTTTGCGGCAGCGATGGTGGGCATCCTGCTGCGGCCGCTGGGTTACCTCTCGGTGTTCTGGCCTGCCAACCAGATCGTGCTGGTGCTGCTGCTGCGCTACCCGCGCCTCATGCGCCCGCTGGGGCTCGCCGCCCTTTTTGCCAGCTTTGTGCTGGCCGATCTGATCACCGGCACCTCCTTGTGGCTGTCCCTGGGCTTTACCACCGCCAACCTGTGCGGCGCCGCCTGCGGCTGGCTGTTCTTGCGCCGGCAATCCCAGCGCGATCTGCAGATGGAGGGCCAGTATTCCGCCTTGCTGGTGTTCTTTGCCAGCGGCATGGCCTCCACGGCATCGGCGGCCATTGGCGGGCCCATCAGCGCCTGGGCCTTTGATCTGTCGATGAGCCAGGGGCTGCTGATGTGGTGGACCGGCGAATGGATGAACGCGATGATGCTGCTGCCGTTCCTGCTGGCGCTGCCCTCGGCACGCAGCAGCGGCGCAAAGCAAGAGCGCCAGTCCTGGGCCTTGAAACTGCTGCCCGCACTGGCCGTGGTTGGCCTGGAGATGACCAGCTACATGGTGGGCAACAAGGTCGGCTCCTTGGTGTTCTCGCTGCCTGCGCTGCTGTGGTGCGCGCTGTCCTACCGCATCCTGACCACGGCCATCATCACCATGCTGGTGTTTGTGACCAAGGTGATCGTGATCTCCAACATCGTGGGCTTTATCCCGGCCAATGTGCTGGATGTGGCCAGCCTGCGCCTGGGCATCACGATGCTGATCCTGGGGCCGCTGTCGGTGGCGGGCTCGCACGCCGCACGCGCCGAGCTCCTGCACCGCATGCGCTACCAGGCCCACCACGACAGCCTCACCGATGTGCTCAGCCGCAATGGCTTTGTGCAGGCCAGCCACGCGCTGCTCAAGCGCCTGACCCATGAAGGCAGCTCGGCGGCGGTGCTGATGCTGGACCTGGACCATTTCAAGCGCGTCAACGACAACCACGGCCATGCCAGCGGCGACCGCCTGCTGCGCGATGTCAGCCAGGTGCTGACCGAATCGCTGCGCCCCCAGGATGTGCTGGGCCGCATCGGCGGGGAAGAGTTTGCCGTGGTGCTGCCCCATATCAGCTTTGAAGACGCCACCGCCATTGCCGAGCGCCTCTGCCATACCGTGCGCAGCGGCCACTTTCTGACGGCGCACCACGAGCCGCTGCAGGCCACGCTCAGCATCGGCCTGGCCTACAAACAAGCGCTGCGGGCGGGTGACAGCCTCGAAGACCTGCTGCGCGAAGCGGACCTGGCCCTGTACCAGGCCAAGGCCCAGGGCCGCGACTGCGCGGTCTGGACGGCGCCGCTCTCTGCGGCTTAACGCAGCAGCACCGGCGCCGACGCCAAGCCGCTGCGCTGCAAAAACGCCAACGCAGAATCCACCGTCGCCGTTTCAATATGGCCGGCAAAGCGCTTTTCGGGCGGGTGGTCGTCAAAGGCGATATTGGCGCGCGTCATGCGGCCGCCCAGCCGGGTCATCGCACCGATGCGCAAATCGCTGGGCTGGTAGCCCTGCAGCTGCAACCAGGCCTGCGCCTGGCCCCGGTCATGCACGGTTTGCGGCGCCAGCGCCTGGGCCAGGGTCTCCAGCGCCCACTGGTTGCTTTGCTGGTAACGCAGGCTCCAGGGATAGGCCAGCATGCTGTAGCGCGGCTCGTGCAGCTGCAAGGGCTGCGCGTTGGCCGACAGCGCCAGCAGCAGCTGTTGCTGCACCTCCTTGGCCGGCACCACCACCACCGCCTGGTAGCGCCACATATCGTCTAGAAAGAACTCGCCCAGGCCCTGTCGGTAGACATGGGAAGTGGCAGTGCCGCAGTCATTGAGCTTGTGCACCACACGCCAGGCGCCGGTGGCCGATTTGTAGGCCCAGCCCATGTGCGAGAACTGCAGCTGGTACTTGCGCAGATCCTGGCCCTGGCGGCCCAGCAACACCAGCTGCGCACCGCTGGCATCCAGCGCCTGAGCGACGTTTTGCGCCAGGCTCAGGCTTTGGCGCACGCTGTCGAGCGTGGGCTTTTGCGGCTCGCAGCTGCGGCCGGCCTGCGCGGCCGTGGCGGCCAGCAGTGCGGCGGCCAACAGGCCCAGGCGCAGAGGTTTCAACATGGCCATCTCCTTGGTCATCACAAGCGCTCGTTGTAGAGCAGTGCCTTACCCACCTCATTGGGAATAAAGGCAATCACCTCGCCAGCGGCCGACAGCAGCACGCCGGCCCCCACCACGCTGACGAGAATCGCCGTGCCCACACCGGCGGCGCTGGCGCCCAGGGCACCGGCCGACAGCTCAATGCTGGCCGCCGCGCCGTCCGATGCACTCTCCAGCAACCAGACCGTGCCCTTGGCCGATGCCTGCACACCCTTGACGATAAGCTGGGCGCCATCGACCGACAGCGCCACCGGCAGGGCGACCACGCTGGCCGACGCCCCCACCGAGGCCGCCGTGCCCACGACCACCGAGGCAATCGGCAGGGCCGAGAGCACCAACGACGCATCGCTTTGTGCCCGGGCCGCCGGGGCGGTGGCCAAACCCAGCACCAGGGCGGTGCTGGCCAGAGTGGAAGCAGCGCGGCGCTGCCATTTACTGAAAGTAAGATTGAACATGTGCTGCTCCCGTGTTGGCGGCATCATCCGATGGGCGCTCACACGCGCTCCTGCGGGTGGCCCGCGTCCTGCTCGCGGGGCGCGCTGCGCATGCTGCGGGCCTGTTGGATAGCGCTGGCCAGGTCCGACTCATGCTTGTCGCGCAGCATCTTGGCCAGGGTGAAGGCGGTGGTGATCATGTACATCCAGCTCACGCCCAAAAAGGCCTTGTAGGTCGGGTTGATGTCCATGCTGAGCAAACCCCAGCCGGTCAGCCCCATCGCGATCGCAAAACCGCCCCAGACCACAAAGCGCCACATGGGGGTGTCGCCAGCTGCCTGGCTGCTGCCCGCTTGCTTGTCCCGCACAAACTTGGCCAGCACAAAGGCGGCCGAGAGGCAGAACATATAGCCCATCACCATGAACGCCTGCTCCAGGTGTTGCCCTGGCAGCCAGGCCAGGCCGATCGCGCACATCGAGACCGCAATACCGAACGAGATCCATACCTGGTATTGCCATGCACGGGTGTCACGCTGAACAGGATTGGAGAATGGAGACATGGTGGGTCGGAGCAACAGGGCCCCGCTTTGGTTGAACACGCTGCGATGATGCAGGCAAGCGGCTGCACCAGCATCCCCTTTTAATGCCGGTAGCAGTTTTCAAAGAGCCAGGTATCGAAAGGCAATACTTTCAAGGCGCCGCGTTTGTCGCCGGGCCTCGCGCCTTGGCGACGCTTCCATGGCATGATTCCGAGCATTCACCAAGAACCAGACAGGAGACCACCGTGCGCCAGCCGCCCCACCATGTGCCCGCCACCCCGCAAGCTGACCCGGCCGAACTGGCCGAGTGGTGCGATGCCTTCGATGGAATGCTGGCGGCCTATGGCTCGGCGCAGGGCAAGGAGCAGGCGGGCGCGCTGCTCGATGCGCTGCTGGCCCATGCCCGCAAGCGCCATGTGGCCTGGAAGCCCTCGGGCAACACGCCCTACGTCAACACCGTCACGGTGGATGAGCAGCCGCCCTACCCCGGCGATGTGGCGCTGGAGAAAAAGCTCTCGGCCATCCTGCGCTGGAACGCGCTGGCGATGGTGGTGCGCGCCAATGCCGCGCATGGCGAGCTGGGCGGCCACATCGCCAGCTATGCCTCGGCGGCCGATCTGTTCGAGACCGGCTTCAACCATTTCTTCCGCGCCGATGATGGCCACCAGGCCGCTGACCTGGTGTACTTCCAGCCCCACTCCTCGCCCGGCGTCTATGCCCGCGCCTTTCTGGAAGGGCGCCTGGGCGAAGAGAACCTGGCCCACTACCGCCAGGAGCTGGTGGCCGCCAGCCAGGGCATCCAGGGCCTGTGCTCCTACCCGCACCCCTACCTGATGCCCGAGTTCTGGCAGTTCCCCACCGGCTCGATGGGCATCGGACCGATCAATGCGATCTACCAGGCGCGCTTCATGCGCTACCTGGCCGACCGGGACCTGGCCGATACCGCCGGCCGCAAGGTCTGGGGCTTTTTTGGCGATGGCGAAATGGACGAGCCCGAATCCATCGCCGCCCTCACCCTGGCCGCCCGCGAGGGGCTGGACAACTGCATCTTCGTCATCAACTGCAACCTGCAGCGGCTCGATGGCCCGGTGCGCGGCAATGGCCGCATCGTCGATGAGCTCGAAGCGCTCTTTAGCGGCGCGGGCTGGAACGTGGTCAAATGCCTCTGGGGCTCGGAGTGGGATGCGCTGCTGGCGCGCGACCACAGCCATGTGCTGGCGCGCACGTTTGCGCACACGGTCGACGGCGAGTTCCAGACCCTGTCGGCCAACGATGGCGCCTTCAACCGCGAGCATTTCTTCAACCAGAGCCCCGAGCTGGCGGCGCTGGTCGCCCACCTGTCCGACAGCGACATCGACCGCCTGCGCCGTGGCGGCCATGACCCGGTCAAGATCCACGCCGCCTTTGCCAGCGCCGCTGCGCACAGCGGCCAACCCACCGTGGTGCTGGCCAAGACGATGAAAGGCTATGGCATGGGCAGCATCGGCCAGGGCCGCATGACCTCGCACCAGCAAAAAAAGCTGGGCGCCGAAGACCTGCTGGCCTTCCGCGACCGCTTCAACCTGCCGCTGAGCGATGCCCAGGCCACCTCGGCCGCCTTCCTCAAGCCCGCCGATGGCAGCGCCGAGATGCGCTATCTGCTGGCGCGCCGCCAGGCGCTGGGTGGCTTTTTGCCGGCGCGCAAAGGCCAGGCCACGCCCGTGGCCGTGCCCGATCTGCAGGCGACGGCCGGCTTTGCACTGCAGGCCGAGGGCAAGCCGATGAGCACCACGATGGCCTTTGTGCGCCAGCTGGGCAACCTGCTCAAGGACCCGACCCTGGGCCCGCGCATCGTGCCCATCGTGGCCGATGAGGCACGCACCTTTGGCATGGCCGGGCTGTTCCGCCAGGTGGGCATCTACGCGCCTTTTGGCCAGCTCTACCAACCCGAGGACAACGCCTCGATGCTGCTCTACCGCGAAGCGAGCAGCGGCCAGATCCTGGAAGAAGGCATCAGCGAAGCGGGCGCGCTGTCGTCCTGGACGGCGGCCGCCACCAGCTATAGCACCCATGGCACGGCCATGCTGCCGTTCTTCATCTTCTACAGCATGTTCGGCTTCCAGCGCGTGGGCGATTTGATCTGGGCCGCTGCCGACCAGCGCGCACGCGGCTTTTTGATCGGCGCCACCTCCGGGCGCACCACTTTGGGCGGCGAAGGCCTGCAGCACCAGGACGGCAGCAGCCTGCTGAGCGCCTCCACCGTGCCCAACTGCAAGAGCTACGACCCCGCCTTTGCCGGCGAGTTGGCCGTCATCATCGACCATGGCATGCAGCGCATGCTGCAAGAGCAGCGCGACGAGTTCTTCTACATCACCGTCACCAACGAAAACGTGGCCAACCCCAGCCTGCCGCCTGAGGCCCATGAAGGCGTCATCCGGGGCATGTACCGGCTGCAGGCCGGCTCTGCGCACAGCCCGCGCCGGGTGCAACTGCTGGGCAGCGGCGCCATCATGGGCGAGGTGCTCAAGGCCGCTGCCATTCTGGAGCGCGAGCATGGCGTCGCTGCTGATGTCTGGAGTGTCACCAGCTATGCCGAGCTGGCCCGCGATGGCGAGGCCCAGCTGGAGCGCTGGCGCGCCGGCAAGGCCAGCGCCCCCAGCTGGTTTGCGCAGCAGCTGGCGTCTTCGCAAGGCCCCATCATTGCCGCCAGCGACTATGTGCGCGCCTTGCCCGAGCTGGTGCGCGCCTACCTGCCCACGGATGACCGTGGCCTGCCGCGCCAGCATTACTACACGCTGGGGACGGACGGCTTTGGCCGCAGTGATTCGCGCGCGGCGCTGCGCCAGCATTTCGCCGTCGATGCCGCCGCCATCGTGCAGACCTATCTGCGCAGCCAGCAGCGCTGAGCACCCGTTCGACGGGGGTGCGCAAAAAAGCCAAGCCACTGTGCACAAGCGCCCAGGCGGTCGCGATACTCCTGAATTGATAGCTGCCCGTGCTTTTGAGACAAGCACTGGCAGCTATTTTTATGGAAGCTGTGCCCAATAAGGCACCCGGTGCAGCGCAGTAATTGTCCCAATACCACCTGGCGCTGTGCATGCCAGTATCTGCTCCATGCGGCTGCCGCATCGAGACAACACCATAAACATCAGGAGCAACTATGCAACGCACTCGCCTGGCGCAAGCCTTGGCCACCTTGGGACTGCTGGGCTTGACCGCCGCCATGGGCACGGCCCATGCACAGGACAAGGTCAAGATCGGCTACATCTCCGACCTGTCGAGCCTCTATGCCGACCTCGAAGGCAAGGGTGGCGCCACCGCCATCCAGATGGCGATTGACGACTTTGGCGGCAAGGTGCTGGGCAAGCCGATCGAAATGCTGGTGGTCGACCACCAGAACAAGGCCGATATCGCCGCCAGCAAGGCACGCGAGTGGATCGACACGCAGAACCTGACGATGATCTTCAGCGGCACCAACTCGGGCACCGCGCTGGCGCTGGCCAAGGTGGCCGATGAGAAAAAGCGCGTGATGATCAACAACGGCGCGGGCACCTCGGCGCTGACCAACGAGGCCTGCACGCCTTACACCGTGCACTATGCCTATGACACCGTGGCGCTGTCCAAGGGTGCGGCCGGCGCCATTGTCGACAACGGCGGCAAGAACTGGTTCTTTCTGACCGCCGACTATGCCTTTGGCCATGCGATGGAAGCCGATGCCACCAAGGTCGTCAAGGCCAAGGGCGGCGCCGTGGCTGCTGCCGTGCGCCACCCGCTCAATGCCTCCGACTTCTCGTCCTTCCTGCTGCAGGCGCAAAGCTCCAAGGCCCAGGTGCTGGCGCTGGCCAATGCCGGCGGCGACACCATCAACGCCATCAAGGCGGCCAAGGAATTCGGCATCGACAAGTCGATGAAGATTGCGCCGCTGCTCGTCTTCTACAGCGACATCCACAGTCTGGGCCTGAAGAACACCGCCGGCATGCAGTTCGTCACCAGCTGGTACTGGGACATGAACGACGCAACGCGCAAGTTCGCCGACGCCTACATGAAAAAAACCCAGCGCCGCCCCACCGAAATCCAGGCCGCCGACTACTCGGCCACGATGAACTACCTCAAGGCCGTGCAGGCTGCCGGCACCACCGATGCCGACAAGGTGATGGAGACCTGGCGCGGCATGAAGATGGACGACTTCTTTGGCTCGGGCACCTTGCGCGCCGACGGCAGCTACATCCACGACATGTACCTGGTCCAGGTCAAGACCCCGCAGGAATCCAAGGGCACCTGGGACTACTACAAGATCGTCAAGAAGCTGCCCGGTGACGAGGTGTTCACGACCAAGGAAGAAACCAAGTGCGCGCTGTGGAAGTGAGCTGAGTCCAGCCACCCCCACCACGATGCCTGGCGATGCCAGGCATTTTTCTTGCATGAACACGGCGGCGCCGGCGCGCCAGCCACCTTGTCAGGGGCTGTTTTTTATCGTCCCCCATAATGGGGCTGCCATCCGCAGAAAAGGAAATCCTATGTCCCAGACTCCCAGCAATGCCGATTTCGACTCCCTTCTCCCGGGCCGCGCCACCTTGGCCGGCAGCACCCGCCGCAGCGCCCTGCAAATGGCGCTGGGCGTAGGCTACGCCGCAGCAGCGGTGCCAGTGATGGCGCAAACCGCCATCAAGACCCCCGATACCGGGCTGACGGCCGGCACGATCCAGTACACGGTTGACGGCTTCCAGGTCAGCGCCTACCGCGCAGCGCCCGCTGGCAAGACCCACCTGCCGGTGGTCCTGGTGATCCAGGAAATCTTTGGCGTGCATGACTACATTGCCGACACCTGCCGGCGCCTGGCCCAGCTGGGCTACCTGGCCATTGCACCCGAGCTGTTTGCGCGCCAGGGCGACCCGCGCAAGTACACCGAAATCAGCCAGCTGCAAAGCGAGCTGGTCAGCAAGGTACCCGATGCCCAGGTCATCAAGGACCTGGACGCCGCCCTCGCCTGGGCCAAAGAAAATGGCGGCGACACCAGCCGCGCCGGCATCACCGGTTTTTGCTGGGGCGGCCGTATCACCTGGCTGTATGCCGCCACCGGCAAGGTCAAGGCCGGTGTCGCCTGGTATGGCCGCCTGCAAGGCGCTGCCAGCGAGTTGCAGCCCACGCACCCCATTGACCTCAGCGGCGCACTCAAGGCCCCCGTGCTCGGCCTCTACGGCGGCAAGGACCAGGGCATTCCGCTTGAGTCCGTGGAGGCCATGAAGCAAAGCCTGCAAAAGGCCGGTGTCGCTGGCAATGCCGCCGCTGCTGCGTCGAGCTTTCATGTCTATCCGGAAGCGGGCCACGCCTTCCATGCCGACTACCGCCCCAGCTACCGCAAGGATGCGGCCGAAGACGGCTGGAAGCGCATGCAGGAATGGTTCAAGACGCATGGCGTGATCTAAAACCTAGATCGCCAGCGACTCCGCAAGATAAAACCCCTGCCAGCGCACGATGCGCGGGCAGGGGTTTGTCGTTGCTGGGGCGCTCAGTTCATTGGGTTGTCGCGCCAGAACAGGTCCCAGGGGTCCATTTCCTTGCCGTCGGGGAATTTGCACACCGTGTTCTTGCCCTTGGGCGTGTTGAGCAAGGCGCCGCCCATCTGCACGCAGTAGGCCGATGCGGGGCTGCGCGGGCCGGCATAGACGGTGGCGCGTGTGAAAGCCTCCTTCTCTTCAGGGTCATGCAGCGGCTTCAGGCCCGAAGTACTGGTGCAGGCGGCCAGGGCGGACATGGCCACCAGGGCTGCCACGCTTTTGTACAGAATCGTTAGAGAGGTCATCACAAAGCCATTCGTTGTCCAGCCTGCATTATCCCAAAGCGGGCGAACCGCTGCCATGGCCGCCCTCCTGGTCCAGCAACTCGCCCACGCGCTGGCGCAGCTGCTCGGCAGAGCACTCGGCGGCCGGGCTGGCAGCTCCAATGCGCAAGGTCACGCGGTTGAACAAGCCTCGGCGGAACGGGCGGGTCATCGCGCCCTTGGGCTCGATGCGGCTGAAGAACGACCCCCAGAGGTTGGTCAGCGCCATCGGCACCACAGGTACCTCCAGCCCATCGGCACGGGCCTGCTCCAGGATCTTCATCACGCCGCCCTTGAAGGCCTGCAGCTCGCCATCGCGGGTGATGCCGCCCTCGGGAAAGATAGCGAGCAGATCGCCCTCGCGCAGCACCTGCGCGGCCCGGGCAAAGGCGGCCTCGTAGACGGCAGGGTCTTCGCTGCGGGGCGCCACCGGAATCGCCTTGCACAGGCGGAACAGCCAGCCCAGCAGGGGCGTGCGGAAGATGCGGTAGTCCATCACAAAGTAGATCGGGCGCGGGCTGGCGGCCATCATCAGGATGGGGTCGACAAAGCTCACATGGTTGCAGGTCAGCAGCGCCGGCCCGCTGGTGGGGATGTGCTGCGCGCCCTGCACGCGAAAGCGGTAGACCAGGTTGGTGACCAGCCAGGCAATGCAGCGCAGCAGGTATTCGGGCACCAGCAAGAAGATGTAGGTGGCAACGATGGCATTGGCAATGCCGGTGAACAGAAAGATCTGCGGCACCGAAAAGCCCGCGCCCAGCAAGGCGCCGGCAATGACCGAGCTGGCGATCATGAACAGCGCATTCAAGATATTGTTGGCCGCAATGATGCGGGCGCGGTGCGTGGGTTGGCTGCGCAGCTGGATCAGCGCATACATGGGCACGCTGTAGAGGCCCGCAAACAGCGACAGCAGCGCCAGATCGGCCATCACGCGCCAGTGCGCCGGCTGGCTGATGAAGGCCAGCGCCGTCCAGGCCTGGGCCGGCTGCGCCAGGCCGCGCGAGGCAAAGTACAGGTCAATCGCAAACACGCTCATGCCGATGGTGCCAATGGGCACCAGGCCAATCTCCACCTGGCGGCGCGAGAGCACTTCGCACAGCAGCGAACCCAGGCCGATGCCGATGGAAAACACCACCAGCAGCAGCGAGGCCACATGCTCGTTGCCATGCAGCACCTCCTTGGCAAAGCTGGGGAACTGGCTCAGAAACACCGCGCCAAAGAACCACATCCAGCTGATGCCCAGCAGCGAGCGGAACACCACCACATTGCCGTGCGCCAGCTTCAGGTTGCGCCAGGTCTCGCTCACCGGGTTCCAGTTGATCTTAAGGCCCGGGTCGGTGGCCGGCACCACCGGCACGCCTTGCGCCGTGAGGCGCCCCACCACCGCCAGGCCCAGGCAGGCCACGCCCACCGCGGCATGGCCGATACCGGGCAGAGCCACCAGCAGGCCACCCACGACATTGCCCAGCAAGATGGCGACAAAGGTGCCCATCTCGACCATGCCATTGCCGCCGGTCAGCTCATCGTCGCGCAGCACCTGGGGCAGGTAGGCAAACTTCACCGGCCCGAACAGCGTGGAATGCAGGCCCATCAAGAACACGCAGCCCAGCAGCAGCGCCGGGCTCTCGATCCAGAAGCCCACACCAGCGATCAGCATCACGCCAATCTCCAGATCCTTGACGAAGCGGATCATGCGGTGCTTTTCGTACTTGTCGGTCAGTTGCCCCGAGGTGGCCGAGAACAGCAAAAAAGGCAGGATGAACAAGGCCCCGATCACCAGGCCGGCCATCGCAGGCGGCATCCAGGCCACCTGCAGCTGGTAGGTCACCATGACGGTGAAGGCGAACTTGAACAGGTTGTCGTTGGCGGCCCCGGCGAACTGGGTCCAGAAGAAAGGGGCAAAGCGGCGCTGGCCCAGCAAGGCAAACTGGTTGGGATGGTCTGGCGCCTCAGTGGCAGGCACAGACGGGGCATGTGGACGGTTCATGGAACAAGCATCTCCTGGCGGATCAAGGGCGGTGGGGGTGGTCGGTACCGGGCATTCAGCGCAAACGCCCTGCCCCCAGCGCGCCGCCCCCGATTGTGCCTGCGGACGCGCGGTTTGCGTGCGCCCGATGGCGCAGTTGCTGCAAGCTGCGCAGCAGCGGCAACACCGCCAGCGCAGCGGCCAGGTGCTTGAGCGCATGGCCGGCCACCAGATGGCCACTGCCGGCCCAGACAGCGGCATCGCCCAGCTCGAACAGCTTGGCCAGCGCATACCAGGCCACAACGGCGGCCAGGGGCCAGCGGATGGGATGAGCGGCCGGTGGGCTGCGCTGCTGCCACAGCGCCAGTACCACCAGCAGCACCATGCCTGCGCCTTGCAACACGGCCCAGGGCAGCAACTGCCCGGTCTGCAACCAGGTCCACAGCGCCAGCGGCCCGCCCAGCAGCACGGCGAGTGCTGTCAGCCAGGCGGCGCGGGCGTTCAGCAGCGACTGCAGCGCCAGGCCCAGCACCCCGGCAAACACCGGCACCATGCCCATGCGGTCCCAGAAGACGCGCAGATCACCGGGCAGCAGGTGGTAGTAGGACGAACCGGCGGCGGTCAGCACCAGGCCGCCAAACACCAGCAGCAACCAGGGCATCGCTCCTTGGGAGCGCAGCGTCTCTGCGGGCGTTTTGAAAGTCGCCAGCAAGCCCCAGATGCCGACCAGCAGGAACGGCAGATTGCTCAGCACATCGGCCGCGTTGACCAGGCCCAGCAGCGGGCGCTGGTCGGCAAAGTCATGGTAATGGGCCGCCTGCGGCACATGGGGCCCCAGGCAGGCCAAGGCCAGCAGGGCGGCATAGAAGGCATACAGCGCGTATTCCGCAGCCGGGCTGCGGGGGCTTGGGGGTTGGGAGGTATCAGTCATGGCCTGCACTGTGCCGCTGGCGCGCCAGAGCGTCTCGCAATCCCGGCGCGATCCCCTATGATGGCACCCAAAGTATGACAGGACGATACCCATGAGCACCACCGCCGATCTGGTACTGGCATTGAAGAAAGAGCTGAAGGCCGCACAGATGACCTATGCCGACCTGGCCGAGGCGCTGGGCATGGCTGAGTCCAGCGTCAAGCGCATGCTGGCCAAGGGCGACATGCCGCTGTCGCGCATCGATGCCATCTGCCATGTGCTGCGCCTCGATTTTGCCGACCTGGCGCGCCGCGTGGCCGACAACCAGCCGCTGATCAAGGAGCTGACGCAGCAGCAGGAGCAGGCGGTAGTGGCAGACAAGAAGCTGCTGCTGATGGCCATCTGCGTGCTCAGCCAGTGGACGCTGGAGCAGGTGCTGGCCACCTACCGCTTGAGCGAGGCCGAGGGCATCAAGTACCTGGCGCAGCTCGACCGCATCGGCATCATCGAGTTGCGCCCGATGAACCGCTACCGGCTCAAGCTGGCCAAGACCTTCCGCTGGCGCCCACATGGCCCGGTGATGGAGTATTTCCGCGAGAACGCGGTGCACGACTATTTCTCGGGCACCTTCGACAAATCCGGCGAGGGCTTGATGCTCGTGCATGGCGCCATCAGCCGCACCCTGGCGCCGGCCTTTTTGGAGCGCCTGCAGCGCGTGGCCCAGGACTTTGCACAGCAGCACCTGACCGACCAGCGTCTGCCCGAGAAGGAGCGCGAGGGCTACACCCTGCTGCTGGCCATGCGCAGCTGGGAGCTGTCGGTGTTTACCGAAATGCGGCGCCTGCAGCCGGGTGGCAACCGCTAAGCGGCCTGGGTAAACAGCATCAGCGCACCGGCATAGCGGTGCAGCTGCTGGCCGGCAATCTCGCCCTGGCTGTAAAAACCCACCAGCGGGATATCGCCCAGCACATGGTGGATCAGCTCGAGCTCGGCGCCGGGCACGCCGAAATAGGGGCTCGCCCGCTGCGCGCAGCTGATGTAGACGGCCCCTGCAATGCGGCGGCCGACCGCCGCATCGCCCAGGGCGCTATCGCCCAGCGGCAGACCGGTCTGCGCCTCGGCGGGCGACAGCGACTCTTGCAGCTCGGCACACATGCGCAGCAAATCGGCGCGGGCCGCCGACAGGTTGCGCTGGCAAAAGCACAGGTACTGCTGGGGCTGCGCCAGCTCTGACAGCACAATGCCCCGGCTGGCCATGTCCACGCCTACCAGCGGCACCACGCGCGCCTCCGGGCCCAGCTGCCCGGCGTGCACAGCCGATTCGGGCGCATGCGGCTCCAGCGCGGCATGGATATGGCGCATCGTGCGGGTGGCCCGCTCGGGGTCCGCATCCAGCCGCACGGGCATCAGCTCTTCGAGCACATCGAGCGCGGGCCGGCCATCCAAAGCCAGCACCACATGGCCTTGCATCGCGGTGATGCGCATGCGCGCGCCCATGACCTGGCAGCCCTGGGTCAGCTCCTGCACCACACCGGCATCGGCAGAGAACGCCAGGCCCGAGAGCCCACCGCGCAGCACTCCGCTGTGGCTCGGGCCCAGCGCCTTGCTCCAGGCCAGTTGCAGCGGCGCCACCGCCTCGGAGTTAAGGCCGCCAAGCACGCTGCCGGCGCGCGTACGCGCGGCCAGCTCTTCGAGCAGTTCTGCAAAATCCGGCAGGCCCGCATCGGCATGCACCAGCGCGCGCTCCCAGGGCGATGTAGGCGCCACCGGCAGTGGTGCGATGCCCGAAAACAGGCGGTAGGAATGGGCAGGCAGCTCCAGCAGCATGACCGACAGCGCTGGCTCGTTCAGGTATTCGGCATGCGAGGCCATCACGCCCACGCCGACCGAGCCGCTCCAGTCGCCGATCTGCGGAAACTCGTCCTGCAAGGCTTCCAGCAGCTGCGGCGCATGGCGCGCAAAGGCATCGGTGAAATACACCAGCCCCAGGTTGGGCGCGCTGGCATAGCCCGCCTGGGCCATGCGGCCACGCAGTTGGGCCACCACCAGCGCCACGGCCATCCGCCAGTCGGGATGGGTCACATGGCCATAGGGAAAAAGCTTTGTGCCTGCCATTGTCAAAAACCTGCTGCTGCGCGGCGGCCAGGCCAGTCCCGCGCTAAAAAATCACCAACGCTCAACCGTACTGTTGACTCAACGCTGACCGGGGGATGGCTTGCGCGGGGCGGCCTTCCGCGGGGCGGCCGTCCGCGGGGCGGCCTTGCGTGGCGCGGACTGTCGGTTGCCGTTGGTGGGCGTCGCCTTGGGGGGGGCCGTCTGCTTGCTGGCACTGCGTGCCGCGCTGGGCTGCGGCCCGCTCTTGGGCTTCTGGGTAGACGCCTTGCCAGCGTTGCCAGCGTTGGCATGGCTTGTCGAAGTCGCGCTGCGCTTGGCTGCAGCCGGCTGGCCCATCGCCGCTTTGGCCGCCGCCTTGCCGGCTTCGGCCATCTCTTCGGCTGTGCTGCGCACTGCCTGCGCGGCAGTGGCTGCCGCCTGCTGGGTGCTGGCCGCATGGGCCATCGCCTGCTCGGTGACATCCTGCACCGCCTGCTGGGCAATGTGCTGGAACTGCTGGGTCAGCGCACCCCACCACTGCATGGGATCGGTCACCGAGGCTGCTGCGGCACTGCTGGCCGGCTCGGCTTTTTCAGGGGCTTCTGCGGCGGCGGCTGGCGCGGGAGCCGGTGTGGCTGCAGGCGCTGGGCTGGGTGCGGCTTGCGCTGGGGCCGAGGCCTGCGGCGCAGCCGCTGCGGCAGCTTCTTGCGCCTGCGCTGCCGTGCTCTGCGCAAACTGCTGCCAGCTTTGCACCATGGTGCTGGCCCAGTTTTCCACCGGCACATTCATCGTCTGCAAGGCCGACAAGGTCATCTTCTGCACTTCCATCGCCTGGATGGTGGCGGCCAGTGCGCGCTGGTTCTGCTCCAGCCAGAACAGCACGGTTTTCAGCTCCTGAATCCGCTTTTCCAGGTCCGGCACATTCATCGTGGGCGCCACCCATTCCTGCCATTGCGCAAAAGCCGCAGAAGGCTTGGAGCTGCTGCCCGCTGCGAGCTTTTGCAGAAAATCGAAACCAGGGGCAAAGGGGTTGAATGACTGGGCGGAGTCCTGCATGGTGTTGTCTCCAGGGGTTGGGGCTGTTGGACGCGGTTGCAATGCCAGGGTGTATGCTGCACAGCTTAGCGGATTGTGCAGCCCCTGCCTATGTGATAAATCGCTTGCGGCTGCGTACGACCACCCTTGCAACCCTGCCTTTTGAGCCCGCCACCATGCAGAGCCTTTTCCATCTCGCCTTCCATGTGCACGACCTGGATGCTGCACGCCACTTCTACCGCGACACGCTCGGCTGCGCCGAAGGCCGCAGCACCGACAGCTGGGTGGATTTTGATTTCTTTGGCCACCAGATCTCCTGCCACCTGGGCAAGCCTTTTGAGACCAGCAATACGGGCCTGGTGGGCAACCACAAGGTGCCAATGCCGCACTTCGGTCTGGTGCTGAAACTCGAAGACTGGAAGCAGCTGGCCGAGCGCCTGCGCGCCGCCAACACCCGTTTTGTGCTGGAGCCCCAGGTGCGCTTTGAAGGCGAGCCCGGCGAGCAGTGGACGATGTTCTTCTATGACCCGAGCGGCAACCCGATCGAGGTCAAAGGCTTTCGCTCGCTGGAGCAGTTGTACGCGCATTGATGGGGCGCGGAGGCCCCGCGACTGACGGCGGGGCGGGCGCTGGTGCTACCCTGCCCTGGGCGGGTGGCGCATCGACCCTGCCCGGTTGCTTGTTGACGCACGGGGCGCGGACAACAAAAAAGCCAGCTCGAAAGCTGGCTTTTGGTGTTCTGGTTGCGCGAGAAGGATTTGAACCTCCGACCTTTGGGTTATGAGCCCAACGAGCTACCAGACTGCTCCATCGCGCACCGCAATTATAGCGCGACTTTGGTACTGCATTTTGGCCGAATGCGCTTTTAGCGTATATTTTTTGCGCTTCGACTTTTATAGCAATCTTGGCGGGGTCAAAGCGGCGGCCTTAGCGGCCCACTTTTCCGGCTGACCAGCCCGGTCCGCAACGGTGCTGCCCGGCAGCCGGGCACAAAAAAGCCAGCTCGAAAGCTGGCTTTTGGTGTTCTGGTTGCGCGAGAAGGATTTGAACCTCCGACCTTTGGGTTATGAGCCCAACGAGCTACCAGACTGCTCCATCGCGCACTTGCATTATAGCTCGGGTTTTCCTTAATACGAAGCGCTTTGTCATCATTTGGAAAACTATTTGTGCAGATGGGCCTCCAGCGCAGCCTGGAGCGGTCGGAAAACGCGCGGCGCCAAAGAAAAAGCCCACCGGAGTGGGCTTTTTCAGTCAGAACCTGCAGAGGGCTTATTCTGCTGCGGCATCACCGGCTTCTTCAGCGCGGTCCACCAGTTCAACATAGGCCATAGGCGCGTTGTCGCCCACGCGGAAACCCATCTTCAGGATACGGGTGTAGCCGCCTGGACGGTTGGCCGAGCGAGGACCCAGCACGTTGAACAGCTTGGTGACGCTGTCGCGGCTGCGCAGACGGTCAAAAGCCAGACGGCGGTTAGCCACGGTGTCCACCTTGGCCAGCGTGATCATGGGCTCGATCACCTTGCGCAGTTCCTTGGCTTTAGGAACGGTGGTCTTGATGGCTTCGTGCTCGATGAGCGAATTCATCATGTTTTGCAGCATCGCCTTACGGTGAGACGAGGTGCGGTTCAGTTTGCGGAGGCCGTGTCCGTGACGCATGGTGCTTTTCCTTTTAGATTGATTCAATCAAACAGCCGTATCAGGTACTGTTCGACGCACTACGATTGAGCTCCCCCACCATTGGGAGAGCTCTCCATTATAACTTAACGCTTTTCCAAACCAGCTGGTGGCCAGTTTTCAAGCTTCATACCCAGGGTCAGACCACGGGAAGCCAACACTTCCTTGATCTCGTTGAGCGACTTGCGACCCAGATTCGGGGTCTTGAGCAACTCATTTTCGGTGCGCTGGATCAGGTCACCGATGTAGTAGATGTTCTCGGCCTTCAAGCAGTTGGCGGAACGCACGGTCAGCTCCAGCTCGTCCACAGGACGCAGCAGGATCGGATCGAACGTGGCGTTGTTGCGCGCCTGGCCACCTGGCTGGTCGAACACATCCAATGCGCCGCCTTCGAGCTGCGCAAACACGGCGAGCTGTTCCACCAGGATCTTGGCCGACGAGCGCACTGCATCTTCTGCAGCGATGGCGCCGTTGGTTTCGATCTCGAGAACCAGCTTGTCCAGATCGGTACGCTGCTCCACACGGGCGGATTCGACCGTGTAGCTGACGCGCTTGATCGGCGAGAACGATGCGTCCAGCACAATGCGGCCGATCGACTTGGTCGACTCGTCACCGTAGCGGCGCACGTTACCGGGCACATAGCCACGGCCTTTTTCCACCTTGATCTGCATGTCCAGCTTGCCGCCTTGCGACAGGTTGGCGATGACATGATCAGGGTTGATGATTTCTACATCGTGAGGCGTCTGAATGTCAGCAGCCGTCACCACGCCTTCGCCATCCTTGCGCAGGCTCAGCGTCACTTCGTCACGGTTGTGGAGCTTGAACACCACGCCCTTGAGGTTCAGCAAGATGTTGACCACATCTTCCTGGACACCGTCGATAGACGAGTACTCGTGCAGCACACCTGCAATGGTCACTTCCGTCGCTGCATAACCCACCATCGAGGACAGCAGAACACGACGCAGCGCATTGCCCAGCGTGTGCCCGTAGCCGCGTTCAAACGGCTCCAGCTCTACCTTGGCGCGATTGTGGCCCAGCTGTTCTACGTTAATTGTCTTGGGTTTCAGCAAATTGGTCTGCATGCAAACTTCCTCTCAATACCCCCGGCTCGTTACACCGGTAAGGCTGGTGAAGCACCAGAACCGCGATGCCTCGCGGTTCTGGGACGGATACACTTTCGCAGTCGAAAACGACCGTGAAATTAACGAGAATACAATTCGACGATCAGCGATTCGTTGATGTCAGCACCGAATTCATCGCGGTCTGGAGACTTCTTGAAGACGCCTTCAGCCTTGTCAGCCGACACGTCCACCCAAGCGGGGAAGCCCACTTGACCGGCCAGTTGCAGCGACTCAACGATACGGGCTTGCTTCTTCGACTTTTCGCGCACAGCCACCACGTCGCCTTCCTTCACGGAGTAGGAAGGAATGTTGACCGATTGACCGTTCACGGTGATGGCCTTGTGGGACACCAGCTGACGCGCTTCGGAGCGGGTCGAGCCAAAGCCCATGCGGTACACCACGTTGTCCAGACGGCTTTCCAGCAGGCTCAGCAGGTTCGCGCCGGTGTTGCCACGGCGACGATCAGCTTCAGCGAAGTAACGGCGGAATTGCTTCTCCAGCACACCGTAGGTGCGCTTGACCTTTTGCTTTTCACGCAGTTGCAGACCGTAGTCCGAGGTACGCGTGCCGGAGGTACGGCCGTGTTGACCTGGCTTGGTGTCCAGCTTGACCTTGTCCGCGATCGAGCGACGTGCGCTCTTCAGGAACAGGTCTACGCCTTCGCGGCGGGAAAGTTTGCCCTTAGGGCCAATAAAACGTGCCACTTGAATATCCTTTTTTCAGCTACCGCATAAATGCGGGAGCCGCCAGTGCACCATGCACTGGCGGCGGTGGGCTTATGGTGAGTTAGATACGACGACGCTTTTGAGGGCGGCAGCCGTTGTGCGGGACTGGCGTCACGTCGGAGATCGACGTGATGCGGATGCCCAGTGCACCCAGAGCACGCACCGAAGACTCGCGACCTGGGCCTGGGCCCTTGATCTCGACGTCCAGGTTCTTGATGCCCTGTTCCATGGCAGCACGGCCGGCCACTTCGGAAGCAACCTGGGCTGCGAAAGGCGTCGACTTACGCGAGCCCTTGAAACCCTGGCCACCCGACGAAGCCCAAGACAACGAGTTGCCTTGGCGGTCGGTGATCGTGATGATGGTGTTGTTGAACGAAGCGTGAACGTGTGCAATGCCGTCAGAAATGTTCTTGCGAACTTTCTTACGTACACGTGCAGCTGCGTTGTTCTGAGACTTAGCCATTGTGTACCTTCAATCTCTTTATTTCTTCAAAGCCGCTGCGCCTTTGCGCGGACCCTTGCGGGTACGGGCATTGGTGCGGGTACGCTGACCACGCATGGGCAGACCACGACGATGACGGAAACCGCGGTAGCAGCCGATGTCCATCAAACGCTTGATGTTCATCGTGGTTTCACGGCGCAGGTCACCTTCCAGGGTCAGGTGAGCGATTGCGTCGCGGATCTTTTCCAGATCAGCGTCCGTGAAGTCCTTGACTTTCTTGGCGTAGTCGATACCAGCGGCTTCGCAGATCTTGCGAGCGGTGGTGCGACCGATGCCATAGATAGCGGTCAGGCCGATCTCCGCATGCTTGTGCGGAGGGATGTTAATACCAGCAATACGTGCCATTTGTGTCCTCTAATACTTTAGATTAACCTTGGCGCTGCTTATGGCGCTGGTCGGTGCAGATCACGCGTACGACACCCTTGCGACGGATGATCTTGCAGTTACGGCAAATCTTCTTTACCGAAGCTGAAACTCTCATTTCATTCTCCTAAAACTTCCATCCGCTCCAGTCTGTGACGGCATTTCAAATATTTAGCCCGAACAGACTGGAGGGCACACTTTCCTGTCGATCTCAGTTTTTGGCTGAGGCCTTGAAGTTCGCCTTCTTCAGAAGCGACTCATACTGCTGAGACATCATGTAGTTCTGGACCTGGGACATGAAGTCCATGGTCACCACCACGATGATCAACAAGGAAGTGCCACCGAAATAGAACGGAACGTTGTACTTCAGGATCAAGAACTCTGGCAGCAGACACACGAAGGTGATGTAAACAGCACCCGCAAGCGTCAAACGCACCAAAATCTTATCAATATAACGTGCTGTCTGATCCCCTGGTCGAATCCCGGGAATAAAGGCACCACTCTTCTTCAGGTTATCGGCCGTTTCGCGGCTGTTGAAAACCAAGGCCGTATAGAAGAAGCAGAAAAAGATGATCGCTGCGGCATAGAACATCACATAGATGGGCTGACCAGGAGTCAGCGTGCTAGCAATGTCCTTGAGCCAACGCATCGATTCGCCAGCGCTGAACCAGTTCACAACAGTGGCAGGCAGCAAGATGATCGACGAAGCGAAGATGGGAGGAATCACACCAGCCATGTTCAGCTTCAGTGGCAAGTGCGAAGACTGACCACCATACACCTTGTTTCCAACCTGACGGCGCGCGTAGTTCACCAGGATCTTGCGCTGTCCACGCTCGACAAACACGACGAAGTACGTCACGGCTGCCACTACGAGAACGATGAAGATCGCGGCAATGATGCTCATCGCACCAGTACGCACCAATTCGAGCAATCCACCGATGGAGCTGGGCAGACCCGCAGCAATACCGGCGAAAATCAGGATCGAGATCCCGTTGCCCAAACCACGCTCGGTGATCTGTTCACCCAGCCACATCAGGAACATCGTACCAGCGGTCAAGCTGACCACAGCGGTAAGACGGAACCCGAAACCAGGGCTGAGGACCAAACCGGCAGTGCCTTCCAGTGCCACGGCAATGCCGAGCGACTGGAACAGCGCAAGCGCCAATGCACCGTAACGGGTGTACTGGGTAATCTTGCGACGGCCGGCTTCGCCTTCCTTCTTCATCTGTTCGAATGTCGGGACGACGTAGGTCATCAATTGCATGATGATCGATGCCGAGATGTACGGCATGATCCCCAGTGCAAACACGGTGAAGCGCGAGAGCGCTCCGCCCGAGAACATGTTGAACAGGTTGAGAATGCCACCCTGTTGGCTATTGAACAGCTGCTGCAACTGGTTGGGATCGATACCAGGCACCGGAATGTGAGCTCCGATGCGGTAGACGATCAGCGCCAGCAACAGAAAAACCAAACGACGACGCAGATCGCCGTATTTACCGGTCTTTGCAATAGTTGCGGTGTTCGTAGCCACTGATGAATCTTTCAGAAAGTGTTAGGCGACGCTACCGCCAGCAGCTTCGATCGCAGCCTTGGCACCAGCGGTGGCGCCAATGCCGTTCAGCTTGACAGCCTTGGACAGAGCACCGGTGTTGATCACCTTGACGACCTTGGCGCGTTGGCCAACCAGACCGGCTTGCTTGAGCACTGCCAGATCCACATCCGCAGCACCCAGCAGCTCGAGAGCAGCCAGGGAGACTTCGGCGTTGAACTTCAACGTGGTGGACTTGAAACCGCGCTTGGGCAGGCGACGCTGCAAAGGCATTTGACCGCCTTCGAAGCCTACCTTGTGGTAGCCACCCGAACGCGACTTTTGACCCTTGTGACCACGGCCGGCGGTCTTACCCAGACCCGAACCGATACCGCGACCCACGCGACGCTTGGCGTGCTTGGCACCTGCTGCAGGCTTGATGCTATTGAGTTCCATCATCAATCCTTTCAGAGAACCTTCACCAGGTAGGCGATCTTGTTAATCATACCGCGCACTTCGGGGGTGTCCTTCAGTTCGCTGATGCTGTTCAGCTTGCGCAGACCCAGACCACGCACGGTGGCGCGGTGGTCTTCTTTGGTACCAATCGGGCTACGCACCAGTTGGACCTTCACAGTTTGTTGCGTTGTCATAGTGACTCCGATCAGACGAACAGGTCTTCAACCGACTTGCCACGCTTTGCAGCCACTTCCGCAGGGGTCGTGGAGTTGTTCAAAGCGTCGAAAGTGGCGCGAACCATGTTGTAGGGATTCGACGAACCATGGCTCTTGGCCACGATATCGGTGATACCCAGAACTTCGAAGACGGCGCGCATGGGGCCGCCGGCGATGATACCGGTACCCTTGGGGGCAGGAGCCAACATCACGTTGGCAGCGCCATGGTGACCCATCACTTTGTGATGCAGGGTGCCGTTCTTCAACGAAACCTTGATCATGTTGCGACGGGCTTCTTCCATAGCCTTCTGCACGGCAGCAGGCACTTCCTTGGACTTGCCCTTGCCCATGCCAACGCGGCCGTCACCATCGCCAACCACGGTCAGTGCAGCGAAGCCGAGAATACGACCACCCTTCACAACCTTGGTGACGCGGTTGACCGCGATCATTTTTTCGCGCAAACCGTCGTCATTCGCCTGGTCTTGCACTTTGGGGGAAAATTTAGCCATTTCTATCCACTCCGCTTAGAACTGCAGGCCGGCTTCGCGGGCTGCATCAGCCAGAGCCTTGACGCGGCCGTGGTAGGCGAAACCTGCACGGTCGAATGCAACCTTCTCAACGCCAGCTGCCTTCGCCTTTTCAGCGATGCGCTTGCCGATGAGAGTAGCTGCGGCGGTGTTGCCACCCTTGCCAGCTGCGCCCAGGTTGCTGCGCACTTCGGCTTCTGCCGTAGATGCGGTTGCAATCACCTTGGTGCCGTCGCCGGAAATGATCGTGGCATAGATATGGAGGTTCGTACGGTTCACCGTCAAACGCGCAACGCCTTGGTTGGCAATGCGGATACGGGTTTGCAGGGAACGACGAAGACGCTGCTGTTTCTTGTTCAACATGATGCAGCTCCTTATTTCTTCTTAGTCTCTTTGATCGTGACCTTCTCATCCGCATAACGGATGCCCTTGCCCTTGTAAGGCTCGGGAGGACGAACGGCACGAATCTCAGCTGCCAGCTGACCAACGCGTTGGCGGTCAGCACCCTTGATCACCACTTCCGTAGGGGTAGGGGTGGCCACGGTGATGCCAGCAGGCATTTCAAAGTTGACTGGGTGGGAATAACCAACGCTCAGGTTCAGCTTGCTGCCAGAAGCAGCGGCCTTGTAACCCACGCCGACGAGAGACAGCTTCTTCTCGAAGCCCTTGCTCACACCAACCACCATGTTGTTCACCAGCTGACGCATGGTGCCGCTCATGGCATTGGCTTCACGGGAGTCATTCACCGGCTCGAAAGCCAGCTTACCGTCGTTGTTGGAAACCTTGACCAGGGCGTTAGGGGTCAGCAGCAGCGTGCCGCCTGCGCCCTTGACGCTGATTTGGTCTTCCTTGATGGAGACATCCACACCTTGGGGGATGCTCACAGGCATTTTTGCTACACGGGACATGTCAGTATTTCTCCTTCAATGCCGCGTTAAGCCACATAGCAAAGCACTTCACCGCCGACACCGGCAGCGCGCGCTTTACGATCGGTCATCACACCCTTAGGCGTGGTCACGATTGCAACACCCAGGCCGTTTTGGACTTGAGGAATTGCAGTGCAGCCCTTGTACACACGCAGGCCAGGACGGCTTACGCGCTCGATACGCTCGATCACTGGGCGACCGGCGTAGTACTTCAAGGTAATTGCGAGTTCAGACTTGCCATCTTCGGTCTTCACTTCGAAGCCATCGATGTAACCCTCGTCCTTCAAAACCTGTGCAATGGCAACCTTCACTTTGGAGGAAGGAACCAGCACGGTGGCTTTGGACACCATTTGTGCGTTACGGATACGGGTCAGCAAGTCAGCGATTGGATCACTCATGCTCATGTTTAATCTCCTGACTGCTTACCAGCTGGCCTTGGTCACGCCAGGGATGGCGCCGACGAATGCCAGTTCACGAATCTTGGCGCGGCCCAGACCGAATTGACGGAAAGTGCCACGGGGACGACCCGTGATTTCGCAACGTGCACGTTGACGAGTGGGGTTTGCATTGCGAGGCAGCTTTTGCAGGCCCAGACGGGCTGCATCACGCTCTTCGTCGGAACGCTTTGCGTCGCCGGCGATGGCCTTCAGTTCTGCATACTTGGCTGCGTACTTGGCAGCCAGCTTTTCACGCTTCAGTTCGCGTTGGATCAGTGCTTGTTTAGCCATGCATCACCTCAGTTCTTGAACGGGAAGCGGAAAGCCTGCAACAGTGCCTTGCACTCGTCGTCATTCTTCGCAGTCGTCGTAATGCTGATATTGAGACCACGCAGTGCGTCGACTTTGTCGTACTCAATTTCAGGGAAGATGATTTGTTCTTTGACGCCGATGTTGTAGTTGCCACGGCCATCAAAGGCGCGGCCAGAAATACCACGGAAGTCACGCACGCGGGGCAGAGCCACGGTGACGAAACGGTCCAGGAATTCATACATCTGAACGCCACGCAGGGTCACCATGCAGCCGATAGCTTGGCCTTCGCGGATCTTGAAACCAGCGATAGCCTTCTTGGCCTTGGTCACCACAGGCTTCTGACCAGCAATCTTGGTCAGGTCAGCCACGGCGTTGTCCATCACCTTCTTGTCGGAGACGGCTTCGCTCACACCCATGTTCAGGGTGATCTTCGTCAGGCGAGGCACTTCCATGGAGGAGGTGTAGCCGAACTTCTTCATCAGTTCGGGAGCGATTTGCTCACGGAATTGTTTTTGCAGTCGTGCAACGTTTGCCATGTCTTACTCCTTAGGCTGCGATTTCAGCGCCATTGGACTTGAACACGCGAACACGTGCGCCGTCGGCGTTCACCTTGATGCCCACGCGATCAGCCTTGCCGGTTGCCGCATTGAAGATAGCCACGTTGGATTGGTGGATAGGCATGGCCTTTTCCACGATACCGCCGTTGGTGCCCTTCATGGGGTTTGGCTTGACGTGCTTCTTCACCATGTTGATGCCTTCGATCACCAGGTGGGAGTCATCCGCACGCAGGGTCACGGTGCCACGCTTGCCCTTGTCACGGCCGGTCAGCACGATAACTTCGTCGCCCTTGCGAATCTTGTTCATAGTGCTATTCCTTTAGAGAACTTCGGGGGCCAGCGACACGATCTTCATGAACTTTTCGGTACGCAGTTCACGGGTCACGGGGCCAAAGATGCGGGTGCCGATAGGCTCCAGCTTGGCGTTGAGCAACACAGCGGCGTTGCCATCGAATTTGACGAGCGAACCGTCAGCACGGCGAATACCCTTTGCGGTACGCACCACCACTGCACTGTAGATCTCGCCTTTTTTGACGCGTCCACGTGGAGCAGCTTCTTTCACGCTCACCTTGATAATGTCACCAACGCTCGCATAGCGACGGTGCGAACCACCCAGCACTTTGATGCACTGGACAGACTTCGCGCCGGTATTGTCGGCAACCTCGAGTCGAGATTCTGTCTGGATCATTTCAATATTCCCAACTTGCACCAGCAGACCAGACAGCCCAATAAGAATTAATCCTCATGGACAGCCAAGCAGCCAGTCAGTCTTGGGCCCGTCGTCCACACCGCAACCATTTACGATGCTTCTCCTGGGCAGAAACCTCGCGCATTAAACGCGAAGCCCTCCATTGTGTCAGAGCTAGCACACCTCGTCAAGGGCGCGCACCCAAACCAGCGGTAAATTTGTATTTTTACGCCACTTTTTCGCCGGCGTACTGCTGCGCCAGCACCAGGAAGGCGGTCAGGGCCGTATCCGACCCCAATTCTTCCTGCAAGATCTCGGCCACGCGCGGGGCCAGCTTGGCGGCCAGGCGGGCATCCAAAAACAGCAGGCGGCTGCGGCGGGCAAGCACGTCTTCGACAGTGCGTGCATATTCATAGCGCGCAGCAAAACGCACCATGGCCTCGCTCAGGCCATTGGCCAGCCAGACATCGGCACCCGGCAGCGTGGCAACAAACTCGGCCTCGCTGCCATAGGAGTGCATACCTTGGGCCATGTGCATGCTGTGCTGGGCGCGGCCCGATGCGGGCGTGCCCACCAGCGGCAGCTTCACGGTCACGCCACCGGGCTTGCGCGGCAGGCGCTGGGCATCGAAGCAGGCGTTGAGCACGTCTTCTGCCATTGCGCGGTAGGTGGTCCACTTGCCACCGGTCACCGTCACCATGCCGGACTTGCTGGTCAGCACCGTGTGCTCGCGGCTGATGCCCTTGGTGTTTTCGCCATCGTCATCCTGCGGCTTGACCAGCGGGCGCAGGCCGGCCCACATGCTGCGCACATCGGCCATCGTGGGGGCGCGGCTGAGGTACTTGCCCGCCTCGCTCAAGATGAACTTCAGCTCTTCGTCAAAAGGCCGGGGTTCGCGCGCCAGGTCATGGCGCGGGGTGTCGGTCGTGCCCAGAATCACCTTGCCCAGCCATGGCACCGCAAACAGCACCCGGCCGTCGGCCGTCTTGGGCACCAGCAGGGCATGGTCCGAGGGCAGGAAATCGCGGTCCACCACCAGGTGCACGCCCTGGCTGGGCGCCACCATGGGCTTGACGGGCTTGCCCATCATCTCGGCATCCTGCTGGCGCAGGTGGTCCACCCAGGGCCCCGTGGCGTTGACCACGCAGCGCGCACGCACCGTGTAGCGCTGGCCGGACTCGGCATCCTTGCAGACCACGCCAGCGACCCGGCCCTCTTCCTGGATCAGCTCCATCACCGGGCAGTAGTTGACCAGCAAGGCGCCCTTGGCTGCGGCCGTGCGGGCCAGCGCGATGGCCAGGCGGGCATCATCGAACTGGCCGTCCCAGTATTTGACGCCGCCCTTCAAACCCTTGTCCTGCACCGTGGGCAGCAGGCGGCGCGTGGCGCCGGCCGACAGAAACTGCGTGGATCCCAGGCCCGCCTTGCCCGCCAGCGCGTCGTACATCTTGAGGCCAATGCCATAGAACGGCGTGTCCAGCATCTTGTAGGACGGCATCACAAAGGCCAGCGGCTGGGCGATATGCGGCGCGTTGTTCAGCAAGGTCGTGCGCTCATGCAAGGCCTCGCGCACCAGCGAGATATTGCCCTGCGCCAGGTAGCGCACACCGCCATGCACCAGCTTGGTGGCGCGCGACGAGGTGCCCTTGGCAAAGTCCATCGCTTCAAGCAGCGCCACCTTGAAACCGCGCGCGGCCGCATCAAGCGCCACCCCCAGCCCCGTGGCCCCGCCCCCCACCACCACCAGGTCAAATACCGGCGTGGCGCCCAGGCGGGCCAGCAAATCAGTACGGTGAACAGACAGCGGAGCAGCAGCAGTGGACATGCGAAATAGAAAAGAAGGTCTGAGGGTTGCGGCGCGCCAGGTCTGGCCAGGAACGCCGCAAAGTGCCAAAGCCTGGAAGCGAGATTCGCTTTTGCGCTTTTGTCTCTAAATTTTATTCGTTTTTGATCTTTTTTGTTCGTTATTGGCAAATTTGCTGTGGGCGAACCCCAAGATCTCAGCGGCGCAGCATGCCAGCCTGGCATGCCAATCTGATGACAAAACCAGCCGCCAGCCATGGGCTGCTGCGGTGGCTGCGCCCGGGGGCGGGCGGCAGGCACCCCGCCGAACTGTTGCGTTTTGCACTATATTGGCGGGAGTTTTCGTTTTTATTCGTTTCAGACCCACGCCATGACGGAGCTCTACAACAGCAACCCTCGCCAACTGCTGCTCTTGCAAGAGGTGCAGCGCCGCAGCTCGGCCACCGTCGAAGAGCTGGCCGCCTTTCTGGGCGTGACCCTGCAGACCGTGCGCCGCGATGTGCAGCGGCTGTCCGAAGCCGGGGTGCTCACGCGCTTTCATGGCGGCGTGCGCGTGCCCAACTCCACCACAGAAAATCTCGCCCACCAGCAGCGCGAAGCCCTCAATGCCGACGGCAAGACCCGCATCGCCCAGGCCGTGGCTGCCCAGGTGCCGCACAACTGCTCGCTGATCCTGAACATCGGCACCACGACCGAGGCGATTGCCCGCGCGCTGATGCAGCACCGGGGGCTGCGCATCATCACCAACAACCTCAATGTGGCAGCGACCTTGAGCAGCAATGCCGATTGTGAAGTGATCGTCGCTGGCGGCGTGGTGCGCGGCCGCGACCGGGGCATCATCGGCGAGGCTGCGGTGGACTTCATCCGCCAGTTCCGCGTGGACATTGCGCTCATCGGTATTTCCGGCATTGAATCGGACGGCAGCCTGCGCGACTATGACTTCCGCGAAGTGAAAGTGGCCCAGACCATCATGGACCAGGCACGCGAGGTCTGGATGGCGGCCGACCACAGCAAGTTTGGCCGCCCGGCGATGGTCGAGGTGGGCCCGCTCTCGCGCATCGACCGGCTGTTTACCGATGCCCCGCCGCCCGATCCTTTCCCCCGGCTGCTGCAGGAAGCCCATGTGCGCTGCACCGTCGCCTGACGGTGGGGCACCGCCCCCGGCCCCTTTGTTGACTTGATTGAATACCGGCTCAGACCGGCCTTGAGACATGACCTATCTGCTCGCTCTGGACCAGGGCACCTCCAGCTCCCGCACCATCGTGTTTGACCGCCAGGGCGCCATCGTGGCCCAGGCGCAGCGCGAGCTACCGCAAATCTACCCCCGCCCCGGCCATGTGGAGCACGACCCGATGCAGATCTGGGGCACGCAGCTGGCCACCGCGCAAGAAGCGCTGAAGGCCGCCGGCATCAGCGCCAGCCAGGTCACCAGCCTGGGCATCACCAACCAGCGCGAGACCACCATCGTCTGGAACCGCAAGACCGGCCAGCCCATCCACAATGCGCTGGTCTGGCAGGACCGCCGCGCCGAGCCCGTCTGCGCCCAGCTGCGCGCCGATGGCCATGCCGCGCTGATCCAGGAAAAAACCGGCCTGCTGGTCGATGCCTATTTCTCGGGCACCAAGCTGCAGTGGCTGCTCGACCATGTGCCCGGCGCGCGCGCCGCTGCCGAGCGCGGCGAGCTGGCCTTTGGTACGGTCGACACCTGGCTGGTCTGGCAGCTGACCCAGGGCCAGCGCCATGTCACCGATGTCAGCAACGCCAGCCGCACCATGCTGTTCAACGTGCACAGCAATACCTGGGACCAGGAACTGCTGGACCTCTTGCACATCCCGCGCTCGCTGATGCCCGAGGTGCAGCCCTCGGCCAGCCATTTTGGCGATACCGCCGCGCAGGTACTGGGCGCGGCCATCCACATTGGCGGCATGGCCGGCGACCAGCAAAGCGCGCTGTTTGGCCAGGCCTGTTTTGCGCCGGGCATGGCCAAGAACACCTATGGCACCGGCTGCTTCATGCTGATGCACACCGGAGCGCAGTTCCACCCCTCGCGCAATGGCCTGCTGACCACCAGCGCCGCGCAGACCGACACCACCCCGCAGTTTGCACTCGAAGGCAGCGTCTTTGTCGGCGGCGCCGTCGTGCAGTGGCTGCGCGATGGCCTGCGCGCCATTGAGCACAGCGGCCAGGTGCAGCAGCTGGCCGAGAGCGTGCCCGACAGCGGTGGCGTGATGATGGTGCCCGCCTTTACCGGCCTGGGCGCGCCCTACTGGGACGCCGATGCCCGAGGCACCATCACCGGCCTGACCCGTGGCACGACGGTGGCCCATATTGCGCGGGCTGCGCTGGAATCCATTGCCTACCAAAGCGCCGCGCTGCTGCAGGCCATGAGCCTCGATGCCGTCGCCAACGGCGGCCAGCCGGTGACGGAATTGCGTGTGGATGGCGGCGCCAGCGTCAACAACCTGCTGATGCAGTTCCAGGCCGATCTGCTGGGCATTCCGGTGGTGCGCCCGGCCTGCGTGGAGACCACTGCGCTGGGCGCCGCCTACCTGGCGGGCCTGACCACGGGCATCTACCAAAACAGCGAAGAGCTGTCGGCGCTATGGAAGGCCGAGCGCCGCTTTATGCCCACGCAGGACAAGGCGCGCGCCGATGCGCTGATGGCACGCTGGGAACAGGCGGTGCGCCAGACCACGGCGCGCTAAACGGCTTTTCCCAAAACGACAACAGGGGCCGCAGCCCCTGTTGTTGTCTATGCCTTCAATGGGATCCGCTTATTCCTCGTCGCCACGCAGCAAGGCGCGGTGGATCAGCGCACCGATCACGGCACCCACAATCGGCGCCAGCCAGAACAGCCACAGCTGCTCCAACGCGATGGCGGGGCCAAACAGCGCAGGACCGGTGCTGCGTGCAGGATTCACCGAGGTATTGGTCACGGGGATCGAGATCAGGTGGATCAAGGTCAGGCACAGGCCAATGCTCATGCCGGCAAAGCCCACGGCCGCCTTCTTCGTGGTCGAGCCCAGGATCACCAGCAGGAACACCGCCGTCAGCACCACCTCGGTCAGCAGCGCGGCCAGCATCGAGAACTTGCCTGGCGAGTGTTCACCAAAGCCATTGGTGGCCAGATCGGTGACCTGCGCGCCTGCCTTGCCGCTGGCAATCAGGTACAGCAGGCCGGCCGCCACGATCGCACCCAGCACCTGGGCAATGATATAGCCCGGCAGGTCCGAAGCCTTGAAACGCCCGGCCACCGTCAAGCCGACCGAGACGGCCGGGTTGAAATGGCCGCCCGAGATCGGGCCAAAGGCATAGGCGCCGGTCAGCACCGTCAGGCCAAAGGCCAGCGACACGCCCAAAAGGCCAATACCCAGCTCAGGAAAAGCAGCGGCCAGCACCGCGCTGCCGCAGCCGCCAAAGGTCAGCCAGAACGTACCCAGGCATTCTGCCGACCATTTTTGCAGGTTGGATGTCATTTCTCTTACCCCTTCATCAGTCAGACCCGCGGCATGCAACGCACACACAGGCGAGCCCTAGTAGCCGAGATGATAAGGAGCGAGTCGCGTTTGAAAATGTCAACAATTGCCGGTGCAACAAGCGCGCTACACTTGCTGAAAATGCTATGAAAATCAATATTCAAATACATTATTCGTTCGGTCTATTCAACGCGCTGTCGCTCTCTGTTGTGCTGCTGCTTTTGACTGGCTGCAAGACCTCTCCCGAGCCCGCCCAGGCCCCCATCTCTCCATCCCCCAACACCCCAGGTGCCGTCGCCTGCCATGCCCCGGGCAGCCCCGCCTTGCAGCTGCTGGGCGAGCAGCGTTGGCCACTGGACACCCACTGGGCCGGTGTGCCCATCGGCGGGCTCTCGTCGATCGATTACAACCCTGCCGATGACAGCTACTACCTGGTAAGCGACGACCGCTCGGCCAAGGACAGCGCCCGCTGGTACCAGGCCCGTATCCGCTACAACACCAGCGGCCTGCAGCAGGTCAGCATCACCGGCCAGCAGTACCTGCAGACACCGGCAGGCAGGCCCTACCCCAGCAGCCGGACGGCGGCAGCGGACACGGCCGTGCCTGACCCCGAAGCGCTGCGGCTGCTGCCCGGCGGGCGCAGCGTGGTCTGGAGCAGCGAAGGCGACTTTGCACGCGGCTTTGGCCCCTCGCTGCAGCAGGCCGGGCTCGATGGCAGATGGCAAAAAACCTGGCCGCTGCCCGCGCTGCTGCAAGGCCCGCTGCAGCCCGAAACCGGCCGGGGCCCACGCAACAACATGACCCTGGAGGGCATCGCAATCAGCGACGACCAGCGCAGCCTTTGGCTATCGATGGAAGGCGCCTTGCGCCAGGACGGCCCGCTGCCGCGCCGGGGCCAGACTGGCGGGCCGCTGCGCATCACCCAGTACGACCTGGCCAGCCAGCAGCCTGTGCGCCAGATCGCCTATATCCCCGACGCGCTGCCCAAGGACAACCTGCTGCTGCCGCTCATTGCGATCAATGGCGTGAGCGAAATCCTGGCCGATGGGCCCGACCACCTGTTGGTGCTCGAGCGCGCCTATGTGCTGGGCGCCGGTTTTTCTGCACGCCTCTACCGCATCAACACCCAGGAGGCCAGCGACACCTTGGCCATCGATGCGCTGCAGGACGCGGCATACACCCCCGCCCACAAGGAGTTGCTGCTGGATTTTGCGCAGCTGGGCCTGCGCACCGTGGACAACCTCGAAGGCATGACCTGGGGCCCGCGCCTGGCCAGCGGCGAGCGCGTGCTGCTGCTGGTCAGCGACAACAACTTCAACCCAGCCCAAGTCACGCAGTTTCTGGCGCTGGTCGAGACACCGGTCTGCGCCAGCGCATCGGGCAACACATCCGGCCAGGCCGAGCAATCGCATCGCAATTGAAATTGATAGCAAAACCTGTGCGCCCCGCATGGCTTGCCGCGCCAGCGGTTTGAGCTTTGCGCGGGCCGCCGCTATAGTGGCAGCCACAGCAGCACGCGCTGGTTTTTGCCCCTCTCTCTTTGTTTGCACCTGCCGCCATGTCCACTACCGATCTGTCCCAATTTCCCGCCATCGCCTTCATCGGCGGCGGCAACATGGCCAGCGCCATCATCGGCGGCCTGATCCGCCAGGGCCTGCCCCAAGACCGCATCCAGGTCGTCGAGCCCTACGAGCCCCAGCGCCAAGTGCTGCAGCAGCAATTTGGCATCACCGCGCTGCCCGCCGCTGACAGCAGCCTGGCGCAGGCGCAGGTCATTGTCTGGGCCGTCAAGCCGCAAACCTTTGCCCAGGCCGCTGCCGCCGTGGCCGACCACAGCCGCCATGCGCTGCACCTGAGCGTGGCCGCCGGCATCCGCAGCGACAGCATTGCCCAGTGGCTGGGCAATGACCAGATCGTGCGCGCCATGCCCAACACCCCGGCGTTGGTGGGCCAGGGCATGACGGGGCTGTTTGCGCGCCCGCAGGTGAGCGCTGCCCAGCAGCAGCTGGCCGAGCAGATCATCACCACCACCGGCCAGCTGGTCTGGGTGCAGCAGGAGTCGCAGCTCGACGCCGTCACCGCGCTCTCGGGCTCGGGCCCTGCTTATGTGTTCTATTTCCTCGAGGCCATGCAGCAAGCCGGCGTGGAGATGGGCCTGCCCGCCGAGCAGGCGCTGCAGCTGGCCATCGGCACCTTCAGCGGCGCATCGGCCCTGGCCGCGCAGTCGGGCGAAGCCCCTTCGGTGCTGCGTGAGCGCGTTACCAGCAAGGGCGGCACCACCTTTGCTGCGCTGGAGCACATGCGGGCTGCCGATATCGCCGCCCACTTCATCGGCGCCATGCATGCCGCCGAGCGCCGCGCCAAGGCGCTGGGCGACGAGTTCGGCGGTTAAAACGCCGCAGCCAGCGCGCCGCCCCGGGTGAAGGCGGCGCGCCCTGGCATTGCGGCCTGGGGCCTGGCCCCCCGGGCCTGCAAGGGCCACCGTGCCATCTGCGACAAATTAAAAACGCATTGCGTATATTTCACACAGAAGTCAAACGCAAAGCGTATAATTCAGCCGCATTCACACCTTTGCACGGAGCCAGGTCATGGACAGCCAACAGGATTTTCTTCGCGACGCAATGCGCCGTTTGAACTTGACGCGCGACGCTTTTGCCGAGCGCCTGGGCGTGCGCCGCCGCACCTTGGACACCTGGCTGCTGCCCGAGGCCTCGGGCGAAGCCCGCGCCATGCCCGACATGGCACAGAAGTTTGTCTCCGAGATCCTGTTCCGCGAAGCCGAGGGCCATGACGCCCAGAAGCACCACCGCCCGCTGGCCGAGCGCATGTCGGCCGATGGCCGGCCGCAGCTGCTGTCGGTGGCCCAGCTCGAGCGCGAAAGCCTGGAAGAATTGTTCCGCATCGCCGATGTGATGCAGCCCATTGCCCGCCGCCACAAGGTCTGCCGTGTGCTCGAAGGCGCCGTCATGGGCAGCCTGTTCTTTGAGGCCAGCACCCGCACCCGCGTGAGCTTTGGCGCCGCCTTCAGCCGCCTGGGCGGCTCGGTCTGCGACACCACCGGCTTTACCTTCTCGTCGATGGCCAAGGGCGAATCGATCTATGACACCAGCCGCGTGATGGCCGGCTATGTCGATGCGCTGGTCATTCGCCACCCCGAGCAAGGCTCGGTCGCCGAGTTTGCACGTGCGACCAACATCCCCGTCATCAACGCCGGCGACGGCCCCGGCGAGCACCCCAGCCAGGCGATTTTGGACATGTACACCATCCAGCGCGAGTTCTCGCGCCTGGGCAAGCTGATGGACGGCGCCCATATCGCGATGGTGGGCGATCTGAAGTACGGCCGCACGGTGCATTCGCTGATCCGCCTGCTGTCGCTCTACAAGGGCATGAAGTTCACCCTGATCTCGCCCAGCTCGCTGGAGATGCCCGCCTACCTGATCGAGCTGGCCTCGACCAATGGCCATGTGGTGGAGGTCTCGACCTCGCTGCAAGACCTCAAGGGCGCCGACGTGGTCTACGCCACGCGCATCCAGAAGGAGCGCTTTGCCGGTGAGAACATCGAGGGCTACACGCCCGAGTTCCAGGTGCAGAAATCGCTGGTCGATGCGGTCTGCAAACCGGACACCATCATCATGCACCCGCTGCCGCGCGATGCCCGCGCCGGTGCCAACGATCTGTCCACCGATTTGAACCTGGATCCGCGCCTGGCGATCTTCCGCCAGACCGACAATGGCATCCCTGTGCGCATGGCTTTGTTTGCCGTTTTGATGGGCGTCGAGAGCCAGATTGCCCGTAATTTGCGCGATGTCACCTGGCGTTCTCCGGCTTTTGTAGGCCCGGATGATGCAGTGTTTGATACTTTGGATTAAACTCTGCCTTACACAACACCATGATTTGAGACATTTTTTCGAAGCCTCCACGACCTGCTTCGAAAAAATTAACGTTTTTTTCCTGCGACTCCAGTGTTAGCGGCCATCTATCGATGGCCGCTTTTTTGTCTGCGCTCGGTGCGTTTTTCGCCGCTACCCCACGGCCAGCCCGGCATGAAAAAAGGACTTGCAAGCAAGTCCTGGGTAGCGGGTGAGCCCCTGCGGCCGAGGGCCGCAAGGGCTGCTTGCGCTTAGCGGCTCAAACCGAGGCGGCGGCGGCCCGCAGCCAGCAGACCCAGCAAGCCGCTCAGGCTCAGCAGGCTCCACAGGCCCAGGGTCGGCACCGGCACAGCGCTGCCAGCGCCTGGCGTGCCGGGACCGACGGGAGTGCCTGGATCGACCGGCACATCGGCCAGCCAGCCAGCACCACCTGGATCCGCGATCTGGCCGTTCGCAACCATGTCGTCATCACCATCACCACCATCGACGATCTGCACGGTCAGCGTATTGCCGTTTACGGTCGATGGCAGGTTGTACCAATGCGGCGTGGTGTTGGCCTTGGTGGGGCCGTACTTCCAGTACTTGGCATTGGCCGGCAGGGCTGCTGGGTACTCGATGCTCATCGTGCCATTGCCACCCATCGCGCAGCCGGTGGCCGTCCATTGCAGGGCGCCGTAAGGCACGCTCAGGCCTTGGGGCAAGGTGCCCAGCGAGGCAGCCGAAACAGCGACCGGGGCTTGGGCCAGGCGGCAGGCGTCCGCGCTGGTCCACTGCACCGCAGCGCTGCCGCCAGCGGCTGGCAGCTCCACCTCAAAGTTCTGCTCTGGCTCGGGATCGACAGGCCTGCCCTCCAGGTTCAGGCCCAGCACAATCGGGTTGTGGTCGCTGGAGCGGTAGGCATCGGCCGCGTAGAACGAGCTGACTTGCGCAGCGCTCTTGAAGTTGGTGTTGTAGTCGATGACCGGAGGCTCTTCCGCATTGATCTGCCACTTCACCACATTGCCCACCTGGCTGGCGAGCGCCGAGCTGACCAGCACATGGTCGAGCGATCCCCACAGCGTCTGGAAGCTGTACGAGTACTGGCCCGCGCCCAGCTTCTGGTAGCCATGACCTTCCAGATAGGAGATGGGGTCTTCCTTGGCATAGGCGTTGAAGTCGCCCATCAGCACATTCTTGCCATTGCCCGCTTGCGTCGGGTTGCCTTGCAGCCAGGCTTGCAGCTGCTCGACGGCACGTTTGCGCGACTGGTTGTTGGCACCCTGGCCGTCACCGATATCGGGATCGTTGACACTGCCCTTGGACTTCAAGTGGTTGACCACCACGGTGAACTGGTCCTTGCCGCCGCCGGCCAGCGTCTTCTCGAAGGTCTGGGCCAGGGGCACGCGGTTGCCATAGGTGGCGTTGAAGGCATCGTACTGCGCCTCATCGGGCACGGCCGGCACGCCCACGGGGGCGACGCGGTCCTTGCGGTAGATCACCGCGACGGAGATCGCATCATGGCCGGCAGCGACTGCCGTCTTGCCGCCACCCGCATTGAAGGGGCCCTTCACATAGTCATAGACCTCGCTGCCATGCTTGTCGTTCAGGGCTTTGGTCAGCGCAGCCAAGGCACTGCCGGCACCAAAGCCGTTGTTCTGGATCTCCATCAGACCGTAGACATCGGCATCCAGACCCAGCAGGTTGCTGACGATCTTGTCGGTTTGGCGGGTCAACTCAATCGCATTGTCCGCACCCCGGCCTTCCAGCGAATCGCCATAGGGGTTGCTGAACTTGGTGGTACCCAAGGTGCTGAAATAGTTCAGCACATTGGCCGAGGCCACCTTGACCGTGGGGCTGCCGATGGCCTGCTGCAGGTCCGCCACCGTGGGGCGCGCTGCGCCGGTAAAGACCGGCTTTTGCAGCGGCTGCACGCGGTAGCTGGTCTGGTGGGCGCCGACCGTCGTGTCGACGAACTGGTCCAGAATGCCCTCAATCGCCGGGGTGCTGTCGCCCGCACGCAAGGTGTTGCTGGCACTCAGATCCTGGCCATTGCGCCCCAGTACGGTGGCCGGGTTTTGCTTGCTGCTGCCATCGTCCAGCACGATATGGCTGCGCTTGACGGTCTCCATGTAGGCGCTGTTACCCGCCACACTGGGCGCATTCAGCTCGGTGTACTGCACCAGCTTGGCGGAGTCACTCAGGCTGACGGTGCCATAGCGGCCCAGGTAGTAGTTGTCCGTCACCACCAGCGGGCCGGTGCTGCCGGTGATGCGCACACGCATGCCTTCGTAGCGCTCCCAGTTCGCATAGGCGGGCATCGGCAGACTCAGCTCCACCATCGCAGGCAGCGCCTGCTTGGCGCCGCCATTGAGCACGCTGAAGTTCAGAATGCTGCCGCCCAGTTGGGTCAGGCCCCTGTACTCGGTGACCGAGGCGGTCAGTTGCACAGCCTGGCCTACGCTGTCGGCGCTGATGCCGGCAATGGGCGTGTTGCCGTAGAACACAAACACGGCTTCGGAGGTCTCGACATTCTTGTCGTCGTCTTCAGGCAGCGACTGGATGTAGAAGCCGCTGAGGTCAGGCAAGTAGGCGGTCACGATGCCGCGCACCGTTACAGACTGGCCCATCAGT
Source organism: Comamonas sp. MYb396 (assembly GCF_037479555.1). Classification (NCBI taxonomy): domain Bacteria; kingdom Pseudomonadati; phylum Pseudomonadota; class Betaproteobacteria; order Burkholderiales; family Comamonadaceae; genus Comamonas; species Comamonas sp. MYb396. The sequence goes on along the minus strand of NZ_JBBGYU010000011.1, from coordinate 97,062 downwards.
GGCGACTCATCGCCCGAGCCTTGCACGGCCGAGATGGGGGTCGTGACCACGGGCGCCAGGTTCTGCGCGTAGCCGGGCGAGCCAATGTTGGCGGGCGTCGAAGGCTGGGCAAAGCCGTCAAGCACACCGACAGCAGCAGCGGTATAGCGCGGCTCGGACGTAGACTTGCCATCCCAAACGGCCGACACCCCATTGCCTACCGTGGTGCCCGCATTGCGCACCGCAGCGCCAGCGTGGTCACTGGTCGAGACGGCCGTTCCGCTGGAATTCTTGGCAGGCGCCACAGTCGAACCGTCAGTCGCCGGAAGTGCTTTGTTGCCATAGTTCATCGCCGCAGCAACGAAGCCATTCGCGTCGTACACCAGGACGGCATCACCCTTGCCCAGGCCTTGGCCGGCGACCAGGATGACGGCCGTGCCGGCATCCAGACCCCAGGCAGTGCGAAAGGCTTCGGGCGTGGTCTCGTTCAACACCACCAGTCGCGCACCGGCCGCCAGGCTGGTGCCGACAGGGAAGCTGCTCGGCACTGCGCCGCTGCTGTCGGTCCAGCCCCAGTTCGTCAGGTCCACGGGCGTGGTGCCGTAGTTGTACAGCTCAAAGAAATCGCCACCATCGGCATTGGAGTTGACCTCGGAGATCAGCACCTTGGCAGTCGCTGCCACGGCATTGCTGATGGTAAAGCTCAGCTTCTGCTCGGCGGCCAAGGCATTGCCGGCCGTGTCCTGCACCGCAGCGGCGGGCAGCACCAGGCTGTAGGTCTTGCCGGGCTGGTAGCCCGCGCTGTACTTGAAGCTCAGCGCGCTGCCATCGATGGTCACTTGCGCATCGGTCATCGGCACCGTGGCGACCACCGTGCTACCGTCCATCAGCGAGATATTGCCGCTGCCGCGCTGCACGGTTTCGCTGAACTGCAGGCGCACCACCGCCGTCTTGCCGACCTCCACCGCATTTTGCAGCGGGCTGGTGCTTTGCAGCACGGGGGCGGTGGTGTCGGCAGCGACGGGGCCACCGAGCTTGACGGTATTGCCCTGGAACTGCTGGTCTGCAAAAGGCAGATCCTTGGAGACCGAGCCCTTGCCCGGCCAGATGGTGTCGCCATTGTCCTGCAGCAGCTGCACGGTCGTGCCTTGCGCGGTGCTGGTGGGGCTGACCAGGGTCTCAAAACTGCCGCCGGTGCTGCGCAGCAGGTTGTCCAGCACATTGTCCAGTTGCTGCACAACGGTGGTGCCCGGGCCATCCCAGACAAAGAATGCAAAGTTCGTGTTGACAGCGGGATCGGCCTTGCCCGGAGGGCCGGCCAGGATCAGGAACTTGCCGTCATCGGTACGCTGCATATCGCGAATGCCGCGCCCGCCCAGGTTCAGCTCGATGGGCGCGCCCAGCACAGGCGCCGTGCCCGCCACCATGGCGGCAGGGTTGGTGATCGGGATGATCAGTGCGCGGTTGCGCAGCTGCGCGCTGGCCAGCGGCGCGCGGAAGCCCAGCAGCAGCTGGCCATCAGCAGTGGCCGCCATGCCTTCGATCGAGAAACCTGCAGCGGACTCGGGTGGCACCTTGTCGGCCGACGAGGCCACAAAGCCGTAGTAGTTGGCGCCCTTGCCATGGGCATTGGTGCGGTCCCAGGTGGTCAGCTGCGTCTCCAGAGCACCGTAGGAGCCTTTGAAGGTAAATTCCGTGTTGGCGCCGGTGCCCGATACATCGACCGCAAACAGGTGCTCGCGGTTGTCTGCCTCGCTGCCATCGGACTTGTTGCTGTGCGAGCCGGTGAAATACAGCGTGTTGCCGATGCGCGTGCCGGCCTCCAGATCCAGCTCCTTGCTCAGCCCCAGCAGGCTGCCAAATTCCCACTCCTTGATCGCCACACCGCCGCCACGGGGGTAGACGCGCAGCACATTGCCTTCGTCGTCACCCACCACCATGTAGCTGGCATCCAGCGCAATGCCGGCAGAGGCGTCCGAGCTGCCGGCCGTGGTGGCGGGCAGCGGGGTGAACATTGCCGTCTCACCAGCATCCGGGTCGACCACGGTCATCGCCGTAGGCGCCGTGCCGCCACCCTTCCAGTTCGCGGCGGTGCTGATGGCAGACAGCAGCTCGGTGGCGGTGCCTTCAGTAGCGCCCTTGGTGGTGTCGTAGGCAAAGTTGTTTTGTTTGACCAGTGCAATCGCGGTACTGCCATTGACCAGACCTGGTGGCAACGCCGAGGTGTTGGTATTGGTGGCATCGCCGTCCCAGGTGCCGCCCGTCACGTTGTTCAACGCATACAGAAACTTGGGAGCTGCCTCATCACCCTGGTAGACCAGCAGACTGTCGCCAGAGCCGGACAGATCGAAGGCGCCCTTGACTGCGATAGAGCCATAGTTGACGGCGCGAGGGTTCTTGTCTGCGGAGGTAATGGTTACGACCGTGCCAGCAGACAGTGCCGTGGTAGCCTGCCAGGTCAGCACGCCTTCGCCGGTACGAAATGCGCCAGCACTGGTCCAGCCGTTATCAGTAATACGGATCTCGGTACCCGCCTCCACATCACGCAGCAAGACCAAGCTGACCGAATCGGGTGAGGTAGAAGCAAAACCGACAACAGCCACTTCACCAGCGGCAAGGGTGGTCTGTGCAGAAGCGGGCAGCACGCTGGCAGCCAGCAGCAAGGCAGCGGCGAGCGACAGGCCCTGGGATGCACGCACGCTGGCGCGGCATGCAGACGAAATGGAGCGAAGAGCAAACATGACAGCTTAGGAGGGAGTGGCAAACAACCTCCGTTTGTCGCCGCTGGCGATGAAAGCTCCGTGTCAGGAACTGTAAGCGTTCCCAAAAACCGACATTGCCGCCCTTGTCACCACCCGGTCACAGCCAGGTCACAGCGCAAAGGCAAGCGCCACACCGGCAAACAGGCTCACTCCAATCCAATGGCTTTTGCTGAAGGCCGTAAAGCAGCCTTCGCGCGTGCGCTGGCGGATAAGGCTGTAGTGCCACAGCATCTGCGCGGCTGCCACGGCCACACCCAGCCACCAGGGCCAGGCCAGCTGCAAGGGAGCCAACGCCAGCACCGTCAGGCCCAGGCAGACCACAAAGAAGGCCATGATGGCGGCAACATCAAAACGGCCCAAGGTGATGGCCGAGGTCTTCATGCCGATTTTCAGATCGTCATCGCGGTCGACCATCGCGTACTCGGTGTCATAGGCCAGCACCATGCACATATTGGCGAGCCACAGCAGCCAGGCCATCATCGGCACCTGGCCTTGCACGGCAGCAAATGCAATCAGCACCCCAAAGTTGAAGGCGATACCCAAGAACGCTTGGGGCATTGCAAAGAAGCGCTTGGTAAATGGGTAGAGGATGGTGAACAGCACCGCAGGCACCGACCAGGCCACCGCTTCCCAGCGCGTGGTCAGCACCAGTGCCAGCGACAGCAAAGTGAGGACCACGCCGACCATCGCCGCCTCGAACACCGAAATCTTGCCCGTGGTGATGGGGCGCTGCGCCGTGCGTTTGACATGCAGGTCGAACTTACGGTCGGCAATGTCATTGATGCAGCAGCCGGCGCTGCGCATCAGAAATGTGCCCAGCACAAACACCAGCACCAGATGCCAGCCCGGAAAGCCCCCCGACGCCGCCCACAGCGCCACCAAGGTAGGCCAGACCAGCACCAGCCAGCCGGCAGGCCGGTTGAAGCGGATCAGATCCAGGTACAGCGCAAAGCGCTCAGACAGCGAGATGGAGGGATGGGCAGCAGCAGACATAGGCGGCAAGCATAGCCTCACAGCGCTACCCTGTGCCCTCTCTTTGTCAATTTTGGCGCCCGCCCCGCCCCAGCACGATGGCCGCCAGCGCGCACCAGGCCAAGCCCAGCAGCGCGCCCGCCAGCACATCGCTGGCAAAGTGCGCCTGCAGCAGGATGCGGCTGAGCGCGATGGTGGCCACCAGGACAGCGCAGACCCAGGCCAGAGCGCGGCTTGCAGCAGGCGAGAGCCGGCCGCGCAGCACCAGCCACAGCAGGCCATAGACCACCACGGCGCCGGAGGTGTGGCCGCTGGGAAAGCTGGCGCCCGATGTCAGCATCTCATGGAGCACCTCGGGGCGGGCGCGGTCCAGCAGGTTTTTCAAAAGGCGCACCGCCAGGCCATTGAGGCCGATAAAAAACACCCAGGCCCACAAGGCATGCCACTGCGCGCCCAGCGCCAACCAGCCCGCCACCAGCAGCACCATGACCACCAGCCAGCGCACATCGCCCGCAGCGGTCAGCACATGCAGAACCTCACGCACCGGCGCCGAGACATGGTCTTGCGCCCACTGCTGAGCCCCTGCATCGGCCGCCATCAAGCGGGCATGGCCGGCATGCTCCGGGTAGACCACCACCCAGGCCAGCATCGCAAACACCAGCAGGCAGCCCGCTGCCACGCTCAAGGGCATGCCCACGGACTGCTTGGCGGCATACAGCACGGCCGTCTGCCTGCGCGGCAGCCAGCGCCAAACCAGCGCCCCTGCCAGCAACCAGGTAACCAGCAGCGCCGGCATCCAGGCATCCAGCATGGCCAAGACCTGAAAGACAATGCCCGATCCCCCAGGCAGCTGACTGCTCTGGGCCATCGCTTGCTCGGCACCGAAAAGCATCAGAGCAGCAAAACTCAGACCCTGGCGGCACAGACCTCGGCCGGCGGCCAACGACAACAGCCGCCGCAGCGGCAACAACACAGACAACACGTTCACAACACCCCAGAAAATACAAAACCCCATGCAGGCATGCCGTGCATGGGGTCCAAAAGAAACCGTGCAGCGCGCTTTAGGCTTGCAGCATGGTCACGCCTGGCAGGTTGCAGGCGAAGATGGCATTGCGCAGCGCGGCAATGGCTTCGTAGCGGGTAAAGCTGCGGCGCCACACCAGCACCACGCGGCGCTTGGGTGCCTCGTCGTTGATCTCGTCGGTCAGCGGGATGTAGCGGATATGGGTCTCGTCCGACTTGCGGCGGCGCACACCCTTTTCCAGCGCATCCTTGGGCACCGACAGACGCGGCACCAGGGTCACACCCATGCCGGCAGCCACCATGTGCTTGATGGTCTCGAGCGACGAGCCTTCAAAGGTGCGGCGGATGCCTTCGGTGTTGCTGGAGTAGCGGGCGAACTCGGGGCAGACTTCGAGCACATGGTCACGGAAGCAGTGGCCAGCGCCCAACAGCAGCATGGTTTCGTTCTTCAGCTCGCTGGCCGAGATGCTGTCACGCGTGGCCAGCGGGTGCACGCTGGGCACGGCCGCAAAGAATGGCTCGTCATACAGCGGGGCCATGGCCAGACCGGTATCGGGGAAGGGCTCGGCCACGATGGCGCAGTCGATCTCACCGGTACGCAGCATTTCCAGCAGCTTGGCGGTCATGTTCTCGTTGATCATCAACGGCATCTGCGGCGTGCGCTCAATCGACTGGCGCACCAGCTCGGGCAGCAGATAAGGGCCGATGGTATAGATCACACCCAGGGTGAGCACACCGGCGAGCGGGTCCTTGCCGCGTTTGGCAATTTCCTTGATCGCTGCGGCCTGGTCCAGCACGATTTGCGCCTGGCGCACGATCTGGTCACCCAGACTGGTGACCGACACTTCCGAGGCACTGCGTTCAAACAGCTTGACCTCGAGTTCTTCCTCCAGCTTTTTGATGGCGACAGACAAGGTTGGTTGCGACACGTAGCAGGCATCAGCGGCGCGGCCGAAATGCCTTTCACGGGCGACAGCAACAATATATTTGAGCTCTGTAAGTGTCATGTCAGTTTTTAGTGCGAATCGCGTATTGTGCATGGCCTGTGCACCGCCTGGCTATAGCGCCAAGAGGACAAAGTGCCACACTGTGTTTCATCAGAACCGCAAGCTATGAGTTGTACTCTATTCCGGAGCACCATGGGTACCAATGATCGACAACAAAAATAGCATTAATCTATTATGCGTCAAATGCAAGCGCTTGCTCACCGCCCACGTAGGTAAATATGGATGCTGGTATTTACACAATGCTACATAGTCATGCACCTACTTGCTTCGCTACCTCCCTGTTTCATAAGACATATTTGCGATTTTTGCCACCGCAATACGCCATAAATCCAGTGACAGGATGCGTTTACCATCCTCTATTCAAGCAACACCATCATCATTTTGCGCAGCACCCATAGCACGAATCAATCAATATTTACCTAAATTTCGTCGTGTTTTTGCAACTTTTGAATCTTGTTTGCAATGCTGCCATGCAACCTAACTGGTAGCTATGTACTAGTTTTCAAGCTTTGAGGTACTCGGCCTTGCCGCCCAGCCAGCGCAAAACATGGCTGGCCGCCAGATCCGGCCAGCGGTCCAGCATATGCGGTGCCAGCTCCCGCGCCCATTCCAGCAGATGCTTGTCGGCCTCCAGATCGGCAAAACGCAGCAACGGCGCCCCCGACTGGCGCGCGCCCAGAAACTCCCCCGGCCCCCGGATTTCCAGATCGCGCCGGGCAATCTCGAAGCCATCCGAGGTTTCGGCCATCGCCCGCAGGCGCTCCTTGGCCGTTTCGCCCAGTTTGCCGTTGTCTCCCACCGCGTACAGCAGCACACAGGCCGATGCGGCAGCGCCCCGGCCCACCCGGCCGCGCAGCTGGTGCAGCTGGCTCAGGCCAAAGCGTTCGGCATGCTCGATCACCATCAGGCTGGCATTGGGCACATCGACGCCCACTTCAATCACCGTCGTGGAGACCAGCACGCCCATCACCCCTTCGCTGAACAAAGCCATGACCGCCTTTTTCTCGGCCGTCGGCATGCGCGAATGCAAGAGACCCACCATGACCCCGGGCAGCGCCTCGCTCAGATCGGTATGGGTCGCGGTGGCATTGGACAGGTCCAGCGCCTCGCTCTCCTCGATCAAGGGACAGACCCAGTAGACCTGCCTCCCTTGGGCAATCTGGTCGGCGATGCGCGAGACCACCTCATCGCGCCGGCTGTCGCTGATCAGCTTGGTGACCACCGGCGTGCGGCCCGGCGGCAGCTCGTCGATGGTGGACACATCGAGGTCGGCGTAATAGCTCATCGCCAAGGTGCGCGGGATGGGCGTGGCACTCATCATCAGCATATGCGGCTCCATGCCGGTGGACAGCAGCTTTTGCCGCAGCGCCAGGCGCTGGGCCACGCCAAAGCGGTGCTGCTCGTCGATGACGGCCAGCCCCAGCTTCTGGAACTGCACCTGGTCCTGGATAACGGCATGCGTGCCCACCACCAGCGCAGCCTCGCCGCTCTCGACCAGCGCCAGCATCTCAGCGCGCTGCTTCTTCTTTTGCGCACCGGCCAGCCAGGCCACCTTGAGGCCGCGTGGCGCCAGCAGGGGCTCGAGCCAACCCACCAGCTTGGCAAAGTGCTGCTCGGCCAGGATTTCGGTCGGCGCCATCAACGCGCACTGCCAGCCCGCATCGATGGCGATCACCGCCGACAGCGCCGCCACAATGGTCTTGCCCGAGCCCACATCGCCTTGCAGCAGGCGGTGCATCGGTATGTTGCGCCCTAGGTCGCGCGCAATTTCCTCGCAGACCCGGCGCTGCGCCCCGGTCAGCGCAAAGGGCAGCGCAGCCAGAAACTGCTCATGCAGGTTCAGGCTGCCATCGGCCATGCGCTGCGCCACCAGCGCCGGTGCGCGCAGGCGGTCACGCTCGCGCTTGGCCGTCAGCTGCGACAGCTGCTGGGCCAGCAGCTCCTCGGCCTTGAGGCGCTGCCAGGCCGGGTGGCTGTGGTCCTCCAAGGTCGCCAGCGCCACATCGGGCGTGGGGTGGTGCAAAAACTGTAGCGCCTCGCGCAAGGTGTAGGCACGGCCCAGGCCGCCCTCGCCCTGGTAGCGGGCATAGGGCAGGTCCACACCGGGTGGCAGGGTTTCGCTCAGGTCCGCGCGCTGCACGCCGCTGATCACCGCGCGGCGCAGATAGGGCTGGGGCAGCCCAGCCGTGGTGGGGTAGACGGGGGTGAGCGACTGGGGCAGCTCGCCACCGGCCAGGCGAAAGGCCGGGTGCAGCATTTGCCGGCCCCAAAAGCCCCCCTTGACCTCGCCCCGGATGCGCAAGGTATTGCCCACGGCCATGGTCTTTTGGTGCGAAGGGTAGAAGCTGAAAAAGCGCAGCTCGCAGGGGTCGCCATTGGCGTCTTCCACCCGCACCACCAGCTGGCGGCGCGGGCGCAGCTGCACATCGGCCGACACCACCGTTGCCTCGATCTGCGCGACCTCGCCGTCGCGCGCATTGCGCAGCGCAATGATGCGCGTCTCGTCCTCGTAGCGCAGCGGCAGGTGCAGGGCCAGATCGATATCGCGCGTCAGCCCCAGCTTGGCCAGCGCTTGCTGGGCCGGGTTCTTGGCAGGGGTCTTCGCTGGGCCATTTGCGGTATTGGTGGCGCTGGCGGCAGGCGCTGCACCAGGCGTCGCCACCGCTAGCTTGCGCGGCCGGCCAGGCTTGCGCCCCTTGGCGGGCGCGGCGTCATCAGCAGAGTTGGCGGGCGTGGCAACAGACATGGAGGCAGTTTCAGCAATGCTGCATTCTGGCATGCTTTGCCGCACGACTGGTTAAAAAGACAGTGCCTCTGCAGGCCGCCCGCAGCATCAGCGCCGCACGCGACGGCGCCGCAGATAGCGCTCCCAGAGCTCAAACACCAGCTCAGACAGCAGCGCCAGCGCCGCAGCCGGCAAGGCGCCAGCCATCATCAGCGCGCTGTCGTTCAGTGCCAGACCCGTCACAATGCGCTCACCCAGGCCGCCTGCACCAATAAAGGCCGCAATCGTGGCCGTGCCAATGCCGATCGCGCAGGCGGTGCGGATACCCGCCACCACGGTGGGCATCGCAATCGGCAGCTCCACCCAGCGCATGCGCTGCGGCCGCGTCATGCCTAGGGCCGAGCCCGCGCTGCGCAAACCCGGCGATACCTCCACGAGGCCCGCGCAGGTGTTGCTCAGAATAGGCAAGATGGAATAGGCCGTCAGCGCCACCAGCGCCGGCAGCCGCCCGATCACGCCAAACCAGGCGATCAGCACCGCCAGCAGCGCCAGCGACGGAATTGTCTGCAGCACCCCGGCAGCGCCCAGCGCCAAGGCCCGCGAGCGTGCATGCGGAAACAGCATGATGCCGGCAGGCACCGCCATCAGCGCCGCCACCCCTACCGATATGAGCACCAGCGCCAGATGCTGCGCGGTCAGCCGCCACAGATCGGGGGCGACCAGACGCGCCCACAGCCTTGAGGCAAAGCTGGGCTGTGCTGCAGCCTTCTGGTCGCTTGCCGTCGATCCCTGGGCTTGGGACGCCCCACCCGCCAGAAACTGCTTGGCAATCTCGGCAAAGCCCTGGCCCTGCAGCTCGGCCTGGGCGTTCATGCCAATCATCGCCGCTTCGCTGATCCGGCCCTGCAGCTTTTGCAAGGCCGCCCAGGCCACCGGCTTTTGCAGGGGCAGGTCCTGGCGGTAGAGCAGCAGCGCGTCATAGCGCGGGAAATAGGCCTTGTCATCCTCCAGCACCAAGAGGCCCAGGTGGTCGATCTTGGCATCGGTGGTGTAGATATCCATCACATCGATGTGCTGCTGCGTGATGGCTTCATAAGCCAGGCCATGGTCCAGCCCCTGGGGCTTGGCCTGCAAGCTATAGCGCTGGGCCAGGCCCGGCCAGCCGTCACCCCGGCCGATGAATTCGTTCGACAGGCCATAGCGCAACTCGCTGTGGCGCGCCAGATCGCCAAGCGTGCGGATGCCCAGCTCCTCGGCCTGCTTGCGGCGCATCGCCAGCGCATAGCCGTCGTTAAAGCCCAAGGGCACACCCACCGCCAGGCCCTGCGGCGCCAGCGCTTCGTTCAGCGATGCCAGGTCGCTGCCCTTGGCATGCTTGGCAATCTCCAGTGCAATGGTGCCGCTGTACTCGGCATAGACATCGATCTGGCCGGAGCGCAAGGCCTCGTAGACGATGGCGGTATTGCCCAGACCCTGGCGCACCTGGGTCTTGACGCCAGCGGCCTGGGCCTGCTGCGCCATGATCTCGGCCAGCACATAGGATTCGGTAAAGCGCTTGGAGCCCACGCGCAGCGTTTCCTCCTGCGCGGCACTGGCAGCGGGGCCCGCCAGCGCGCCCAGAACCCAGACCAGCCAGACGGTCATCAAGTGGCGAAGAGCTTGCATCGGGCAACTATAGCAACTGCGCCGCCACAGCACGTAGGAGGCCGCCACCAACACCCCCAAGCCCGCGCAGCCTGCTACGCCTCTGCGGCGGTGGCACAATCGCCCCCTTGTTTTGATCCCTGTGAGCTGCGGGTGTGTTCCGCCTGCATGAGCCAACGATGACTGCCTTCTCCGGTGCCCGCCGCACATTTCAGCTGAGCGATTTCGATTTCGACCTGCCCGAAGCACTGATTGCCCAACACCCGGCTGCCGAGCGCAGCGGCTCCCGCCTGCTGGATGCACGCGAGCCCGGCCTGCTGGACCGCCGCTTCCACGAGCTGCCCGATCTGTTGCAGGCCGGTGACCTGTTGGTCTTCAACGACACCCAGGTGATCAAGGCGCGCATCTTTGGCGAGAAATCCAGCGGCGGCAAGATCGAGCTGCTGATCGAGCGCGTGCTGCAGGACAACGAAGTCGTGGCCCATATGAAGGTCAGCAAGAAGCCGGCCGTGGGCGGCGTGCTGCACATGATGGGCGGCAAGAAGGCCGGTGGCTTTGACGCCACCTTGCTGGGCCGCTGGCCCAACGAGATGGGCGCACTGTTCCGCCTGCGCCTGAGCGGCCCCAACGGCGAATCGCCCTGGGAGCTGATGCAGCAGCACGGCCACATCCCCCTGCCCCCTTATATAGAGCGCGAGCAGCAGACCGGCCAGGACCCCAACCAGGCCGAGGACGAGCGCCGCTACCAGACCGTGTTCGCCAAGAACCCCGGCGCCGTGGCGGCCCCTACCGCGGCACTGCACTTTGATGAAAAGGTGCTGGCTGCCTTGGAGGCCAAGGGCGTGGAACGCGCCAGTGTGACCCTGCATGTGGGCGCGGGCACCTTCCAGCCGGTCAAGACCGAGAACCTCAAAGACCACCAGATGCACAGCGAGTGGTACAACATTCCCCTGCCCACCTTGGCAGCGCTGGAGCGTTGCCGCCTGCGCGGTGGCCGGGTCATTGCGGTGGGCACCACCACGGTGCGCACCCTGGAATCCTGGGCCCGCACCGGCCAGCTCTCGGACGACACCAACATCTTCATCACGCCCGGCTTCCCGTTCCGCGTGGTCGACATGCTGGTGACCAACTTTCACCTGCCCAAGAGCAGCCTGATGATGCTGGTCAGCGCCTTTGCCGGCTACGAGCACATCATGGGTCTGTACCAGCACGCGATTGCGCAGCAGTACCGCTTCTTCAGCTATGGTGACTCGATGCTGCTGCAGCGCCAAAAGGAGCCGGCTGCGGCCGACGCGGCCACCGAGCAGCCGCCTGCTGCGTCCTGACGACCACGGCCGGGTTCCAGCCGGTCCCAGGCCCACTCAAGCCCGGCCACTGCCCAGCGCAGGCCCGGGCTGCCCCTGCGCGGCCGATCCCTGCAGGATATAGAGCTGGAAATCGCCGATCTGCACCACATCGCCGGCGAAGAGAATCTTGCGTTTGACCGGCACGCCGTTGACCAAGGTGCCATTGGTGCTGCCATGGTCCTCGATGGTCAGCACACCGGCGCGTTCGCGCAGAAAAAACGCACCGTGGCTGCGGCTCACACTGGGGTGGTCCAGCACAAAGCGGCTGCCGGGGTCGCGGCCAATGGTCGAGAAGCCCTCCTCCACGCTCCAGGTGTGCAGGCTCAGTCGCTTCTTGTCCTTGACCAGAATATCTTTTGCCATCGCAGGTGCCTTCTGTGGTTGCCGTTGCAGGGTGGCATGCGCCGCCGCCAATCTACCAAACAAAGGCGCAATTCAGAAATAGTCGCAAAAGCGGCGTCCGCCCACCTCATGCACCTGCACGGGGATTTCATAGAGGTCGCTGAGCACCTCGTCACGCACAACCCGCTCGGGCGGGCCTTCGCAGTACAGCGCGCCAGCCTTCATCGCGATGATGTGGTCGGCATAGCTGGCGGCAAAGTTGATGTCATGCAGCACCACCACCACCGTCTTGCCGGCATCCTGCACCGCCTGGCGCAGCAGCTTCATCATGCCAACGGCGTGGGCCATGTCCAGGTTGTTGAGCGGCTCGTCAAACAGGATGTAGCGCGTGTTCTGGCACAGCACCATGGCGATGTAGGCGCGCTGGCGCTGGCCGCCAGAGAGCTCATCGAGAAAGCGCTCGGCCAGCGGCTGAAGCTTCAAGTAGTTCAGCGCCGCATCCACATGCACGCGGTCCTCTTCGGTCAGCCGGCCCTTGGAATGCGGAAAGCGGCCAAAGGCCACCAGATCGCGCACCGTCAGGCGCAGCGCGCTTTGGTTGTCCTGGCGCAAGATGGCCATCACGCGCGCCAGCGCATCGCTGGCGGTGGTCGTGATGTCCTGGCCCTCGATGCGCACCGAGCCCGAGGTCATCGGCATCAGCCGGCTGATGAGCGACAGTGCCGTCGATTTGCCCGCGCCGTTGGGCCCGATGATGGCGGTCAGCCGGCCTTGGGGAATGCGCAGGCTCACATCATGCAGCACCGTCGTGGTGCCATGGGTCTTGCGCAGCTTGTCGGTTTCAATCATGGCTGGTCACCGCGCTCAGCTCTTGGCCTTGCGCACTAAAAGATAGATAAAGGTCAGTCCGCCCAGGAACTCCACCACGATGGACAGCGAGGTGTTGAAGCCAAACAGGCGCTCGAGCACCATCTGGCCGCCCACCAGCAACAAGCCCCCCAGCAGCACCGAGCCGGCCAGGGTGTAGCGGTGCTGGTGGCTGTGCATCAGCTGGTAGGCCATATTGCTCACCAGCAGGCCAAAAAAGGTCACCGGCCCGACCAGCGCGGTCGAGATGGACACCAAAATCGCCACCACCACCAAGACGCCCATCACCGAGCGCTGGTAGTTCACGCCCAGGTTGACGGCCACCTCGCGCCCCAGCGCCAGCACATCGAGCAGATGGCGCTGGCGCCAGACCCAGACGCCCACCAGTGCAATCGCCGGCAGCGACAGCAGCAGCAAGGGCAGCGAGACGGTGTTGAAGTTCGCAAACAAGCGGTCTTGCAGCACGGTGAACTCATTGGGGTCCATCACGCGCCAGACAAAGTTATTGAGGCTGCGAAAAAAGATGCCCGCGACAATGCCCACCAGCAGCAGCAAATGCAGGTTGCTGGCCTGGCCCCGGAACAACCAGACAAAGAGGCTCGTCGACAGCAGCACCATCAGCCCCACATTCATGCCAAAGCGCGAGAGCTCCGGAATCTGCATGGCCGCTGCGCCCAACGTAAAGGCCAGCACCGACTGGATTAGCTGGAACAGCGCGTCAAAGCCCATCACCGCCGGCGTCAGGATGCGGTTGTTGGTCACCGTCTGGAACAGCACGGTGGAGACGCCGATGGCAAAAGCCACCGTCCACATGGTTGCCAGCTTCTTGCCGCGCAGCGGCAGCACAAAGCTCCACTCGGCCTGCACCTGGCTGGTCATGAAGTAGAGGCTGGCGAGCAGCGCCAGCGCCAGCAGCAGCCACAGGCGCCGCGCCGGGGTGCCCAACCAGGACACGGGTGCAGGTGTGGGCGCCGCCACCGCAGGCGAGGTAGACAACGTATTCATCTCAGCCTCCCATGCGCTTGCGGCGCGACAGCAGCAGCGCCAGGAACATCGCACTGCCCAGCACCCCCATCACGGTGCCGATCGGTATCTCGTACGGGGCGATGACCACGCGGCCAATCAGGTCACAGGCCAGCGCCATCAAGGCCCCCGCCCAGGCCACCCAGAGCACCGATTTGCGCACGTTGTCGCCCACCACCAGGCGCACCAGGTTGGGCACGATCAGGCCGACAAAGGGAATGATGCCGACGGTGACGATCACCGAGGCGGTGACAACGGCCACTACCAGCACGCCCTGGGCCACCAGGCGCTTGTAGTTGAGCCCCAGGTTGGTGGCAAATTCCTGGCCCATGCCGGCCACCGTGAAGCGGTCTGCCGCCAGCATCGCCAGCAGCGTGATGCCCAGCGACAGCCAGAGCATTTCGTAGCGGCCCTGCACGATGGCCGAGAAATCAGCCGTCATCCAGGAGCGCGCCGCCTGCATCAGGTCAAAGCGGTAGGCGATAAAAGTGGTGGCCGATTCGATCACGCCCGACAGCACGAGGCCCACCAAGGGCACGATCAGCGCCGAGCGCAGCCGTATGCGGCTGAGCACCGCCAGGAACAAGGCCGTGCCCGCCAGCGCAAACACTGCCGCCAGGCCCATCTTGCCGAACACCGGCATATCGGGCCACCACAGGATGCCGAACAGCATGCCCATACCGGCCGATTCGGCCGTGCCCATGGTCGTGGGCTCGACATAGTGGTTGCGCGCCAGCATCTGCATCAGCAGGCCGGCCACCGCCATCGCGCTGCCGGCCAGCAGCAGTGCCAGCGTGCGGGGCACGCGGCTGGCCACCAGCACCTGGGTGGCCAGGTCATCGTCGTTGTGGGAGAACAGGCGCAGCAAGGTCGTCACCGACACATCGCTGACGCCCACCAGCAGGCTGACAAAGGCCAGCAACGCCAGCAAGGCGATGGCTGGCAGCGCAAAAGCCAGCGGCCGCAGCGCAAGGCCGCGCCCGCCGCCTGGCGCTTTCTCAATCGTGGTCGTCATGCTGTGGCTCGCAACAGGGGCTGGCTCAGCACGCCAATCAGGCCTTGGAGAAGGCGTTGATCAGCTGCGTCACATCGTCATGCAGCGAGCCGGGGCTGGCATTGCCCAGCAGGTACCAGTTGGCCGAGTTCAGGTAGACGATCTGCTTTTTCTTGGCCGCCTTGGTAGCGTTGACCAGCGGGTTGTCCAGCAGCTTGGCAGCCGATGCGCCTTCGCGGCCAATGGCGGCATCGCGATCCAGCACAAACAGCCAGTCCGGGTTGGTCTTGAGGATGAACTCGAACGAGATCGCCTGGCCGTGGCCGGCCACCTTGATATCCTTGTTGGCGGCGGGAATACCATAGACATCGTGCAGCATGCCAAAACGCGAGCCCGGGCCATAGGCGCTGAGCTTGCCGCCATTGGTCATCACCATCAGGCCGGCGCCCTTGTTGGCCGTCAGGCCCTTGAGCTTGTCGATATCGGCCTGCATCGCGGCCATCAGGGTCTGGGCCTGGGCCTCGTTGCCTACCATCTCGCCCAGGATCTTCAAATGCTTGAAAGCGCTGGCCACCGGCTGGGTGTTGTCCACCGTCAGGTCCAAGGTCGGCGCAATCTTGGCCAGCTCGGCCACCTTGGCGGCCGAGCGGCCACCGGCGACGATCACATCGGGTTTGAGTCCCTTGACCACCTCGTAGTTGGGCTCGAACAGGCTGCCGATGCGGGTGTAGTCCTTGCTGGCGTACTGCTCCAGCACCGGCGGGAACTTCACGACCTCGGGCACGCCCTTGACCTCGGCGCCCAGTGCGCGCAGGCAGTCGAGCGCGGCCAGGTCAAACACCAGGATGGTCTTGGGCTTGACCGGGATCTGCACCGGGCCGCCCGCTTGCTGCACCGTCAGGGTCTGCTGCGCCAGTGCGGTGCCTGCCGCCCAGGGCAGGGTCACCAAGGCACCCAGTTGCAGCAGCGACTGGCGGCGGTTGACGGTGGAGCGAGCGGAGCGCGACATGGAACATCCTTTGGTCGGAAAGCCGGCAGCCCCTGCATGCACCCGACCCAAGACCGTATCGCTACTGTTTTTCTTGCGCCCGCACGCTGAGCCCCAGCGGTTGATGGAATGGAGATATCGCCTGATGCCTGCCAAGCTGCTGCGCCCGGGGGCTTTACACAACTGACACATTTGCGAATCGTTCTCATTTGAATGGTAACACGCTGTTTTGTTCCCCTCGGTTCAAGGCGGGTACAAACCCGCAGAAGGATCCAGCAGCCGCCGGACTGTCCCTGATCGGACAGTGGGGCGCAAAAAACTGCAGCCACAGCGCCACGCCGGGGCCCCCAGCAGACATCCGCTTTCTACAATGGAGCTACACCAAGCCAGCCCTTCGACTCCGCAGGAGACCGGCCGCCGCATGGTGCCCCTGCCCGCGTGACTCCCCCGACAGCCCCTGCCACTGCCTCTGCCCCACCCGGCAAAGGCCTGATAAGCCCCCCCACCCTTGCCGCGGACAGCGCCGCCCGCCTGCCCGAGACGACCCGCACCCCGCCCCCGCGCCGCCCTGGTGAAGGCTCGGCCCTCACCGGCATTGTGCTGACGGTGTTTGCCTGCGCCTGTTTCTGCCTGCTCGATACCGGCTCCAAATATTCGGGGGCGCTGCTGCCGCTCCTGATGGCGTTGTGGCTGCGCTATGTATTGCAATCGGTGTTCACCGTCGGCTGGGGCGTCTACCAGTACGGCAGTGCGGCGTTTCACACCAGCCATCCGCGCTTCCAGGTGGTGCGCGCTGCGCTGTTTTGCGGCAGCAATGCCTGCGCGATGATGAGCCTGCGCTACCTGCCGCTGGCCGAGTTCACGGCCGTCGTCGCGATGACGCCGCTGGCGATGACCCTGGTGGCAGCCCTCTGGCTCAAGCAGCCCGTCAGCCCGCTGCGCTGGGTGCTGGTGGCCATGGGCTTTCTGGGCACCGTGGTCATCATCCGCCCGGGCAGCGCCAATTTCAGCGGCGGCGCGCTCATCTGGCCGGCGCTACAGCTGGCAGCCAACACGGCCTACCAGATCGTCAGCAGCCAGATGGCCGGCCGGGAGCGGCCGGTGACCACGCAGATCTACACCAGCTTGCTGGCGCTGGTGCTGACCAGCGCCAGCCTGCCCTGGTTCTGGCAGATGCCGACCACCACCGCCCTGTGGCTGGCGGCGCTCGCCATGGGCGTGGGCAGCACCATTGGCCACCTGATGCTGCTCAAGGCCTATGAGCATGCCAAGCCGGCCACGATATCGCCCTTTCTCTACAGCCAGATCCCCTTTGCCGTGTTCTCGGGCTGGCTGCTGTACGGCCATATCCCCGACCACTGGGCGGTGCTGGGCATGGTCGCGATTGCACTGGGCGGCGCGCTCAGCGCCTGGCTGTCGGTGCGCGAATCACGCTGATCCCGGCGGGCGCATACCGACGCAAAAAAAGCGCCACCGAAACCAGTCCGGTGGCGCCCTGGGTGTGTTTAGGGCTCTGTCTGCGCGTCAGTAGGCAACCGCCTGGCCATCCTTGCGCGGATCGGAGCCGGCCACATAGTGCCCGCCTTCGCGCAGGATCAGCTGCGCACCGCCAAAGGCGAACACGCCATGGCCTTCTTCGATGGTCACTTCATGGCCCAGCGCACGCAGCGCGGCAATCACCTGCGGATCAAAGCCGAGTTCGACAGAGACCTGGTTGCCTCCGGTCACGCGCCAGCGCGGCGCGTCAGCAGCGGCCTGCGGGTTCTGGCCATAGCGCAGCACGCGCACAGCCATCTGCACATGGCCCTGGCTTTGCATCGGGCCGCCCATCACGCCAAAGGCCATCTGGGGTGTGCCATCGGCATGCATAGCAAAGGCAGGAATGATGGTGTGCGAAGGGCGCTTGCCCGGTGCCACCTGGTTGGCGTGGCCCGCCTCGGTGCTAAAGCCTGCCCCCCGGTTTTGCAAGCTGATGCCAGTGCCCGGCACGACCACACCCGAGCCAAAACCCATGTAGTTGGACTGGATGAAGGACACCATCATGCCGCTCTCGTCGCAGGCCGTCAGATAGACCGTGCCGCCCGGCTTGGGCGCGCCGTAGCTGGCGACGCTGGCCTTGCTCGGGTCAATCAATTTGGCGCGTTCAGCCAGGTAGGCGGGGTTGAGCAGGTCTTGCTGAGGGTGGACACGCATATGGTCGATATCGGCGTTGTACTGGGCCAGGTCGGCCAACGCCAGCTTCATCGCCTCGATCTGCAGATGCACGGTCTCGGCGCTGTCCAGCGGCTGGTCGCCCATGCCGATGGCATCGAGCAGGCCCAGCGCGATCAGCGCGGCAATGCCCTGGCCATTGGGCGGAATCTCATGCACCACCGAGTCGCCAAAGGGCTGGGCCACCGTGCCCACCCAGTCGCAGCGGTGGGCGGCCAGGTCCTCGGTCGTCATCACGCCGCCGTTGGCCTGGCTGTGCGCCGCCATCTTTTGCGCCAGTGCGCCCCGGTAAAAGGATTCACCCAGGGTCTCGGCGATCTCTTCCAGGGTGCGGGCATGGGCCTCGCTTTGGAACCAGCTGCCCGCCTGCGGAGCCTGGCCGCCCGGCGCAAAGCATTCCTTGAAACCGGGCTGGTCGCCCAGCTTGGCCAGGCCCAGTGCCCAGAGCTTGGCAATCGTGGGCGATACCGCAAAGCCGTGGCGCGCATAGTCGATCGCCGGTTGCGCCACCTGCGCAAAAGGCAGCTTGCCAAAGCGCTTGGACAGCTCCACCCAGCCCGAGACCACGCCGGGCACGGTGACCGCATTCCAGCCTTTTTCCGGGATACCGCCGAGCTTGTCAAAGTACTCCGGCGTCCAGCCCGCTGGCGCGCGGCCCGAGGCGTTCAGGCCATGCAGCTCCTGGCCGTCCCAGACAATCGCGAAGGCATCGCTGCCAATGCCGCAGCCCGTGGGCTCCACCACCGTCAAGGTCATCGCCGCGGCCAGCGCCGCATCCACCGCATTGCCGCCTGCTTGCAGCATGCGCAGGCCCGCTTGCGCGGCCAGTGGTTGCGAGGTGCTCACCACATTGCGGCCCAGGATGGGCGAGCGCTGCGAGGCATAGGGCTGGGCCCAGTCTTTCACGGTGGTCATGTCTTGTCTTTCTGAATGCAATCGGGAGGGCAGCCGGGGCGGCAACGACCGCCCCGGTCTGGTGGTGGCAAGGCTTATTCGAGCGTGATGTGGTTGTCCTGGATCACCTTGGCCCAGCGGGCGCTGTCAGCCTTGACCAGGTCCGCAAACTGCGCAGGCGTATCGGGCTTGGCCACATCGGCGCCCAGCTTGGCCAGGCTGGCCACCACATCGGGATTTTGCATGGCCTTGTTGAAGGCGGCATTGATCTTGGCGGTCAGCTCGGGCTTGAGGCCTGCCGGCGCATAGACGCCAAACCAGGTCACCGACGAATAGCCGGGCAGGCCCGATTCGGCCACCGTGGGCAGCTGGGGCGCGAGCTGGGTGCGCTCGGCGCTGGTGACGGCCAGCGCACGCAGACGGCCGCTGGCCACATGGGGCATGCCGGTGGGGATGGAGTCAAACAGCAGATGCACCTGGCCGGTGGCCAGATCGCTGATCGACTGGGCCGTGCCCTTGTAGGGCACATGGGTCAGGGTGATGCCCGCCTGGGCCGCAAAGGCGGCGGTGTTCAGGTGCACGATGGTGCCATTGCCGCTGGTGGCGTAGTTCAGCTTGCCGGGGTTGGCCTTGGCATAGCTGATCAGTTCCTGCACGGTCTTGACCGGCAGCGAGTTGGTGACCAGCAGCACGCTGGCCGCATCGGCCACATGGGCGATCGGTGTGAAGTCCTTGTCCGCACGGTAGGCCAGCTTGGGCATCAGGTGCGGCGAGATCGCATGGGTGCTGCTGGTGGTGAACAGCAGGGTGTAGCCGTCAGCGCTGGCCTTGGCAGCCTCGGCCGTGCCGATAGTGCCGCCCGCCCCCGGGCGGTTGTCGATCACCAGCGACTGGCCCAGATCCTGCGACACCTTTTGCGCCACGACACGGGCCACCAGATCGGTCGCGCCACTGGGCGGAAAGGGCACGATGACGCGGATAGCGCGCTCAGGCCATGGGCCGCCCTGCGCAGCGGCAAACGGGGACAGCACAGCCAGCGCCGTGCCAGCCACCAGGCCGGCGAGCAGTGTCCGGCGGCCAGGCATGCGAGAGAAAAGAGAAGAGGTAGTTGGCATGGTGGTAAGCGTGTTGCAAAACATCTGCGAAGCACTCTGCGCTTGTGGCGCGGGCCAGAACAACCGGTTCTTTGCGCCCATGGCGGGTGTGCCATGCGCGCTGGGGCAAAGGCGCCTGCGTGAAGCCTTGCATATTAAAAGCCTGTGACAGCAGGCACCACCACCGATTTGGCAAGGTAGGTTTGCCGATACGGCAATGGGTTTATGCTTAGACCATTCATTTGCGCAATACCACCATGCCCAACCGCCCGCCTACCCATCTGCAGGACACCGCGCTGCGCTACTTCCACGAGGTGGTGCAATGCGGCTCGGTCAGCGCTGCATCCCTGCGCCTGCATGTGGCCAGCTCGGCCGTCAGCCGCCAGATCAGCGGGCTGGAGGCCCAGCTGGGCACGGCGCTGTTCGAGCGCCATGCGCGCGGCATGCAGCCCACGGCGGCCGGGCAGATTCTGGCCGAGTTGGCGCGCCGCATCAGCCTGGATGCCGAGCAGGCCATCGATGCCATCCACGCCCTCGACAGCCTGCGCGCCGGCATGGTGCGCATCGCCACCTCGGATGCCTTTGCCAATGAGCTGCTGCCCCAGGCCTGCGTGGCCTTTGCGCGCCGCCACCCGGGCTTGCGCTTTGAGGTGAGCATGGTGCCGACCTTGCAGGTCTCAGCCAAGCTGCTGGCCGGCGAGGCCGATATTGGCCTGCGCTTCAGCATCTCGCCGCTCAAGAACATTGCCGTGGTGCACCGCCAAAGCGCGCCGGTGCTGGCCGTGTTGCCGCCCGGCCATGTGCTGGCGCGCCAGGCATCGCTCACTTTGGCCGAGCTGGCCCGGCATCCGCTCGCCTTGCCGCCGGCCGAGACAGCGATCCGCCAGATGATCGACCTGGCCTGCAGCCGCCAGGGCCTGCAGCTGGACCCGGTGCTGACGACCAACCATGCCAAGACCTTGCTCAATTTCGCGCTGCATGGCGGGGGCGTGACCGTCTCCAGCGAAGTGGGGGTGCGCCATATGCTGGCAGCGGGCAGCCTGGTGGCCCGCCCCTTGACTGACGCCGGCCTGGACCTGCGCGATATCGAGGTGCAAACCCTGGCGGGCCGCCAGCTGCCCGCCGCCGCCCAGGCCTTTTTGGGGCTGCTGGTGCAGGAGCTGCAGGCGCTGCCGGGCCCGCGCTAAAACAGGTTCTTACAGACCCAGCTGCTTGCGAAACGCCTGCGCCTGGCTGAAGTGCCCATTGCCGATAAAGGGCACCGGTGGGCGCAGCGCCGACAGCGGCGAGGGGTGGTTGCTGGTCAGCACCAGGTGGCCCCGGTCCTGCGGGATCAGCACGCGCTTGCTTTGCGCATGGCTGCCCCAGAGCATGAAGACCACCGGGTTGTCGCCCTCGGCCACCTGGCGGATCAGCGCATCGGTGAGCAGCTCCCAGCCCTTGCCACTGTGGCTGGCGGCCTGGCCTTCTTCCACCGTCAAACAGGTGTTGAGCAGCAGCACGCCATGGGTGGCCCATTTGACCAGGCTACCGCCTGGATCGGGGAAAGGCGGAAAAGGCACGCCCAGGTCGCGCTGCATCTCCTTGAAGATGTTCTGCAGCGATGGCGGCAGGCGCACACCGGAGGCCACGGAAAAAGCCAGGCCCTCGGCCTGGCCGCGCCCGTGGTAGGGGTCCTGCCCCAGGATGACCACGCGCACGCTCTCGGGCGGGGTCAGGCGCAGAGCGCGCAGCGGCTCGGGCGGGAAGACCACCGCGCCTTCGTCTAGGCGCTGCTGCAGGTACTGCGACAGCTGCTGGCCCTTGGAGCTTGCAAAGAATTGGTCCACCGTGGCTTGCCAGCCGGCAGCCACCTGGTGGTCATGGAGCGCTTCAGATGTCAGTTGCATGCCCGCATTGTGCACGCTGCGCGGGCGCCTCTGCACTATCGCCCTTGGCAGACGGCTTGTTGCCTAGGCAGTGCTGCGGGGTTGAGCAGCGCCACCAGGCCGCAGGCGATGGAGCCCTGCCAGTGCACATAGTCGTGGCCGGTGCTGTGCTCCCGCTGGGTCACGCGGTAGCCCTGGGCGCGCAGCACATCGCCCAGCTCGCGGCTGGTCTCCAGAATGCCAGCCTGCCCGCCGCGTGCGCTTTCGTAGAGGCCCGCATCCAGGTAAAAACGGATGTCCTTGCGGGGCGCTTCCGCCCACCAGCGCGCCATCGCATTGGGCGCTTCAGCCTCCGGCGCCCACCAGTAGGAGCCCGACAGGCTCAGCACATTGCCAAAGCGCTCCGGATGGCGCAGCGCCATATAGCTCGATGCCAGCCCGCCATAGCTGGAGCCGGCAATCACCGTGCGCGCAGCGGGCACATCCAGCCCTTGCGTGGCCAGCCAGGGCATCAGCTGCAGGCCCATGAAATCGGCAAACGCCGGGTTGGGCGGCAGCTCGGTATTGCGCAGCTCGCTGCTGGCATTGGCCACCAGCACCACGGCCGTGGCCGGGATCAAGCCCTGCGCCTGCAGCCGCTCGGTGATCTGCGGCGTGGGCACCTGGCGCAGATAGGCATGGGCATCGAACAGCACCAGCAAGGCGCGCTGCTCCGGGGCGGTCTGGGCCCAGCTAGCCGGGCGGTAGATCCAGACATCACGGCCATGACCCAGGGCCGCCGAATGCAGCCAGTGGCGCTGCAGATCGCCCGGCAACGGCCCGTTGGCCGGCTGCGACCAGGGCTGCGCCGGCGCATCGGGCAGCTGCAGTACCGAGCGGCCCTGGTATTGGTCCACCGCTGCAGCGCCATCGTCCGACGCGGCCCAGCTGCGCGGGTTCAAGGGGTCGCGCTGCAAGGTCGCCAGAATGCTGCGGCGCTGCTCAATGGCCGTGCCTTCGATATTGGGCACATCGGGCGCCATGCCATAGCTCAGGCGCGCATCGCTGGGCATCACAAAGCTGCTCCACCAGACATCCGAGTTGCCCAGGCGCTGCAGCGATTCATGGTTGCCCGAGGGGCTGCCAAACAGGCGCACGCTGTGCTGCGCGCCCCGCCACAAAAAGGTGACCAGCCGCTTCTTGTCGCTCCAGGGCTCCACCAAGGGCGTGCCGCTCTTGGCCATCTCTTGCCAGAATGCATCGCTGCTGCCGCCACCTTCCAGGTCGCGCGCCAGGGCCTGCAGGCGCGGGCTTTGCAGCGGCTGGTTGGGCAAGGCCACCGACTGGTCGGCGCGCGGGACCCAGGCGCGTTGGATCTCCAGGCGGTAATGCCCGGCAGTCGCCTGCGCGGGCAGCTGGCCGGCCTCGGCGTTGCTGCTGGCATAGGCCACTGCCGGCTGGGCATTCCAGTGCAGCAACAGCTGGTCGCCCGCCTGGGCCTGCCAGGTAAAGCCCTCCCCCACACCATCGCTGCGCAGCAGGCGGCGCAGATGCCGGCCTGCCGCATCTTGCAGATCCAGCTGCACACCGCTGCCATCCACCTCCGCACGCACCACGCTGCCGGCGGGGACCTGCTGGGCGTCGAGCTGCCAGCGCTGCTGGGCGCCAGGGGCCAGCTGGCCTTGCACCGTTTGCCCGATGTGCAGCAGCTGCGCAGGCGCTGGGTGCTCGGGTGCGCTGGCGCAGCCGCCCAGCACGGTCAGCCCCAGCGCTGCACTGGCAGCGAGCCCGCGCAGACGCGATGGTGGTAGGACAAAGGCGCTGGGCGCTGGGGGGACTTGGCGATCATGGATACTCATGGACAAACAAGGGCAAACAGGCCGGCGCCCCTTGCTGAGCAGGGGGCCGCTGGCCAGGTAGGAGGGGATAGAGGCGAAGAAAAACCCATTTCTGAGTTTAGAAATGGGAATTATTCGCAATTGATACTAGCACAGCGCCTGCGCTGCCAGACCCACCACACTGCTTGACGCGCTATGCCCCAACAACGATACCCCTGGAGCCAGGCCCTGGCGGCAGCCTGTTTGCTGTACAGCCTGGCAGCCGGCGCGCAGACCGCCAGCAGCGACACCAGCACCACCGAGCGCGAGATTCATGCGCTGTTCAAGGCCTTGCAGCAGTCGGGCTGTGAATTTGCCCGCAATGGCCAGTGGTACAGCGCCAGCGAGGCCAGCGCGCATTTGCAGCGCAAGTACAGCTACCTGCAAAAAAGAGCATTGGCGCCCACGGCCGAGGACTTTATTGCGCGTGCGGCCAGCCAAAGCAGCATGTCGGGCAAGCCCTATCTGGTGCGTTGCCCCGGCCAGCCTGAAACGCACAGCCAGCGCTGGTTTGAGGACCAGCTGGCCAAGGCGCGCGCTGCGCAGTAGCGGCCTTGCACCGCTACCGGTTGCTTTGCTGCTTTAGGCGAACAGCTTGGCCAGTGCGTCGCCCGGCTCATCGGCGCGCATAAAGGCCTCGCCCACCAGGAAGGCGTGGATGCCGGCCTCGCGCAGCGTCTTGACATCGTCCGGGCTGGCAATGCCCGACTCGGTCACCAGCAGGCGGTCGGCAGGCACCTGCTTTTGCAGATCCAGGGTGGTCTGGATGCTGACTTCAAAGCTGCGCAGGTTGCGGTTGTTGATACCGATCAGCGGCGTCTTGAGCTTGAGCGCACGCGCCAGCTCGGCGCCGTCATGCACTTCAACCAGCACGGCCATGTCCAGGCTGCGTGCGATCTGCTCCATCTCGGCCATCTGGGCGTCGTCCAGGCAGGCGGCGATCAGCAGCACGCAGTCGGCGCCCATCGCCCGCGATTCATAGATCTGGTAGGGATCGACCATGAAATCCTTGCGCAGCACCGGCAGCAAGGTGCTGGCCCGGGCCTGCTTCAGAAAATCAGGCTCGCCCTGGAAGAACTGGCGGTCCGTCAGCACCGACAGGCAGGCGGCGCTGGTCTTGCCATCGCCCACCATATAGCTCTGGGCAATGTCGGCCGGGTCAAAGTCGGCACGGATCACGCCCTTGCTGGGGCTGGCCTTTTTCACCTCGGCGATCACGGCGGCCTGGCCTTGCGCGATCTTGGCGCGCAGCGCGCCGACAAAGTCACGGGTCAGCACACGGCTTTCGGCGTCGCGGCGCATGGCCTCGAAGGGGATGCGCTTCTTGGCGTCGGCCACTTCGATAAGCTTGGCGTCGCAGATGGTTTTGAGAATATCGGACATAGTTTTCCTTGTGTAGGGCGGCCCGCTCAGGCGGCCAGTTGGCGCGTCAGCGCCACCAGGTCCTGCAGTTTTTGCAGCGCCGCACCGCTGTCAATGGCGGCGCGGGCGCGCTGCAGGCCATCTTCGATCGAACTGGCCACATTGGCCGCATAGAGTGCCGCGCCGGCGTTGAGGCAGACGATATCGCGGGCGGGGCCCAGCTCGCCTTGCAAAATACCCATCAACATGGCCTTGGACTGCTCGGCATTGTCCACGCGGAAGGCGCGGGTGCCCACCATCTGGATACCAAAGTCTTCCGGATGGATCGCGTATTCGCGCACCACGCCGTCCTTGAGCTCGCCCACCAGCGTGCTGGCACCCAGGCTGATTTCGTCGAGGCCGTCGCGGCCATAGACCACCAGCGCATGCTCGGCGCCCAGGCGCTGCAGCGCACGCACCTGGATACCGACGAGGTCCTCGTGGAAGACGCCCATCAGGATATTGGGTGCGCCGGCCGGGTTGGTGAGCGGGCCCAGGATATTGAAGATGGTGCGCACCCCCAGCTCCTTGCGCACGGGGGCCACGTTCTTCATCGCCGGATGGTGGTTGGGCGCAAACATGAAGCCGATGCCCACCTCGGCAATGCTCTGGGCGATCTGCTCGGGGCTCAGCTGGATGTTGACGCCCAGCGCTTCCATCGCATCGGCACTGCCCGATTTGCTCGAGACACTGCGCCCGCCATGCTTGCTGACCTTGCCGCCAGCCGCGGCAATCACAAACACCGAGCAGGTCGAGATGTTGAAGGTATTGGCGCCATCGCCACCGGTGCCAACGATGTCGACCAGGTGCTGGCGATCAGCGACATGGACCTTGTTGGAGAACTCGCGCATCACCTGGGCGGCGGCGCTGATCTCGCCAATGGTTTCCTTCTTGACGCGCAGGCCCGTCAGGATGGCGGCAGTCATCACCGGGGAGAGTTCGCCCTGCATGATGATGCGCATCAGGTGCAGCATCTCGTCGTGGAAGATTTCGCGGTGCTCGATGGTGCGCTGCAGCGCTTCTTGGGGAGTAATCGACATGGGGTTCTCGCTGTATCTGGGGGGGAGGTCAGGCACTGGGCTTGTCGCTCAGCGCCAGCTTGAGGCCAAAGCCAATGAACATGGCGCCGGCCGCGCGGTCGAGCCAGTGCAGCCGCTGGCGCAGCCAGCCCGCGCGCCGCGCCATGCCAGCACCCATCCCCACCCAAAGCACATTGACGGGTATGGCGTTGAGGTTGAAGAGCAGCCCCAGCGCGGCAAAGGCCAGGCTCTTGTGGGCATAGTCAGCGGCGATGAACTGCGGAATAAAGGCCAGAAAGAAGATCGCGACCTTGGGGTTGAGCACATTGGTCCAGAAGCCGCCCCAGAAGATGCGCGCCAGGCTGGTATCGGGCTCGGACAAGCCCGGCTCCGTACCGGCAGGTGACACCAGCTTGCTATTGTTTTTGCTGCGCAGCATCTGCACGCCCATCCACAGCAGATAGGCCGCGCCCAGCCACTTGAGCACGCCAAAAGCCGTGGCGGAGGCCGCCAGCAAGGCACCGACGCCCAGCGCAGCGGCCGCCACATGCACCATGCAGCCGGCGGTGATGCCGGCGCTGGCCACCAGGCCGGCACGCCAGCCCTGGCGCGCCGCATGGCTGAGCATGTAGAACACGTCCGGGCCCGGGGTGAGGTTGAGCAGCCAGCCAGCTGCCATGAACATCAGCAACTGGTGCAGCTCGATCATCAGCGCTGCTCCAGAAAGTTCTTCAGCATCGCGTGGCCATGCTCGGTGAGGATGCTCTCGGGGTGGAACTGCACGCCCTGGATCGGCAGGCTCTTGTGGCGCACGCCCTGGATTTCGCCATCTTCACTGGTGGCAGTCACCTCTAGGCAATCGGGGCAGCTGCTGCGCTCGATCACCAGCGAGTGGTAACGGTTGACGGTGAATTGTTCAGGCAAATCGGCAAACACGCCCGCTTGCGTGGTCGTGATCACGCTGGTCTTGCCATGCATTTGCTGCACGGCCCGCACCACCTGGCCGCCAAAGGCCGCGCCAATGGCCTGGTGGCCCAGGCACACGCCCAAAATCGGCAGCTTGCCGGCAAAGTGCTGGATCGCCGCGATGGAGATACCGGCTTCAGCCGGCGAGCAGGGCCCGGGCGAGATGACTAGCCAATCGGGCTGGTGGGCAGCGATGGCCTCGAGCGAGGTCTCGTCATTGCGCACCACGACGACCTCGACCCCCAGCTCACCGAAGTACTGCACGATGTTGTAGGTGAAGCTGTCGTAGTTATCGACCATCAACAGTTTTTTCATCGTCACTCCCGGGGTGTGCCGCCCGCCTGCAGGCGGGCCAGTTCGCGGTGCTCGTAGGCGATATAGGCCTCCATCATCGCGCGGTAGATGGCCTCGATCACATCGGGCTGGCCGCCTTCGAGCGCCGCGCGTTCACGCACGCGGGCAACGATGGTTTCGATGCGCTCTTCGTCGCGCACCAGCTCGGGGTTGTTC
This sequence comes from Comamonas sp. MYb396, assembly GCF_037479555.1. NCBI lineage: Bacteria > Pseudomonadati > Pseudomonadota > Betaproteobacteria > Burkholderiales > Comamonadaceae > Comamonas > Comamonas sp. MYb396. The sequence goes on along the minus strand of NZ_JBBGYU010000011.1, from coordinate 69,571 downwards.
TTGACCTTGGCGGCCTGGGTCATGTAGCCGCCGCGCTCCACCAGCAAAGGCACCAGGATGTCGTCGAGCGCATTCACATTGCGGCGCACATCGGCCATGGTGTTGCAGTCTTCTACTTTGTCGATAGCGCGGGTCATTCCAGTCCTTCCTCAACGAGTTCAGCGGCACGCAACAGTGCGCGCGCCTTGTGTTCAGTCTCTTTCCACTCCAGCTCGGGCACCGAGTCGGCGACCACGCCGGCCGCAGCCTGCACATAGAGCATGCCGTCCTTGATGACGCCGGTGCGGATCGCAATGGCCAGGTCCATGTCGCCGGCAAAGCTCAGGTAACCGCAGGCGCCGCCGTAAATGCCGCGCTTGACCGGTTCAAGCTGGTCGATCACCTCCATCGCATGCACCTTGGGTGCGCCCGACAGGGTGCCGGCCGGGAAGGTGGCCTTGAGCACATCCATGCTGGTCATGCCGTCGTTCAAAATGCCTTCGACATTGCTGACGATGTGCATCACATGGCTGTAGCGTTCGACCGCAAAGGCCTCCGTCACCTTGACCGAGCCAGTCTTGGCAATGCGGCCGATATCGTTGCGCGCCAGGTCGATCAGCATCACATGCTCGGCGCGCTCCTTGGGGTCGTTCACCAGCTCCTGCTCGGTGGCCCTGTCTTTCTCTGGCGTGGCCGCGCGCGGGCGGGTGCCGGCCAGCGGGCGGATGGTGATCTTCTGCCCTTCTTCGACCTGCTCCTGGCGCACCAGAATCTCGGGGCTGGCCCCCACCACCTGGAAATCGCCAAAGTGGTAGTAGTACATATAGGGGCTGGGGTTGAGCGAGCGCAGCGCGCGGTACAGCGACAGCGGGTTCTCCGTGTAGCGCTTCTGGATGCGCTGGCCCACCTGCACCTGCATGAAGTCGCCCGCGGCAATCATCTCCTTGGCGTCGAGCACGGCCTGGAGGTAATCGGCTTTCGCAAAGCTACGCTCGGAAGGGTAGCTGTCACCGGCCTTGATCTGCGGCACGCTGACCGAGTAGCGCAGCTGCTCCTTGAGCTGGCGCACGCGCTTCTTGGCCTTTGAATAGGCCTCGGCCTCGGCCGGGTTGGCGTAGACGATCAGGTAGAGCTTGCCCGAGAGGTTGTCGATGACGGCGACTTCTTCGCACTGCAGCAGCAGGATGTCGGGCGTGCCCAGGCTGTCGGGCGGGCAGCTGTTCTCGAGCTTTTTCTCGATGTAGCGCACCGCGTCATAGCCAAAATAGCCGGCCAGACCGCCGCAAAAGCGCGGCAGGCCGGGCGACAGCGCGACCTTGAAGCGCTTTTGGTAATCGGCAATGAAATCCAGCGGATTGCCCGCATGGGTCTCGACCACCTGGCCATCGGTGACGACCTCGGTGCGGGCCTCGGCGCCAAAGCCGCTGGCGCGCAGCAGGCTGCGGGCGGGCAGACCAATAAAACTGTAACGGCCAAAACGCTCGCCGCCGACGACGGATTCGAGCAAAAAGCTGTGCTTGCCATCGTCATGCGTGTGGCATAGCTTGAGGTACAGGGACAGAGGGGTTTCCAGATCCGCAAACGCTTCTGCGACGAGAGGAATGCGGTTGTAGCCTTGGTTGGCCAGACTTTTGAATTCGAGTTCGGTGATCACGAAGAACCATCCCCAGCTTGAGCAGCGCACGCTGGATGTGTGCGTATCGTGCGCTGCAGTTCATCTTTGGTGGACTGGTCTTGCAACCAGCCCTCGGGCGCACGCTGGGGCGTGTTACCCAGCGGCAGTCAAACAGTCATAGATACAGGCTTACGCCAGGGCCAAGCTCCCCGGTCGGAACGACCTGTAATGACTGCGTGATGGATGAACATGGCGCCTAGTGTAGCAAACGAATCTGCAAACGACGGTGTAAAAACCAGAAAACCGGGGATTAACCAGAAAACGGGGGATTTCAGCGCGGCAAGCCGGCAGTTGCCCCCCCGCTGGCCTGCAGACTGCCCCGCTGCAGCCGCTGGTGCTGGCAGCGCATAGGCTGCAAGGCGCCCACCAAGCGATCGACGACCTGCTGCGCCTTGGCCGAGTTGTCGCCCGAGAAATTGCAGACATAGACATCGAGCGTGACATGGCCCAGCTCCGGCCAGGTGTGGATCGCCACATGCGACTCGGCCAGCAGCACCACGCCAGTGACGCCGCCGGGCTGGCCGTTGTGGCTGGGAAACGGCACCCAGCTGTCATGCATGCGCGTCAGCCCCGCATCGGCCACTGCCTGGTTGCACAGCGCAGCGAGCGCCTGCGCATCGACCAGCCAGGCCGCAGGGCACTGGCAGTCATACAGGTCGGCGGTCAAATGCAGTCCGTCCACGTCTTGCTCTTCTCAGTACCGGTCTGGGCGGCGGGGCCGCCTTAGGCCTGCAGCTCGCTGAGCGCATCGACATAGCCGGTCGCCGCCACCTGGCGGATCGGCTGGCCATGGTTGTAGCCATAGCTCACCAGCACCACCGGGCAGCCCGCGTTGTGCGCCGCCTCGGCATCGTTGCTGCTGTCGCCCACCATCAAGGTCTGGGCCGGCTTGCTGCCCAGCGCCTCGCAGGTCTTGAGCAGCGGCAGCGGATCGGGCTTCTTGCGCTCAAAGGAGTCACCGCCAAACACATGGTCAAAATAGTCGCGCAGGCCCTTGGCGCGCAGCAGCGGCTCGGCAAAGGACAGTGGCTTGTTGGTCAGACAGGCCATCTTCAACCCCTTGGCGCGCCATTGCGCCAGCCCCTTCTCCACCCCGTCATACACGCGGGAGAAGCGGCCATTGATGGCCAGGTAGTGGTGCTGGTAGCGCTCCCAGGCCTGGGCATAGCGGTTGTCGATCTCGGTGGCCGGCACCGGCTGGCCGATCGGTTGGTGCACCTGGGCCAGCACATGGGTCAGCACCGCCCGCAGCAAATGCTCCGAGCCCTTGCCCACCATGGGCTCGATGGTCTGCACATCAATCGCCGGCAGCTGCAGATCGGCCAGCATGCGGTTGAGCGCCTCGGCAAAGTCCCCCATGGTGTCGACCATGGTGCCGTCGAGGTCGACGATGACGGCTTCGCAGCCAGGGAGCATTTTCTTCAGATCAAACATGGCATTCAGCCCACGCAGGGGCTCGGTAGACAGTGCCGCGCCATTCTGCCCCAGTTTGCGTAGAGGCTGAGAAATATCTCCCCAGCGCTGCGCTGCACCGTTTATCACGCCGAAGCCGCCACTGGCTCCGGCCGGTCACCCATCTGCGCTCGATTGCTTTAATGTCACCAAACTCGCAAGTTATAACAACATAGCTGTTATCAATAAACAAAGTCATGGTGATTGCATGATCCGCAAGCTCTCCTCCACCCGACCCTGGCAACAGGGCTTTACGCTGATTGAAGTCATGATCGTGGTGGCAATCATCGGTATTCTGTCCGCCATTGCACTGCCCTCATACCGTGATTACGTGACACGAGGACGCATCCCCGAGGCCACGGCAGCCCTGTCCACCTACCAGGTAAAGATGGAGCAGTGGTTCCAGGACAACCGCAAGTACCGCAATACCGACAGCGCTTGCGGCGCACTGCCAGCAGACAACAACAGCGGCAAGTATTTCAATATCAGCTGTTCGGCCAGCTCGGATACCGTTTACACCTTGACCGCGACCGGCAAGGGGCCCATGAGCGGCTTCACCTATACCGTGAACCAGGCGGGAGGCAAAGCCACGACGGCCGTGCCCAGCCGCTGGACCACCTCCGACACCTGCTGGATCACCGGCAAGGGCGGCACATGCTAGGCCTTGTGCGTCCACGTGCCCGGTCGCGCATGCGCGGCATGACCTTGATTGAGTTGATGATCGGTCTGACCATCGTGGCTATCGTGCTGATGCTCGGCATGCCATCCATGGTCGTGTGGATGAAGAACTCCCGCATCCGCACCGCCGCCGACAGCCTGCATAACAGCATGCAGGCAGCCCGGGCCGAGGCCGTGCGCCGCAACCAGGTAGTACGCGTTCAGGTGGTGGACAACTTGAACAATGACTGCAGCCTTAGCTCCAGCGGTCACTATTGGGTTACCAGCCTGGGATCCGCATCCAACCCTGCATCCAGCTGCGCCAGCGCCATCGATGACAGCACCGAGCCCAAGATCTTGCAAAAGGGCGCCGTCGCCAATTCTGCCAACGTCAAGGTCAATGCGTCGCAAACCGTATTTGCGTTCAATGGTCTTGGCCAACAGGCCAGTACCACCGAACCCACCACCACGGCACCGGAAGCCATGACTGTGCAAATCACCGCCACCGAAGGCAGCTGCGTCCAAGCAGGTGGCGAAATCCGTTGCCTCAACATCACCGTCAGCCCCGCAGGTCAGGTGCGCATGTGCGACCCGGCCATTTCGACGGCAGGCGACGCGCTCAAGTGCTGAAGGAGAGTGCCATGAAGTCATCCATCCCTTTGCCGCGCATGCAACGCCGCCAGCAGCAGCCTTCCCAGCAGCGCGGCGTCTTGTTGCTTGAAGCACTGATCGCCATTCTTATCTTCTCGCTGGGGATTTTGGGCGTGGTGGGCCTGCAAGCGGCGTCGATCAAACAGGCTACCGCTGCGGAAGACCGCGCCAAGGCGGCGTCCCTCGCCAACGACCTGATCAGCCGCATGTGGTCCAGCAACCATGCCACGCTCAGCACCAACTTCAGCTCTACCGGAGATGGCTTTACCCATTGGCTCACGACGGTAGAGAACTCGCAGCTGCCCGGCGTCAAAGGCAGTGACAGCTTAAAGCCCACCATCAGCTTTACCGATGGGCCCGCCAGTGCCACCGGCATTGCGGTCAGCACACAGGCGGAGATCGTCATCAAGTGGCAGGCCCATAACGAGAGCTCCGCGCACCAATACACCGCTATCGCTGTCATCAAATGACTACTTCCCTCTCTCGCTCGCGCCAAGCGGGCTTCAGCCTGATCGAAATCATGGTGGCCGTGGTGATTGGCATGATCGGGGTCATCATCATGACCCAGGTGCTGATGCAATCCGACGGTGCCCGGCGCAACACCACCAGTGGTGACGATGCCCAGATCAATGCCTCCATTGCATTGTCGGGTCTTGAGCGCGATATCCGCATGTCCGGCTATGGACTCAACTCGCTGAACCTGCTGGGTTGTACCTTGACTTTTACACCGTCTAAAGAAAGCGGTGTGCTTACCACGGGCCTGAGCATTGGGCCGGTGGTCATCAATCCAGCCACGAACCTGGTGCCCGCTGGTGATGCGAACACCGACACGCTGCTGGTGATGTACGGCAGCAGCAACAGCCCAGGGGAAGGCGATGCCCTGATAGCGGCCAGCTCCAGCACCAGCTACAAGATGACCACCGCCCCCTCCTTCGCGGAAAATGACAGGACCATCGCTGTATCCCTTCCGCGCACTGCGACCTGTGCCGTCAAAACCGACCGCGTTACCAATGTTCCCGGCGATGGGACCATCGCCGTGGCAGCCGGCGTGAGCGGTATCAAGGCTGGCGACGTTATCTACAACCTGGGGGCAAGGCCCGTTGTCCGCGCCTACGCAGTACGCAATGGCAATCTCACAGTCTGCGACTACACCGCCTACAACTGCAGCAAGACCTCGTACACCAGCACACTCAACAGCGATGTCTGGGTTCCGGTAGGCAACAACGTCGTGAGCTTGCGTGCGCAATATGGGCATGACAAGACTGCAGGCACGATGACCGGAGTGGTGACGGATTTTGACCGAACGACCCCCAGCTCCAGCACCTTTCCCGCCTGCGAATGGGCTCGTCTGCTGACCTTGCGCCTGGCCGTGGTAGCCCGTGGCGGTCAGTACGACAAGGAGGTGGTGACTGATGCCGTGCCCACCTGGGCCGGCAGCGAAGGCATTGCTTTCACCTTGGGCGATGGCTCCGACTGGAAGCACTACCGCTACAAGACCGTGGAGACCGCCGTACCCTTGCGCAACATGCTCTGGCAGGGCGGCCAGCCCAGTTACCAAGGAGGAGAAAGCGGATGCTGAATCGCTCCCATAGCTTTGTACGCCGTCAAGAACGCGGTGTCGTCATGATTGTTGCGCTGATCGTGCTGGTGGCACTGATCCTGGGCGCCCTGGCGCTCACCAAGTCGGTGTTCACCTCCAACCTGATTGCCGGCAATCTTTCTTTCCAAAAGGCAGCCACCAACTCGGCCGACCTGGGCGTGGAAAACGCCATCTCCTGGCTTGAGCAACAGAACGGCAAGGCAGGCAGCTGCGACCCGGGCACCAAGGTGCTGGCCTGTGACCACAAATCCAACGGTTACCTTGCCGTGGCACAAAACCCCACGGCGGGAGAATCCTGGTCCGACTTCTGGGACAAGACATTGGTACCCGCCAATGCCGTCAAGACACTGTCGGCCGATGGCGCGGACAACACTTCGGCCTACGTGATTCAGCGCATGTGCAGCGCCGCTGGCGACAGCGGCAGCACAGGCGTGTTCTGCTCCACCTCGCCCAATTCCTCAGGCGGCACCTGTACCAGCGGCAGCAGCTGCGACACGCAGGGCATCAACCTGTACTCCGTCAGCCAGGTGTACTACCGCATCACCGTGCGCGTGCAGGGCCCCAACCATACCGTGAGCTTTGTCCAAGCCATGGTGGCCATGTAGACCCATTTTTTTAGCATCTATCTTTGGATCCGCTGCCATGACCTATTTATCTACCCCGATGGCACTCGGCAGGCCCTTAATGCAAGCCATCAGTGCGGGCATGTTGCTCATCGCCGTACAGGCTTTTGCCTCTACTGATCTAGCCACCGCTCCGCTGCAAACCTCGACCGCCACCCAGGTCAAGCCCAATATCTTCTTTGTGCTGGATGACTCGGGGAGTATGAAGTGGGACTTCATGCCCGACTGGGTCAATCAGGGCCAGGGCGACGACACCGCCAATCCTCCAGAGTTGATTCGCAACAGCGGCTATAACGGCATCTACTACGATCCGGCCATCACCTATACGCCGCCTAAAAAGTACGATGGAACCAGCTTTGCGAGCTATACCTCGGGCTGGACCCGGGTTCCTTACGACGGTTTCGGTGTGCAGACTGCTGCAACCCAGTTCTCAGACCGGAACTCCTCCGTGCAGCGCAACCTGTTCACGCGCACCGATGCCGGCGCTACGCAGGATCTGACGGGCACCACGTATGCGGCTCAGCACTACACCTTTGTGTCTGGCGAATACTGCAAGTCCGCGAACCTGAAGGAGTGCAACACCCAGACGACAGCATCGACGGAATACCCGATTGCTGCCAAATTGCGCTGGTGCAGTGATGACACCATGACGGATTGCCAAGCCTCTCGCATCGAGACAGACCCAGGCGATGGCAAGACCTATACCATTGCGCGCTATCCGGGCAAGCCCATTGCGGCTGCCTCAGCGACTGCACAGTTGACGGTTTCACAAGCCAGCAGCAGCCGCAGCGTTAGTAGCATCAAAGTCAATGGTCTTGAAATTCTGTCGTCCAGTGCCAGCGGCAGCAGCAATAACAACCTTGCGGCGTCCATTGTCACCATGATCAACCGTTGCACTGCGAGTATTCCTCTGTTCAGCAGTTGTACCGTCGCCGGTTACTCAGCGACCAGAAGTGGCGCCGTAGTGACCATCACCGCACCAAGCAGCCTGGGCAACCTGACAGCCACCCCGGCGGTGACGAAGACCAGCAGCTTGACCGTCGATGCCACGGCATTCTCGGGTGGCAGAGCCACCTCGAATGTACCTGGCCGCAATATCCTCACCAACATCGTCAGCGGCAGCACCTACCCGTATCCAGGTACCACCGCCAAAGCATCCTCCCGCAGCGATTGCGCTGGCAATGTCTGTACCTACAACGAGGAGATGACCAACTACGCCAATTGGTGGGCCTACTACCGCACCCGCATGCAGATGACCAAGACGGCCACATCCAATGCGTTCGCCACACTGGATGACAGCTTCCGCCTGGGCTACATGACCATCAACAACAACAATGGCAACAACAGCAATACCGGCAGCAAGAATACGGACGACGCCAACAGCGACTTCTTGAATGTCAATACCTTCAACGCCGAAGCAGGTCAGCAAAAGTCTAAATGGTACGCAAAACTCACTGCTGCTGTACCCAATAACGGCACGTCGCTGCGTGTGTCGCTGTCGGTTGCAGGGCAGCTCTATGCGGGCAAGCTCAATGGCGTGCAACAGCTGTGGACGTCAGCATCAAGCGGCAAGAAATCAGGTGTTACCGTCACCGACCCCATGCAATATGCCTGCCAGCGCAACTACACCATGCTGTCTACCGATGGCTATTGGAACGGTAGTGGCGGCACCCAGGTGGATGGCAGCACCAGCATCGGCGATGAGGACGGCAGTGCAGCGCGCCCTTACAAGGATGGCAATAACCGCTCCAACACCTTGGCGGACGTCGCCGCGTACTACTACAACACGGACCTGCGCACCACGGCGCTGAACAATGCGACCGGCAGTGGTGGCACCGATGTTGCCTCAAACAATGTGCCCGATGGACAGCAGCGCATGTTTACCTCCACCGTGGGTCTGGGTGCGTCAGGCTACATGCGCTACCAGAGCAACTACGCCAGCGCTACCAGTGGCGACTATTACGACATTCTCAAAGGAACCCAGACCTCGGCGGAGACCCGCGCCAAGGGCATTTGCAGCTGGCAAAACTCAGGCCAGTGCAATTGGCCCACGCCCGTCTCCGACACCCAGACCACCATCGATGACCTCTGGCACACCGCCGTCAACGGCCGCGGAACCTATTACAGTGCTAGCAACCCTGCCGCGCTCAAAACAGGCCTGAGTAACTTCTTGCAAAGCGTCTCGGCGGCTACCGGCAATGCTGCAGCGGCCACCACTAGCAATCCCAATACCGTTCAGGGGGATAACTTCGTGTTCCAGTCCACTTTCCGGTCGGTCGACTGGTATGGCGAACTGGCACGCTATCGCCTCGATTTGGACACGGGCGCCCAGATCCCCGATGCCGATTGGTCGCAGTCGGGCACCGTCTATTCCAACGCCGCCAACCGTACTCTGGCTACCCCCTCGCTGGACAACCGGACTTACAGCCAACGCAGCATCTACACCTACGATGGCAGCGCTCGCGTCGCTTTTGACTGGTCATCCATGGGTGCGACCATGCGCAACCTGTTCAATCTCAGCGCCATCAGCTCGCTGTCCCAGATGTGCGACGCCGGCGATACCTGCCTGGATGCCGCAGCCAAGGCCAACAGCACCACCGCCGGCACCACCACAGGTGCAGCAGGTATCAACCTGGTGAACTTCCTGCGCGGTGACCGCAGCAATGAAGGGCCGGACAAGACCACTTACTACCGCCAGCGCGCACATGTGCTGGGCGATATCGTGGATTCGCAGGCTGTCTACATCAAGCGCCCGATGTACAACTACGCGGACACCGGTTACACCACCTTCAAGTCGGACAAGGCCAGCCGCCAGGGCATGGTGTATGTCGGTGCCAATGACGGCATGCTGCATGCATTCAATGCCGACAATGGTTCCGAATCCTGGGCCTATATTCCGTCGATGCTGCTGTCGCGCCTCTACAAGCTGGCCGACAAGAACTACAGCAACAACCACCAGTACTATGTCAATGCCACCCCCCAACAAGGCGATGTCTATTACGATGATGCTTGGCATACCATTCTGGTGGGCGGCTTGGGCCGTGGTGGCCGCGGCTTTTATGCACTGAACGTGACAGACCCCGCTGCACCTGCCGTGTTGTGGGAGTTCACTGCTGACACCGCAGCGGGCAATGGCTATACCCGTGATGCCGATCTGGGCTACTCGTTTGGCACGCCGGTCATCACCAAGCTCTCGGATGGCACCTGGGTGGTGCTGGTCACTTCGGGCTATAACAACAACGAGGCCACCAATGCCACCGGCGGCGGCTTTGTCTGGGTGCTGAACGCCAAAACCGGCGCCATCATCAAGAAGATCTCCACCGGAGAAGGCTCACGAGCCAACCCCTCGGGTCTGGCGCGCATCCTGGCCTATTCAGAAACGGCCATGACCAACAACAAGGCCACCACCGTGTATGGCGGTGATCTGTTGGGCAATGTCTGGCGGATGGACATCAGTGCACTGACCTCCGCCGGCGGCGATGCACCCGTCACCAAGCTGGCCACCTTGCAGTACAGCAGTACGGCACAAGCCATCACCGCCCGCCCGCAGGTCAGCAAGGTCGGAGACGCCCGCGTCGTCTTTGTCGGAACCGGTCGCTACCTCGGTGTTTCCGATATCGCCAATACCGATGTGCAGTCGATCTACGCGATCAAGGACGCCAATAGCGCCTATGGCAATCCACGTGAAAGCACCTGCTCGGGCACCAGCAAAGTCAACTGCTTTGTCAAACAGACCTACACCGACAGCAACAACAAGCGCACAGCCAGCTCGACGGTCAGCTATGACGTGGACTTCGACACCATGCGCGGCTGGTATGTGGATCTGCCGACCTCAGGTGAGCGCGCCAATACCGACCCCGCCTTGCAACTGGGTACGCTGGTGTTCACGACCAATGTGCCGAGTGACGACAGTGCCTGCAGCCCTGGCGGTACCAGCAATATCATCTATGTCAATTACCGCACGGGTCTAGCGGTGCCCGGCAGCAACGACATCGGTGGTCTGCTGTCGAGCAACGGCATCTCGGCGCTGGCCAGTGCCGCCACCTTGGTGCGCCTGCCCAATGGCAAGGTGGTGGCCGTCATCAACCTGTCCAATGGCACCACGGTGACCATCGAGATCCCGGTGGCATCTAGCAACCAGAAGACAAGACGCGTCTCCTGGCGCGAGCTGATCACCGGCCAATAAGGGGCATTCCCCAAAGCAAAACCGCAGTTCATGGCTGCGGTTTTTGTTTTTTACGGCTGCCAACAGCCTGCCCCCTCAGGGGCTCAGTTCTGGCCTACCCCAACGCCCCCCGCATCTGCTCAATCACCCCCTTGTAATCAGGCTTGCCAAAAATCGCACTGCCCGCCACAAAGGTGTCCGCCCCCGCATCCGCCACGCGGCGGATATTGGTTTCCTTGATGCCGCCGTCGACTTCCAGGCGGATGTCCTTGCCGCTGGCGTCGATGCGCTTGCGCGTTGCTTCGATCTTGCGCAGGGTCGAGTCGATGAAGCTCTGGCCGCCAAAGCCGGGGTTGACGCTCATCAGCAAGACCAGGTCGATGTCCTCGATCACCCAGTCCAGCACGTCCAGTGGCATCGCCGGGTTGAACACCAGGCCAGCCTTGCAGCCCTGCGCCTTGATGGCCTGGATGCTGCGGTGTACATGGGCCGAAGCATCGGGGTGGAAGCTGATATAGTCGGCGCCTGCCTGGGCAAAGGCGGCGGCCAGCTCGTCCACCGGCTGCACCATCAGGTGCACATCGATAGGTGCCGGCGTACCGTCAGGCTTGATCGCATGGGGCTTCAGGGCCGCGCAAATCATCGGCCCGAAGGTCAGATTGGGCACGTAATGGTTGTCCATCACGTCAAAATGTATCCAGTCCGCGCCAGCGGCCAGTACGTTGCGCACTTCCTCGCCCAGGCGGGCAAAGTCTGCAGACAGGATTGAGGGGGCAATTCGGTAGGTGGAGCTCATCCCTCTATTGTCGCAGTTAGTATTTCTACCTGACTTCAATCCAGTTTCACATGCCAAAGTTCCAGTTTGAGGTGTCGGTGACACCACAGTACCTGCCTGAGCAGTCCCTGCCCGAGGCCGGCGTATTCCACTTTGTCTATAGCATCATCATTCGTAACAGTGGTGAGGTTCCCGCGCAGCTGATCGCGCGGCACTGGATCATCAAGGACGCCACCGGCTTGGTCCAGGAGGTCAAAGGCCTGGGGGTGGTGGGCCACCAACCGCTGCTCGCTCCCGGCGAATCCTTTGAGTACCAGAGCCAGTGCCGCCTGGCCACCCCGCAAGGCAGCATGGAAGGCAGCTACCTGTGCATCAGCGATGAGGCCCAGACCTTTGACTGCCCGATCCCCCGCTTCACGCTCGACGCCACACAGTACCCCGCCCAAGACGACGACCTGGCGCAAGGACGAGTGCTGCATTGATGTTCAGCAAGAAGAAACCAGATCCGCTGGCGCAGCTGCTCGCAGCGCTCGACCCTGATGCCCCGCTGGCCGAGCGCAACCTCTGGATCATCGAGATCGCCGCCTGGATTCGCGGCCAGCAAAACTCGGTCGACGCGGCCGTGGCCCGCGTGAGCCAGTTGCTGGACGCCATCGATGGCGATGCCGCGCTGCGGGACAAAGTGCAGCGCTGGTGGGCCGTGCAACTGCAGACGGTGGACCTGACGGCGCTGCTGGCCGATTTTGGCTTTGCGCCCCGCACCGCCTTCTTCAATGAGCTGGCCGAGCGCCTGCGCTGGAAGCTGCTGCCCTCCACGCCCGAGACGATCGACGCCACCGTGCTGTTCTCGATGGTCCTGCACACGCCTTTCGATGCCCAGTGGCTCAAGGCCATGGACAAGCCCTTGCTCGAGCGCATCGCCCAGCTGCTGTCGCCCGGCTTTGTGTCGCTGGAGGTGATGGTCGTCCCCACGCAGATTGCGCAAAGCGATGTCGATGCCGGCAGCATTGCCGGGCTGGAGCACTACGGCAACCGCCTCTCGCCCTGGCAGCACCTGGTGCTCAATGCCCTCACCTATTGCGCCGGCCAGATTCTGGCGGCCGGCTTTGCGCCGGAGCTGCGCCTGCGCATGAGCGGCAGCGCCAAGAACACCCAGCCCTTCTACAGCCTGATCAGCGGCGTCGAAGAGCTGCGCCGCGCGATGCTGCACCCCAGCCCCAAGGCCGCCGATGTGCTGGAGGCCGAAGAAAACGTGCGCCGCAGCCTGGACGAATGCCGCACCGCCGTGGCCTCGATCTACGAACACTTTGAAGACAATGGCGTCTCGGTCGGCGTCGTGTTCCGGCTGCGCCAGCTGCGCATGCGCATCTTGCGGGTGCGCGAGCTGCTCGACTGCCTGCTGTCGGCCAACCCCAAGGTCATCACCGCCAAGCTGCTGGCCCACCTGGTGGCCGTGGGCCTGGAGCGCCAGAGCATCCGCGCGCTGATCTCGTCCAACTCGTCGCTGCTGGCCTCCAAGGTGGCCGAGCGCAGCGCCGAGACCGGTGAGCACTACATCACCCGCGACAAGCGCGAGTACGCGCAGATGGCGCGCAAGGCCGCGGGCGGCGGCCTGGTGATGGCCTTCACCACCTTGATCAAGTTCGCGCTGCATGCGGTGGCCATCTCCGCGTTCTGGGGCGGCTTCATCGCCGGCTTCAACTATGCGATCAGCTTTGTGCTGATCCAGCTGCTGCACTTCACCGTCGCCACCAAGCAGCCGGCGATGACGGCACCGGCGATGGCCGCCAAGCTCAAGGAGTCGGGCGATACCGAGGCCGGCATTGCGTCCTTTGTCGACGAGGTCAGCTACCTGGTGCGCTCCCAGGTGGCCGCCGTGCTGGGCAATGTGTTCACCGTCTTCCCGATGGTGCTGCTGCTCACCTGGGGCTGGGCGCGTGCCACCGGCTCGCCCTTCATCGACCAGCACGAGGCCGAGCAGACGCTGAAGTCATTGACCCTGCTGGGCCCCTCGGTGTTCTATGCCGCGTTTACCGGCGTGCTGCTGTTCTCCTCCAGCATCATCGCCGGCTGGACCGAGAACTGGTTCGTGCTGCACCACATGGATTCGGCCATCCGCTACAACCCGCGCATCACCGGCTTTTTGGGCAAGGCACGCGCTGCGCGCTGGGCGGGCTTTATGCGCCGCCATATCTCCGGCTTTGCGTCCAACATCTCGCTGGGCTTCATGCTGGGGCTGATTCCGGTGGTGGCACAGTTCTTTGGCCTGCCCATCGATATCCGCCACGTGACCCTCGCTGCCGGTCAGATCGCCGCAGCCGCCACCAGCATGGGCTTTGAGGTGCTGCACTTCCACGGCTTCTGGCTCTGCGTGGCGGCCCTGCCCTTGCTGGGCGGCTTCAACATTCTGGTGAGCTTCTATCTGGCGTTCCGCCTGGCCCTGCGCGCGCAAAACGTCAGCAATGTCGAGCGCTCGCACATCTACAAGGCGCTGCTCAAGCGGGTGCTGACCCGGCCGCTGAGCTTTTTGCTGCCGCTGCGTTTGAGCCGCAACGCCAGCCCGGGAGGGCGCTGAGATGGCACAGGGCGAGTTCGAACTGATTGCGCAGTACTTCCAACGGCCGGTGCAGCGGGCCGTGCTTGGCGTCGGTGACGACTGCGCCTTGCTCGCGCCCCGGCCCGGCATGCAGCTGGCCATCTCCAGCGATATGCTGGTGCAGGGCCGCCACTTCTTTGCCGATGTGGACCCGCGCACCCTGGGCCACAAGGCGCTGGCCGTCAACCTCAGCGACCTGGCTGCCACGGGCGCCCAGCCGCTGGCCTTTACGCTGGCGCTGGCCCTGCCCGCTGTCGATGGGCCTTGGCTGCAAGCCTTCTCGGAAGGCATGTTTGCCTTGGCCGATGCCCATGGTTGCGAGCTGGTGGGTGGTGATACCACCCAGGGCCCGCTGAACATCTGCATCACCGTGTTTGGCGAGGTGCCAGCCGGCCAGGCGCTGCTGCGCAGCGGCGCCCAGCCCGGCGACGACATCTACGTCAGCGGCCAGCTGGGCGATGCCCGCTTGGCGCTGGAGGCCTTGCTTGGCCAGGTACAGCTGCCCGCCGCTGCGCTGGCCGCAGCCCGCCAGCGGCTCGAAAGCCCCAGCCCGCGCGTGGCCCTGGGCACCGCGCTGCGCGGCATTGCAAGCAGCGCGCTGGACTTGAGCGATGGCCTGGTCGGCGACCTGGGCCATATCCTGCAAGCCAGCAAGGTGGGTGCCGAGCTGCAGGCGGACCGGGTGCTGGCGTGCATGGCAGCGACCGCAGGCGCTCCGGGCGCGGCACTCAACCTGCCCATCGACCTCCAACTGCAATGCTGCCTGGCGGGTGGCGATGACTACGAGCTGTGCTTTACGGCCGCCGCAGACCTGCGCGATGCCGTGCAGCAGGCCAGCCTGGCCGCGCAAACCCCCGTGCAGCGCATTGGCCGCATCACCGCCGCAGCAAGCCTGCGTGTGCACGATGCGCAAGGCCAGCCACTAGCGCAGCACTGGGCCTCGTTTGACCATTTCAAGGCCTGACGGGTCTGGTGGCCCGGCGCTGGCTGGTGCTGCACAGCGCCTTGCCGCAGGCTTATGATGGCGGGCATGAGCGACTCGCCCTTTTCCCCTTCCGCGCCCGGCGCAGCAGGCCCCGTTGCGGCGCCCCGCCGCGCCAACTGGTCCTTCATGCTGCGCAATCCCCTGCACTGGATGGCGCTGGGCTTTGGCTCGGGCCTGAGCCCGGTGGCACCGGGAACGGTGGGCACCTTGTGGGCCTGGGTGGCCTACCTGGTGTTGCAGCTGTGGCTGACGCCAGCGGCGATTGGCTGGGTGATTGGCGCATCGCTGGTGCTCGGCTGGTGGGCCTGCACGGCCACCGCGCGCAACCTCGGCGTGGCTGATCCGGGCGCCATTGTCTGGGATGAGATCATCGCCTTCTGGCTCATCTTGTGGCTGGTCATGCCCACGGGCTTCTGGGGCCAGCTGACCGCTTTTGTGCTGTTCCGCTTTTTCGATGCCGTCAAACCCCAGCCGGTGCGCTGGGCGGATCGCTGCTTCAAAGGCTTTGGCTGGGGCGGCGGTTGGGGCATCATCTGGGACGATCTGGTCGCCGCTTTCTGCACCTTGCTTGTCATCGCCATCGGGAGACATCTGCTATGAACGCCACCGCTGCCTTGCTGACCAAAGATGGGCTGCCCATCCCGGAAACCGTGGCCCAGCTGGCCCAGCACCTGAGCCACCGGGGCTGGATGATGGCCACGGCCGAGAGCTGCACCGGCGGCCTGATTGCCGGCGCCTGCACCGAGCGGCCCGGCTCCAGCCAGTGGCTCGATTGCGGCTTTGTCACCTACTCCAACCGCGCCAAATCCGCGATGCTCGATGTGCCCGCTGCGCTGATCGCCGCCCATGGCGCTGTCAGCGAGCCGGTCGCCCGCGCGATGGCCCAGGGCGCGATTGCGCAGTCCCAGGCCCAGGTCAGCGTGGCGGTGACCGGCGTGGCCGGGCCCGATGGCGGCAGCGCCAGCAAGCCCGTTGGCACCGTCTGGTTTGGCTGGCAGGTGGCCGGGCAGCTGCACAGTGAAGTGCAGCGGTTTGACGGCGACCGCCACGCAGTGCGCCAAGCCACCGTGCAGCATGCGCTGCGCCGCCTGCTGGCGCTGGTGCAAGCCATTACCAACCCATAGAAAAATGAGATCGCTGTTAGGTTGGATACATCAGTTAGGGATCTTTTGCGAAGACACTGATTTCAGAGCTGAGAGTTAGCGCACTGTCGATTTTAAGCCGCAGTGCAGTTTTACATTAAGAGTCTATATGGACGCCCCGGTTTGCCAAGCCTTCAATTCGTGATGCCGTGAAGGTCAAGAGTGCACGCGTATATCCGGACTTTTGCGGCAGCTCGCTGCTGCGGTCCCTGATGGAATTCGCTGACCAAGGTCCCATCGGCTACGCGCACTCGAAGTGCTGTACTCTTATCGAACTGTCTTGGCCCCGGTCTGACCTGTCTTGCCATCACTGCATGACTGCCTGAGCAATCGGTGGTATCTTCTCCCGGTTCGAAGTTGATCGGGCAGAGCCTTCAGTGTTTCAAACGCTGGTTGTTCTACCCCGTTCGTCATAGTCCTTGTCCCCGCGAGCAAGGCCCAGCAGATTCGTGCGTTCTTGTTGGCTAACGCCACGGCAGCGATGTTCTTGTTGTGTCTCTGCGCAACCCCGCACACCCACTGACAGGTGGCACTTGCCGCCTCTCGATTTGGCTGGTCTGCGTGATAGACCACTGACCGAGCCCCTTGTATCAGCAGCGTGCGCAGGTAAGTGTCGCCAAGCTTGCTGATGCCCAGCATATTCTGTTTGCCGCCGCTGGAATGCTGTTTGGGCACCAGGCCCAGCCCCGCGGCAACCTGCCGGCCATCCTTGAAGTTTCTCGCGTCGCCCAGAGAGGCAATCAACGCACTTGCGGTTATCGGGCCGATGCCGGGGATCTGTTCGAGTCGTTTGCTGGCCGCATTGCTACGGTGCCAAGTAAGGTGGGCTCACTGTGCTCCGATAAAGGAGGGGCGTCCATTCCATTGGCAAATGCCATCTGTCCACGACAGCGCGCATAAATGATCGCAGCGGCCAACTTCTGCAGTGCTTCGTGGCTGTCCAACCGTCTTTCAATCCGGATTTATAGCTTGCCAAAGCCGGCAAACCCGCTGTGCGGTCTCTCCATCTCCCAGTGGTGCAGGCCCAGGCGCTCGCTGCCTTTCAACCCCACCTCTACCGATCCGGCTGGCGATACTCCTTTGCCTCAGGTGCGGGCAACGTTTGTAGTCGTAGCCCTTGTCGGCATGCAAATTTGCAGGCCTCTTTCGTGCGTCCAGACACAGCTGAAATCACTTGGATTGAGCCCCCACACTCCTCAAACATCTTGGAGTCAGCCGATGGCCACACCGAGCAAGGTCACCAGCGAGATGCCTCTAGCATCTACAACGATGTGCCGCTGGAGCTAAGCTTTCCTTTGCCCGTGGGGCTTGGACCCGTTTACTGGCCCCCCGGGGGCTTGGTACCCAGGAGCCATCAACGCTCGCCCGGCTCCAATCAACCTGGCCATGCTCACTCAAGCGAGTGAGCATGGCTTGTTGCAACTGATCCCGGACACCAGCAGCGCTCCAATCGCGCAGGCGCCGCCAGCAAGTCATGCCACTGCCATACCCAAGAGATTGGGGAAGGTCTTCCCACGCAATACCTTTGTGCAGCACAAACACAATGCCGTTGAGGACATCTTGGTCGCTCTCAGCTAGCTTGCGCGCACCGTCTTTGGCAGAGGGCACAAAGGCTGGAATCAGGGGTTGTAGCTGTCGCCGCTGCTCCTTGTTTACGGGTCGTCGTGCGATGAGGGAAGCAAGCATAACTAGGGAATCCCAGCCCCATCCATAAGATAGGCAAAACAAACATCGTTTGCAGATTTTTATGCTTTTGAATTCAGTGATTTTGCAGAACCTCCCTAAACCTGCGCAGCTGTGAATGCTTTTTCATCCAATAACGGAGACCCAACTATAGAATTGAGTAAATCATTTGACAAATCGATTAAAAAATCCACAACTAACCCTCTAAAAAAACGCCTGCACTTCAACAAGCAGGCGAATTTAGCGAGTATTAGTTTAATTTTTAATGATTGTCAAATAATTGTATCTTTTTACGTTGTAATAAGTCTTTTTACCATAAGCGGTATAGGAATTAAACGACGACACACAGTCCTCAGATGGCGTGAATATCTCACTTATAGACCATCCATTTCGTATCAACTTATCGTTCACCTCTGGTGTATGGCAAACATTTACCCTTGCCCCCTTTGGTATTGATGGATCACTGATGTCAACATAAGCTTTTCTCAATATCTCATACGGCTCTCTTCCTTGTATCGGGCAGCTCATAATACTACTCATCGAAGTTTTGGTGAATGCATAGCGCGAGTCATTCCATAACGGATCGGGAACACATCGCCCCCAATATTCATATTTAAAATCATAATATGTGGGACTCCATATTTTCACACCTCTCGCCCTCCCTCCCTCAACATTGGGCGAAAAATTATCCATCACCAATGTGACATATACATCTCGCCGCTTGTAGTTGTTTCCACGGCTTGCATTTTGTGCAACATCGTCTGGCACAGAAACCCAACCAGAATAACCATGTGCGGTAGTTCCCCCGCAGACCTGCGCTAAATCTGCACGTTCCTGGTTTGCTGGCAATGCGGAGATAAACTGATTATTAACTGTGAAATGCACCCAACCTGTTGCATGAGGCTGATTAGGATCACATGCCCAACCTTGCAGGTAGATTTGACCAGGTGAGTTATCAATTACGTTATCCACCCATCCTGCTGCATTTGCAGAAGTTCCAATCGCAAGCGTAATTAGAGAGAGATTTTTTAGCAACATAGTACCTCCATTTCGTTACCAGAGATCTCTTTATACCATTTTCCAAAATTCAAATATAGAGAAATGTTATTTTTTGCAAACCTCAATCATCAATAACCGATCGCCCTCCACCCACTGGAAATAGATACAAAGATTTCATTCTATTTCTGATATATCAACACAATATATCCATCATTATCCGATATGAATAATTATATTTATACTTATTAGAGCATAGGGGGAGTTGATAACTAAAATTAGTTCAATCCATAAATTCACCAAATTATTCTGATTTCACAAGACCCCAGACTCGCAGCCAATGACACAGACTCGCAGCCGGGCTTACATATTCTGACTTTAGTCAACACCGTCATGAACGACTAGAAGCTGCTACAGTTACACGACGCCATGGTCAATATCACCCTGATGGCAACACCCAGCCGACCAAGAATGCAAACAGTGAGTGTGAGCAGTAAAAACACAGGGAGCAAGTAAGGCAACCATTCGCTCCTCGCCTGAAGTACAGAGTTTTACGTCTCCCGAATTCCGGACGCTTGAAACTACAGTTGAACTTGCTCCCGGGCTGTGCTAAACGGCGCCAAGGAGAAGCAATGAAGACGTCAAATTTTCCGACGAGCAGGCATTGTGCTTGGTTGAGGCAGGCACACGCATCGCCAATTTCTTTTGCCAGATGGGTGTATCCGAGGCAATGTTTATGCCCTGAAGAAATATGGAGAATTTGGCATTACTAACGAACTCAAAGGGCTGAATGGGATATTGCCGGTTTCAGGGACACCTTGTTAAGGCGGAAGATGAAACAGGAGGTGGCGAAGCACAGAGAGGAATGGCCGGTCAATCTGATATGTGTGGCGCGATGTGCTGGAGCAGGGCCAACCTTGTGGCCCGTACCGCATCAAGCGGCTCGTGTGAGAGCAGGCTCTTCGTGCCCTTCCCAGGCGCCGGGGCTTACCCAAGGACTGCGGCGAGCGCTGCGTGGAGGCCGACAACGTGCGGGTCCGCCAGTTCCAGGCCGATGCACCGAACCGGAAATGGGTGGCCAACTTGCGCCGTCATCTGGACAGCCGAAGGCTGGCTGTAAGTGGCAGCAGTGCTGGACATGTACTCGCGTCGCATCGTGCGCTGGTATGCAAGAGAGCATGACCTCGCAGTTGGTGGTGGACGCGCTGATGATGGCAGTCTGGCGCCGGGGAAAACGGGTGGCACTGCTGCATCACTCGGACCAAGGAAGTCAGTACACCAGCGCGCACTTCCAGAGATTGCAGCGCGAACAGGCATCACCTGCAGCATGAGCAGAGCATGTGAGGTCTGGGATAATGCGGCGATGGAGAGCTTCTTCAGCTCAATGAAGACCGGGCGCAAGGCCAGGAAGGTGTACTGCGGCTCGCCCCGACGTGTTCGACCACATCGAGCGCTCCTACAAGCCAACGCGGCGGCATTCGATGCTCGGTTACCTCAGTCCCGTACAGCTCGAAAAAGCACAACAAGCTTAAATCGGTCTCAACGAGACCAGCAGCAGCCTAAACCTCTTTCTGAAACCGTGGAGAACACTTCAAATAGAGGCTAAGCCGCAGAAACCCTACGGGTATGCCCAGTAAGCGCTGTCCCACACCCAAACTTAGCCTTGGCCGATGCGGCAAGCGCGTGCGCTGCGCCACACTTCAACCATGGCAATCCGGTTTGCAGCACTCTTCCGACTGACAGCCGATGCGACCAAGAGGAGAACCCTAATGAAACGACTTGCAATCACCACCGCTTCCATCGTGCTGGCGCTGAGCGGCCTGACCGCTTGCTCCAGCAACCCCACCAATGCCCAGATCGGTACCGGCGTGGGCGCCGTGGCCGGTGGTGTGCTGGGTGATGCCGTGTTCGGCTCGACCCTGGGCACCATTGGTGGTGCAGCAGCCGGTGCCTATTTTGGCAACCAGGTCGGCGACAACATGGATGGCAACCGCCGCCGTCGCTAAGCACTGAACACCAAAGGGGTGTTCCACCCCCTGCATCCTGCCCTCTTAACGGCTGGCTGCCATCAGTAACACCAGTACCAAGAGCACCGCCAGTGCGGTGAACAGAATTTTTACCCAGCTATAGGGTTGCTCACCGGCCAACTGGCCGGTGTAGCCATTGGCAAGAATCTGGTAGCTCTTGCTGCCATAGGTATAGCCCACCAGCCATACGGGCACCAGCACATGCTTGAAGCTGCGGCCCTGGTACTGGCGCTGCACCTGCAGGTTGCGGTAAGTGTCGCCCGGAATCTGGCGCGCACACAGCGCCTGCACCTGCTGGTCCATATCCCCTTCGTTGATCGTGGCGGCCCGGTTCAGGTCGACCTGGTAGCGCTCGACGGTCCAGCCGCGCACAAACTCGGGCGAATAGGGTTTCAGATCCGTCCGGGTCGGGAAAGGCTCCACCTTCTGCAGCAGCCCCTGGTGCACCCCAACCGTGCCAGCGACCAGTTCATCGTCAAAGAAATGCTGCAGGCTGCCCGAGGCCGGCTCCCAGCGCACATGGCGTACCTGGCGCGTGCTGATATTGCCATTGGCATCGCGGTACTGCTCGGTGGTGTAGTAGTAAAAGCCGGCGTCCGCCCGCCACTGGGCCTGCACATGGGCGTCAAAGGTCCAGTACGGCAAGTAGATGCCTTTGAGGGTATCGGTCAGCGCCGCGTTCTTGAACTTGTTGGGCGCAAACCAGCGGCTGCCATACCATTTGCGGATCAGGTCGCGCACCTGGCCGTCGCTCACCTTGAACGGCAGCAGGCTTTGCGGCGTGATCGCGTCGTTGCGTTCTTCATGCGCCTGGATCGCGGGTGAGCCGCAGAAATCGCAGCGCGACGCGACCCGCCCATCGACAAACACCGAAATCGCGCGGCAGTTCTGGCACTGGTACTCGCGCCGCGCTTCGCCCCAGCCGCGTCCGCTGGCGGGGTTGGCCAGCGCGGCGGCCAGGTCCTGCTCGACGATCTCACCCCCCAGCTGTTGCTGCTGCTCCTCGGTCCAGGGCACCACCGTGCCGCAGTAGGGGCACTTGAGCGACTGCGCCTTGGCATTCCATTCCAGATTGCCACCGCATTCGGGGCAGACATGCTTGGCCACCATCGAGGTCGGTGGCGGCGCAAAGGGGTCAGTGGCGGGAGTGGGTGAATTCACGGTCAAACTCAGCGTTGGCGCACAGCAGGTCTGCGCCACAGGCTCTCAAAACGGGGTCACACCAACGCGCATGCACCGGCCAAGGCAGCGGTGCATGTGCAATCAGCGCAAATTTATCCGCGCAGGAATTCGTTCAGCGATTCCTGCGAGATGCGCCAGGCGCTGCCAATCTTGCGGCCCTTGAGCGCGCCCGACTCCAGCTCGGTCACGACATCCTGCACCGTCACGCCCAGCGCCTGCGCAGCCTGCTCGGGCGTCAGCACCTGCAGGCCGGCGCCGGCAGCCGCAGCAGCAGCGGGGGCCGCTTGCGCCGCCTGTGCGGCAGCGGGCGAGAAGGGGTCGCTGGCAGCCCCACCGGACGGCTGCTGCATGCCCTTCATCATCTCCTGCGCCATGCCAAAGCCCATCGCCATCGTCGCGGGGATGGTGGCCGCTGCCGCGCCTTCGCCGCCATTGGCCATGGCCTGGCCCATCTGGTACTTCACATAGTCGTTGAGGTTGCCGATCGCGCTCATCGACGAGCGCTTGTCGATCGCCTGTTCCACCTCGGGCGGCACGGAGACGTTTTCCAGCAGGAAGCTGGTGATCTCCAGGCCGTACTTTTCGGTGACGGCCGGGTTGATCAGCTGCAGCAGCGCATCGCCCATCTCGGTGTAGCGCTGGGCCACATCGAGCACGGGCACCTGGGCCTTGGCCAGCGCTTCGCTGAAGATGCTGACAATGCGCGAGCGCATCGTGTCGGCAAACTCGTCGAGGCGGAAGTTCTGGTCCGTGCCCGCCACTTCCTTGAGGAACTTGGCCGGCTGCACGATGCGGAAGTCATAGGTGCCGAAGGCGCGCAGACGCACGACACCAAAGTCCTTGTCGCGCATCATCACCGGGTTGGAGGTGCCCCATTTGTTGCCGGTAAAGAGGCGCGTGTTGATGTAGTAGACATCGCACTTGAAGGGCGAATTGAAGCCGTACTTCCAGCCGCGCAGGGTCGACAGAATCGGGATGTTCTGCGTCGTCAGCTGGTGGCGGCCGGGGCCGAACAGGTCGGCAAACTGGCCTTCGGAGACAAACTGCACCTGCTGCGATTCGCGCACGATCAGCTGGGCGCCGTTCTTGATTTCCTTGTCCTCATCGGGCCAGCGGTACGACAAGGTATCGCGCGAGTCATCGGTCCACTCGATGATCTCGATCAGTTGCTTGGTGATGATGTTCATGAGGTTCATCGGTGATCCTTGGCCAAAAGAGGATGAAAACCAGGCCATTCTAGAGCCACTGCCCGTCCATGGCGATGACCCTGAGCGGCCTGACGGCAAAACAGCCGCAAAAGCGGCTGTTCTCAGAGCGGATGGTGAACGCCTGCTATCAGGCGCCGCAACATTTCTTGAACTTCTTGCCGCTGCCGCAGGAGCAGGGGTCGTTGCGGCCGGGCACCTCGCCCTTGACGATGGTGGCCTGGCGCGGGCCCATGCTCTTCCAGATCTGGCGCAGGTCATACACCGCCCAGATCGCTTCGCCAAAGGTCTCCACGCGCTCCTGGCTGGTGCTGGCCGGGCCATTTTCGTCGTACATGCAGACCGTGGGGGTGCCGGTGTCGTCCTCGGTCAGGGCCACCACCGATTCGAGCGCATCGTTCAGCCAGCGGGCCGCTTCCTTGTCGCGCGGTGCGGTCCACTCATCGGCCCAGTTTTCCACGACGAACATGAAGCCCAGCGCCCAGACCTGTCCAAACGAGGGGATCTCCTGGCCGTCCAGCTCCTGGCGCTCTTCCTCGGGCAGGCTGGCAATGGCGCCGCGCATGTCCATCGCATCGGGCTGGAAGGTGTCGTCATCTTCGAGGCTCTTGACATCGGCGTCGAGCTGGGCAGTCACCTCGTTCCAGCGGATCTGCCAGAGCTCCAGAAAACGGTCCTGCTGGGCCTGGTCCTGGAAGGCCGGCAGCTGCGGCAGCTTGCCGTCCGCATCGCGCTCCAGCAGCTCGCCATCGCCCACCAGCATCGGCAGAAACTCTTCGACCGGCACCGCGCGGCGCGTGCAGACCAGCGCGGTGAGCGCGCCGTCGGCAAATTCCCACTGCGGAATTTCTTCGGCGCGCGTGCGCATGTCTTCCAGGATCTGGTCAATCTCGGTCAGCTGGTCGTCATTCAATCCATCGGGGATCTGGGGCTGGGTCATCGGAGCTCTCTCAATAGGGGGCCGCACAGCACAAACCCCTGCACGCTTGCAATGCCACCAGCGCCCCCTATGATGGGTCTGGTTTTGTAACAACATTGCAATGGCAGACGGCCGCTGCGCCAGGCAGGGCCTGCAGTGTAGCGCCAGCCAGGCGCCTGTGCTGCAGCCCGGGATTTGTGCGCGCTTTTGGGCGGTCTGACCTGCACCCCACACCCCATGAACCAGCTCAACAAGATTTTCCCCGTCCGCTACACCGTGATGGCGCTGTGCATGCTCTTGCTGGTCGTCGGCATCATTGCGCTGGTGCTGCAGGCCAGCGCCTGGTGGTGGCTGGCCGTGCTGGCCGGCGCCGCACTCACGCTGCTGGGCCTGCGCGACCGGCGCCAGACGCGCCACGCCATCCTGCGCAACTACCCGGTCATCGGCCATATGCGCTTTTTTCTGGAGTTCATCCGCCCGGAAATGCGCCAGTACTTCATCGAAAGCGATACCGAGGCCCTGCCCTTCTCGCGCGCCCAGCGCTCGCTGGTCTACCAGCGCGCCAAGGGCGACCCGGACAACCGCCCTTTTGGCACTTTGATGGATGTGGGCGCACGCGGCTATGAATGGGTCAACCACTCGATGGCGCCCACGCGGCTGGACGGCCATAACTTCCGCGTCTGGATCGGCGGCTCGCCCGATGCGCCGTCGCAATCGGTCGCGCCCTGCACCCAGCCCTACCATGCCAGCGTCTTCAACATCTCGGCGATGAGCTTTGGCGCGCTGTCGGCCAATGCCATCCTGGCGCTGAACAAGGGCGCGCAGATCGGCGGCTTTGCCCATGACACCGGCGAAGGCTCGATCAGCCAGCACCACCGCGTGCATGGCGGCGACCTGATCTGGGAGGTGGCCTCGGGCTACTTTGGCTGCCGCAACGACGACGGCAGCTTCAGCGAAGAGCGCTACATTGCCAACGCCACCCAGCCCCAGGTCAAGATGATCGAGCTCAAGCTCAGCCAGGGCGCCAAGCCCGGCCATGGCGGTGTGCTGCCCGGCGCCAAGGTCACGCCCGAGATCGCGGCGGCACGCGGCATTCCGGTGGGCATAGACTGCATCTCGCCGGCCCGGCACAGCGCCTTCTCCACGCCCGAGGAGATGATGCATTTCATCGCCCGGCTGCGCACGCTCTCGGGCGGCAAGCCCACCGGCTTCAAGTTCTGCCTGGGCCACCCCTGGGAATGGTTTGCCATCGTCAAGGCCATGCTCAAGACCGGCATCACGCCGGACTTCATCGTCGTCGACGGTGCCGAAGGCGGCACTGGCGCAGCGCCGGTCGAGTTCACCGACCATGTCGGCGTGCCGCTGCAAGAAGGCCTGCTCTTGGTGCACAACACCTTGATCGGCGTGAATCTGCGCGACCGCATCAAGCTGGGCGCCGCCGGCAAGGTCATCACCGCCTTTGACATCACCCGCATGATGGCGCTGGGCGCCGACTGGTGCAATGCCGGCCGGGGCTTCATGATGGCGCTGGGCTGCATCCAGGCCCAGACCTGCCACACCGGCAACTGCCCCACTGGCGTGACCACGCAAGACGGCGTGCGCCAGCAGGCCCTGGTCGTGCCCGACAAGGCCACGCGTGTGGCCCAGTTTCACAAAAGCACCTTGCATGCGCTGCAGGAGCTGGTGCAGGCCGCCGGCCTCCAGCACCCTTGCGAGCTCAATGCCCACCATATCGTGCGCCGCATCAGCGACACCGAGGTGCGCCTGCTGTCCAACCTGCTCTTGCAGGTGCGGCCTGGCGCGCTGCTGGACGACCTGGCGCACCAGCACGACGTCTTTCGCACCTACTGGCCGCTGGCCAGCGCCGAGAGCTTCCAGCCACTGGCGCAGCCCCATGTCAAACCCTCGGCACCGGCCGACCACCAGGACATGGTGCCCCAGGCGGCCGAGGCCTCTTGAGCGGGCAGCGATAATGCAAGGTTTTCACTGTTGCTGGAGTGGCCGCTGCGGCGTGCGCCCCGCTTGCGCATGACCGATACCGCTTCCCCCTTACAGCCCCCTGCCCCCGCTGGCGCCCCGCCCGGCACCTTGCCCGCCGAGCGCCCGGACTATGCCGCGTTTTTGCAGCAGCATCTGGCCAGCCAGGCCTTCAATGTGGTGCGCTATGAGCTGCCGGGCGAATCGGTCTGGCTCAAAAAAGCCGGCCCGGCGATAGCGGCCTGGCGCTACCGGACCTTGGGCCTGCTCTCGCGCCTGCTGGATGTGCCGGTGCTGCAGCCCGTGGTCAACCCCGGCGGGCAAGCCGCCATTGCGACAGAGGTGCGGCGCCTGCGCGACCTGCATGCACGCGGCCTGCGCGTGCCGCTCGTGCTGGCCGATGCGCCCGAGGGCTTTCTGATGCGCCACCTGGGCCTGCCCGGCGGCGATACGCCGTCGCTCAGCGACGAGATCGAGGCCGCCGCGCGCCAAGCCCCCGCCAGCACCTTGGCGCTGTGGCAGCAGGGCTTTGCCGCGCTGCAGCGCGTGCATGCCAGCGGCACCTGCCTGAGCCAGGCCTTTGCCCGCAACATGGTGCGCTGCCCCGATGGCGTCATCGGCTATATCGACTTTGAGGACGACCCGCTGGCGACCTTGCCGCCTGCGCTGTGCATCGTCAAGGATGCGCTGTGCTATGCGCATTCCACCGCGCTGTTCCTGGACAATGCCGGCACCCTGGAGGCCGCGCGTGCCGACTGGCATGCCTGGCTGGCGCAGACCGAGCCTGCCGTGCGCGCCGCGCTGGAACGCACCGTGCAGCAGATGCGCTGGGTCGGCAAGCTGCCCAACCAGCGCAAGCTGGGGCGCGATACCCTGCGCCTGCGGGCGATGTATGGCCTGCTGCACCCGCTGCCCTGAGAAACTTTTCTCTGCATTTCACAGACAAAGAAATGGCCTGCATCTGCAGGCCATTCCTTTTGGAGCGGGGTGTTGATCAGCCCTTGGCGGTATCCACCACGGGCACCTGCACGGGCGCGTTCTCCAGCACCGGCTCGTTGTTCAGCACCGCGTTGAGCTTGGTGTAGTCCAGCGCGTTTTCCCAGCGCGAGACCACGACGGTGGCCACGGCATTGCCGATGAAGTTGGTCAGCGAGCGGCATTCGGACATGAAACGGTCCACGCCCAGGATCAGCGCCATGCCGGCCACCGGCACTTCCGGCACCACGGCCAGGGTAGCGGCCAGCGTGATGAAGCCCGCGCCGGTCACGCCCGCAGCGCCCTTGGAGCTCAGCATCGCCACCAGCAGCAGCGCAATCTGGTGTCCCAGGGTCAGGTGGGTGTCGGTCGCCTGGGCGATGAACAGCGCCGCCAAGGTCATGTAGATGTTGGTGCCATCGAGGTTGAACGAGTAACCGGTAGGCACCACCAGGCCCACCACCGACTTGCTGCAACCGGCCTTTTCCATCTTGTGCATCAGCGATGGCAGGGCCGATTCGGACGACGAGGTGCCCAGCACCAGCAGCAGCTCATCCTTGAGGTAGCGGATCAGCTTGAGCACCGAGAAACCGCAGGCACGGGCCACGGCACCCAGAATCACCAGCACAAAGAGCAGCGAGGTGATGTAGAAGGTCGCGACCAGCTCGGCCAGGTTCAAGAGCGAGCCCAGACCGAACTTGCCGATCGTGAAAGCCATCGCACCAAAGGCACCGATGGGGGCGAGCTTCATCACGATGTTGACCAGCTTGAAGACGGGCTTGGTCAGCGATTCGAGCAGGTTGAGCACGGGCTTGCCGCTGTCACCGACCATCGCCAGCGATACGCCGAACAGCACCGCCACCAGCAGCACTTGCAGAATGTTGTCGCCGACAAAGGGGCTGATCAGGGTCTTGGGGATGATGTCCATGACAAAACCGGTCAAGGTCATGTCATGCGACTTGGCCACGTAGGAGCTGACTTCCTTCTGGTCCAGATCGGCCACATTGATGTGCATGCCGGCGCCCGGCTGCATCACATTGGCCACGATCAGGCCCACGATCAGCGCCAGCGTCGAGAAGGTCAGGAAGTACACCATGGCCTTGCCAAACACACGGCCCACCGTGCTCAGGTGCGTCATGTTCGCAATGCCGGTCACGATGGTCAGGAAAATCACCGGAGCGATGATCATCTTGATCAGCTTGATGAAGGCATCGCCAAAGGGCTTCATCGCCGCACCATATTGGGGCTCGAAATGCCCCAACAAGACACCGATGGTGATGCCGATAATCACCTGGAAGTACAAAGTCCGGTAAAAAGGCGGTGCCTGTACAGGCGCCTGGCTGGCGGTGGTATCGATCTGCATGGTGGGGCTCCAAAGATTCTCGGCACCAACTCGGTGCGCTGAGGCGCGTTTGTATCCCAGCCCTTACAGATTGCCCATTAGACATTAGTATTAGGCGTTGCCTTCCCAGAGCTACGGAAAACCCAAACCCAGGGAAACTACCTAGCCCGTTGTTACACCTTAGCCATGATTCCCCGCCGCTCCCTGCGATCCCTGTGGACCTTCTGCGCCGTGCTGCTGAGCACGGCCGCTGCTGCTGCGGGCGCCTGGCACTGGATGCTGCAGCACAGCCTGGCCGAGGAAAACCTGCAGGCCCACCGCCAGCTCGTCCTGTATGCGCAGGCGCTTAGCCAGCGCCTGGACCGCTACCGGGTGCTGCCCGATGTGCTGGCGCTCGATGCCGAGCTGCGCGAGGCGCTCACCCACCCGCAAAGCCCCGAGCAGGTGGTACGCCTCAACCGCAAGCTGGAGCAGGCCAACGGCGCCAGCCTGGCCTCCACCCTCACCTTGATCGATGCCCAGGGCGTGGCACTGGCCGCCAGCAACTGGCGCACGCCGTCCAGCAATGTGGGCGAGGACTACAGCTTTCGCCCCTATGTGCAACTGGCGCTGGCGCAGGACAAGGGCAGCTTCTACGGCATCGGTGTGACCACCGGCGAGGCCGGTTACTTCCTCTCGCGCGCCATCAGCAGCGATGCCGGTGGCCAGCACCGGGTGCTGGGCCTGATCGCGATCAAGATCGTGCTGCTGGAGCTCGAGCGCGAATGGATCCAGAACCCCGACATCGTGCTGGCCAGCGATACCAACGGCGTCGTTTTTCTGGCCAGCAACGAGGACTGGCGCTACCGCAAGCTCAAACCCATCGATGCCCTTGCGCAGCAGGAGATGGACCGCACCCAGCAGTACCGCAGCCAGCCGCTCAAGCCCATGCGCTATGCGCAGGAGCAGCCGCTGGACGAAGGCGGCGCGCTCGTGCAGTGGCAGGACCCGGCCGTGGGCCGCAAACTCTGGCAAACGGTGACCTTGCCCGAAACCAGCTGGCAGCTGCATATCCTGCACGATGTGGACAACAGCCTGGCCTCTGCCTGGTGGGCCGCAGGGGCGGCGGGCGGCAGCTGGCTGGCGCTGTCGCTGCTGCTGCTCTATGCGCGCCAGCGCCAGCGCCTGTCGGCCTTGCGCCAGCGCAGCCGCGAAGAGCTCGAAGCGCTGCTCAAGCAACACGCCCAAGAGCTGCGCAGCGCGCAAGATGGCATCGTGGCCGCTGCCCACCAGGCCGATGCCGGCCACAGCCAGAGCCTGGAACACCTGCCCCAGGGCGTGGTGGTGATCGATGCCGCGCTGAACCTGGTCGCCTGGAACTCGCGCTACATGGAGCTGTTCCGGCTGCCAGCGGGGCTGTTGAAAGTGGGCATGCCGGTCGAGGAGCTGTACCGCTACAACGCGCGCCGGGGCCTGCTGGGCACCGGGCCGATCGACGAGGCCATCGAGCGGCGCATGCAGTTTTTGCGCAGCGGCAAGCCCCATGCGCGCGAGAGCGAAAAGGCCGACGGCACGGTGCTGGAGATCCGGGGCAACCCCCTGCCCGATGGCGGCTTTGTGACGAGCTACGCCGACATCACCAGCTACAAGAACGCCGCGCGCGAGCTGCGCTCGCTGGCCGATGCGCTGGAAAAGCGCATTGCCGACCGCACCGAAGACCTGGCCCAGGCCAAGCGCGAGGCCGAGCAGGCCAACCGCTACAAGTCCAAGTTTGTCGCTGCCGCCGTGCATGACCTGCTGCAGCCGCTGAACGCTGCGCGCGTGTTTGCATCGCTGCTGCGCCAGCATGTGCAGAGTGACAAGGCCTTGCAGCTGGCCAGCGATGTCGAAGGCGCGCTGGCCTCGCAGGACGACATCCTGAACAGCCTGCTCGATATTGCACGCATGGAATCGGGCCAGCTTGAGGTGAACCGCCGCGACTTTGCGCTGCAGCCCATGCTGGCCCAGCTGGGCAGCAGCCTGGGCGTGCTGGCCCAGGGCCATGGCCTGCAGCTGCAGGTCGTTCCCTGCCGCGCGGTGGTGCACAGCGACGAGGCGCTGCTGCGCCGCATCGTGCAGAACTTTCTCTCCAACGCCATCCGCTACACGCGCCAGGGCCGCATCGTGCTGGGCTGCCGCCGCGTCGGCCAGCATTTGCGTATCGAGGTGCATGACCAGGGCCCGGGCATCCCCGAGAGCCTGCACCGCGAGATTTTTGAAGAATTCCGCCGGCTGGAGACAGGCCGCCAGCATGAGCGGGGCGCCGGCCTGGGCCTGGCCATTGTCGAGCGCCTGGGGCGCCTGTTGCAGCACCCGATTGGGCTGCGCTCGGCGCTGGGCCGGGGCTCGGTCTTCTGGGTCGAGGTGCCGCTGAGCCAAACCGCCTTGGCCCCGGAGCCCGCGCGCGAGCCCCCGGAGGCAGCACCTGCGGTCGCCAACGCCGCACCGCTGCAAGGCGCCAGCGCCTGGTGCATTGGCCCGGCCGCCATCGCCGGCGCCGCCCCACTGCTGCAGCGCTGGGGCTGCCAGGTGGTGCCGCAGGCCGATGCCGAGGCGGCCTTGGCACAGGCCCAAGGCAGCCAGAACGCATGGCCGGCCTTATTAGTGGTGGATGCGGCGTATGCCACGCCAGCAGCGGTCCGCGCCTTGCAGGCCTGCGGGCCCAAGGCACCGGGCGTCGTCTGGCTCAGCACGGATGCGGACAGCCAAGATGCCGCCAGCCAGCAGGCCATTGCGCTGGGCTGGGGGGTGCTGACGCAGCCTGCGCGGCCGGCGGCGCTGCGTGCACTGGTCGGCCAGCTGCTGCTACGCCAGCGCTGAGTCGTCCGTGGGCAGGCCGCCATCGGCCTCCAGGTTGCGCACCAGCACGGCGACCTGGGTGCGGCTGTGGCAGCCGAGCTTTTTCAGGATCGCAGTCACATGCACCTTCACCGTGTGCTCGGTCACGCCCATCTCCTGCGCAATCTGCTTGTTGAGCAGGCCATCGGCCAGGTACAGCAAGGTCTTGAACTGGTGCGGCGTCAGCTGCGCCATGCGCGCAGCCAGCTCGGCATCTTCCTGCGACAGCTCGGCGGCCATCGAGGGAAAGACGGTGTCACCCTCCAGCACCGCCTCGATCGCTGCGGTGATCGCGTCGGCCGCTGCGGCCTTGGAGATAAAGCCCGAGGCGCCAAACTGCTGGGCGCGGCGGATGATGCGCGGATGGTCGTTGGACGAGATGACCACCACCGGCAACTGTGGGTAGGCGCCGCGCACATGCAGCAGCGCCGAAAAGCCATGCGTGCCCGGCATCGTCAGATCGAGCAGCACCAGCTCGATGCCGGGGTGGGCCGCCAGCGCTGCGCTGAGCGAGCTGGCACTGGAGGCTTCGAGCACCTCGAAGGCGCCAAAGCGCCCTCGGATCACCTGCACCACGGCAGCGCGAAACAGGGGGTGGTCATCGGCAACAAGCAAGGCGGGAGGGGACATAGGCGCTAGTCTGCCATGGCTGGGCTTCTCCTGTACTGCGCCACCTCCCTGAAGTCCCGCTAAAGCGCTGTGTTT
Source organism: Comamonas sp. MYb396 (assembly GCF_037479555.1). Taxonomy (NCBI): domain Bacteria; kingdom Pseudomonadati; phylum Pseudomonadota; class Betaproteobacteria; order Burkholderiales; family Comamonadaceae; genus Comamonas; species Comamonas sp. MYb396. The sequence continues at coordinate 37,404 of NZ_JBBGYU010000011.1, read as the reverse complement.
TCGCGTCAATCCATCGAGATCTTCGCCGCATCGACAATCGATTTCCAGTGCGCCGCATCGCGCGCGAGCAGCGGCTTGAACTCCGCCGGCGTCGAGCCCACAGGGATCAGGCCCATGTCCAGCAGGCGCTTGCTGATCTCGGGCATCTTGACGATGGCAGCCAGCTCGTTGCCCAGCTTGTCCACAATCGGCTGCGGGGTGCTGGCCGGCACAAAATAGCCAAACCAGCCATTGGCCTCAAAGCCGCTGTAGCCGGCCTCGGCCATCGTTGGCACATCGGGCAGCGCGGGGTGGCGCGGCGCGCCGGTCACCGCCAGGATGCTGACCTTGTCCGATTTGATATGTGGGTAGGCAGCGGCCGCATCGATAAAGGCCGACTCCAGCTGGCCGCCCAGCATGGCCGCCATCTCCGGGCCCGAGCCCTGGTAGGGGATGTGCACCATGTCGATGCCGGCCTTGAGCTTGAGCTGCTCGCCATGCAGGTGCGACGAGGTGGCATTGCCGTAGGAGCCGAAGTTGAGCTTGCCGGGTTGGGCCTTGGCCTTGGCGACAAACTGCTGCAGGCTGGTGATACCCGAGCTGCGCGGCACAAACACCAGGTCGGCCGACTTGACCGCCTGCGACACGGGTGCCAGGTCACTCAGCTGGTAGGGTACCTTCTTGTACAGCGCGGGGATCTGCACCAGCGCGGTGATGCCCAGCAGCACCGTGTAGCCGTCGCCGGGCGCCTTGGCCACCAGGTCGTTGCCCATCATGCCGCTGGCACCGGGCTTGTTGTCCACAATCACCGGCTGGCCCCAGCGCTGCGACAGCTGGGTGCCCATCAGGCGGGCAATGATGTCGGTGCCGCCCCCTGCCGGGTAGGGCACCACCAGGCGGATGGGCTTGCTGGGGTAGTTGTCGGCGGCCAGGGCGCTGCCGGTGGCAAGCACCAGGGCAGCGCAGGCGGCAGTGGTGAGCACACGGCCCAGGGCCGAGCGGCGGTTTTGCATGGTTTGTCTCCTTGTTGCTGGTTATGCCGCTGGCGCGCTCTGTGGCGTGCTCGGGGCGCTGGTCATGGTCAAAGCGTTCGGGCAATGATTTCCTTCATGATCTCGTCGCTGCCGCCGTAGATGCGGCCAATCCGGGCATCGGTCCAGGCCCGGCCGACCTGGTACTCGGTCATGTAGCCGTAGCCGCCGTGCAGCTGCAAAAATTCGTCAAGCAGCTTGTTTTGCAGCGCCGTCGCATTGAGCTTGACCATGGCCGCGCGGTCCGGTGTCAGCTCGCGCGTCAGGTGCAGGCGCATGCAGTCATCGACAAACACGCGCAGCATCGTCGCCTGGGCCTTGGCCTCGGCCAGCTTGAAGCGGGTGTTCTGGAACTCGAACACCGTCTGGCCAAAGGCCTTGCGCTCACGGGTGTAGTCCACGGTCTTCTGCAAGAAGGCCTCGATCGACATGGCAGCGCGCACCGCCACCACCAGGCGCTCCTGCGCCAGCTCGTGCATCAGGTACTTGAAGCCCATGTTCTCTTCGCCCAGAAGGTTGTCCACCGGCACGCGCACGTTGTCAAAGAACAGCTCCGAGGTGTCCTGCGCCATGAGGCCAATCTTCTCGAGCTTGCGGCCCTTGGCAAAGCCGGGGGTGCCGTCTTCGACGACGATCAGCGACACGCCCTTGGCCCCCAGATCGGGCGCCGTCTTGCAGACCACGACGACGATCTCGGCATTGATGCCATTGGTGATAAAGGTCTTGGCGCCATTGATCACATAGTGGTCGCCGTCGCGCTTGGCCGTGGTGCGCACCGATTTGAGGTCGCTGCCCGCGCCGGGCTCGGTCATCGCAATCGCGCCGATCATCTCGCCCGCTGCCATCTTGGGCAGCCAGCGGTCCTTTTGCGCGGTATTGCCATAGGCATGGATATAGGGCGCGACGATGTCCGAGTGCAGCGGAAAACCCAGGCCGCTGGCGCCTGTGCGGGCAATCTCCTCGATCAGCACCGCCGCATGGCCAAAGTCGCCACCGCTGCCATAGGGCTCGGGCAGCATGGTGTTCAAGAGGCCCTCGCGGCCGGCCTTGCGCCAGACCTCCTTGGGCACAATGCCATCGCGCTCCCACTGCGCATGGAAGGGCACGATCTCCTTGTCAAAGAAATGGCGGACGGCATCACGAAATTGCACATGGTCTTCGCGGAACACGCTGCGTTGGGTCAGGTCTTGCATGGTGGTCAAAGGGTGAAATGAAGTGGAATGAATGAGGGGCATCAGCCCTGGGCGCCGCTGCTACTGCGCAGGCCAAAGCCCGCCTGCGGCGCCTCCTTGAAACGGTCCTTGAGCACGCGGCGCAGCAGCTTGCCGGTCTCCAGCCGGGGCAGGCTGGGCTCGAACACCAGGCGCTGGGGCCGCTTGACCTTGGACAGGCTGCCAGCGGCCTGGTCGACAATCGCGCGTGCCATGGCCTCGTCGGGCGCAAAGCCGGGCTTGAGCACCACGACGGCCAGGGTCTGCTCGCCAAAGTCCTCATCGGGCACGCCGACGACGGCCACCTCTTCCACGGCCGCATGCCGGGCCAGCGCGTTCTCGATCTCCTGCGGGTAGAGGTTGACCCCGCCCGACAAAATCAGATCGGCGCGCCGGTCGCTCAGGAACAGAAAACCTTCGGCATCGACATGGCCGATGTCGCCATAAGTGGCCCAGCCACGCGCATCGATGGCCTCGCGCGTCTTGCGCTCGTCATTGAGGTACTGGAAAGCGCCGCCGCCCGAGAAATACACCCGGCCCACTTCGCCAACCCCCAGCTCCTGGCCGTCGTCGCCAACGATATGCAACTGGCCGCTGATGGCCCGGCCGACCGAGCCCGGCCGTTCCCGCCATTGGGCCGAATCGATCAAGGTGGTGCCGCAGCCTTCGGAGCCGGCGTAGTACTCCAGCAAGATATCGCCCCACCAGTCCAGCATGCCTTGCTTGACGGCCACGGGACAAGGCGCTGCCGCATGGATCGCCACGCGGTGGCTGTCCAGCCGGTAGCGGCGCTTGACCTCATCGGGCAGCTTGAGCAGGCGCCCCAGCATCGTTGGCACCCATTGGCTGTGGCTGACCTGGTAGCGCTCGATCAGCGCCAGCGCCTGCTCGGGGTCAAAGCGGCTCATGATGATGGCCGAGCCGCCGACATCCAGGGTGCGCAGGCTGTAGCGCAAGGGCGCTGCATGGTAGAGCGGCGCGGGCGAGAGGTAGACGGCGTCTTGATCAAACCGCATGCTGCGCATCCAGGCTGCGACCTCGGGGTCGCGCTGCTGCCGATAGGCCGCTGCCAGCAGCGGCTTCTTGATGCCCTTGGGCCGGCCGGTGGTGCCGCTGGAATAGAGCAGATCGCGGCCCAGTGGGCGCGTGGCCAGGTCGATCTGCGCGCCCTGGGGCACGGCGGCCAGCGCATCGGCCAGGGGCGCCACACCGGGCGTATCGCCATCGACCGAATAGCAGGCCAGCGCCAGGCCCTGCACCGCCTCTTGCGCAGTCGGCCAGGTCTTGCTGGAGACCAGCAGCATCTTGGCACCACTGTCCTGGGCGATATAGGCCACCTCGGCAGCGGTCAGGTGCGTGCTGATGACGGCGGCATACAGGCCGGCCAGCCGCGCGGCCAGCACCAGCTGCATGATTTCATAGCGGTTCTCCAGCAGCACCGCGATGGTCTCTTCGGCCTGCAGCCCCTGCTGCGCCAGCCACTGCGCCATCTGCTCGGCCCCCTGCGCTATCTCGCCTGCGGTGTAGCGCCGGCCGGTGTCGGCCTGCGTCAAAACCACCCGCTCGGGCTGGGCCTGGGCCCAGCTGAAGAAGTTGTGCATCTCCTCGGTCTCCGTGGTGCACAGGAGAGCGCTGCACGCAATCACCTGTGTTACATCTTTACTCTAATTTTGAATCAGTCGTCTCGAATTTCGAGATTTCACGGACAGTATCTGGCGTTTACTCGGAAATTTACTGCGGGTAAATACCAGTAGGTATTCGGTTTTTTGAAACCTATTATTAATTTAATGATCCACAAGTCTCATTAAATGATGAAAACACCCGTCATAGTCGATGCCATCCGCAGCCCCATGGCCCGGGCCAAGCCCGATGGCGCCCTGGCCGAACTCCACCCGGTCGACCTGCTCTCGCAGGTGCTGGAGCAGCTGGTGGCCCGCAACCAGCTCGACCCCGCGACCGTCGATGACGTGATCTGCGGCTGCGTCAGCCAGGCTGGCGAGCAGGCCGGCACACCCGGGCGCCTGGCCTGGCTGGCCGCCGGCCTGCCCGCCCATGTGCCCTCGACCACTATCGACCGCAAGTGCGGCTCCAGCCAGCAGGCGGTGCACTTTGCCGCCCAGGCCATCATGTCCGGCACGCAGGACATCGTCATCGCCTGCGGTGTCGAATCGATGAGCCGGGTGCCGATGGGCAGCTCGCGCATGGGCAAGAACACCACCGGCGCGCGCTTTGACGAGCGCTATGCACCGGGCCTCGTCGGCCAAGGGGTATCGGCCGATCTGGTGGCCGCCAAATGGGGCCTGTCGCGCAGCGATCTGGATGCCTACGCGGCCCGCTCGCACCAGCGCGCCCATGCCGCCCAAAGCAGCGGCGCGTTTGCACGCGAGATCGTGCCCATCCGCAGCCCGCTGGGCCTTGTCAGCGCCGATGAAACCATCCGCGCCAGCACCACGCCCGAGAAGCTCGCCGGGCTCAAGGCCGTATTCGAGAACGAGGAACTCTCGGCCCGCTTTCCACAGATCCAGTGGAGCACCACCGCCGGCAATGCCTCGCAGATGACCGATGGCGCCAGCGCCATGCTGATCATGAGCGAGGAGCGCGCCTTGCAACTGGGCCTGCGCCCACGCGCCCGCTTTGTGGCCTTCGATGTCGTAGGCGACGACCCGCTTTACATGCTGACCGCCCCCATCCCTGCGACCCAGCGCGTGCTGGCCAAGGCGCGCATGCAGCTGGGCGATATTGCGCACTACGAGATCAACGAGGCCTTTGCCTCGGTGCCGCTGGCCTGGCAAAAGGAGCTGGGCGCCAATGGCGAGCGCCTGAACCCGCGCGGCGGCGCCATTGCGCTGGGCCACCCGCTGGGCGCATCGGGCATCCGGCTGATGACCACGATGCTGCATGCGCTCGAAGACAGCGGCCAGCGCTATGGCCTGCAGTCGATGTGCGAGGCTGGAGGCATGGCCAACGCCACGATTATTGAGGTGCTGCGCTAAGCGCCTCAAGGCCCTCCGGGCTCCATCGGATTGAACGTTTGAACTGACAAGGATTGTTGAGATGCAATTGACTAAAGGAATGACCGCCCTCGTGACCGGCGGCGTATCGGGGCTGGGCGAAGCCAGCGCCGTGGCCCTCTTGGAGCGCGGCCTGAACGTGGTGGCGGTGGACCTGAACGAAGAGCGCGGCGCGGCGATGGAAAAGCAGTACGGCGGCCAGCTTAAGTTCATCAAGGCCGATGTGGCCGATGCCGAGCAGATGCAAAAGGCGGTGTCTGCCGCCCAGGCCTGGGGCCAGTTCCGTGCGCTGGTGCATTGCGCCGGCATTGGTGGCCCGGTGCGTTTGATCGAGAAGGACGGCAGCCCCGGCTCGCTGGAAAAGTACACGAACATCATCCGCACCAACCAGATCGGCACCTTCAACACCTTGCGCCTGTCGGCCGTGGCGATGGCGCAGAACGAGCCGGTCGAAGGCGAGCGCGGCGCCTGCGTGCTGACCGCGTCGGTCGCGGGCTACGAAGGCCAGATCGGCCAGATTCCCTATGCCTCGTCCAAGGCCGCCGTCATCGGCATGACCATCGTTGCCGCCCGCGATCTGGCCTCCAAGATGATCCGCGTCTGCACCATTGCGCCCGGCCTGTTCGACACCCCCATCCTCGCCAAGCTGCCCGAGAATGTGCGCCAGTCGCTGGCCGCCTCGGTCCCCAACCCGGCCCGCCTGGGCCGCCCGCCCGAGTATGCGATGACGGCGCTGCACATTCTGGAGAACCCGATGCTGAACGGCGAAACCATCCGATTAGATGGCGCGATCCGCATGCAACCGCGCTGACCCCCCTGCCCTGCAGCACCCTTTGAAAGGCCCCCATGTCTGGCTCTGAAACCGCAGAACTCCTGGTCGAAACCCGTGGCCCGGTGCTCATCATGCAGCTCAACCGCCCCCAGGCGCGCAATGCCGCCACCCTGGAGATGGCAGAGGCGATGGCCAGCGCACTCGATGCGCTGGACAGCCAGCCAGAACTGCGGGTGGGCATCATCACCGGCGCGGGCGGCAGCTTTTGCGCAGGCATGGACCTGAAAGGCTTTTTGCAGGGCAAGCGCCCCAGCCTGCCGGGGCGCGGCTTTTGCGGGCTCACCATGCGGCCGCCGGCCAAGCCACTGATCGCGGCGGTCGAAGGCTATGCACTGGCTGGCGGCTTTGAGGTGGCGCTCGCCTGCGACCTGATCGTCGCCGCGCGCGATGCCAAATTTGGCCTACCCGAAGTCAAGCGGGGCCTGGCCGCATCGGCCGGTGGCCTGCTGCGCCTGCCCAAACGCCTGCCCTACCACGTGGCGATGGAGTGCATTCTGACCGGCGACATGTTTGGCGCCGAGCGCTTTGCCCAGCTGGGCCTGGTCAACCGCCTGACCGAGCCCGGCGGCGCACTCGATGCCGCGCTGGCACTGGCGCAGGCCATTGCCGCCAATGGCCCGCTGGCAGTCGCTGCGAGCAAGCAGGTGGCCAGCCAGTCGGGCGAATGGCCGCTGGCGGAGATGTTCGACCGCCAGGCCGTCATCACCGCACCGGTCTTCAGCTCGCAGGACGCGCGCGAAGGCGCAGCCGCCTTTGCGGAAAAACGCCCACCGGTCTGGAAAGGTGCCTGAACCCCGTCCAGCCCGGAACTCGTAGTTGCACAGCCCTTAGACGCGCCACAGAAGCGCGCAGCAGGAGACAAAACCATGCCACGTACCAGCCATCCACGCCAGCCCCTGCGGGCCTTGGCGGCCCTGGCGCTGCTCGCCAGCGCGCTCAGCGTCCATGCCGAGGCCCCCTGGCCCACACGCACCATCACCTTGATCGTGCCCGGCGCCGCAGGCGGGTCGACCGATATCCCGGCGCGCCTGCTGGCGCAAAAGCTGGGCCAGCGCCTGGGCCAGTCGGTGATCGTCGACAACAAGCCGGGCGCCGGGGGCAGCCTGGGCGCCAGCCTGGTCGCGCGCGCCCAGCCCGATGGCTACACCGTGCTGGTGGGCAACAGCGGCTCCAATGCCATCAACTACACGGCCTATAAAAAGCTCAGCTACAAGCCCGGCGACTTTGCCCCGCTGACCGACATGATCTCGTTTGCCAACGTGCTGGTCGTGCCCGCCAAGTCGCCGATCCAGAGCCTGGATGCGCTGGTGGCGGCGGCCAAGGCGCAGCCGGGCAAGCTGTCGTTCTCGTCCGCCGGTGTGGGCCAGACCACGCACCTGATGGGCGAGCTCTTCAAGGAGCGCACCGGCACCGACGTGGTCCACATCCCCTACAAGGGATCGGCCCCCGGCACCATGGCGATCGTGACCGGCGAGACCCAGTTCATGTTCGACAACATGACCGCCTCCCTGGTCCATATCAAGGACGGCAAGCTGCGCCCCTTGGCGGTGACTGGCGACCAGCGCGAGCCCGATCTGCCTGAGGTGCCGACGATGACCGAGCTGGGCATGCGCAACTTCAACCAGGTCGGTTGGATGGGCTTCTTCGTGCCCGCCAAGACCCCGCCCGAGGTGCAGAAAAAGCTGGCCGAGAACCTGCAAGCCGTGCTGCAGGACCCCGACATCATGCGCCGCTACCGCGAGCTGGGCGGCCGCCCGGGCGGCATGCCGCAAGCCGGTTTTGCCAAGCTGGTGGCCGATGACCAGCAGACCTGGGGCGCGCTGATCCAAAGCCAGCAGCTGCAGCTGGATTGAGGCGAGCTGCCGATGCCTGACACCTCCACCTCCACCGCCTCCCCACGCCCTGCGCTGCCCTTCTACTGGCCCAAAGGCGTCTCGCGCGATCTGCGCGTGCCCCGCATCACGCTGGACGACAACCTGAGCGCCTCGGCCCAGCGCTACCCCGACAAGGCCGCCATCATCTACGCGGGCGCCAGCATCAGCTATGCCCAGCTGCTGGACCAGGTGGAGGCGCTGGCCGGCTTCTTGCAGCAGCGCCTGCAGCTGGCACCGGGCCAGCGCGTGCTGCTGCAAAGCCAGAACTGCCCGCAGTTCGTCATCGCCTGCTATGCCATCTTCCGCGCCGGCGGCGTGGTGGTGCCGGTGAGCGCGATGACCACCGCCACCGAGCTGCGCTACTACGCAGACAACAGCGGCGCCCGCCTGGCCATCGTCGCCCAGGAGCTGCTGGCCAGCGCCCAGCCCTGTGTGGACGAAGGCCTGCTCGATGCGGTGGTCGTGCATGCCTATAGCGATGCGCTGCCCACTACGCCACCGCCCGATGCCCTGCCCGAGGTGGTGACCGCGCCGCGTTTGCCGCTGCCCGCCGGCCCCTACCATGGCTTTGCCGCAGCGCTGGCGCTGCAGCTGGCGCCCGGCCCGCGTGTGGCGCAGGCCGACATGCTGGCCACCATCCCCTACACCTCGGGCACCACCGGCCACCCCAAGGGCTGCATGCACAGCCACCATTCGGTGCTGGCATCGCTCACTGGCTCGCGTCTGTGGCGCGGCTTCAATGACGACCTGGTGTTTCTGTCGGTCGCGCCGATGTTTCACATGCTGGGCACGCAGTACGGCATGAACATGCCCATTGCCGTGGGCGGCACCGTGGTGATGATGCCGCGCTGGGATGCGCTGCTGGCCGCCCGGCTGATCGAGCGCCACCAGGTCACCGCCTGGACCGCGCCGCCCAGCATGGTGATCGACCTGTTCAGCCAGGCCGCTGCCCATGGGCTGGACCTGTCGAGCCTGGCCATGCTGGCCGGCGGCGGCGCGGCCATGCCCGAGGCGGTCTCGCAGATGCTGGCCGAGCGCTATGGCCTGCACTACAGCGAGGGCTATGGCCTGACCGAGACCGCCGCGTTCTTGCATGCCAACCCGCCCGGCCACACCAAGCGCCAATGCCTGGGCGTGCCCACCCAGGGCGTGCATTCGATGATCGTCGACCCCGAAACGCTGGAAGAACTGCCCGCTGGCGAAGTGGGCGAGCTGGTCTCCAGCGGCGAGCAGGTGATGCAGGGCTACTGGCGCAATGACGAGGCCAACCGCGAGGCCTTTTTCGAGCGCCATGGCCGTCGCTACTTTCGCACCGGCGACCTGGCCTCGGTGGACGCGGATGGCTACTACTTCATGCGCGACCGCTTGAAACGCATGATCAATGCCAATGGCTACAAGGTCTGGCCCGCCGAGGTCGAGAACATGCTCTACAGCCACCCAGCCGTGCTGGAGGCCTGCGTGATCGCCGTGCCCGATGCCAAACGCGGCGAATCGGTCAAGGCCCTGGTGGTGCTGCGGCCCGGCGCGCAGAGCTCCGAAGACGAGATCATCGGCTGGAGCCGCGCGCAGATGGCCGCCTACAAGGTGCCGCGCGCGGTGGACTTTCTCGCCGCGCTGCCCAAATCTGCCACCGGCAAGATCCAGTGGCGCGCACTGCAGGAGGCGGCGCAGCAAGCCGCTGCCTCCTCCCTTTATTTGCATACGGAACACCCATGAGCTCTTTCTCCTTTCGCCACCAGCATGTGTTTGTCGCAGGCGGCAGCAGTGGCATCAACTTGGGCATTGCCAAGGCCTTCGCCCGCGCGGGCGCGCATGTCGTGGTCATGAGCCGCTCGGCCGACAAGGTGGCCCAGGCCGCCGCCGAGCTGGAGGCGCTGGGCGCGCAGGCCCTGGGCCTGAGCGCCGATGTGCGCGACCCGGCTGCCGTGCAGGCCGCGCTGGAGCAGGCCCATGCCCGCTTTGGCCCCATCGATGTGCTGGTCTCGGGCGCGGCGGGCAACTTCATTGCGCCGGCCAAGGACCTGTCGCCCAATGGCTTCAAGACCGTCGTCGACATCGACCTCAATGGCAGCTTCCATGTGCTGCGCCTGGCCTACCCGATGCTGCGCAAGCCCGGCGCCAGCGTCATCAATATCTCGGCACCGCAAGGCGTCAACCCGACCATGTACCAGGTCCATGCCTGCGCGGCCAAGGCTGGCATCGACATGATGACCAAGGTGCTGGCGCTGGAATGGGGCGAGGACGGCATCCGCGTCAACAGCATCTCGCCCGGCCCCATCGGCGATACCGAGGGCATGCGCCGCCTGGCGCCCACCGCCGATGCGCTGGAGCGCGCCGTCTCCACCGTGCCGCTGCTGCGCATGGGCAGCACCGACGATGTCGCCCACATGGCCCTGTTCCTGTCGTCCGAGCTGGCCAGCTATGTGACCGGGGCCATCATCCCGGTCGATGGCGGCGCCGCGCTGCGCGGCGGGCGCGACATGCGCGCCTCCTATGTCCCCCGGAGTGCCGCATGAGCCGCCACTACGAACGCATCATTTTTGAGCGCCAGGATGGCGTGGCCACCTTGCGCTTTAACTACCCGGCCAAGCGCAATGCCTTTGACCCGCAGATGCGCGAGGAGATGGCCGAGGTGGTGCGCCTGGTGCAGACCGATGCCAGCCTGCGTGCGCTGGTGCTGACCGGCGTGGGCGAGCACTTTTGCTCGGGCGGTGACCTGGGCAATATTGCGGCCTCGGGCCTGGACAATGCCGGCTGGCGCGCGCGGCTGTCCAGCCTGCACCACTGGCTCAAGGACCTGATGCTGCTGGACAAGCCGGTGATTGCGGCGGTGGACGGTGCCGCCTATGGCGCGGGCTTTAGCCTGGCCTTGGCGGCGGACTTCATCATTGCGTCCGACCGGGCGCGTTTTGCGATGTCCTTTATCCGCGTCGGCGTGGTGCCCGACTGCGCGGCGTTTTACACCTTGCCGCGCGTTGTTGGTGTGCAGCGTGCGCGGGAGCTGATGCTCTCGGGCCGCGAGGTCTCGGCGCAAGAGGCCTTGCAGCTGGGCATTGCCAGCGAGCTGGTCGCCCCCGAGCAGCTGCAGGCACGGGCCCAGGCGATTGCGCACAGCTTTGTGGGCGCATCGCCGGTGGCGCTGAGCTTGATCAAACGGTCGCTGGCGATGGCGGCGAACGACTTGCCGGCGCTGCTGGAGCAAGAGGCGAACGCCCAGGCGCTGGCGATGGGTACGGCCCAGCACCGCGAGGCCGTGCAGGCCTTTTTGAACAAGCAGCCTGCCCCTTTCCAGTGGCCTGCGCGAAGCTGAAAAATCCGGCTTATTCGTTGCTGGCGCTGCCGCGCGTTTTGGGCGGCTCCATCGCATTGCGGCGGCTCATCCCTGCCCGCCCGGCCTTGCTCCAGTCATAGTGCTCGCCATCGGGCGTGCGGCCGTCTTCGACGGCGGCCACCCCTATTTGCCCGACCATGTCGCGCAGCTCGGACGACATCACCACATGCGCATGGCGCGGGTCGGCGCGCAGGCGCTGGCATTGCGCCAGTGCCTCGCTCATCTGCTTGTCGCTATAGGCCAGGCACTGCGGCTGCCAGTCAGGCGGCCCGCCCTCGGCCTCCTCGGCCATGTTGCGCAGGTAAAAAACCACGATGCCCATTGGCAACTCCCTTGATCTGAGCCCGGTCAGGCGCTGCCCAGGCAGGGCAGCATTGTCGCACCCCGGCGCGCTCAGCGGCGCCAGGCAGCGCTCGCATCTCCTGCCGTGACCTGCGCCAGTACGGCCTCGGTATGCGCGCCTGCGGCGCACATCGCCGGCGTGTCATAGGCCTGGCCGTCAAAGCGCGGTGCGGGCGCTGCCTGCAACACGCCGCCTTGCTCGTGGTAGACGCCACGCGCCTGCATATGCGGGTGGGCAGCCGCCTCCAAGGGGCTCAATACAGCGCCAAAGCAGACATCGCTGCCCTCGAACACCTGCTGCCAGTGCGCGCGCGACTCGGTGATAAACAGCGCCTGCAGGCGTGCACGGCGGCGCGGCCACAGCGCCTTGTCCCATTGCGACTGGGGCGCGGCAAAGTCCGGGTCCTCCGCCAGGCCCAGGGTCTGCAGCAGCAGCGCATAGAACTGCGGCTCGATGCTGCCAATGGTGATGTGCTCGCCATCGGCGCAGACATAGGTCTCGTAGAACGGTGCGCTGTCGTGGATACTCTGGCCGCGCACATCGGCCACGATGCCGCGCTGGCGGGCGCTGAGCGCCAGGTTCAGCATATGGGCGGCGCCATCGACAATGGCGGCATCCACCACGCAGCCCTTGCCGCTGCTGCGCGCCTGGATCACGCCAGCGAGCAGGCCGGTCATCAGGTAGAGCGCGCCGCCGCCGATATCGCCCACCATCGCAAACGACGACACGGGCCGAGCATCGGCCGGACTGCAGCCCCAGAGCGCACCCGAGACCGCTGCGTAGTTGTTGTCATGGCCGGCGCGCGGGGCCAGCGGGCCGGTCTGGCCCCAGCCGGTCATGCGGCCATAGACCAGCTTCGGGTTCAGCGCCTGGCATTCGGCCGGGCCCAGGCCCAGGCGCTCCATCACGCCGGGGCGCATGCCTTCGATCAGCACATCGGCCTCCTGCACCAGGGCCAGCACCAGGGCCTTGCCCTCGGGGCTTTTCAGGTCGGCAAACACCGAGCGCTTGCCCCGGTTGAGCAGGTTGCCGGTGGGGGCTGCGCCCTTTTCCTCGCGCACGATGGAGATCACATCGGCGCCCAGGTCGGCCAGGTGCATCGCGCAGAACGGGCCCGGTCCCAGGCCACCAATCTCCAGCACCTTGATGCCGTCCAATACTTTCATGCTTGTCTCCTGTGGTTGTTTTTTGCGATGCGCTGCCCGCTCGGATCAGGACAGGCTGGAGGTGCCGATCAGCCCTTCGAGCGAGCGCACCAGGGTCACCAGGCGCGGGCCGATGTCGGTCTCCAGCTCGCGGCTCTTGGGGTTGTAGGTGGGGACGGAGGCGCCAAACACCCAGCGCTCGCCATCGATGGGCTGCGACAGCGGCACGGCGATCGACAGAATCTCGCGGTGCAGGTCACCATGGCTGCGGCAAAAGCCGTGCAGGGCCAGGTCCTGGCGCGCATCGTCCAGGCGCTCGCGCAGCAGCGCAGCACGCTCGGGCGCGCGGCCATCCAGTTCGTCCAGATAGGCCTGGCGTTCGGCTTCGCTCTGGCCCAGCAGGTAGGCGCGGCCAGTGGCAGTGCGCACCAAGGACACGGCCACGCCGATCTCTGGCGTGAAGACCTTGTTGTCCATGCCATTGGCCAGCTCGGCCAGCACCAGGCGCCGGCCTTCGCCGACGGCCAGCTGGATCTGGCCGCCCATGTAGTTGGCCAGCTCCTGCATCTGCGGGCGGGCAAACTGGCGCACCGTCATGCGCGAGAGCAGCGGCGAGGCCAGGTTCAGCACGCCAATGCCCAGCACGTATTTGGACAGGCGCTCCGAATAGCGCAGCAGGCCCAGCTCGCACAGCGTCTCGGTCAGGCGGAACAAGGTCGGTTTGGGCAAACCCGTCAGGTCCATCAGCTCTTTGCCACTGAGTTCTTGCTGCTTGTTGTTAAAGCACTGCAAAATACTGACGCCGCGCACCAAGGCGCTGACCAGTTTTCCATCCGCTTCAGAATTCATATTTCAGTATATAAGTTACTTATTACGAGACTAATGTCTCAATTTATGAAATTCTAATCGGGATTGATCCGATATGGGCAGCTTGCATGCCCGCTTGCTGCCCCTAGCCGCCTACGTGGCGGTTATCTGCAACACTCCCACCGATGAGCCTGAACCAATACGGCATGCCCTCGCGCGTGCCCGCCATTGCCGAAATCGGCCGCTTGCTGGCCGAGCAGCAGCTGTCTGCCGCTGAGCAGCAGCGGGCGCTGGATCTGCTGGTGCAAGACCATGCCGATCTGGACGAGGTCGAAAGCCAGGCCGCGCTCTGGGCGATTGCCCAGCTGGGGCGCAGCGAGGCCGCATGCGCAGCGCTGCTGGCCTGCGCCGATACCTGGTTGCACAGCGCCGAGCTGGCGTCCTCGTTTTTAGATGGCTATAGCCAGGTCTGCGGCAACCGCATCGTGCCCGCTGCAGCGCCGGCCTTTGCCCAGCTGCAGCAACTGGCGCAGCACGACGCTGAACTGGCCGCCCGCCTGCCTCTGTTTGAGAAAGCCCCTTGATGTCCCTGCTGACCACCACCGCCTTGTTTGTGCTGACGGCGATTGCCGAGATTGTGGGCTGCTACCTGCCCTATCTCTGGCTCAAGGACAAGGCGCCGGCCTGGGTGCTGCTGCCAGCGGCCCTGGCGCTGCTGGCCTTTGTCTGGCTGCTGAGCCTGCACCCGACCGCATCGGGCCGGGTCTATGCCGCGTATGGCGGGGTCTATGTGACGACGGCGATTGCCTGGCTGTGGCTGGTTGACGGCATCCGCCCCAGCAGCTGGGACATCGCCGGCGTGCTGCTGTGCCTGGCCGGCATGGGCGTGATCATGCTGGGCGCGGCGCAGCGTTAACCTGCGCCTGCCTTGTTTTAGCCTTGGTTGGCAGCGCGGCGCGCCTGCACCGCTTGCGCCAGCTGGGCCAGCACCGGCACGGTCTGCTCCATGCTGATGCAGGCATCGGTGAGCGAGACGCCATAGGCCAGCGGCTGGCCTTCAACGATGTCCTGGCGGCCTTCGTGGATATGGCTCTCGATCATCACGCCGGTGATGCGGCGGTCGCCCCCTTCCACCTGCTGGGCCACATCGGCGGCCACCTCGATCTGGCGGCGGTGCTGCTTGCTGCTGTTGGCATGCGACAGGTCGATCATCACCTGCTCGTGCAGGCCGGCCTTGGCCAGCACCTCGCAGGCGGCCTGCACATCGGCCGCGCTGTAGTTGGGCTGCTTGCCGCCGCGCAGGATGATGTGGCAGTCCTGGTTGCCCCGGGTCTCGAAGATGGCGCTCTGGCCCATCTTGGTCATGCCCATGAAGGCATGCTCGGACTGCGCCGCCAAAATCGCGTCGCTCGCCACCTTGACGCCGCCATCGGTGCCGTTCTTGAAGCCCACCGGGCAGGACAGGCCGCTGGCCAGCTGGCGGTGGCTCTGGCTCTCGGTGGTGCGCGCACCAATGGCGCCCCAGCTGACCAGATCGCTGATGAACTGCGGCGACAGCAGGTCCAGAAACTCGGTGCCGGCTGGCAGGCCCAGCGCCAGAATATCGAGCAGCAGGCGGCGCGCCAGCTCCAGCCCCTCGTTGACGGCAAAGCTGCCATCGAGGTGCGGGTCGTTGATATAGCCCTTCCAGCCCACCGTCGTGCGCGGCTTTTCAAAATACACGCGCATCACCACCAGCAGGTCGTCCTTCAAAGCCTCGGCCTGCACCTTGAGCTGGCGGGCATAGTCCATTGCCAGGTCATGGTCGTGGATGGAGCAAGGGCCCACCACGACGACCAGGCGGTCGTCCTGACCATGCAGGATCTTGGAGATGGCCGCGCGGCTCGATTCCACCAGCTGGTAGGCCTCGTCGGTGATCGGCAGCCACTCCTCGAGCAGGGCGGGCGTGATCAGCGGCCGCACCACCTTGATGCGGGTGTCATCGATGCGGGTCTTGTCAACCGTGGAAAGCCGGGACGGGGACTTGCGAGGCACGGTGCCTGCAGCGGTAGAGGAATCGGTCATCCCGCTATTGTCGCAGGGCCTGCAAACACGTTCACAGGCCTAAGGCATCCCCGCTGCAGCCGCCCGCAGGCCATTAGGAAGAGGACAGCTTCATCAGTACCAGACCGCTGACGATCAGCAAGGCCGCTACCACACGCATCGGCGTCAGCGCCTCGCCCAGCACGGTGATGCCCACGATAAAGGCACCCACGGCGCCAATGCCCGTCCAGATGGTGTAGGCCGTGCCCAGCGGCAGGCTGCGCATCGCGACCGACAGCAGGCCAAAGCTGGCGATCATCGCCACCAGCGTGATCGCGCTGTATTTGATGTTAGTAAAACCATGGGACTGCTTCATCGTGAACGCCCACACCACCTCCAGCACACCGGCAACCAGCAAATACACCCAGGCCATATCGAACTCCTTGAACAAACGGAATATTGGAATGGCCAGGCCGTCCTGGCGGAGGTGCGCGCCGCTGCTGCAGCGCCATGCAGGGCCGTCCCTGCGCAATGGGTCCCATGATAGCGGCGCGCGCCCAGACGGGCCGCATAGGCCGCGCATCGCCCGCCAGGCCATGGGTGGTTGGGGCGCAACAGTTGAAGCCGCGCCCGCCCTGTGCTGGCGCGGGCGCTCAGGCCAGCGCTTGGGCCTCGGCAGGCTCCAGCTGCAGCAGGTTGCCCACGGTGGCGCCGTAGTAGGTGGCCACCCTTTTGCGCTGCTTGAGCACCGCCTTGTCCTTGCTCACCAGCAAGGCCTGGTGCTGGCTGGCCAGGTCCAGAAAATGCTGGTCGTCCGGGTCGGTGCAGCTAAAGCGGATCTTGGGCGCGGCATCGACATACTGTACGGCCGCATCGAAGGCGGCCATCACACCCTCGGGCGTCTTGCCGTAGAAGCTCACGCGCGGAGCGATCTGGCTGTAGTGCAGGACGCGTTCGAGCTCGATGCGCTGGGCCTCGTCGGCAATCCAGCGCAGCGCGCCTTGGGCCACCAGCGTGCGGATCGGCGGGATATGCGGGTCATCAAAGATCAGCATGTCGAGCACCACATTGGTGTCCAGCACCACCGGCCGGGGAAGCGGTCCGGCGTAGCCTTCATTGCACGATGGCCACTTGAGCACCACCTTCATGGTTGACCGCCTGGCGCGGGCTGCTCTCCCCGGGGCTTGAGCGCCCCCTTGATCATGTCAAAGCGGAACAAGCGGCACTCGATGGGGCCATTCCACATGGGGGTGCGGCGCGATTCCTTGAGGCGCATCTTGCCGGGCAGTTTCAGGTCAGGCGTCAGCATCCAGGCACTCCAGCCGCTGTAGTTCTTTTTCCAGTGGCTGGCCAGCTGGGTGAAGAACTCGCCGCCATCTTCGGTCTGCGCCGTCTCGCGCCCTGCGCGCTCGACATGGCCCATGCGCTCGGCCGCATTGCGGCCCGCAGAGCCCGCCGCCGCGATACGCTCGCCGTACGGCGGGTTGAGCAGCATCATGCCGGGCTGCTCGCAGGGGGGCATGCGCTGCAGCGCATCGCCGCCGCGCAGCTCGATGGTCTCGGCCACACCGGCGCGCTCGGCATTGCGCTGGGCAAAATCGACCATGCGGAACGAGATGTCCGAGCCATAGATGCCCACGGGGCTCTGGGGCAGGATCTGGCGCTCGGCCTCGTCGAGCATCGCTTCCCAGACATGGCGCTGGAAGGGCACCAGCTTTTCAAACGCAAAGCGGCGCAGGATACCGGCCGGGATCTTGCGCGCGATCTGGGCCGCTTCAATCAGCACCGTGCCGCTGCCGCAGCAGGGGTCGTAGAGCGGCTGCGGGTCGTCGCCATGCGGGTCCCAGCCGCTCGCGGCAATCATCGCCGCGGCCAGCGTTTCCTTGAGCGGGGCATCGCCCTTGTCCTCGCGCCAGCCGCGCTTGAACAGCGCCTCGCCCGAGGTGTCGATATAGATGGTGGCGCCATCGGTGGTCAGGTGCAGGTGCACGCGCACATCGGGGTGGTGCGTCTCCACACTGGGGCGCACGCCGTGGCGCCGCTCGCGGAAGCGGTCGGCAATCGCATCCTTGACGCGCAGCGCGGCAAAGTTCAGGCTGGTCAGCGGGCTGTGCTGGGAGGTGACCTCGATCTTGAAGGTCTCCTTGGGCGAGAACCAGATCTCCCAGGCCACCTCGCTGGCGGCACGGTAGAGGTCGTTCTCGTTGCGGTACATGCTGTGCGAGAGCTCGACCAGCACACGCTGGGCCAGGCGGCTGTGCAGGTTCAGCAGCAGCGCATCGCGCCACATGCCGCGCAGCATGACGCCGCCGCGCGCCACCAGGAGGTCCTGGCCGCTGGCGCCGGTGATGGCATGGACTTCGTCCGCCAAAAGGCCCTCGACGCCGGCGGCGCAGGGCAAAAACAAATGCAGTTGGTTCATAAGCAGGGGGGCAAGCATACGCGCTTGCCCCATTGTCTGCCAAGCGCACGGGAATGTGGACTGTGCCAGTGGCATTCGCCAGCCCGGCTCCCATAGCGCAGGCGTAACGGGTGGCTGGCTGCTATAGTCTGGCCCCAGAGCGGGCCGCAGCCCTCGGTGCAGCCGCCCTTCCCCTCCATCACTCAGAGAGAATGCGGATGCCCTACCTCGGAGCCGGCGTACACGTCATCATTGCACTGTTTTTTGCGGTCCACGCCGTGCGCAGCGGCCAGAACAACTACTGGCTGTTTGTGCTGCTGGCCTTCCCCTTCCTGGGCAGCGTGGTGTATTTCTTTGCCATCTACCTGCCCAATTCGCGCCTGCAGCGCCATGCCCGCAGCCTGGCGAGCAATGCCGTCAAGGCGCTGGACCCGACCCGCGAAGTGCGCGAAGCCCAGGCCGCCTACGACTACAGCCCCACCGCGCAGAACCAGATCCGCCTGGCCCAGGCCCTGCTGGCCAATGGCCAGGCCGAGCAGGCCTTTGGCCACTTCGAGGCCAGCATGAAGGGCCCGTTTGCCAACGACCTCGATATCCGTTGGGGCGCTGCGCAAGCGGCCTACCAGGCCGGCCATCCGCAGCAGGCGCTGCAGCAGCTGCGCGTGATTGCCCAGGCCGATGTGCACTTTCGGGCCGAGGCCGTGGGCCTGCTGGTGGCCAAGGCCTATGCCCAGCTGGGCGACCAGGCGATGGCACGCAAGAGCTTTGACTTTGCGCGCCAGCACTCGGGCAGCTTCGATGTGATGGCCGAGTACGCGATCTGGGCCGCAGGCCAGGGCGACTGGCAGACCGCCAACGCACTGCAGGCCGAGCTGAACAAGGCGATGACGCACTGGAGCGGCCAGCAGCGCCAGCTCAACCGCGAGATGCTGCAGCGCCTCAAGACCGCCTTTGCCGCCCAGCCCAGGTAAGCCCACCCGGCCTGCCGTTGACAAAACCGCAATAGGCCTGCTGGCAGCAGGCCATCCCACCGCCCCGCAGCCCTTGCCGCGCGCCAGTTTGCGCTTGCGCAGACCGCCGCCACAGCGCAGTCGCTAAAATCGCTGTCTATGGCAAAAATCATCGTTCTGGCCCTGGTGCTGCTTTTCTTTGGCTGCGGCCTCTACATGCACCTGCGCGGCAAGGTGCGGCACAAGCTGCTGCGCCAGCTGTTTGACCACTCCACCTTCACGGCGCCGTTCAATGTGTTCATGCTGATGTTCAGCAAGGTACCGCGCACGCCCTACCTGCCCACCAGCACCTTCCCCGACCTGGCCCCACTGCAGGCCCACTGGCGCGAGATCCGCGAAGAGGCCATCGGCCTGCACCAGGCCATGCAGATCAAGGCGGCGGCCAACAACGACGACGCGGGCTTCAACTCCTTCTTCAAGACCGGCTGGAAGCGCTTCTACCTGAAGTGGTATGGCCAGGCCCACCCGTCTGCGATGGAGCTGTGCCCCAAGACCACGGCGCTGGTGCAGTCCATCCCCGGCATCAAGGCCGCCATGTTTGCCGAGCTGCCACCCGGCGCCAAGCTCAACCTGCACCGCGATCCCTATGCCGGCTCGCTGCGCTACCACCTCGCCGTGCTGGCGCCCAATGATGACCGCTGCATGATCGAGGTCGATGGCACGCCCTACAGCTGGCGCGAGGGCGAAGGCGTGATCTTTGACGAGACCTTTATGCACTGGGCCGAGAACGGCTCCGAAGGCAACCGCATCGTGCTGTTCTGCGATGTCGAGCGCCCGATGACCAATGGCTTTGCACAGTGGCTCAACCGCTGGCTGGGCACGCATGTGGTGGCTGCTGCCAGCTCGCCCAACAACGAAGGCGATCCGCGCGGCTTCATCAGCCGCATCTTCAAGATCTCGTTCTACATGGGCCAGTACCGCCGCCGCTTCAAGGCCTGGAACAAGACCGCCTACAAGCTCACCAAGTTCGGCCTGATGCTGGCCGTACTGGCCTTGTTCATCTGGTGGCTGTGGCCGAAGTAAAACGGCGCCATCCGAAAGCAAAAACCGCAGTGCATAACGCAACTGCGGTTTTTTTATGGGCCCGGGCTGCTTGCGTTTACAGCGCCTTGCGCAGGCTGGCCGGCGGGATGCGCATCGCCTCGCGGTACTTGGCCACCGTGCGGCGCGCGCATTCAATGCCCTGGGCCTGCAGCAGATCGGCGATTTTTGCATCCGACAGCGGCTTCTTCGCGCTTTCCTCGTCCAGCAGCTGCTTGATCAGCGCCTTGACGGCCGTGCTCGACGCGCTGCCGCCTGTCTCGGTGCCCAGGCCCGAGCCAAAAAAGTACTTGAGCTCAAACGTGCCCTGCGGCGTGGCCATGTACTTGGCCGTCGTCACGCGGCTGATGGTGGATTCGTGCAGGCCCAGCTCATCGGCAATCTCGCGCAGCACCATGGGGCGCATCGCCAGCTCGCCATGCACAAAGAAATTGCGCTGGCGCTCGACGATGGCCTGCGAGACGCGCAAGATGGTGTCAAAGCGCTGCTGGATGTTCTTGATGAACCAGCGCGCCTCCTGCAGCCGCTGCTGCAGCGCGCCATGGCCTTCGCTGCCCTTGTGGCTGCGCAAGGCATTGGCGTAGACATCCTGCACGCGCAGGCGCGGCATCACCTCGGCATTGAGCTGCACGCTGAAACCGGGCACCGGCAGGCCGCGCTCATTGCTGGGTCGCACGATGACATCGGGGATGATGGTGTTGCGGTCCACATCGGCATAGGGCCGGCCGGGGCGGGGTTCGAGCTTGGCGATCAGCGCCAGCGCGCTGCGCACCGCCGCCTCGTTACAGCCGGTCAGCTGCACCAGCTTGCGCACATCACGGCGCGCCAGCAGATCAAGGGACTCCTGGCAGACCAGCAAGGCAGTCTCCAGCGCCAGCGCATCGGCCTCGGGCGTGTCCGAGCCCTCTTCATCCAAGAGGCGCTGCTGGGCCTTGATCTGCAGCTGCATGCACTCGGACAGGTTGCGCGCGCCCACACCAATCGGCTCCAGGCTTTGCAGCAAGCGCAGCGCCACGGTCAGGTGGTGCAGCAGCGCCTCGTAGCGCTCGGGGTCCGAGGCATCGCCAAAGCTTTGCGCGAGCTCGGCCAGCGTTTCTTCGAGGTAGCCGTCGTCGTTCAGCGATTCGATCAGAAAGTAGAGTGCGGCCCGGTCTTCCTGGCACAGGCGCAGCGACAAGGCCTGGCGGTGCAGCACATCCTGCAGGCTCAGGTGCTCGCTGCGCCGGTCGGACATCGGCGTCTCGTCGTCGTCATCGCCTGCGCTGGAGCGGGCGGGCAGATCGCCGCCCCACTCTTCCCAGTCCGATGCCGAATCGCCGGCAGCGGCCTCGGCATCGACGCCGGTTTCCTTGCCCGCAGCAAAATCCAGCGGCTGGTCGGAGGTTCCGGGCTCGAAATCGCTGCTGTTGTTGGTGTCGGCGCTGGCAGCAGTATCGGCAACCTTGTCGGCTGCTTCTGCAGCTTCGGCAGATTCAGCGGCTTCTTTACCGGCTTCGGCCTCGGTTGCCTCTTCGCCCTCACGCTCCAGAAACGGGTTTTCGTCGAGCATCTGCTCGACTTCCTGCGTCAGCTCCTGCGTGGACAGCTGCAACAGGCGAATCGACTGCTGCAGCTGGGGCGTCAGGGTCAGATTCTGCGATACGCGCAGCGACAGCGACGGCATCATGGCTGCGCCTTTGCAGCGGCTGCGGCAGTTGGCAACAGATCAGCCCTACCGGGCCCGCAACGCGGGTCGGTAGCTTGGCTGGCACGCCCGCCAAGGCGTGCGGTGTCACATACGGAAATGTTCACCCAGATACACCCTCCGGACCTCTGCGTTCTCCACAATCTCTTGCGGCGTCCCGGCGGCCAGCACCTTGCCATCGCTGATGATGCAGGCATGGTCACAGATACCCAGGGTTTCGCGCACATTGTGGTCGGTGATCAGCACGCCAATGCCGCGCTCCTTGAGGAAGGCGACAATGCGCTGGATCTCGATCACGGCGATGGGGTCGATGCCGGCGAAGGGCTCGTCGAGCAAGATGAAACGGGGCTGGGTGGCCAGTGCACGGGCGATCTCGACGCGGCGGCGCTCACCGCCGGACAGCGCCACCGACGGTGACTCGCGCAGGTGCTCGACCCGCAGCTCCTGCAGCAGCGCGGTGAGCTGGCGCTCGACCTCGGCGCGCGAGAGCGGCTTGCCATGCTCATCCTTTTGCAGCTCCAGCACGGCGCGCACATTGTCCTGCACGCTGAGCTTGCGAAAGATCGAGGCTTCCTGCGGCAGGTAGGACAGGCCCAGCTGCGAGCGCTGGTGGATCGGCATATTGGCCACCGACTGCCCATCGATGCGGATATCCCCGCCATCGCTGCGCACCAGGCCCACGATCATGTAGAACGAGGTGGTCTTGCCCGCGCCATTGGGGCCGAGCAAACCCACCACTTCGCCTTTGCGCACCGACAGCGATACATCCTTGACCACCTTGCGGCTGCCGTAGGACTTCTCCAGGTGCAAGACCTCCAGCTGGCTGCGGTGGTCGCTGTTGGCGACCCGGGCATTGACGGAAATGGTCGACGAGTTTTCTGCCACGGTTACTTGGCTCCGTCGTTCAGTTGGGTGCTGGGGCGCAATGGCGTCTTGTCATCGGCAGCGGGCTTGGCCGGGGCGCTGGCCTTGTCGTCCGCCTTGGCGTCGGCCTTGGGCGTCAGGATCACGCGCACGCGGTCCTTCTTGGGCGCGCCGGGCTTGGGATCGGCCGCCGCCTGGGCACCCTTTTGGCCGGAGACCGTGAAGGTGTCGCTCAGGTTGTTGTAGACGATCAGCGGGCCACTGACCTGGTCGGTCAGCGTGGTCTCGCGGTAGCGGCGCAGCTCGCCACGGCGCTCAAAGTGCACGGTGTCGTCGCGGCCGTTATAGGTGATGACCTCGCCTTCGCCTTCGACGAACTCGTCGGGCGCGCCAGGGGCGGAATCCCGCTTTTGGCGGAAGAACGCGAGCTTGCCCGGCGCAGCGGTGACCACGCCGTGCTGAAAGCCGTCGCGGTCCTGGCTCACGGTCAGCTGCGCGCCACGGATGATGATGGTGCCCTTGGTCACCACCACATTGCCCGTGAAGACACTGGTCTGCTTGAGTTCATCGTGGCGGCCATCGTCCGCCTCGATGTTCATGGGCTTGGTGCGGTCTGCACGCTCAGCGTGCGACAGCAGCGGCACGGCCAGGGCCACTGCCACCAACAAAGTGTTAAAAATACGGTGTCTCATAAGGCATGAATCTTGCTCTGCCCCATTGTAGCCATGCTGGAGCGTTGGGCCGTTTTTGGCACAAAAAAGCCCGCGCGTGCGGGCTCTGTCTAAAGCGTTGGGGAGGCCGCTCAGCCTTGTGCCGCCAGGAACTCTACCACTTGCAGCACGTTGCTCATCGAGCCGGCACGGGTGCCGTCGGTGTAGTACTTGCCCGCCACGCCCAGCGATGGAACGCCTTCGACGCCATAGGATTCTTGCAGCTGGGTGGCCTTGCGCACCTGGCCTGCGACGCTGAAGGAGTTGTAGGCTTCCTTGAACTTGGCCAGGTCCACGCCGTTCTTGTCCATCCAGGCAAAGATCTCGTCGTCCTTGTTCAGGCGCTGGCGCTCCACGTGGATCGCACGGAAAACCTTGACATGCACGTCAGGGATCAGGCCCATCGACTCCAGCGCAAAGTAGATCTTTTGCTGGGGCACAAAGGTGTTGTTGAAGGCCACGGGCACGCGGCGGATCTGCAGGTTTTTGGGGGCAGCCTTGGCCCAGGCTTCAAACTGCGGCTCAAAGGCGTTGCAGTGGGGGCAGCTGTACCAGAAGAATTCGATCACCTCGACCTTGCCAGCGGGCGCATCGGGGGTGACGGGCTTGGCCAGCTTCAGGTAGTCCTTGCCTTCCTTGAACTTGGCCTGTGCGTTGGCGCCAGTAGCGAAAGGCAGGCTCAGCGCGGAAGCGGCAGTAGCGGAAGCCGCCAAAGTGGAAAACTCACGACGTTTCATGTTTTGTTAACTCCAGTGACAAGTTGCGGTTAGGAGTGTCCTGCACCGCCAAAAGTTCAACGCTGCACGCGGACGATTTGCGCATCCACGCCGGCGCCATCGAGCTTGCCTTTGAGGCCATCGGCATCATCGCGCTTGTTGAATGGGCCCACGCGCACCCGGTATACCGTGCGGCCATTGACTTCGCGCTCGCTCACGCGCGCTTCCCAGCCCATCATCGCCAGCTTGGCGCGCTGTGCATCGCCATCGGACTGGCTGCGAAAAGCGCCGGCCTGCACAAAGTACTGGAAGCCGTCGGTGCCATCGGCACTGCGCGACTTGGCCAGATCGCCCAGCGGATCGGCGCCCTGGCCGGCCTTGGGGTCGAGCTTGGCGACCTGGGTCTTGTCCGCTGGCTTGTCGGCGGGCTTGGCTGGATCGGGCAGCACCACCTCGGGCTTGGCGGGCTTGTTTTCCACCGGCGGGGTGGCGTTGTCAGCCACGGTGCGCGGCGGCTCTGGCACCACCACGCCCTGCGCGGCCGGCGCCACAGCCGCTGGCGCTCGCGCGGGGTTCTTGCCATAGAGCGGCGAGTTCGGGTCCCAGTTCTGGTTGCGCTGCGCCTCGGCCTTGTCCTTGGCCTCGCCCTTGACGCCACCTTTGTTGACAAACGGCACCGGCACATTGGTGACGTACACGGCCACGGCCAAGGCCGCGCCCACGCCCACCAGCAGCCCCAGGATCAGGCCCAGGATGGTTCCACCACGTTGATGTCGTCGCATTGCAGTTATTACCTTTGTTCGCAAAATCACATGCGCTCTGGTGCACTCACACCCAGCACGGCCAGGCCATTGCGCAGCACCTGCGCGACCGCCGCCACGAGTGCCAGACGGGCCAGTTTGGTGGCTTCGTCATCCACCAAGATACGCTCTGCATCATAGTAGCTGTGGTAGGCCGAGGCCAGGTCACGCAGATAGAACGTAACATCGTGCGGCGCATTGCCTGCGGCGGCGTTGCTCAGCATCTCGGGGTACTGGGCCAGCATCTGCATCAGTGCCTGGGCCTGTGGGCCCTGCAGCGCGCCCAGGTCAATGCCGCTCAGCGCAGGCAGGCCAGCGCCGCCCTGCTCCTGCCAGCCGCGCAGCACCGAGCAGATGCGCGCATGGGCGTACTGCACATAGAACACCGGGTTGTCGTTGTTCTGGGCCACGGCCAGGTCGACGTCGAAGGTGTACTCGGTATCGGGCTTGCGCGAGAGCAGGAAAAAGCGCACCGCATCCTTGCTGGTCCACTCGATCAGGTCGCGCAAGGTGACATAGCTGCCGGCGCGCTTGCTGATCTTGACTTCTTCACCACCGCGCACCACGCGCACCATGGTGTGCAGCACATAGTCGGGGTAGCCCTGGGGGATGCCGACATTGACCGCCTGCAGACCGGCGCGCACGCGGGCGATGGTGCCGTGGTGGTCCGTGCCCTGGATGTTGACGGCCTTGCCGTAGCCGCGCAGGAACTTCTGCGTGTGGTAGGCCACATCGGGCAGGAAGTAGGTGTAGGTGCCATCGGACTTGCGCATCACGCGGTCCTTGTCGTCCCCGAAATCAGTGGTGCGCAGCCACAGCGCGCCATCCTGCTCATAGGTGTGGCCGCTGGCGATCAGGCGCTTGACGGTCTCTTCCACATGGCCGTTCTGGTACAGGCTCGACTCGAGGTAGTACTCGTCAAACTTGAGGTTGAAGGCCTGCAGGTCCTTGTCCTGCTCGTTGCGCAGGTAGGCCACCGCAAAGTTGCGGATGTTGTCGTAGTCCTCGACATCGCCATTGGCGGTGAACGCGCGGTCGTCGGCCTCGATGGTCTGCTTGGCGAGGAAGGCCTGGGCAATATCGCCGATGTAGTCGCCGTTGTAGAAGTTCTTGGCCAGCGGGTTCTCGCTGTCGGTGGGCCAGCAGTCGTCACCGGGCTTGAAGCCCTTGGCACGCAGCTGGGTGCTCTTGGTCAGGGTATCGATCTGCACGCCCGCGTCGTTGTAGTAGAACTCGCGGTGCACGCTCCAGCCCTGGCTGCCGTAGAGGTTGCAGATCGCATCGCCCAGCGCGGCCTGGCGGCCGTGGCCCACGTGCAGCGGACCAGTGGGGTTGGCCGAGACAAACTCGACGATGATCTTTTCATCGCGCTGGGGCTGCATGCCAAAGCGCTCGCCCTGGGCCAGCACTTCCTGCACCACCTGCTGCTTGGCAGCGGGCTTGAGGCGCAGGTTCAAAAAGCCGGGGCCGGCGATCTCGACCGCTTCCACCCATTGCGCAAAGGCGGGCGCTGCCTCCAGTGCGGCCTTGAGCTGCTCGCCCAGTGCGCGGGGGTTGGCCTTGAGCGGCTTGGCCAGCTGCATCGCGGCGGTCACGGCATAGTCGCCGTGGGCGGCCACCTTGGGCGTTTCAAAGGCCGCACGGCTACCTGCGCCAGGCGACAATTTCTCGAGCTCGGCAGCAAGCACTGCGAGCAAATCTTTTTTGACTTGCAACATATTTGAAACTTAGACGAAGCAGTTACCAGCGCCAGGCCGGTTTACCAGCCCCGGGCATAAAACACGGCGACGGCGGCGATCACGGGAATCAGATGGGCTTGCCACATGACCCATTTACGCGTGGCGCGCACCTCGGCGTCCCCGGGCAAAGCGCCATTGTCGCGCAATTGCCGTAACCAGCGGCGGAACACGGCTGTCGGCTTGAAGGACAGCACCACGCCGACGACGACCAAGGTCATCTTCAGGTGAAACAGCGGCTGGCTGACATACCAGGTCACGCCCTTGGCGCCCAGAAACAGGCGCAGCAGGCCGGTGGCCAGCACCGCCAGCGCGGCAAAGGCGTAGATCAGATCGAGGCGCGCCAGGCGCTGCACCACAGCCCCATTCATCCACTCGGCGCGGCACAGCGCCGCCTCGCTGGAGAGAAAAACCACCATGGTCAACAAGGCCAGCAGGTGCAGGCAGGCCAGAACAGCTTCCAAAGTCATCGTGTTA
This sequence comes from Comamonas sp. MYb396, assembly GCF_037479555.1. Lineage (NCBI taxonomy): Bacteria > Pseudomonadati > Pseudomonadota > Betaproteobacteria > Burkholderiales > Comamonadaceae > Comamonas > Comamonas sp. MYb396. The sequence continues at coordinate 10,379 of NZ_JBBGYU010000011.1, read as the reverse complement.
CTCCATCTTTTTCCAGAAATCGGCTCGTTCGTAGTGCTGCTTGACGAAATCGATCCACAAGCGCACCCGCAGCGGCAGGTGCTTGCGCTGCTGGAACATCACATAGATGCCGTTGGGCGGCGCGGCAAAGTTCTCCAGCACCTCGACCAGGCGGCCGGCGGCAATCTCGGACTCGACCTCCCAGGTGCTGCGCCAGGCAATGCCCCAGCCTTGCTGGCACCAGTCGTGCAGCACCTGGCCGTCCGAGCAATCGAGCGGGCCGCCGGGCTTGAGGTAGACCACCTCGCTGGCGCCAGTGGCTGCCGGCATGCGAAACGCCCAGCCCCGCGTCTGCGAGGCCTCGCTCGACAAGGTCAGGCAGTCATGCTGGCTCAGCTCGCTGGGGTGGCGCGGAATGCCCCGGCGGCGCAGGTACTCGGGCGTGGCCACGCACAGGCGCCGGTTGTCCGCCACGCGCACGCTCACCAGCGAGGAATCGGGCAGGTCGCCCACGCGGATCGCGCAGTCATAGCCCTCACCGGCCAGGTCGACCAGGCGGTCGCTCAGGTTCAGCGAGATCGTCACGTCGGGGTGGCGCGCATGGTAGAGCGGCAGCAGCGGCGCCACATGGCGGCGCCCAAAGCCGGCCGGCGCGGTCACGCGCAGATGGCCTGTGGCCTTGATGCCGCCGGCGCTGACGCTGGCCTCGACACTGGCCAGCTCGGCCAGCAGGCGCTGGCAGTCTTCCAGAAAGGCCGCGCCCTCGTAGGTCAGGGTGAGCTTGCGGGTGGTGCGCACCAGCAGCTTGACACCCAGGCGCTCCTCCAGCGCATCGAGCCGGCGGCCCATGATGGCCGGGGCCACGCCTTCGGCCTTGGCAGCGGCCGTGAGGCTGCCGCGCGAGGCGATGGCGACAAATGATTCGAGCTGCTTGAGGCGATCCATACCAGACAGAACACAGAAAATACGCAAAGCCCGCTGGCCGCCGCTTGTGCGACGCGCTGGCAGGGCCACAGCCTATTATCATCGGGGCTCCGGCCTGGCGGGCGCATGAAAGCGCACATCCCGCTGCGACATCATTGACAGCCGCTCTTTTCCTGCGCCCCCGCTCCTATGCCGCCAGCTTCAACGCCGCCCACCAGCACCCCCTCCAGCGCCGACGCCCTCTGGTACGCCCCCGCCCAGCTGCTGCGCCTGTTTGGCAGCAGCCCCGTTGCCATGGCCTACTGGGGCCGTGACCAGCGCCTGCGCCTGGCCACACCGCAGTGGTGCGAATGGTTTGGCGTGCCCACCACCGGCATCGTCGGCCAACTGCTCGACGAAGCGCTGCCGCCCGACTTTGCCCAGCAGCACCACGACGCGTTGCAGGCCGCCGCCCAGGGCCTGCGCCAGCAGTTCGACACGCGCAAGACCGATGCCCATGGCCATGTCGCCTGGCGCCGCATCAGCCTCTCACCCCACCTCTGGCCCGGGCCGGCAGGCAACAAAACCGCCCAGGGCGTGCTGATGCTGATGCAGGACTGCAGCGCCGAATACGCCAACGCGGCGCAAACCGACGACCTGCGCGCGCAGCTGGCCTCCCTCTCGTCCACCGATCTGGAGCGCACCGAAGAGAAAAGCGAGCTGCTCAAGCTGCGCACCTTGCTGGACTGGCGCACCGCCATGCTCACCGAGCACAGCGAAATGCTGCAGCTGCTCTCGCATGAGATCCGCCAGCCGCTCAACAACGCTTCGGCCGCAATGCAGGCCACCATGTCGGCCATTGCCGAGCTGCAGCTGAGCCAGACCACCCCGGCCACCAAGGCCTTGCTGCGCGCCGAGCATGTGCTCCAGCAGGTCATCGGCACCCTGGACAACACCTTGGCGGCCGGCACCATTCTTGCCGTGGGCGGGCGCGCTGGCGCCTCGTCCGATACCGACCTGCCGACCCTCGTCAACCTGGTGCTGCACGACATCGCTGCCGATGCCCGCCCGCGCATCCAGGTGGTCTGGGATGCCGAGGCGCGCACGGTGCAGCTGCACCCGGCGCTGATGCGGCTGACCATCCGCAACCTGCTCAACAATGCGCTCAACTACGCCCCGGCTGACAGCCCGGTGCTGCTGCGCCTGGCCGATTCGGACGACCCGTTGGCGCTGATCATCGAGGTGATCGACGAAGGCCCGGGCATCCCCGACAGCCTGCGCCCGCGCCTGTTCGAGAAAGGCACGCGCGGCACCGAACACCGCCACCGGGCGGGCGCGGGCCTGGGTCTGTTCATCGTGCGCTCGGTGGTGCAGTTGCACCAGGGCACCGTGCAGGCCTTGCCGCGCCAGCCAAACGGCACCATCATGCGCATGGAGTTGCCCCAAGGGCTGGACGATTAGCCAGCCACGCGATGGCCACCGGCCGCTTGCCCCTGCAGAAGCTGGCACCGCGCTTCTCAGGACTTTTCACCGACTGCACCATTTCACGGAACCACCATGCTCCCCGCCACGCTCGCCCTGGTCGACGACGACCCCGAATACAGCGAATTTCTGGCCCAGCACTTGCGCAACCAGGGCGTTCAGGTACAGGTTTACAACGACAGCAGCGACCTGCTGGCCGACATCGAGCCCTACCGTTTTGACTTCTATGTGCTGGACCTGATGCTGCCCGGCGTCAACGGCACCGAGCTGCTGCGCATTCTGCGCAAGCGCAACCAGGCGGGCGTGCTGATCGTCTCGGGCCGGCTGGGCCCCGAGGTGTTTGCCGAGGTCATCAATGCCGGCGCCGACATGTACCTGACCAAGCCGGTGACCTTCGAGCAGGTGGAGCTGGCCGTGCGCGCCGTGCACCGCCGCATCATGACCACCGCCCAGGTCGCCACGGCCTGGAAGCTCGACAGCCACCGCAGCCTGCTGCTGACCCCCGATGGCCAGAGCGTGGATCTGAGCCCCACCGACCTGATGCTGATGCAGTGTTTTCTAAAAGCCCAGGGCGCCGTCGTGGGCCGCGACCAGATCCGTGAGCTGCTGGGCTACCCGACGGCCAGCGACTCCGACAACAGCCTGCACGCCACCATCTACCGCCTGCGCCGCCGCATCGAAAAGGCCACGCCGCTGGCGGTGCCGCTGCAATCGCAGCAAAAAGTGGGCTACCAGTTCCGCGCGCCGCTGGTCTCGGCCTAGCCTGCGCAGCACGGGCGCTGCAAAAGCCAACGGGCCCATCGGGGCCCGTTGTGCGGTGGCGGCCAACGCCGCTTAGCGTGTATTTACATGCTCATGTTCGACTCGACATCGGCCACCTTACGGCGGGCCAGCGCCAGGTTGGAGCGGGCCTTGTCCAGCACGTAGTAGACGAAGATGCCAGCCAGCTTCTGCGATGGGCGGATGAGGTGGTACTGCTTGCCCAAGGTGATGAGGATGTCGTCGATGTTGTCGTTCAGGCCCAGGGCCTTCATCGTCTTCATCTTGGCGCGCACCACTTCGGTGTTGCCAGCCGCTGCCAGCTCCATGTCCACACCGCTGCCGATGCTGCCCAGCATCATGCCGCTGCTGTAGTCCACCACGGCAGCGCACAGCGCGCCGTCCATCGTCATCAAGTCGCTCAAGCTGTCGTTCAGATTTGCCATGTCGATCTCCAATCCATGTGATCTATATCAAGCACTACCACCTTATTAAGGTATAGATGATTCTAATAAGTCACTTCTGATCAGAGCAATCATTCTCTGCATGCGGCTGTCACCCAGGCAGGTGCAGCCGGCGCAGGAATCTGACATTTGGATAGCAGCCGCGCATGGGCTGGCTTGTGCCCGCCTGCAAAAACAGCGGGCAGCAGCGCAGCCCGCAACTCGTAACAAAGCGTATGTTATTTGCGACGCGGCGGCGCCATGGTGGTACGCCAGGTAACAACCATGGCCGCTCAGCAGCGCTGGCGCGGCCTAGCGCGGCCGGCCTAGCGCGGCGCGGCCCACCCTTACATGGTCATCGCGCTTTCGACGTCGGTCACCTTGCGGCGTGCGAGCGCCAGGTTGGCGCGCTTGTTGTCGAGCACGTAGTACACAAAGATGCCGGCCAGGCGCGAGCAAGGACGGATGATGTGGTACTGCTTGCCCAGGGTGATGAGGATGTCGTCGATGTTCTCGTTCAGGCCCAGGGCCTTGATGGTCTTCATCTTGGCGCGCACCACTTCGGTGTTACCGGCAGCTGCCAGTTCCATGTCCACGCCGGTGCCGGCGCTGGCCAGCATCATGCCGCTGTTGTAGTCGACAACCGCTGCGCACAGAGCGCCTTCCAGAGACATCAGATCATTCAAGCTGTCGGTCAAATTCGCCATGGAAACACTCCTGAAAAGCGAAGGCGCGTGGAAAATTATCGCCTCCTGATGAAAATGATTGTATCTGATCATTTCTGATTTTCATCAAGCTTTGCGCGCTTTTTCTGATCGCTTGCTACTTTTGGGCAACAGCTGTGCTAGGGCGCTGCAGCGAGCCAGCGCTTACGCCGGCAACGGTCCTGACAGAGGCTTGATATATAAATACGCTGGATCGGATCATTCAAACCATCACATCCACACCCACCTAACGAGGCGTTGGCAGTCGTTGATTACCTCCATAAAAGTCATATATCAAAGTGTTTTTAATGGATTGATTGCCATGGTGGGTATGGAATAAAGTGTGCTGATGGGTGCTCCCGCGCACCTGCAGTTGTTAAGTATTGAAAGGTAGACACCATGACTGAACGCACCACCGTCCACGGCCTGCAAGTGGCCCAGGTTCTGTATGACTTTGTGAACACCCAGGTGCTGCCAGGCACGGGCGTGGAGCCCGCTGCGTTCTGGCAAGGTTTTGATGCCATCGTCTCTGACCTGGCGCCCAAGAACGCGGCCCTGCTGGCCGAGCGCGACCGCCTGCAGGCCGAGCTGGACAGCTGGCACAAGGCCCACCCCGGCCCCATCACCGACATGCCGGCCTACCGCCAGTTTCTGACGCAGATCGGCTACCTGGTCGAGCAACCCAAGGAAGTGAAGGCCAGCACCGAGAACGTGGACTCCGAGCTGGCCGTGCAAGCCGGCCCCCAGCTGGTGGTGCCCATTCTCAATGCCCGCTATGCACTGAACGCCGCCAACGCCCGTTGGGGTTCGCTGTATGACGCGCTCTACGGCACCGATGCCATCAGCGAAGACGGTGGCGCAGAAAAGGGCAAGGGCTACAACCCGGTGCGCGGCGCCAAGGTGGTCGCCTATGCCCGCCAGTTCCTGGACCAGGCCGCGCCACTGGCCCAAGGCTCGCATGCCGATGCCACCGGCTACGCTGTTGAAGGCGGCCAGTTGGCCGTCTCCCTGAAGGACGGCAGCAAGAGCGGCTTGAAGGACGCCGCCAAGTTTGTCGGCTACCAAGGTGATGCGGCCGCACCCCAATCGGTGCTGCTGAAGAACCATGGCATCCATATCGACATCATCATCAACAAGGCCACGCCCATCGGCAGCAGCGATGCCGCCGGCGTCTCCGACGTGGTGGTGGAAGCGGCGCTGTCGACGATTCTCGATCTGGAAGACTCGGTGGCGGCGGTGGATGCCGAAGACAAGGTCAACGGCTATGCCAACTGGCTGGGCATTCTCAAGGGCAGCCTGACCGAGTCCTTCGACAAGGGCGGCAAGACGGTAACCCGGGGCCTGAACGCCGACCGCGAGTACACGGGCGCCAATGGCGACCGCCTCAAGCTCCATGGCCGCTCGCTGATGTTCCTGCGCAATGTCGGCCACCTGATGACCAACCCGGCCATCCTCTGGGGTGCCAACAAGCAAGAGATTCCCGAAGGCATCATGGATGCGGTGGTGACCACGGCGATTGCCATGCACGACCTGCAGGGCAAGGGCGCCCAGGGCATCCGCAACAGCCGCACCGGCAGTGTCTATATCGTCAAGCCCAAGATGCACGGCCCGGCCGAAGCGGCCTTTGCCAACGAGCTGTTTGGCCGCGTCGAGCAGATGCTGGGGCTGCCCGCCAACACCGTCAAGCTCGGCATCATGGACGAAGAGCGCCGCACCACGGTGAACCTGAAGGCCGCCATTGCCGCAGCGCCTGCACGTGTGGCCTTCATCAACACCGGCTTCCTGGACCGCACCGGCGATGAAATGCACACCGCCATGTACGCCGGCCCCATGGTGCGCAAGGCCGACATGAAGACCTGCGCCTGGCTGCCCGCCTATGAGAAGAGCAATGTGCTCGTGGGCCTGACCATGGGCCTGCGTGGCCGCGCCCAGATCGGCAAGGGCATGTGGGCCATGCCCGACCTGATGAAGGCCATGCTCGAGCAAAAGATTGCCCAGCCCAAGGCCGGCGCCAACACCGCCTGGGTGCCCTCGCCCACCGGCGCCACCCTGCATGCGCTGCATTACCACCAGGTCAATGTGGCCGAGGTGCAAAAGGAGCTGGAAAAGACCAGCGCCGATGCCGAGCGCGACAACCTGCTCAATGCCATCTTGCAGGTGCCCGTGGCCGCCAACCCGAACTGGAGCGATGCCGACAAGCAGCAGGAAGTGGACAACAACGTCCAGGGCATCCTGGGCTATGTGGTGCGCTGGATCGACCAGGGCGTAGGCTGCTCCAAGGTGCCCGACATCCACAACGTGGGCCTGATGGAAGACCGCGCCACCCTGCGCATCTCCAGCCAGCACATCGCCAACTGGCTGCAGCACGGCATCGTGACCGAGGCGATGGTGCGCGACAGCTTTGCCCGCATGGCCAAGGTGGTCGATGGCCAGAACGCTGGCGATGCGGCTTACAAGAGCCTGGTGGCCAACCCGCAGGGCACCGCCTTCCAGGCCGCGCTGGACCTGGTGTTCAAGGGCAAGGAGCAGCCCTCGGGTTACACCGAGCCATTGCTGCACGCCTGGCGCCTGAAGGTCAAGGCCGGCGCCTGAATAGAGCTTGTGGCGCTCAGCGCCAGCGCCCAAGGTGCACCCTAGGGTAAACACCAAGAGCAGCCCCCTGGGGCTGCTTTTTTTATAGCAACTCAGCTAATCCTCTTCTAAGCCTGCCCAGTTGGAGCAGGCTTTTTTTACGTATTCGTAAAAACAAAGCTCAAAAGTAAAGCGAGTTGCCAATTTGCAGATCTTTGTAAAGAAATTGCCTACGCATCGATTCAGTTTATAGCCTCATATGTAATTCACTTGTTACCTGCATATTTGTTTTCTATAGGCAGTTTCAAAAAACAAAATCTGATTGCTACTAGATATTTCTTATGTCATGAAATATTCATGAATCACCCGGTTTCAACTCGTCATTTCTCCGTGCCGGACTGCAGTTAAAAACACGCCTTAGCAAGTTTTCGTCTATCGGCAAGGAGCTATTGACCATGGGCCATCAATCCATTACAGGCGCCAAGCAGGCATTCATCCAGGCACTGGCAAAACAGCGGCATCTGCTGCTGTGCGCAGGCCTGGGGCTGAGCGCCTCGGTATTCGCCCAAAACAACCAGCAGGTGGTGGTCAATGGCGGCATCGTCAATATCTCCGGCCCAGCGGCCCAGGCGGTGATGAATATCTCGTCAAACAAGAACATTCGCCAGATCCGCGGCAACAACCAGGTGACCTCGGTCAATGGCGTGGTCGCGAACATGGCCAGTTTCGGGGCCTATAGCGAATTGAATATTGCGTCGCGCAATGGCGGTGTTGGCAGTGGCAGCCAGGTGGTTTCCGTCGGTGGCCCCGTGGTCAACCAGGCCACCGGCACCGGCATGCGCAGCGTAGTGAACATTGGCGGACGGTAGCAGGGCGCCCTGCGGCCGCACGCCGATGAACGGTTCGGTTTCTCCGACAGGGGAGCTGACTGCAGAGGTGCATCACAAGGATGTGCACCATATTCTTTCAGTAACGAGGAGATTTTTATGAAGAAGTTTTTCGCAATTCTGGTGTCGGTTTCGGCTATCGCCATGTCTGCCCAGGCAGAAGTGAAGATCAAAGGCAACAACGACCAGAAGGTCACCGTGAAAAACGGCGCTGTCGCCAATATGGCCATTGGCGCTGGTGCCACTGCCACGCAAAACCTGGCCTCCAACAAGGGCAACGTCAATATCGGCGGCAATAACAAGCAGGAAGTCTCGGTCACCAATGGTGCCGTGGCCAATATGGCGATCGGCGCGATGACCAAGGCCGAGCAAAACCTCGCATCCAACGACGGCAAGTAATCCCCATCCCTTCATCCCGCTGGCCGCCGAATGCGTCTGGAGACCATTTGCTGGCCGGCCCCTATCAAAAAGATCTTCTGCAGAGCATTCGTCAGCGCTATAGGATGCGGCCGCATTTCTTAGCCTGCCGACCGCTGTGCAGAGGGTCCCTCCAGGAGACTGCGCATGAAAGCCAGCTATGCCGGGGTATGGGTTCTCGCCCTGTTGTGCGCCGCCGCGCAGGCGCAGCAAAAGCCACCCGCAGGCCGCACCGGGCTCGACCCGGCCTCACGCAACAAGGTGAGCAACGCCATGGCCCGCAACTACCTGACGGAGCAGGACTCCAGATCCGCCATCGAGCGTGAAATGGTCACCGGCCCCTCGGGCAAGAACTGCAATACCAATGTGGGTGCCGCCCCCCAGATCAACGAAGGCACGGCCGGTATCGGTAACCGCTATGGGGCGGGCAATGCCGACCAGGTGACCGTCGTACGTGGCTCCGTCATCAATATCTGCAAATAAACACGATGGCTTCTGCGCCAGAGTCTGAGACCTCTGCGCAGCTACCCCGGGACGAGGGAGCCCGGCAGGACGCTGACCCCAGCGGCAGCCCCACCATCGCCATAACGAACAACCACCATGCATCTTTCATCGATTCGCCGCCTGGCGCTTGCGCCCTGCGTGCTGGCCTTGTCTGCCTGCAGCATCCAGCCCACCTTGTCCGACCGCAAGGACATCATTGAAAAGGGCATCACCGAGCAGTCGCCGCTGGTCACGCCCACCAAATCCGCATCGGCGATGCGCGAAGGCCTGGCCTGCATGGACCGCATGCTGGCGGCCGAGCAGGTGCCCTCGACCCTGGTGGCGGTCAAGAGCATCCCCGATCCCTCGGGCCTCTTTTCCACCGGCACCAAGGAGATGGTGATCACGGCGCTGTCGCGCATGTCGCGCACCAGCCAGGCCTTCCGCGTGGTGGACTATGAGGTCGATGCGCTCAAGCAGGACACCGTGCAGACGATGACCAGCCTGCTGCTCAACAACGGCCAGATCGAGCTGCGCAAGCCGCAGATCTATGTCTCGGGCGCCATCAGCTTTGGCGACAAGACGGTGGTCTCCAAGCGCAGCAGCCTGGGCGTCTCCACCGCCAATACCGACACCGGCTACAGCTGGGACTTGCTGGGCACGGTCGTGGGGCTCGACCTGCATCTGGGCGACATGAACTCCCGCACGCTCTACCCCGGTCTGGATTCGGCCAACGAGCTGGTCGTCGCCACCGGCGGCCGCTCGGTCGAGATCGGCGGGCGCGCCACCGGCCTGCCCAAGCACATCTACCGCCTGGGCGTGCAGTACGAAGTGGCTGCCGATGTGAACCAGGGCGCAGGCGCGGCCGTGCGCCTGCTGGTCGACCTGGCCACCATCGAGCTGGTGGGCAAATGGGCCAAGGTGCCGTACTGGGAATGCATCGACTACGAGCAGAACCACCCCGAATTCAAACGCCAGATGCGCACCTGGTTTGACGAGCAAGGCGCGGCCGACCGCATCACCCTGGCCCAGCGCGTGCTGCAGGCCGAAGGCGCCTGGAGCGGCCCCATCGATGGCAACGACTCCACCGCGCTGCGCAATGCGCTGGCGCTCTACCAGGCATCGCTGGACCTGACCCCGGTTGGCGTCGTCAACTTCGAGACCTATATGGGCCTGCTGCGCCTGTATGCCGGCATGTCGGCCGATGACAAAATCGCCTCCAGCTACTCGCCGCAAAGCGACGAGCTGAAGCCGCGCCCGCATGGCCTGCCGGACAACGAGCCGACCACCGACGCGTTGGCGCTGTCCTTGCTCGGCCACAAGGAGCTGGCATCGCAGCTGCCCATCGGCACCTCGGTGGTGCTGCGCGTGGCACCGGCCCGTACCGGCTTCCTCTACTGCTACTACCAGGATGCCGCCCAGGTGGTCACCCAGGTCTATCCCAACCCGCAGCAGCAGGCGGTGGTGGCCCAGGGTCGCATCGGCCTGATGGTGCCCGATGTGTCGCAGGCCAACTCCTTCCTGATCGAGACCGCCCGCCCCGGCGTGGAGCAGGTGTACTGCGCCCAGACCACCAAGCCGCTGACCGGCCGCGTGCCGGTGGCCCTGACCCAGGCCCAGCTCGCGCCGATCGAGGGCCTGACCACAATCGAAGCCGTGCAGCAGCAGATTGCTGCGCAGACCGGCGTCATCGCCCAGTCGCAGCTGCGCTGGGAAGTGGAAGGCCCCGTGGCCGCTGTTCCCGCCCAACC